>NZ_SJPO01000002.1:0-600000 GCF_007859935.1 Posidoniimonas polymericola | reverse complement strand
CGCGGGCAACCTTTTCTACCCACAGCTGAATTCTACTCATCAGGGAAAGACCTATGACCTGGCCGTCTTCTCTCCCGCGGCGCCGCCGGTATCAGCGGCCGGGGTTGGCGACAACGCTGACCGTGTTGGCGGTCGCCGCGTTGGGCCTGCTGCCGCAGCGGTCCGCCGTCGCCCAGGCGCCAGCGGTCGATGTGCTCCGCTCCGCCACAACCGAGGCCGCGCGGCGCTACGAGTTCTCTGCGGACGACCATCGCCTGCTCGAGCGCGTGCAGCGGGGCTGCTTCAACCTGCTGTGGAACGAAGTCGGCGAGCCCGCCAAACTGGCCCGCGACTTCACCGGCAGCGACAAGGCGAGCCTGGCCGGCATCGGCTTCCAGCTGTCGGCGTTGCCGATCGGCGTGAACCGCGGCTGGATCACGCGAGCGCAGGGCGAGCAGCGGGCGCTGACCGTCCTCCGGTCGCTGGCCAACCGCGACGACAACCGCCGGCAGGGCGTGTTCCTGCACTTCGTGAACCCCGATAGCGGCGGCCCCGCAATCGGACGCCACCGGCCCGAGACCAGCACCATCGACCACTCGCTGTTCCTCGCCGGGGCCGCGCCGGCGGCCGTCTTCTTCGGCGGCGAGGTCGCCGACATTGTCGCTCGCCTCGCCGACGAGACCAACTGGCGGGCCTACCTGATCGAGGACGGTCGGCGCCTTTCGATGGCGTTCAAGCCCGATCCTCCGTACGACGTCAACGGGCCGGGTCAGCTGATGACGCACCACTGGTGGAACGCCAGTGACGAGGAGCGGCTGGCCTACGTGCTGGCGGTCGGCGGCTCGAATCAGCTCTACCGGCTGCCACCGGAGAGCTACTACCAGCTCAACCGCGAGACCCGCTCTTACGGGGACGGCGATCCGTTTGTCGTTTCTTGGAGCGGTTCGCTCTTCACCTACTTCTTCACGCATTGCTGGATCGACTACGGCGCCTACGACGCGGACAACCCGGCGGAGTTTGGGTTCGACAAGCCCCGGGTCGACTGGCTAGAGAACAGCCGCCGCGCGGCGCTCGCCCACCGCGACCACTGCGTCGCGTACGCCGACCAGTACGGGACCTTCTCCAACGAGCGGTGGGGGCAGAGCCCCTGCTACGCCTACAAGGCGGATGGCGGGCGGACCTATATTGTGCCGTCGCAGCGGCCTTGTTTGAGCGACGAGGAGCGGATGTTTGATGGGACGATCGCGCCGTACGCCGCGGGCTCGGCGATCGTGCTCACGCCGCAGGAATCGGTCGCGGCGCTGCGGGCGTTTGTCGAACTCGGCGTCGGCCGGCCCGAGCTCGGGCTGTGGGACGATCCCGAGCAGGGGGGCATCGGCCTGGCCGACAGCTTCAACCTCGACTACGGGAAGGCGTTTGAGGGGGGCGTTGCAATCGACGCGGGCCCGATGCTGCTGGCGATCGAGAACGCCCGGTCGGGCCTGATCTGGGACCTGTTCCGCCGGCACCCAATGGGCGAACGGGCGGCGGCGGCGTTGCAGTGGAAGCCCGTTCCGCGGGTGGCCCTGGGGCGCGAGCGAGCGAGTCAGTCACGCTAATGGGCCCGCAGGAAGGAGGGGCCCGCTAGGAGATCTCTCGTAGGATCGGCTGGTGCAACGCCGGCGAGGCGCCGCACGACTCGCGGACAATCAACTCCGACTGAAGCGTGATCTTCGTCGCCGGCCGCTTGGGGTCCTCGATCCGCTGGAGCAGCAACTCGACCGCCGCGGCCCCCATGATCGCCATCGGGACGTGCACGGTTGTCAGCCGCGGGCGGGTCAGCTGGGCGATGCGGGTGTCGTCGAACCCAACGACCGGCAGCTGAGCCGGCACGCTCAGCCCGGCGTCGATGGCGGCGTCGATGATGCCGGCGGCCATCTCGTCGTTGGCGGCGAACACGCTCGCGTTCTGCTTGGCCCACTTGCCGACCATCTCGACGCCCAGGTCGAAGGCGGTCTGGTAGTCGTAGTCGAGGTGGAAGATGTCGCCCGCGCTCACCTCGCCGCCAGCCTGCTCGACCGCCGAGCGGTAGGCGTGGAGGCGGTCGATGGTGTCGAGGTTGGTCTCGTTGCCGCCCACGAAGATGATCGGCTTGCCGGGTCGGATCTTGATGAGGTGCGCCATCATCGCCGCGGCGCCCTCGTTCTGGTTGATCACCACGCAGTCGTGCCGGACGCCCTGCACGTCGCCGTCGAGGACGACCAGCGGGACGTCAATCGTCGAGATCGCGTCGGCGATGCCGGCGTTGGTTTCGGACACCATGGCGATCAGCCCGTCGACGATCCCCTGATTCGAGACCGCCGAGACGATGTCGTGGCTGTCGTCGGACTCGATCGCCGCGGAGACCATCAGGTGGTAGCCGAGCTGGCGTGTCTTCTCGTTGGCGCCGCGGATGATCTCGGAATAGAACTCGCCGTGCAGGTCGGGCAGCACCAGGCCAATGATGTTGCTCTTGCGGAGCATCAGCCCGCGGGCGAACACGTTGGGCCGGTAGCCGAGCTCGCGGATCGCCTTCTCCACCCGTTCACGCGTGTTGGGGTTCACCACGTTCCGGCGGTTGAGCACGCGCGATACGGTGCTGATCGAAACCTTGGCGAGCTTCGCGACGTCTTCGATCGAGGCCGGCATACGGAGGTCGCCTAGCGGGAGAGGGGGCCGCGTGGAATGGGCCCGGCGGGTCGCCCGGCGGGGCGACCTGACGCCGGCTCGAGGGCGCTATTCTAGCCCGCGTGCCGCGTGGTTGGAACCGCACAGGGTCAGCGGGCCTGCCCCGAATTCGGACGCTCCGCGACCTTCTTCTTCAGATCGCCGGTGAACACGGTCCAGACGTGCGAGTCGTCGCGGAGCTTCCTCATTTTTTTGCCCACCGCGGCCGCAAAGCGTTGGTCGATGATCTTGTCGCGGATCTCCGACTGGACCTCGGCGTTGAACGGCGTGCGTCCCGCCTGCTTGCGTTCAAGGACCCGCACGATGTGGAACCCGAGGCCGCTCTCCAGGATGGGGCTCAGCTGACCCGGCGGCAGCGTGAACAGCGCCTCGTCGACGCGTTCGGCGGTTAGCGCGCCCTTGGTGGTCCAATCGTGCACCCCGCCCTGGGCGGCGGTGATGCCGTTCGAACCGTTCTTGGCGAGTTCGCCAAACACCGGCTTGGTCGCGTCGCCCGCCGCACGGACGCGTTGGAACGCCTGGTTGCCGAGCTCGGCCATCCGCCGGTACGCGTCGGCCTTGGTGGGGTAGTTGAGGAAGCTGACCATCAGCTCCTCCCACCGCGTCTGGTCCGGGAAGTCGTACTTGGCGGCGTTCTCGTGGTAGTAGTCCAGCAGCTGCTGGTGGGTCACCTCGCGGCTAAACTTCAGCCCCTCCTGGGCCCAGCTGCGGGCGATCATCACGCGGAAGTAGTCTTCGCGGCGTTCGCGTAGCGAGGTGCCGAGCTGCACCAACCGGTCGGCAAGCTGCTGCTCGTCTTCGACGCCAACCTCTTTGAGCAGCCGCGGCAGCTCCTGCTCTTCGAACGGCTTGACCAGGCTCTCGTGGATCTTGGCAAGGTCGGCCTGCGGCGCGCTGCGGCGGAAGTCGGAGTACAGCAGCAGGAGGTCGAGCTTCTGCATCAGCAGCTGCTCCATAATCTGACGGGTCGCCTCCTCGCGGTGCTCGGTGGGGACCTTCATCTCCTCAATCTGGAGGTTGGTCTGCCAGAGCAGCTCGCAGGCCAGCACCAGCTCGCCGTTGATCTTGGCGATCACCTGGCACTCGTCCACCGGCTGCAAACCGGTCTCGGCCGGGGCGGTCGGGGCGGCCTGCTGGTAGCGGTTCGCGTAGGGCTGGGCGTTGGTCGCCCGCGCGGCGAGGCCGCCCGCCAGCAGCCCCAGGCAGAAGATCGTCGCTGTCGTGTGGCGTGCCGGCAATTGCCTACCCTAGCTTGTTCGTTGAGGAAACGAGTCGTAATCAGCGGTCGGCGCCCCGCGGGCGCAGGCTGGGGCCGGCAGGGCGGCCCGCAGCGCGGCGGGAGTTTAGGCGGCGTCGCGGGCTGGCCGCAAGAGCGTTTTCACCTCGCCCAACAAGTCGTCGACCCCGGTCCGTCCCGGGTTCAGCGGCAGGTACGCGCTCTGGGCGTCCGCGATCCGCAGCCGACCGCCGCTGCGTTCGACCAACTCCCGGACCTTGCCACGCTCGGTGTAGGCGAAAACCAGGAAGTTGTCCTCGCGGCGGACCGTCTGCACGCCCCACTGGTGCGCGCAGACCCGCAGGCGTGCTAGCTCGAGCATCCGCGACGCGGGGTCGGGAACGGGGCCGAAGCGGTCGGCCAGCTCGCCCGCGAAGTCCTCAACCTCCGCCAGCGTGCTAGCACGCGCAAGCCGGCGGTAGAGGTCGATCTTCGAACGCATGTCGGGCACGTAAGCGCCGGGCAGGTAGGCGTGCACCGGGAGGTCGATCGTGACGTCGACGCTCTCCTTGGGGGGCAGCTTGCGGAGGTGCCGCACCGCCTTCTCGAGCATCTGGCAGTACATCTCGTAGCCGACCGTGGCGATGTGCCCGCTCTGCTGCGTGCCCAGCAGGTTGCCGGCGCCGCGAATCTCGAGGTCGCGCATCGACAGCGCGAAGCCGGCGCCGAGCTGGCTGAATTCCTCCACCGCCCGCAGCCGCCGCGCGGCCTGGGTCGGCAGCTGGCGGTCCTCCTGGATCAGCAGGTAGCAGTAGCCCCGCCGGTTGGCGCGTCCGACGCGGCCCCGCAGCTGGTGCAGGTCTGCCAGGCCGTAGCGGTCGGCGTCGTCGACGAACATCGTGTTGGCGTTGGGGATGTCCAGCCCGCTCTCGATGATGGTGGTCGCCAGCAGGATGTCGTACTCGTGCGCGACAAACTTGACCATCACGTCCTCCAGCTCGCCCTCCGGCATCTGGCCGTGGCCGATGCCGATGCGGGCCTCGGGGACAATCTCGTTGAGCTTGTCGGCGACCGCCTTGATGTCGTGCACGCGGTTGTGGACGAAGTAGGCCTGGCCGCCGCGGTTGAGCTCGCGGAGCATCGCGTGGCGGACCATCTCCTCGTTGAAGCGGGTGACACGGGTCTCGACCGCGAGGCGGTTGGAGGGGGGCGTCTCGAGGTTCGAGATGCTCCGCGCGCCCAAGAGCGCCATGTGCAGCGTCCGCGGGATCGGGGTCGCGGTCATGGTGAGCACGTCGACCGCCGAACGCAGCGCCTTGAGCCGCTCCTTTACGGCGACCCCGAAGCGTTGCTCCTCGTCGATGATCAGCAGCCCCAGGTTGGCGAACGCGACGTCGCCCGACGCCAGCCGGTGCGTGCCAATCACGATGTCGACCGACCCTTCGCGGGCCCGCTCGATGATCTGCCGCTGCTCCTTGGCGGTGCAGAAGCGGCTGAGGCAGGCGATCTCGAACGGGAACTCGGCCATCCGTTCGCTGAACGTGCGGCGGTGCTGCTCGGCCAGCACGGTGGTTGGCGCCAGCAGGGCGACCTGGTAGCCGGCGTCGACCGCCTTGAACGCGGCGCGGATCGCCAGCTCGGTCTTGCCGAAGCCGACGTCGCCGCACAGCAGGCGGTCCATCGGCCGCGGCCGCGTCAGGTCGGCCTTGATCTCCGCGATCGAGCGGAGCTGGTCGGGCGTCTCGTCGTAGGGGAACGCCGCGTCGAACTCAACCTGCCACGGCGTGTCTTCCGGCAGCGCGATACCGGGCCGCGCGTCGCGGCGGGCCTGCATCTCGAGCATCTCGGCCGCCAGGTCCGTGACCGCCTTCTCCGCCGCCTGCTTCTGCCGCACCCACGCCTTGCCGCCGATCCGGGCAAGCGGCACCTTGAGCGCCTTGCCGCCGACGTACTTCTGCACCAGCTCGATCTTGGTGCTCGGCACGTAGATGCGGGTGCCGCCGTGGTACTCCAGGTCGAGGTGCTCTTCCTTGCGACCTTCCTTCTCGAGCAGCTTGATGCCACGGTAGCGGCCGATGCCGTGCGTAACGTGCACGATCAGGTCACCCTCGCGGAGCTCGAGGAAGGTGTCGATCGCCCGGCCGGCGACCTGGCGGATCGCGCCGCGGGCCGTCTCGTGCCGGTTGAACAGCTCGGAGCTCGAGAGCACGACCGCCCGCTCCGCGACGACCCGGAAGCCCTCGGCCAGATCGCCGACCAGCAGCCGCAGCCGGTCCTCCTCGTAGAGTGGCGTCTCGGCCAGTAGCTCGGTGAGTCGCTGGGTCTCGGCCTCGGTTGGGCAGACGATGAACACGGTCTGCCCCTCGGAGATCGAGGCCAGCTCGTCGCGGACGCGTTGGATGTCGCCGCTGAGCCGCTCGACCGACTCGAAGCCGAGGTGGCTGGTTTCTTCGAGCGAGCCGGCCGGCACGCCCGCCGCGGTGACCGAGGGGTGTTTGTAGACCTCCGCCAGGCTGGTGCGGACGCTGTGCAGCGAACGGGTGTCGTCGGACCGCTCGAGGTAGAACTTGCCCTCCTCGGCCAGGTCGGTCGGCTCGATAAGCAGGAACCAACTCTCCGGCGGCGCGTAGAGCGTCATGTGCGCGCGGTCCGCGGCCGACGGCTCCAGCAGCGTCAGGTCGACAGCGTCGACCGCGCCGGCGCTCCGCTGGTTCGCGACATCAAACCGGCGGATCGACTCGATCTCGTCGCCGAAGTACTCGATGCGGACCGGCTGCGGCTCGTCGGGCGGGAAGACGTCGATGATGCCGCCGCGGACGGCGAACTCGCCCGGCAGCTCGACCGCGCTGGTGCGGTGGCAGCCCCGCGAAGTGAGCCAGTCGACCAGCTCCTCCTCGCCGCTGTCGTCACCAACCTCGACCCGGCGGGTCGCGCCGGCGATCGCCTCGGGCGCGGGCGTGGGCTGCATCAGGCCGTGGATGCTGGTCACGATGACCCGCGGCGGGCCGTCGGCGGCGTGAGGCTCGACGCCGCCGGGGCCGAGCGTGCGCGCGAGCGACTTGAGCACCCGCAGCCGCTGGCCGTAGACCTCGTCGTGCAGGACGCGTTCTTTCTGGTCGCGTTGCCAGGCCGGGAACGCCGCGGCCGTGAGGTCGGTAAACAGCGCCAGGTCGGTCAGCAGGCGGTCGACATCGGCCTGGTGGGGGGCGACCACAAACAGCGGCCCGGGGCACCGCGACGCGACCGCGGCGGCGACCAGTGCGCGCGCCGACCCCCAGACTCCGCCGAGCGTGCCGCTGCGCCCCGCCTCGAGGCTCTCGACCACCCGGGAGAAGTCATCCCGCGCACAGACTTTTGCGGCCAGCCGACGCAACTCCGTCAGCGCGTCGGCCGCGACCGCCGGGGGAGTATCCATTGAGAGGGATTCTAGTTGGCTCCCACCAGGTAGAGAATCCCGCATCGAGGTTCAACTGGGCGAAGTTTTTGCTTTCGGGGCCGGTGAGGCGTTACGATGGCCCCACACACCCCGTGCCTTTCCCACCCGAGGCCCTCATGCTACGCCGCGTCTGCTGCTCGATTCTCCTGCTCGCCGGATCGCTGCTCTGCTTGTCGCCGGCGCCCGCCGAAGGCGTCTCACCGGCCGCAGACGGGGCCCGCCCTGGCGATTCTCGTATGGATTGGTGGCGCGACGCCAAGTTCGGGATGTTCATTCACTGGGGCGTGTACGCCGTGCCCGCCGGCGAGTACCACGGCGAGCAGGTCCCGTGGATCGGCGAGTGGATCATGCGTCAGGCCAAGATCCCGGTCGGGGAGTACCGCGGCTACGCCAAGCAGTTCATTCCCAACAAGTACGACCCCCAGCAGTGGGCCAAGCTCGCCAAGCAGGCCGGCATGCGGTACGTGGTGATCACCGCCAAGCACCACGACGGGTTTGCGCTGTACGACTCCCAGGTCACCGACTGGGACATCGCCGACGCGTCGCCGTACGGCAAGGGGCTGCTGCAGCCGCTGGCCACCGCCGTCCGTGCCGAGGGCTTGAAGTTCGGCCTCTACTACTCCCAAGCGCAGGACTGGACGCACCCCGGCGGGGCCAAGGCCGGCTTCGAGGAAGGGAGCGGCTGGGACGAGGCCCACCAAGGCGACTACGACCAGTACCTCCACAAAATCGCGATCCCACAGACCAAAGAGATCCTGACCCGCTTCCAGCCCGACGTGCTGTGGTGGGACACGCCGGTCTGGATGACCAAGCAGCGCGCCGAGCCGCTGCACGCCCTGCTTGGAGCCACGCCAAACATCATTACCAACAACCGACTCGGCGGCGGCTTCCAGGGCGACACCGAAACGCCCGAGCAGCACATCCCGGCAACCGGCTTCCAGGGCCGCGACTGGGAGACCTGCATGACCATGAACGACACCTGGGGCTACAAGTCGTTCGATCACAACTGGAAGAGCACCGCGACGCTGCTGCACAACCTGGTCGACATCGTCTCGAAGGGGGGCAACTACCTGCTCAACGTCGGCCCAACCGCCGAGGGTGAGATCCCGGCCGAGTCGATCGAGCGGCTCAAGGAGATCGGCGAGTGGATGCAGGTCAACGGCGACTCTATCTACGGGACCACCGCCAGCCCGTGCCGCCGTCCCGAGTGGGGCCGCCTCACCCGCAAGGGCGACCGCCTGTTCTTGCACGTGTTCAACTGGCCCGCGGATGGGATGCTGAGGGTCCCGCTGCAGGTCACGACAACGTCGTGCCGATTGCTGGCCGACCCCGGAGTCTCGTTCTCGGTGACGCGCAACGAGGAAGGACTCGCAGTCGAGTTGACCGGCAAAGCGCCCGACGCCATTTGCTCAGTGGTCGAGCTCGGCATCGAGGGCGAGCCCGAAGAGGTCTTCCAGTGGGTTAAGCCGGGCGCCGGCGGTGTGCTCGTGCTGTCGCCCTCCGACGCTACGCCGACCGGCCATGTGCAGGTCGAGTCGATCAGTGGAGAGCCCAGTTTCGGCTACTGGACCGAACCGGGCGACACCGTCGTTTGGCGGGTCGCGACGCCCACCGGCGGTCGTTTCCGCGTGTCTACCCACGCGGCCGGCCCCCAGCCGACGCAGGTCCGCCTCTCGGCCGGCGAAGGGCGCCTGACTGCTAAGGTCCCCGCGACCAGCGGCTACCAAGACTTCCAGCCGCTAGCGCTGGGCGAAATTGAGCTGCCCGCAGGCCAGGTTGAGCTCGAAATCCGGCCAATCGCCGAGGATTGGAGTCCCATCAACCTCCGCACGCTCACGCTCACCCCCGTCGAGTAGACGTGGCCCAAGCTGGGTCGAGTTCACCGGACGGGCGGCCGCCTGATTGCACGGGGCCAGCCGGTTGCTTGCACGCCCCCCCAGTGAGTACGCATAATGGTACTCCTGGCCCGCCAAGACATCCCTCCCTCAGAGTCCCTCCCCGTTATCGCCATGCTGCGTATCATCCCCCTCCTCGGGCTCGCCATCGGGCTGCTCAATGTTCCGGCTTACGCGTCGGCCGACTGGGTTCAAGACCTGCAGTCCAACGCGGTCAAATCCAAGCAGTGTCCCGCTGTCCACTGGGGCCCCGACCCAGGGCGCTACAGCAGCTGGACCTCTCACTCCAATCGGCTGATTCCCGTCTACACGTTCGGCACCAAGGGCGCTGGTCTGGGTATCGACCTGGATAGCTACACCGGCGAGAAGAGCCCTTACCGCGACGCCACGCGGCTGAGCCGGCTTTACCGCACCGACACGCGGCTATCAGTCTGCGAGAACGCCGACTACATGGACCAGACCAATATCTACGACCTGCAGCGGGCCGCGGTCGAAGCCGGCAAGAAGCACGTTATTGTCGTCGTGTTTGACGGCATGGACTGGCAAACGACCTACGCCGCCGCCATCCACAACCTGCAGGAAGTCGCCTACCGGGAGGGGCGGGGTCGCGGCACGCACTTCCAGGAGTACCAAGCCAACGACACCACTCAGTTCGGGTGGATGGTCACCAGCCCCGCCCGCGACGGCGTGCAGGTGGACGTCAATCGGCAGGTCGTGAAGAACCCCAACTCCGGGCTCGCCGGCGGCTACAACCCGCTGTTGGCTGGGGCGTACCCTTGGTCGGTCTGCCGTGAGCCGGAGTACCTGATCGCCAAATCGGCGGACACGGCCGCCCGGCACGCCTACACCGATTCGGCGGGTTCCGCCACCAGCATGTTCTGCGGGGTAAAGAGCTACAACGCCGCGATCGGCGTCAGCGTCGACGGTTACCCGGAACCCTCGGTGGCCCACCTCGCGCAGGCCGACGGCTACCGGGTCGGGGTCGTGACCAGCGTGCCGATCAGCCACGCCACCCCCGCGGCCGCCTACGCCAACAACGTCAACCGCGGCGACTATCAGGACCTCTCTCGCGACCTGCTCGGCAGACCCTCGGCGATGCACCCCGAGCACCCAGTGCCCGGTGTCGACGTGCTGATCGGCGGTGGGCACGGCGTCGAGGTGCTAGCCGACTCGGCCCAGGGCGACAACTTTGTGCCCGGCAACAAGTACCTGGCGCTCGCCGACCTGAAGGCCGTGGACGTCGAGAACGGTGGACAGTACGTGGTGTCGCAGCGGCGCGAGGGCGTGCTCGGCAACAGCGCCCTGGCCGAGGCCGCCCACCAGGCCGCCCACGACGGCAAGCGTCTGCTCGGCTTCTACGGGGTGACCAGCGAGAACTCCAAGGACGACGGCCACCTGCCGTTCGCTTCAGCCAACGGCGGCTACGACCCGGCGCCGGGCGTCGACGGCAACCGCCCGAACTACTCGCAGGCCGATATCTCAGAGAACCCGACTCTGGCCGAGATGGCCTCGGCTGCGCTCACCGTGCTCGGCGCAGGCGACCACCCGTTCTGGCTGATGGTCGAGTCGGGCGACGTCGACTGGGCGAACCACAACAACAACCTCGACGCGTCGATCGGCGCCGTCAACAGCGGCGACGACGCCGTCCGGGTGATCACCGATTGGGTCGAGAAGAACAGCAACTGGGAAGAGACCGTGCTCATCGTCACCGCCGACCACGGGCACTACCTCGTGATCGACGACCCGGAGCTGCTGATCGAACCAGCCGCGGCCGACAAGTAGCCGGTCTGGCTCCGCTCTTGCCTACGGGCAGCAGGGCTGGGCCTTGCTCTCGTACGCCTCGCGGTCGGCCTTCAGAGCGGCGGCCTCGCGGGCCAGCTTGAACTCGGGCCCGGGGGCGTAGTACTGGACGTCGTCCGTCAGGTAGTACGGGCTGGGGAGCGTCTGCCCCGCGATGTCGACCTGGCACCCGGTCGAGGCGACGGCGGCCAGCACCATGGCGCCAGCGGCCCAGGCCTGAAAACGGTTGCTGCGGAAAGCCTTGTTCATCGCGGAAGTCTCCGTCCAACGCTCGCCAGACGCCCTCGGGACGCTCCGGCTGGATTGAAAGCATGCAGTAGCCGCGGCCCGTCAGAACCGCTGCATTCGTTATCGTCCCGGCAACCGGCAAACTTTGACCCGTTCGAGATATTTCTCTGAGGTTCCTCAGCTAGCCGGCGCTAGCCCGACCGGGCGACAGGGAGATCCACAACCCGCGCACCTGTGCCCAACGCGTTGTCTGGCTTACACTTACCCTGCCTCTCGACCCTGACCACGCACCCTGCGTCCGCCCCGTATGACTCTCGACCCGCTGTACATCTCCGGCGTGCTAGCACTCGGCATTGCCGCCCAATGGCTCGCGTGGCGACTCAAGCTGCCCGCGATCGTGCTGCTGCTGGTGTTCGGTTTCGCGTTGGGGGCTTCGGGCGTGCGTCCGCCGAGCGACGACATCATCTTCCCGTTTGTCTCACTGGCGGTGGGGGTGATCCTATTTGAGGGCGGCCTGAGCCTGCAGTTCCGCGAGCTGAAAGAGACCGGCCATGTGGTGACCCGGCTGGTTACGGTCGGACTGCTGGTGACCTGGCTCGCCACCGCGGTCGCCGCCCACTGGCTAATCGGCTTCGGGTGGAAAATGTCGGGGCTGTTGGGGGCGTTGCTCACGGTAAGCGGCCCCACCGTGATCCTGCCGCTAATACGCCAAGTCCGGCCCGAGAAGCGTATCGGCTCGGTGATCAAGTGGGAGGGGATCGTCAACGACCCGATCGGCGCCGTGCTCGCGGCGCTCGCGTTCGAGTACATCGCCCACGGCGACACCGTGGCCGAGTCGGCCCAGGGCCTGGTGATGACGGCGGTGGTCGGAATCGTGCTGGGCGTCCTCGCGGCGACCATTGTGATCCAGCTCCACAGCCGCTTCCTGGTGCCCGACTACCTGCAGAACGCGGCCATCCTCAGCCTGGTAGTGTTGGTGTTTGCGGTTAGCAACGAAATCCAACACGAGTCGGGCCTGGTGACCGTCACGGTGATGGGCCTGCTGCTGGCCAACCAGCCCTGGGTGAGAATCCACCACGTGCTGGAGTTCAAAGAAAACCTGCGGGTGCTGCTATTATCGGTGCTGTTCATTGTGCTGTCGTCACGGGTTGAAATCAGCGCCGCTCAGCTCGCGGAGTTCGGCCTTGGCGGCGCAGCGTTCATCGTGGCGATCATCGTGCTTATCCGCCCCGCCGCGGTGCTGCTCGCCACCGCCGGCACCGACCTAACCCGCAACGAGCGACTGCTGCTCGGCTGGATTCACCCTCGCGGGATCGTAGCGGCGGCGGTCGCCTCGCTGCTCGCAACCGAGCTTGCGAAGAAAGAGGAATTCGCCGGCGATGCCGAGATGCTGGTGCTCGCCACCTTCTTGGTGATTGTCGGCACCGTGGTAGTTTACGGGCTGACCCTCGGGCCGGTCGCACGCCGGCTCGGCCTGTCGCGTGAAGACCCGCAGGGCGTGCTGTTCGCCGGGGCCGCGCCGATGGTTCGGGAGATCGCCTCTGCTTTGAAGAGCGAAGGATTCCAGACGCTGTTGGTCGACACCAACATGGAGAACATCGCCGCCGCCCGCATGGCCGGCTTGCCGGTGTACTACGGCAGCATCGGCAGCGAGCGGGTGCACAACGAGGCCGACCTCGGCGGCATCGGCAGGATGCTGGCGATGACGCCGAACGACGAGATCAACTCGATCGCCGCGATGGAGTTCGCCGAGCGGCTCGGCAGCGCCAACGCCTATCAGCTCGCCCAGCACGAGTCGCGGGAACGCCACCAGCGAGTCCCCCACCACCGCCGCGGCCGGACCCTCTTCCGCGAGGGCATCACCTACGACGTGCTCGCCGACCGCTTCGAGAAGGGGCATATCATCAAGAAAAGCACCCTCACCGAGGACTACACGATCGAGGACTTCCGCGCGAAGTACCCCAACGCGCTGATCCTGTTCACCGTGCCGGAGAAGGGCCGCCTGCGGGTGGCGGTCGTGGGCCACAAGCTCGACCCACGCCCCGGCAAGAAGCTCGTGGCGCTGGTCGAGGAGGTCGAGGGCTCGGGCGTGGACCTCCGTGACACGGCGGAGAAGTCGGCAGCCCTCAGCGTCAAGCCCGACGACCAGAGCGTCGTCTAGACGGACTGCCGGCTCAAACTTGGGCCGCTACAATTCGCTCGTCTCTTCGCAGCAATCTCAATCTCATCTTCCGACGGAGCTCCCATGCAACGAGCCGTCTGGCGCGCCGTAATCTCGTTGATCCTCGTCCTGATCTCTCGCACCCCGGCCTCGGCGGAGCGGGACTTGCCCACCATCTACGTCGCCGGCGACTCGACCGCCGCCAACGGCGCCGAGGGCGCCCGCGGCTGGGGGCGACACCTCTCCAAGTTCTTTGACGCCGAGCAGGTCAGGGTAGAAAACCGCGCCCGCGGCGGACGCAGCAGCCGGACGTTCGTCACCGAAGGACTGTGGGGACAGATCCGCGCCGACCTGCAGCCCGGCGATGTGGTGTTGATCCAGTTCGGCCACAACGACGGCGGACGCGTCAACGACCCCAAACGGGCCCGCGGCTCGCTGCCGGGTCTCGACGACGAAACGCAGGAAATCGACAACCAGCAAACCGGTCTGCACGAGGTGGTCCACACCTTTGGCTGGTACCTCCGCAGGATGATCGCCGAGACCCGCGCGGCGGGCGCGACGCCGGTGCTGCTGTCGCTGACCGTACGCAATGTCTGGCGTGACGGTCGCGTCGAGCGGGGGTCGGGCAGGTACGGCGGATGGACCCGGCAGGTCGCCGAGGCCGAGAACGCAGCGTTCATCGATCTCACCGCCCTTGGCGCCGACCACTACGATCGGATCGGCGAGGACGAGGTCGCCGAGCTGTTCCCCCGCGACCACACGCACACTGGCGACGATGGCGCCACACTCAACGCGCGACTGGTGGTCGAAGGCTTCAAGGGTCTGCGGGAGGAAAGGTGGCGCCCTTGGCTGTCGATTGAAGGTCGCCGCGTCCCGCGGGCGGCGCCAAAGTACGTGCGGTTCCCACGCGTCGGCCGGGGCCAGACGCCCGAGGAAACCGCGCGGTTCCTGAACACGCCGCAGCGTACCGACGACTCCCTGCCAACGCTGTGGCTGATCGGCGACTCGACCGTACGGACCGGCCGCGGCCGTGGCGAAGGGGGCCAGTTCGGCTGGGGGGATCCCCTCGAGGCGTACTTCGCCCCCGCCAAGATCAACCTTGTGAACCGCGCGATGGGGGGCACTGGCGCCCGGACTTTCCGCAGCGGCGGCTTCTGGCAGCCGGTCCTCGACCAGCTGCGACCGGGCGATGTGGTGCTGATGCAGTTCGGGCACAACGATAACGGCGACCGCGGCGCCCTCCGGGGAGTTGGCGAAGAGACCGAAGAGCGGACCGATGAGGATGGAGCCACGGAAACCGTCGAGTCGTTTGGTTCTTACCTGCGTCGCTTTGTCGACGAGATCCGTGGCAAGCAGGCGACGCCGATTCTGTGTTCCTTGATCCCGCGGAAGGCGTGGGACGGCGATTCCATCCGCCGCTCCGACAACGGCCACGCCGCCTGGGCGCGGCAGGTCGCCGAGGGCCGCGGGGTCGCGTTCATCGACCTCTACGAGCGAATCGCCCAGCGGTACGACGCCAAGGGACCCGAGGAGGTCGATAAAATGTTCGCCGACCGCGGCACGCACACCTCCTACGCCGGGGCGGTGCTCAATGCCCGCTGCGTCGCCGAGGGTTTGCGGGACCTGCCGGAGAACCCGCTGGACGACTTCATGCTGGATGCCCCGCTCGGCGACGCATCGAGCGCCAGGCAATAGGTATTTCGACGGTTTTCGCGTCTTCTGCGCAAATGCGGGCCTTGCCTGCGCGACGGTTTCGTTGCCGCGTCCCCGGCCAGCGAATAGGCTCAAGGGAGTACGCGTCCCTCCCCCTCATGGCGCCCCCTGACGGGCCGCTGCTTTCTCTATGCCACGCCTCCCGATGTTCCGCGATGCCCCGCTCCGCCTCTTCGTGCCGGGGTTGCTGATTGTCTGCCAGGTCCTCGTGGCCGCCGGTGAAGCGACCGCCCAAAGCCGCGCGCTCGGTCTCGACGTCAGCGCCTGGCAGGGCAATATCTCGACCAGCTCGTGGAATACGCTGCACAACGTCAACGACCGCGACTTCGTTTTCATCCGCTCGACGCGTGGCGGCACCACCGGCTACTACAACCAGAACGACCCCAACAACAACCTGGGAGGCAACACGCTCTCCCAGCGATACGACGACCCCTACTTCGCGCAGAACATCACCCGTGCGACCAACGCCGGCATGCTGGCGGGCTCCTATCACTTCGCGCGTCCTGACATCGTCGCCAATACGGGCGCCGACGAGGCGGACCACATGCTCCAGATGGCCGGAGCTTGGATGCGTCCCGGGTACCTGCTGCCGGTGCTCGACCTGGAAGCAGGAGTCAGCGACCGATCGAACAATGACATGGCTCAGTTCGCCGTCGACTTTTCCAACCGGATCCACGAAGTCACGGGCCTGAGACCGATGATCTACACTTCGGGGAACTACGCCAATTACTTGCAAGGGGCGTCGTCGGCATTGCAGGACGAAGTGGTAGAAACACTGCCGTACCTCTGGTCGGCGCGTTGGCCAAACCAAAGCAACCCCGACGCTATCCCGATCCAGACCGGCCACCCCAAGGACTCGTACTCGCCGATCTACGGGCCGTGGGACGACAGCCCTAATCCGACGCACCCATGGAGCTTCTGGCAGTACGCCAGCACGGGGCGTCTGAGCGGCTACAACAACGGCAACAGCAATCTCGACCTGAATGTCGCCCAGGGCGGCGTCGAGTTCCTCAAAGACCACCTCGCGCCCGCGCTGTGGACCGGCGGCGACTCCGGCGAGTGGACCGACCTGGCGAACTGGAACAGCGGCCAAACTCCAACGGCGCCGGTGTCGGTTCGGGGGCAGGCCGCCCGTGTCGGAACGCTGACCCTGCCCGAGGTGCGGCTGCCTGGCGCCGACGACACCGTGCTGCTCGACGTCGCCGACGCAGCGGTGACCGTCACCCTGTCGAGCGGCGCCCACTCGGTGCGACGACTGATCGCTCGCGAACCGCTCAACCTGGCTGACGGTTCGCTCACCATCGGCGTGGTCCCGTCGAACGACTCGCCGGCCGCGAGCCTGGTTGTCGGCGCGCCGGTTGCGGTCGCCGGCGGCGAGCTTTCGGCGCACACGATTGAAGTTGAATCGCAACAACAGCTCTCCGTCGTGGGCGACCTCACGTTCGCCTCGCTGCAACTGGCGAGCTCCACCTCGGCGCCCCCGGCCTCGCTGGCCATTGAGGGCGACATCGTGCTCTCGCCGCTCGCCGACGGGGAGGCGGTGATTGAATCTTTCGGCGGGCTCTCGCACCCGGGCGTCATCGACCCGGGCGGCTCGGCCTACCACTGGCAGGTCACCGACGGGGCCGCCGAGACCGACGTCCGGATCCGCGCGGCGATCGCCACCGGCTCGTTCATCAAGACCGGCGACGGCACGCTTTCGCTCGAGGGTACGACCGGATACTCCGGCGACCTCGACGTCCGCTCTGGCGGGCTCCGCCTGGACGGGCTGCTGCTTGGCAATCAGGCCGAGGTCAGCCTGGCGACCGGCTCGCTGCTCACCCTGAACCAACCCGCGTCGGCGGACGCCATCGGGCGGCTCACAATCGACGGCGTGCCGATGGGCGTCGGCGAGTACGGCGCAATCGGGTCGGGCGCGCTGTTCGAGTCTGCCCTGCTGGCCGGCCCCGGCCGCCTGCTCGTGACCGAGGTTGCGCTGGCCGGCGACTACAACGCCGACGGCGTCGTCGATGCGGCCGACTACGCGGCGTGGCGCCAGGCGGCGACCACCGGCGCGGTGCTCCCCAACGAAACCACGACCCCCGGTCAGGTCACGTCCGAGGACTACGACGCCTGGCGAGCCAACTTCGGCGCGACGCTCACGTCCGCAGGCGCCGCCTCAGCGATCCCCTCGCCAGCCGGTTCGGCGTTGGTCGCCGCTTTGGGCTGTGCCGCGTCAGGAACACGCCGGCGGCGGCCCCGCTGAACGCGGCCGATCCGCCCAGTCTCGATCTTCCTAGTCTCGATCCGCCTAGTCTCGCAGTCGACGCACCGCAGCAAGCAAGCCAACCAGCGTCAACAGGCCGCAGCTTCCTGGCTCGGGGACCGCGGCAGCCGAGGTCCCGTTGAGCCTCTCGCCGTAGGCCGCCCGCCAGGCGAGGTAGTCCCACTGGTCAACGACTCCATCGGCGGTGGCGTCGGCCATTGTCGAGCCGGTCGGGTACGTGACCTCGTCGCGCCAGACGGTGTAGTCGGCGGCGTCGACCACGCCGTCCTCATTGAAGTCGCCGGGCAACTCCGGCGTCGGGTAGTAGGAACCCGACACCCACGCCGACACCCGCCAGAAGCTATTGATGTCGACGTCCTCGATCATCAGCCTCAGCTGGTGGCGGCCCCCGCCAGCGACCCATTGCGAGATGTCGATTTCGTACGGCGTCACCTCGTCGCCGGGCACCCAGCCGGAGCGGGGGAAGTCCGACGACCAGGTGTCGATCGGGTAGCGGTCGTCGGTGTCGCCGTCGCCGTTGCCGTTGCCGTCCCAGCGACCCGAGGTTGGGTTGACGCTGCGGAAGCGGTAGCCGTCGGTCCGCCAGGGGATGCCGGTCCAGACCTCCTCGCCGTCGACATACAGGTGGTGGCGCCGCTGATTGAACTCGTCGCTCGCGCTGGTCTGGGTGTGGTGGTGCCCGGAGGCGAAGTACGTCAGCTTGGCGTTCTCGATCTTGCTCGGCGCCGCCAGGTTGTAAGTCCGCGAGACGTCGCCCGACTCGTTCCAGCCGAGGCCCGCGTCCCGCGGGATCGCGACCGTGGCCCAGTCGGGGTTCGGCTCGGCCTGGGCGTCCTGATCGACCTGGACCGAGGCGTTCAGCCGCCACGCGTCGGCGACCCAGGTGTCGATGTGCGCCTCGACGGTCAGCGTGCGACCGCTGAGCAGCGCCGAGAGGTCCGAGATGTCTTGGCTGTGCGAGGTCGTGCCGTTGAAGCCGGTCACGAACTTGCCGAGCTGCACCTGCTTGCCGCCCGGCAGGTTCAGGTGGATGCTGCCCGCCCGGTCCCACGGGTCCTGGTCGCCGAGGATGTCCCAATTGAAGGTGAGCTTGTCGTTCGCGCCGAACTCCGGGAACGTCACGGTCTGCTGGATCTCGCGGTTCTGGCCATTGCCGAATCCAATCCGGCTGTTCGAGAAGATGCCGACCGACTGCGCACGAACGCTGCCGGGGCAAAGACCAAGGAGCAGAGCCCCGACCACGATCCAAGAGCCGCGGCCTGGCCGGCTCGCGGCACGGACCGCCCGCAGGCGGCCCCAAAATTGCCTATCCACGTCTACTTCCGATTTGATGCAGCCCGCGGAATCGTGCCAGGATGGTCCGCAGGGCCTCCGCCTGTTCTGTTCCAAGAAGGTCGCCCCGGGGCACTCGACCCGCGACCGATTGCTCTGAGTCTAGCTGCGGGCCCCCGGACCTGCAACAAATGCCCCACCCGCTGCAAGCGTCTCCAGCCGCAGTCAGCACTACTCGGGGCAGAGTAGCCAACCGTTCGGAACCGCACGCGACGCCTCGCGGACCTCCTGGTACGAGGCGTACTTGCGGGCGGGGGCCAGCAGCGTTGCGGCCTCAAGCAGCAAGGTTTCGCCCCAGAACGGCCACGGCTCGACCACGACCCGCCGCGGCTCGTCGGCGGACGACCGGTGCGAGTCTGTGCGGAAGCAGACCGGGGAAATCGGGCCCCCTGCCCGCCCCAGTTCTAGCGACTCGTGCGGCTCGGCGTCGGTGTACGGGGCCCGGCAGCAGAGCCACAGGCTCAACCAGTCGAACGCCTGCAGCAGCACCAGGCAGTCGTTGGCGAGCCGCTCGGTGTGCGACCGATCGGCGGCGAGCCACTCGGCGAGCCACGCGTCGCACCGCGGGTGCTGCACCGCGAGCCACGGCGCCCACTCGCTGTAGTCGTGGTCCTGCTTGTCCTGCAGCACGATGAAGTGGCTCGCGACCATCCAGCCGGCCAGCGGGCCGATGGAGCGACAGGCGTCGATCGAGTGGGTCCAGATCTGCTGCGCGTCGGCCGGCGGCATCTCGGTGAAGCCGTAGGGCCGTCCCAACTTCGGGTCGACGTGCGGGTCGGGCGCCCACTGGTTCCAGCCCTCGTCGTGGTGGAGGATCGCCGCCAGCACCTCGTCGCGGACCGGCTGCGGCGCGCCCGGCAGCAGGCCCCGCCACGCGGACGCCAGCTGCCAGCTGATCCGGGCGTGCTCGACCTGCGAGATCATCAGCCACGACTCGGGCTGCTCGTCCGACCCTTTGGCTTGTAGCGGCAGGCTGCGGCGGATCACTTGCCCGGCCTCGCGATTGGCGCGTCTGGCAGTTGGCTCCACTCGCCCCAGCTGCCGAAGTAGTTCTCGACCCGCTCGCCCCCCATCAGCTCGGTCGCGAACGCGACAACCGACGCCCGGCCGCCCGACTGGCAGTAGGTAATCGTGCGCCCGCTACGCTCGAAGTTGGCCCGCGCCAAGAGCTCTCCAAGTTCCTCCGCCGAGCGGATCTTGCCGGTCGCCGGGTCGACGCACTCCTGCCAGTCGGTGTGGCAGGCGGTCGGGATGTAGCCAGCAGCATTCTCGCCATCGGTCCGGGTGTCGATCAGGACTGCCTCGTTGTCGCCGGCGGCAATGAACGCCAGCACCTCGGCTGCGGTCGCCAGGCGGTCGGGGTGCGGCTCGGCCTTGATCGGCACACGGGTCCGCATCGTGGTCGGCGGGCCAAACTCACCGCCCGCGGCGGTCCACGCCTTCACGCCGCCGTTGAGGATCCGCACGTCCTTGACGCCCCAGTACTTGAGGATCCACCACGCCCGGGCGGCGTTTGGCGTGACCGCGTCGTCAAACACAATCACGGTTGAGTCCTCGCCAAGCAGCACGTCGCCCAGCCGCTTGCTCCACGCCTCGGCGTCCTGCCCGTCGCCGAACGCGGCCTTCCAAGCGCCAATGTCGACGTGCCGCGCGGTGACAATCGTGCCTGCCTTGAATGCCTTCTCGGAACGCACATCGAGGAGCGTCTCCGGCGGGTTGGTCCGGGCGTCGGCCTCGGTCTGGTTGCGGAACAGCCGCGGCTCGTCGCCGAGCCGCTGCATAAGCTCGTCGGCCTCGATCAGCAGCTCCGGCCGCGGGTACCGTTGGGACTCCTCAACGGCCGCGGCTCCAGGCGCGAGGGAAAGCAGCGTCACGAACGTCAGCGTGATTCTTGGTAGTAGCATCGCAAACCTAGTGGGGTGAGGCGTTCTCACCGTGAGTTTACCCTCCGCGCGAGCATCGCACCCCGCGGGACTTTTGTCCCTGCTGAGTTTTGTCCCACGTGGCGTCATCGATTCCTAAGGACAAAAGTCGGGCCCCACATTTCGCCCACGATCTCGTAAGGCGTTTGAGTACAAAGACTTGCAGCCACGCGGCCGCCAGCTCCCGGCCGACTTTTGTCTGATTCTGCTCGCTGCAGCGGACAAAATCCCGGCCAATCTTCCGGACCTTATCAACGGACACGCCCAGCCCGCAACGGTCCCTAGGATGCCCCCATTAGCTCACACAAGATGGACCATTTCCACTCGAAAGAGGGGCGAATCGGAAGTTGTCGCCACGGCCAGAGGCGACCTCCGCGGCGGCGAGGGGAGTGGCCAATCGCCGACTCCGGTGTGGCAAATATGCGCCACCTCGTCCGGCGATGCTCCACCATGAAATTGAGAAAGGCGCCCGCACACTCGTCAGACTTAACCCTGGCGTGGTCGCGCCACGAGTTGGTGACGGCTCGAGAAACCAGCATGATTGCGACCCCTAGTCGGAGGCCCATACGCCCCAACCGCGCGGCGGCAGGTGCGTGTCCACGTTACCGGCTACGTGCAGCAGGTCGGGGGGCAACTGCACGGTGGTCGGGGCGTCGTCGGTGCTTAGCGCGACAAACGCACGGGCGTCGCCGCTAAGAACTTCGTACGTCATCTGGCGGTTCTGCAGCTCCACGACGTTGACCTCCCCGGTCGCCAGCCACGGCCGCTGCCGACGCGCTGCAATCAGCTGCTGATGCTGTTGGTAGCTCGCTAGCTGCTCGCCCGACAGCTCGTTGGGCTTCTGCGGGGGCGGCCGTCGGACTTCGGCGTCGCCGCCTTCGCGGTCGTACTTGCGTCCACGGGCAGACTGCTCGTCGCCCGCGTACACCGCAGGCACTCCCGGCAGTGTCATCAAGAGGGCCAGCGCGTGGCCGCAGTGGCGACTGTCCTCGAGTTGCGTGGCGATGTGCGTCGTGTCGTGATTGCTCAAGAATGTCCACGGCCGGAACCGTTCGCAGAACCCAGTGTGCCTCTGGATCGCGTGAGCCAGTTCGAAGAAATTGCCGTCGTTCAGCGAACTCCAAACCGCCTTCCACAACTCGTACTGAGTCACGGAAGACAGCCTTGCCCGCTTGGCGGTACGGACGTAGTCGCCGTGGATGACCTCGCCCAGAAGGAACAGATCGGACCGCAGGCCACGGACCCGGTTGGCGAACGCCGAGACGAACGGCGTCGGCAAGGCGTACGCGGCGTCCAGGCGGTACGCGTCGACGCCACGCTCGATCCAGTAGCTCGCAAAGTTGACCGCCCAATCGAGCACCAGCGGGTTGGCGTGGTTGAGTTTCACGAGCTGACCGTGCCCCTCGAAGTTCGCGTAGGCGAAGCCGTCGTGACCAGGTTGGCTGAAGTCGATCTCGAACCAGTCGCAGTACGCCGACTGCTCGCCGCGGGCCAGGACGTCCTGGAAGTACGGGTGGCGTCGGCCGACGTGGTGAAGCACGGCGTCGAGGGCCACCACGAGCGACCGCCGATGGCACTCCTCGATCAGGGCGACGAGGTCTGCCTCGTCGCCCAACCGGCGATCGATGCGCAGCGGGTCGACCGTGTCGTAGCCGTGGGTCTCGGACTCGAAAACCGGACCCAACAGCACGCCGGTGACGCCCAGGTCGACCAGGTAGTCGAGCCACCCCACGAGTGCTGGCAGGCGATGCGTCACCCCCCCAGGCTCGCCACCCGGATCGGGGTTCACCTCCTCTGCTTCCAAGAAGCCGAGCGGGAAGAGGTGGTACCACACGTCGGAAGCATCCATTGGGCAGCCTAGTGCTGGGGAGCGAGAGACTCGATCAGTCCCTGAGGTGGGTTTTTGCAAACAAACCCAAACCCGAATGCAGGCGTCGAAGGATTCGAGCGGGACAACGCGCGCTCGACTAAACGCGGTGGCACCCGATTAAGCGGTCTAGCGTCATTGAAGTCCCCTAGTAGCGGACCCAATCAAAATAAGTTCCAGGCAGAAGAGAACGACACCGACCAATCGATGGTCGCTAGCGATCAACAAACGCCAACCAAAAAAAACCGGCGGCCCGATCGGGCCGCCGGCTCGTTTTTCATGCTCGCTGGCAAACGCCAACCAGCTTAGGCGTAGTAGCTCTTGAAGTCTTCCACGCCCTTGATCTTGATCTTGTCGGCGTAGCCGGCCTGGCCGAAGGCTTCCATGCGGGCCTTGCAGACCTCTTTCATGGCTTCGCGGGCGGGCTTCATCCAGTCGCGGACGTCGAACTTTTCCGGGTGCTGCGACAGCAGCTTGCGGACGGCGCCGGTCATGGCCATGCGGTTGTCGGTGTCGACGTTGATCTTGCGGACGCCGTGCTTGATGCCCTTCTGGATCTCCTCGACCGGCACGCCGTAGGTCTGCTTCATCTCGCCGCCGAACTCGTTGATGATGTCCTGCAGCTCTTGCGGGACGCTCGACGAGCCGTGCATCACGAGGTGGCAGTTGGGGAGCTTGTTGTGGATCTCCTCGATCCGGCTCATCGCCAGAACTTCGCCGGTGGGCTTCTTGGTGAACTTGTAGGCGCCGTGGCTGGTGCCGATGGCGACCGCCAGCGCGTCGACGCCGGTGGCCTCGACGAACTGAGCGGCCTCGTCCGGGTCGGTCAGCAGCTGGTCGTGGGACAGCTCGCCGGTGGCGCCGTGGCCGTCTTCCTGCTCGCCGCCGCCCGACTCGAGCGAGCCGAGGCAGCCAAGCTCGCCCTCAACCGACACGCCCTGCTTGTGGGCGGCCTCGGTGACGGCCTTGGTGACCTTCACGTTGTACTCGAAGTCGGCCGGGGTGCAGCCGTCTTCCATCAGCGAGCCGTCCATCATCACGCTGGTGAAGCCGTTGTCGATGGCGCTCTGGCAGGTCTCGGGGCTGTTGCCGTGGTCCTGGTGCATGCAGACCGGGATGTGCGGGTAGAGCTCGGCGGCGGCCAGCATCAGGTGCCGCAGGTAGGCGTCCTGCGAGTACTTCCGGGCGCCGCGGGACGCCTGGATGATGACGGGCGAGTTGGTCTCGTCCGCCGCTTCCATGATGGCCTGGATCTGCTCCATGTTGTTCACGTTGAGAGCGGCCAGGCCGTACTCGTTCTCGGCGGCGTGGTCGAGCAGGAGACGCAGGGGCACCAGTGGCATTTGACTAACTCCAGATTCTAAAGGCGGCGGGAGCCGCAAGTGGTAGGGGGGTACTCGTGCAGGTTGTGAGGCCACAGTTTACCCCCGGACCGCCGACTAGGGAACGCCCCACGCGAGGGGGCCGGCCGCCCTCCGACGCCCGGTTCGCCGCTGAAATACGGGACCTGAGCGTCCTGTTTGCTCGCGCCAGGCGGGTCCAGTCGCCCGCGCTACGCCGCCTCAATCGCCCGCGGCGGCCTGGGCCTGCTCGGCCTTGATCCACTCCAGCACCACCCAGCCGACCTTGGCCAGCGACTCGCTGCTGCAGTTGCGCGGCACGTCCGACTCCGTGTGCCAATGGGGGTAGTCGAAGTCGATGATGTCGCAGGCCGGGATCTTGCCGATCTTGTGCAGCGGCACGTGGTCGTCGTTGGCTTGGTGCTTCGTGCGGGGATGAAACTCGTCAATGCCGAGCCGGTCGGCGGTCTTCCAGAGGCTCTGCACCAGCGGGCGGGTGTCTTTCCAACGCCAGCTGTTGATCTCGTAGTACAGGTCCAGATCCGCATCCGCGATCATGTCGACCAGCACGGCGTACTTGTACTTGCCGCCGGGGTGCTTGCCCTTCTTGTACTGCATCGCGAACCACGTGCTGCCGAGGAAGTAGGGGTCGCGGCGGTCGTTGTAGACCAGCTCCTCGCCGTCGAACAGCACAAGGTCGATCCCCAGCGGGCCGGCGAGCGCCTCCTGGTGGTGGGCCAGCTCCATCAACAGCGCCGTGCCGCTGGCGCCGTCGTTGGCGCCGATGAACCGACCCGCGCGGGCCGCAGTGGGGTTGGGGTCGCGGTCGGGCAGGGGTCGGGTGTCGTAGTGCGCGCAGACGATCAGCCGCTCTTCTGCTGCGGGGTTGAAGCGGGCGATGATGTTGGTGATCAGCACCTTGGGCCCGCCCAACGGGTTGGGCGCCGTGCACCGCTGGTCGACGACGTCGTCGGCGAGCGGGGCGAAGTGCTGGCGGAGCAGGTCTTGCTGCTGCCGCATGGCGCCGCTGCCGCTGGGGCGTGGGCCGAGCTCGCAGAGCTGCTCGAGGTAGCCGAACGCGCGGTCGGCGTCGATCGGGTTGGGCCCCTCGGCCCGGGAGTTCGGGGCGAGCAGCGTGGCGCAGGCAATCGCCAACAGGGCAGGGCGGCAGAGCGTGTTCATACCGTCATTCTACGCGCGCCGGCAGATTCGTGCCCAGGGCAACCGCGTCGGGCGCCGCCCCGTTACTGCTGGGCAACCGACTTGGTGACGTCGCCGCCGTCCTCGGCCACCGGGTCCGCTAGCAGCTTGTCGAGCAGGGTTTCGAGCTGGTCGCCCTTGGCGTTGAGGTGGACGACCTTGCCCTCCTGGTCGACAAGGATCGCCTGCGGCAGGCGGCGGATGCCGTAGCGGACCGCCATCGGGTGGTTCCAGCCCGAGTTCTCGGGCGAGTCGCCGCAGAGGGTCTTCCACGGGGTCTGCTGCTGCTTGATGAACTGGGCGACCGCCTCGGGCGACTCGTCGAGCGACACGCCCACCACGTCGAAGCCGAGCGGGTGGTACTTCTCGTAGCACCGCCGCAGGTTGGGCAGCTCGGCCATGCAGGGTCCGCACCAGGTGGCCCAGTAGTCGACCAGCACTACCTTGCCGCGGTAGGCGGCCCAGTCGAGCTCGCTGCCGTCGACAGTGTGGCCGGTCAGCTGCATCTTGTTGCCGGGCAGCTTGAGCCGCCGGCTGAGGCCCTCGACCTTCGGCGCGAGCTCCTTGATCGCCGCGTCCGACGCGTCGTCGAAGGTCGGGATCATGCAGTCGAGCAGCTCAATCGCCAGCGGCTCGTCGCCGCTGTTGCCCGCCACGTTCGCGACGTTCGACGCCAGGCGGACGTTCTCGAGCGAATCGGGCGCCTGCTCGAGCAGCGCCTGGGCCTCGCTGGCGACCGAGCGTTTCTCGCTGGCCGGCAGCTCACGCCAGTTGTTGAGCTTCTCGTACGCCGAGAGCCGGCGGGCGGTGTCGGCGATGACCTGGTTGTCGTGCCCGCACATCTGGCCCAACAGGCAGTCGGAATCCTCGCGGCACTTCCGCTCGCCGAGCTGGCCCAGCACGCCGAGGTAGTGCCGCTTCGCCTGCAGCGCCGTGGCGATGTGCGACTCGCTGCGGCCGACCTTCAGCAGCCGGGTGGCGGCGCGCACCTTCGCCCACGACGACCGCTTGTGGAACTGGAACTGCTGCTCGCGGGACGCGTTGCGGGCGGGGGGCGCGGGCTCGGCTTCAATGAACCGCATCAGCTCCGCGGGCGAGGCGTTCTCCGGCGCCTCGTCGGTGACCGCAGCAGCCTGGTCGGTGACCGCAGCCGCCTGGTCGGCCAGCGCCGCACTGAGACCAATCACGCTGAAACCAATACTCGCAAGCAACGACAAACGACTCATTCAAACGTCCTAGAGATCGGGAATCGTGATTCGAGGGCCCGGCGGGCGGGCGGCGGAAGATAATCGCTTCGCGACCGGAAGCGTCTCTTGCTCAGCAGAGCATCGCGGGCAGGGCCAGGCGGCGGGGGCAGGTACGCGTTGCAGAGACCGTAGGTGATGAATCCAGGACTACTGATTATGCCTACGGCGCGGGTAATTGCAATTCTCCGGGCCGCGCAGAACAGCAGACGACCGAAAGAAAACCCGCGGATACTGCAGGCGGAAACTAGCTGTTGGACGCTAGCAGTGTCCGCCCCGCAGCACCGTCAGCCGCTGGCTATCGGCGTCCAGCCGCACCCGCCCCGCGTGTGGGAGCGTCAGGTTGGGGACCGTGTGGCCGGTGGGGAATCCAGCCAGAACCGGCACGCCAAGGCCGCCAAAGTACTGCTCGAGCAGCTCGTCTGCCGACGGCGACGTCCCATCAGCGGGGCCGCCGCAGTTGGTGAACTGCCCCAGCAGCACCCCTGCCAGCGAGTCGAGCCCGCCAGTCAGCCGGAGCTGGGCCAGCATCCGATCGAGCCGGTACGGCTGCTCGTCGAGGTCCTCGAGCAGCAGGACTCGGCCCGACAGCTCGGGCTCGTAGGGCGTGCCGATCAGTCCGGCGAGCACGGCCAGGTTGCCGCCGACCAGCTCGCCCTCCGCGACGCCGCCGACAACGGTCCGCAGCTCTGCCCCGGCAGCGGCGGTCGGCAGCAGGTAGTCGCCCTCGCCGGCGACCGCCTGCCAGAACGCCTCGACCGACGGCGGGTCGAGCTTGCCGCCGCCGCACAGCCCGTCGATGGCGTTCGGCGCGTGGTAGCTCACCAGCCGGGCGTGCCGGTCGAGGGCGGCGTGCAGCGCGGTGAGGTCGCTGTACCCGACCAGCGGCTTGGGGTTCGCGCGGATCACGTCGAAGTCCAGCCGGTCGAGCAGCCGCGCCACGCCGTAGCCGCCCCGCGCGGCGAACACGGCCGAGACGTCGTTGTCGGTGAACGCCTGCATGACCTCCGCGGCGCGGACCTCGTCGGTCCCCGAGAGGTAGCCGACCGGCGCGCTGAGCGGGCGGTACACTTTCACGCGGTAGCCGCCCTGCTCGAGGTCCGCGACGCCGGCCGCCACCTGCTCGGCGGTGGGCGAGCTGGCGGGGGCAATCATTGCGATGCCAGCGCCGGGGGCGATCGGCGGGGGGACGATTCTCGACAGCGTCACGGTGCGGACTCCCTAAAACAACACAAAGCCGAGGATGACCGCGGCGGTCAGCCCCACGAAGTCGGCGATCAGGCAGGCCGGCAGCGTGTGCCGCGTGCGGCGCACCTGGACCGCGCCGAAGTAGACCGCGATGACGTAGAAGGTGGTCTCGGTGCTGCCCATCATCAGGCTGGCGGTCAGTCCGAGCCGGCTGTCGGGGCCGTGCTGCTCGTCGTCAAAGATCTCCACCAGCAGACCCCGCGACGCGCCGCCGCTGAGCGGCTTGGAGAACGCCAGCGGCAGCAGCTCGAGCGAGTCGACCACCTCGGTGCTCTCGACCCCCGCGAAGCGTAGCCCAGCGGCGAGGACGTACTTGGCGTCGTCGAACAGGCCGCTCGCCAGGAACACCTTGATCACGACCAGGATGGCCACCAGGTACGGCATGATCATCACGGCCACGCCAAACCCTTCCTTGGCGCCAACCAGGAACGACTCGTACATCGCCACGCCGCGGATCTTCGCCCACACGACGATCAGCAGCATCGCCAGCGGGATGGTCCACTGGCTGACGACCTCGGCAAACTCAATGATGTGTTCCATCATACCGAATCCTCCTCAACGCCCGACGCGCCGTCGGCCCCGGCGACGAGCGGCGGCGGGTTGTCGGAGAACGCCGGCAGCTTCGACAGCCAACGCACCGCGATCACCGCGGCGATCGTGCTGGCGATGGTCGCCAGCAGGATGCCCGCGACCGGCGCCGCGGGGTCGCCGCCGGCCGCCGACCGCAGCGCGATGACCGAGATCGGCACGAGGGTCACGCTGCTGGTGTTGATCGCCAGGAAGGTCGCCATGCTGTTGGTGGCGGTCTCCTTCTCGGAGTTGAGCTCCTGCAGCTCCTTCATCGCCTTGAGGCCGAACGGCGTTGCGGCGTTGTCCAGGCCGAGCATATTGGCCGAGATGTTCATCAGCATCGCGCCCTGCGCCGGGTGCCCGTCGGGCACGTCGGGGAACAGCCACCGCATCAGCGGCCGCAGCAGCCGGGCGAGCGCGTCAACCATGCCGGCGTCCTTGGCGACCTGCAGGATGCCGAGCCAGAGGATCATCACACCGATCAGGTTCAAGCAGATCGTTACCGACACCTCGGCCGCTTCGATGGCGGCGGTGGTGAGGTTCTGGCCCGCCTGCTTGAACGGGTTGGCCACGACGACCGGCTCGCCGGGCGAATCGGCATCGACCTTGGCATCGGCTTTGGCATCGGCGTCAGATTCGACGGCGGCGGGCACGGCGGGTGGGAAGTAGGACTCCACGACGCCCTTGCCGAAACCATAGACGATCCCGATGAAGAGCAGCCAGAACCAGATTCGGTTGAGCATGACGCTGTCGGTGAGGGTGGGTGGTAGTTGATGCGGTGCGGAAGGGGACCTGTTAGCCCCGGTTGAGCCCGCAGCGACGCTTGAGCCAGTGGCCCGCAGCCGGCTCGACAATGCGGCCCTCCTGCAGCACGGTCGTGCCGCCGATCAGGACGCGCGAGATCGAATCGAGGGGGCCGCCGTGCGCTGCCGGCGCCGCCAGGACCAGATCGGCCAGCGAACCGCGGGCGATCTCTAGCGCCGACGCGTCGACACACTGCCCGAGCAGGTTGGCGCCCTGCCGCCAGTCGCCGATGGTCGCGGCCGCTAGCACGCCCGAGGCAGCCGGCCCCGCCGCGACGCCGAGCACGCAATCGGGCGCGTCGTGCAGCGCGCCCGCCGCCTCGGGCCGAAGCAGGAACCCGACATTGATCAGCGGGCGCGGCCCATCGACAATTTTGCCGAGCAGGGCCAGCTGCTCGCTCGTGCCGTCGACGCCCACTAGCAGCGTCGTGACGCCTACGCGGGCGGCTTGCTCGAGCAGCTCTGGCGCAACGCCCTGCTCTGTGAGCGGCGTATCGACCAGGGCCACGCGTCCCGGCAGGCAGAGCTGCCCGGTGGCGTCGATCCACGCGTCGCGGGGGTGGACGCTCAGGTCGCCGATGTCGTCGATGCGGGCCTCGCCCAGACGGGTCGGCATGGCGGAGTTCGCCCGGTTGTTGATCCCCAGGTCGAGCAGCGAGCCGCTCCCCCCGGTGTGCTGGATCACCCGGGCCCGATGGATCAGCAGGTCGAACGACTCGTGCCCGCTGGCGCGTTGCAGGTGGTCGTACTCGTCGGGCGGCGTGCCGCGGTAGGCTTCGGTCGCGATCGCCTCGAGGCCGGTGAAGAAGGCCTCGAAGTTGGCGTTCTCAAGCGCGGCGAGGTCGCCGCCGGGCCAGCCGCCCGCCTCGAGGAGGACGGTCGCCACGCCCTGCGACTGGACCCACTCGCCGAACGCCCGGGGCATGTACGACGCCCCGTAGCGGGTGACCCGCCCGTCGCACAGCGGCTTGACGTGCTGGGTGATCGAGGCCGCCACCCGCCGGGCGGCGACCACCGAAGGTGTCTGCGAGTTGCTCTCGTCCGGCGGCGGCACGAGCAGCGAGACCGACACCGGCCCCTCGCCGGAGCGGAGCCAGCGGCGGTGGTCCTGGTTGTGGAGGTTGAAGCCGAAGTCGGGCCGCAGCTCCAGCACGGCCTGACGCAGCACGCGGCCCTCGGGGGTGTCGGGGGCGCGGGCGTCGCGGTTGATGTCGACGCCCTGCGCGTTGATGCGGGTTCGGCGGGCGGCCCCGTCGGGGTTGAGCAGCGGGATCAGCATCAGCGTCGCTCCGCTCAGCACCGCAGCCGCCCGGGGCGACTCGGGGTCGTCCATCAACACGCGGAGGGTGTTGAGCACGGCGGTGGTGTAGGTCTGCTCGTCGCCGTGCATCTGGGCCCAGGCGAGCACCCGACGCGGGCCCGCGCCGAGCTTGATCATCTCGATGGGGCGGCCCTCGTAGGACGAGCCAATCACACTGCGTTCTGCCGAGCCGGGATGCTCATCGAAGAGGCTGTCGATATAGTGAGTGACAGACTCGTGGGTCCAGCCATCAAGCGGGCAAGTGGCGGCTGCCTTAGGCATGCGATTCGGTCTCGTGGGTTCGCTAGGTGCGTGGGTAACGGAGTTCGATGCGGTCGGGGGCTTGGCACATGCTAACAGCGCCGTGCGTCCGTCGTGTCGAGCGAGGGCGGCGATTGCACAGTTGTTCAGCGGTGTCTTGACGACCAGTCGCGTCCTGCGCTTTGCCGCCGCGGCCGCCGGGTGGCGGTCGAAGCGAAACACGTCGCCTGCACTTACCCAGGTCGGGGGCGCTAGGATACAACATCGGTGACGGCGTCGCCGGTTCGCGCCGCGCGGCGTTGGCGCCCCGGGCAGCAACACGACTTCGGAGAATTTTACTGTGGCGACCGCACTCGTGGATTCGATTGGCCTGATGAGCGGCACCTCGGGAGACGGGGTCGACGCCGCCCTGATCCGCACCGACGGCGAGAGCCAGATCGACTTCTGCGGTGGCCTGACCATCAACTACGAGCCGGAGCTGCGGGCCCGGCTGCTCGACGCCTCGCAGCACGACGTCCCGCTGATCGAGGTGCTGAGGCTCGAGCGGGAGCTCACCCTGCTGCACGCCGAGGCGGTCAACCAATTGCTGGCCCAGAACAAGAAGAGCAAGAACAAGCCGACCATTGTCGGGTTCCACGGCCACACGGTGCGGCACGTCCCGCGAGAGCACCTGACCATGCAGATCGGCAACCCCTGGTTGCTGACCGAGATGATCGGCCTGCCGGTGGTGTCCGATTTCCGCCGCCACGACGTCGCGAAGCAGGGCGAGGGGGCGCCGCTGGTGTCGATGTTCCACCGTGCCCTGTTCCAGGGCTGCGAACGCCCGGTCGGCGTGCTCAACCTGGGTGGCGTTGCGAACCTGACCTGGCTCGGCCCCGAGGACCAGATCATCGCCGGCGACACCGGCCCCGGCTGCGGGCTGCTCGACGAGTGGGCCCAGGAGATGGCGGGGCTGTCGCACGACGCCGACGGCCAGCTCGCCCTCAAGGGGTCGGTCGACCAGGCGATCGTGGACGCGGCGCTGGCCGAGCCGTTCTTCAACAAGCAGCTCCCCAAGTCGGCCGACCGTTACGACTTCGACCACATCGACGTCTCGATGCTGACGGTCGAGGACGGCGCCGCCACGCTGTGCGCGGTCACGGTCCAGGCGATCAGCCAGGCCGCCAGCCGGCTGCCGTCGCGTCCCGGAACGCTGTGGGTGACCGGAGGCGGCGTCCACCACCCGGTGATCATCTCGATGCTCAAGGAGTGCTTCGACGAGGTCCGCTCGGTGCAGGAACGCGGCCTCAGCCCCGACACGCTCGAGGCCGAGTGCTTCGCGTGGCTGGCGGTGCGGCACCAGCGGGGACTGCCGCTCACCATCCCCGAGACTACCGGCTGCTCCGAGCCGACCACCGGCGGCTTCACGGCCTTCTAGCACGCCGCCGAGCGGGACGCCGACAACCGGTGCCAACACCCTTACTCTGCGGCGATTGGGGCCCTCTGAGCAGCGGTGATCGAAGCCGCCCTGAGGCGCAATGCGGTCTGGCGTCGGGCCCTCCGCAGGCATCGGGCCCTCTGCAGTCCTGGCGATGGCCCCGTCGAGCATGGTTGGGACGGGCTCTCGAGTGGCGTCACCGCCGCGAAACGAAGCGACGCCGCAGACAACTTCGGCGGGTCTGCCGTCAATGAGAAGCGGCTCCGTTGCCGGCGCCATTGTTCGCCGCGTCCGTCTTCGGCGCCGCCGGAGCGATCGGCGTGCCGCCGTCGATGCTCTCGATCGAGCGGGCGATGTGCCCGCCGTTAGCGGCCAGCAGCTTGCGGGCGTCGTCCGGCCCTACATTGGCGTGCCACGCTACGATGGCGGTCTTGACCTCCCACTCGCAGGCCTCGAGCTGCTTGAGGCAGGCGTCGCTCTCCAGGCCGGTGATCTCGCGCACGATCCGCGTGGCGCGGGCGGTCAGCTTGGTGTTGGTGGCCTGCAGGTCGACCATTAGGTTGCCGTAGGTCTTGCCGAGCATGATCATGGCGCCGGTGCTGAGCGTGTTGAGCACCAGCTTGGTGGCGGTGCCGGCCTTGAGCCGGGTCGAACCGCTCACGACCTCCGGTCCGACAACCGGCGTGATGGCGAGGTCGGCCTCGCTGGCGATCTCGGCCCCGGCGTTGCAGCTCAGCGCGACGGTATAAGCGCCGCACGACCGCGCGTAGCGGAGCCCGCCCATCACGTAGGGGGTGCGGCCGCTGGTGGCGATGCCAACACAGACGTCGAGCGGGCCGACGTCGATCCGACGCATGTCCTGCTCGGCGAGGTTCGGGTCGTCCTCGGCGCCCTCGACCGCCTTGAGCAGCGCGCCGTGTCCGCCGGCGATGATGCCGACCACCTGGCCGGGATCGGAGCGGAACGTGGGCGGGCACTCCGCGGCGTCGAGTACGCCCAGCCGACCCGAGGTGCCGGCGCCGAAGTAGATCAACCGACCTCCCTGGCCGAGTCGGGCGGCGGTGACCTCGATCGCGCGGGCCAGCGGCTCTTCTTCCCGCGCCACCGCTTCGGCGACCTTCGCGTCCTCGCTGTTCATCAGCCGCACGAGCTCAAGCGAAGACAGAGAGTCCAGCTTTTCCGAAGCCGGGTTGCGGGACTCGGTGATTAGTTTTTCGAGCATGCTTGATCAGCTGGCGGTTCTAAAAAGCGACGAGTGGGGGGGGTCGCGGCGGGCGGGAGCAGCGCTCTACGTCGGTACCAACGATCCTATATGGAGACTACGAGGGCTCCCAGATCAGATGCGCGAATGTGAGATAGAACTGCGCTGCCCTTTGTTGGCTGCGCATGCTGGCGGGGAATAACATCCGGATAAGCGGCAGGATTTCTCCTCCACACCCAAACCGCCCGATTAGGCTGAATTGCATCGCGCTGGGCGGTTTGAAAGTAGTTGTGTCAGGGAAGGTCGGGCTAGCTCAACTTGCCATCACGGCGGCAGGTTCAAGCGACCTGAAACCGCGATAGGCCGCCGCGGATCGGCCGCCCCAGTTCGGCCGTCACGGGGTGGCTGCTGCTGGGTGGCTGCTATTGGGTGGCTGCTATTGGGACGGCGAGAAGTCGACGGCCATCGGCGTGACAGCCCGCTTGACTCGAGCTTAGTCACCGCGGGCATCCGCACGCCACCCCCCGGGCGGGTAACCTAGAGCGCCCGGCGGCTGGCGGACGCGCCACTACGCTTGCTTGGAACAGAAAAACATACCCATGAAAATTCGAGATCACCGCGGCGGGCGTCCGACCCAACGGGGCGGGCGGGAGCTGCGGATCGAGCCGCTCGAGGCGCGGCTGCCCCTGTCGGCGGCCGGGCTCGTCGAGGTCGGGACGCAGCCGTCCGGCTCGCTCGACGGCAAAATCGTCTACCTCCACGGCGGCCACGGGTACACGGCCGACAACCTGGGCAACGGCTCCTGGACCTCGCAGCGTCCGCTGCTGCTCGGCATGGTCGAGGACTTTGGCAACCAGGACCAGATGTCGATGCTGGCGGACTACCTGTTCGACGCCGGCGCGACCGTGGCCGCGCTGCGGCCGATCGGCCACCAGTCGAACGAGGTCGTGCTCGACAACGACGACGTCAGCGTCACCTACACCGGCGCGTGGTCAGACAGCTCGGCCTCGGTCTACTTCGGCGACGCCGGCGACGTGCCGTACCGGTACGCGTCGACCTCCGCGACCGAAACCGCGACCGCGCGCTACCAGCCCAACATCCCCGAGCCGGGCTTCTACCCGGTGTACTCGTGGACCCGCTACGGTTCCGACCGCGCCGCGGACCAGCTGTACAAGGTCAAGCACAGCGGCGGCGTCACCGAGGTGACCGTCAACCACCGCCAGGTCGGCAACGGCACGGTCTACCTGGGGACCTACTACTTCGAGGCCGGGACCGACGGCTACGTCGAGATCAGCAACGAGTCGAGTGAGTTGGATCGCGTGGTGATCGCGGACATGATCCGCTTCGGCAACGGCGTGGGCGACATCGACCGCGGCGGCGGCGTGTCGGGATTCGACCGCGAGGACGAGGCCGCCCTGTACTGGATCCAGTGGCACGTCGACCACTCGCAGGGGGTCTCCGATTCGACCTACCGTAGTTCTTCAGAAGACCGCAGCGCGACGGTCAGCGCTTCGCCACGCTACGCGGCGTACATGAACCGCTCGCAGGACGGCGTGCTGTCGGACCGGCTGTTCGTCAGTTTCCACTCCAACGCCGGTGGCGGCCGCGGCGTGGTCGGGCTGCACAACACCAGCAGCGGCGGCGACACCCCGAACCAGCTCTTCCTCGCCCAGGCTCTGGCCACACAGGTCAACAACGACCTGGTGGCGCAGGACGCCGGCTTCGAGCACGCGTGGGCCAACCGCACCAGCCTGACCTACCAAGCTTCATTCAACTACGGCGAGATCAACAACACCTACATCAACGACGAGTTCGACGCCACCATCGTCGAGACCGCGTTCCACGACAACCAGCTCGACGCCGAGCTGATGCGGGACCCCAAGGTGCGTGACGCCATCGCCCGGGCGACCTACCAGGGGATCGTCGACTACTTCAACTCGGTCGATTCCGGCGCCACCCCCAACCAGGACGCCCCGTCCCAGCCAGAGCAGGTCTGGGTCGAGACCCAGGCCTCCGGCGAGGTCGTGGTCCACTGGTCGGCGGGCGCCGCCAACAGCTACGCCGGCGACGCCGCGGCGGGCTTCACGGTGTACGCCTCGGCCAACGGGTACGGTTTTGACGGGGGACGCTACGTCGCCGGCGCCGGCGCTACCTCGCTCGTCATCGCCGGGCTCGACCCCTCCCAGACGTACTACTTTAAGGTCGCGGCCAACAACGCGGCGGGGCAGTCGCCCGGCAGCGAGGTGGTCGCCGCAACCCCCGTGGCGAGCCAGCCGCGGGTGCTGATTGTCAACGGGTTCGACCGCCTGGACCGCTCGCAGAACCCGACCCAGCAGTACGTCTCGGGCGGCTCGCTCGAGCGGGTCCGTCCGAGGCAGAGCAACTCGTTCGACTACGCCGTGCAGATGGCCTCGGCCATCCAGGCCGCCGCGCCCGGCACGTCTGTCGACACCGCCGCCAACGAGCTGGTGGCCAACGGGACGGTCGACCTTGCCGACTACGACTCGGTCTTCTGGATCCTGGGCGAGGAATCGTCGGCCGACCACACGTTCGACGCCAGCGAGCAGAGCGCGGTCGCCGCCTACCTGTCGGGGGGCGGCAAGCTGTTTGTGTCGGGCTCGGAGATCGGCTGGGACCTCGACGCCCTCAACAACGGGCGGGACTTCTACAACCAGACGCTGATGGCCGACTACGTGTCGGACGACGCCGGGACGTACTCGGCGGCGGGAGCAAGCGGATCGATCTTCGACGGCCTGAGCCTGTCGTTCGACGACGGCGACCAGTTCTACGACGTCAACTCGCCCGACGTGCTTACCCCGACCGGCGGCGCGTCGGCCGCGCTCAACTACGCCAATGGCGCCGGCGCGGCGGGCCTGCAGTACTCCGACGGCGATCAGCGGCTCGTCATGCTCGCCTTCCCGTTCGAGACCATCACCCATGCGTCCGATCGCGCCGACGTGATGCAACGGGTCTTCGAGTTCTTCAACGGCGACTTCGTGCCAAACGTCGTGATCGAGCAGATCCTCGACAACGACGCCGCGGCGCCCTACTTCACCACCACCGGCACGTGGGTGGACAACGCTACCGGCGGCTACGCGGGCGGCGGGTACCAGACCAACACGGTTGGTGGGCAGGGCCAGGCAAACTGGAACACCACGCTGCCGATCGCCGGAACCGCCGAGGTCTACGTCCAGTTCCCGGCCGGGCCAGACCGCAGCGGCGCCGCCCGATTCCAAGTGACCGCAGGTGGACAGACCGTCAACAAGTTCGTCAACCAGGCGGGCAACGACCTAGAGTGGGTGCTGCTCACCACGCTCGAGGTCGCACCGGGCGACCTCACCGTCACGCTCAACGCGTCTACCAGCGCTGGGTCGACCGGTTCGCTACTCGTCGCCGACGCGGTCCGCGTCGTGCTGACCGGCAAGGGCATTGAGTCGGGCGACTTCAACCACGACGGGCTGGTCGACGCGGCCGACTACACGGTGTACCGCTCGCTGAAGGGGCAGAGCGTGCCACAGGGCTACGGCGCCGACGGCAACTTTGATGGCCAAGTTGACGCCGCCGACGGGCAGCTCTGGCGGGATCAGTACGGGACCATTTCCCTAGCCGCCGCGACGCCCATCACGGCGCCACTCTCGACGCCGCTTGCGGCCTCGGCTGCCGAGCCTGCCATTGAAACCGCGGTCGAGCCTGCCGCGATGACCGACCTGCTGGTAATGGCGGCGCCGAGCCCCGGCAGCGTGGTGAGTATTGAGCGCCCGCGCCACTCACCGACCGACAACAGCACGACCCCGGCAGACGTGGACCAGCGGACGCAGGCGCTCGCGCTGTACTTCGACCGCATCGGCCGGGGCGGCGATTCCTCACGGCAATCGATCGATCGGGTGGCCCACGGAGCGTCTGTCAGCACAACGGACGGGGCCTTCGCCCAGCCTGAATGGCAGTCGGAAGACGGGTCCGAGTGGCGTCCTGGCGTGTCCCAGCGACGCCGCTAGCGCGGTCGACCGCGCGGCCTGCCTGCGGCACTACGCACCACGGCGTACCGCAGCAGGGGCGACAAACTATTCGACGGATTCTGCTCGGCCTGCGACGCTAGAAGTTGGGCGTTGCAGCGTCCCCTGCGAGCAGCTCTCTCGGCCGCAGTTCAGCCGCTGCAGGCCTGCGCAAAGATGACATTTAACTCCGCAGTTTTGATGCCGCCCGTCGGTACTCTAGAGAGATGTGAACCGCCTCTCCCCCTGCACTGGTTCTCTGTGCAGGGAGTAGCTGCGCGGGCTCGCAGAGACGGCGTGGATTGGCCTGGCCGGGTTCCGCCGCCGTGGAGACGAGGCCTTGACCACAGGCGGTCAGAGTCATCGGAGATGGGATTGTTGTTCCTGGGGCGTGGCCCCGGACTGATTCGGAACAAAGATATTCACGCGGACCCAACCCGGCCGCGGACGAGAGCCAAAAGGATCGCTATGACGTTGTCTGCTCAACGCCCCCAACGCTACCCGAGTCGCGGCTTCACTCTTGTGGAACTGCTGGTAGTGATCGCCATTATCGGGGTGTTGATCGCCCTGCTGCTGCCGGCGGTTCAGGCGGCCCGCGAAGCGGCCCGCCGCGCCCAGTGCAAGAATCAACTCAAGCAGCTCGGCCTGGCGGCCCTGCTGCACGAAGACACCCACGGATACTTCCCCAGCGGCGGTTGGGGCCAGTGGTACGTCGGCGATGTGAACCGCGGATTCGGCAAGAAGCAGCCCGGCAGTTGGTGCTTCAGCCTTTTGTCGTACTTGGAGGAGAGCAACCTGCAGAACCTGCTGCAGGGCCTTGGCTCGGACACCGCGGCCTACGAGCAGGCGTCGAAGATTATGAACTCCACGCCGATCGACGTGTTTAGCTGCCCCTCGCGGCGGCCGGCGATCGGCTACCCGGTCGACTGGGGATCGATCAAGGAGCAGGTCTGGGTCAAGGACTTAGTCGCGGTGCCTAAGTCAGACTACGCCGCGAACAGTGGCGACTCACGGCACTTCGCCTCAACCAGCATTGGGGCGACGTTCTGGCAGCCAAACAACTACGCCCAGGCAGATTCCGGCTCGACGAGCTGGACGAAGACCAACGACCCAACCAAGGGCGACTACTTCCAGACCGGCGTTATCCACTACCGCAGCGAGATCAAGCCTGCCAAGATTGTCGATGGCCTCAGCAAGACCTACTTGTTCGGCGAGAAGTTCATGTCGCCGATCATCTACGACGGCGTCAAGAACGCCACGGATTCCTATCAGCGGTACAGCGACAACCAGTCGGCGTTCGTCGGCTTCGAGTGGGACAACCACCGTGTTGCCTGGGCGCCCGACGCCTACCGCCCGAGTAATCCCGAGGAGTACCAGCCTCGTCAGGACACGGACGTCGACGGGTGGGGCAACGTGTTCGCGTTTGGGAGCGCCCACTCGGGCGGCCTGAACATGACCTTCTGCGATGGCTCGGTGCACACCATCAACTACGACATCGAGAAGGAAGCCCACCGCGCCCAGGCGGTCCGCGCCGATGATTTAACCCGCATCGTTAAACGGGGCCGCGGCTAGACTGCCGGCTCCAACCCTTGCGACGCGTCGAACCGAGACGAGCCACGTGCCGAGTCACCGACGAGCGCGAAACACGTGCGCTAAAGCCAGTGGTAATTCCTTGCGTTTCCAATCAGCTTAGAGAGTGCGGTGTGGCGGCCCCTCGGTCCCCCTGTCGCACGCATCCCCGACACCGGTTGACACCTTCCCGACGGAGTTCACCATGACCGCCCGCTACCTAACCTCCTTAGCCCTGACCCTTTGCATCACGGGGACGCTGCTCGCGGACACCGTGATCGTCAACGAGAATTTCGAGTCTTACGCCACCGACGCCGACCTCTATGCGGTGTGGGCGTCCAGCAACACCTCGGACGACGGAATCCTCGACGACGGCACGATCAACCCGAATGCCTACCCGGGCGATGGTCTTGGCGGCACGAAGGGCGTCGACCACCTGGGCGGATCGGTGAACCAGTACACGATGCCGCTGGGCACCAGCGGCGCCGCCGGCAACGCCGTCGTCCCGACCGAGTCGCAGAGCTTAGTCTTGTCGGGCGACATCTTCGACACCGAAGCCGCGGGCAACAAGCGGATGTCGATCGGCCTGCGGTACAGCGATGTTATCGGCACCGAGAATATCATCGAGCTCGGCTTCTGGAACTCGTTCAGCCTGACCGACGGCACCGTCGTCGACAACCCGAGCTACGGCGCCCGCATGGTGCTGTTCCCGGGCGGCGCGACCGGCTACACCGGCGGCTGGGTGCCCATCGAGCTCGACCCGTCGCTCGACGTCATCCCCGACGAAGAACTCGAGGGCGACGGCATCGTTGGCCCCGGCGACATCGGCGAGGCCTGGCACCGCTACTCGGCCATCATCACGCCGTCCGACATCACCATCACGATGGACCTGTACCGCGACGGCATCAACAACGCCACCGAGTCGGCCGGCGTCGACTACTCGCAGACGTTCGACATCGTGACTACCGCCAACGGCTACAACAACCTGCGGATCGGCGGCCCGTCCGGCGTGACCTCCGCCGGCGGCGGCGTGGTGTTTGACAATATCAGCCTCACCCTGGTCGACGTGGAGACGGGCGGCGGACTCACCGGCGACTACAACGGGGATGGCCTTGTCGACGCCGCCGACTACACCGTCTGGCGTGACACGTTCAACCAGAACGTTACGCCCGGCGAGGGCGCCGACGGCAACGGCGACGGCACCATCAACACCGGTGATTACAATGTCTGGGTCAGCAACTACGGGTCGGACGGCTCTACCATTACGGCCGCGACGGCTGCCCCCGAGCCGACTGCACTCGGTTTGATCGCTGGCGTGCTCGCCACTGTCCTGACCGGCGCCCGCCGGAGCCGCGTGGCATGAGCTTGTCTGCGGCAGTTAGGCAACTAGCACGCGTCGCCGCCGTCATGGCGGCGACGCTTTTTTCTGCGGTCGCGGTCGCCCAGTTCACCGCGTTGCCCAACATCAACGTCATCGGCTCGGGCAGTGTGCCGACCGACACGGATTACGTCCCTAACTGCGTGCTCTGTGAGAACGGCGGCGCCAGTTACGAGGCGCTCAAGGCCCAGGCGGTGGCCGCCCGGACTTACGCCTACTACAAGATGGACCGCTCCGGATCCATCGCCGACGGCACGGTCGACCAGGTCTACAGCTGCTCGGGGTCGCCCCAGGCGATCCACTACGCCGCCGCCCGTGACACCGAGGGCGAGATCCTCTCCATCGAGAACTTCGGCGGCGGCGACGTCCTGATCGCGGCCTTCTACGTGGCGGGCGCTATTCCCACCGGTCCGTTCGATCCCGCCAACCCGAGCGCCGTACCGAACGCGGGCGACTCCGACCCGACCAATACCCAGAAGTGGGTCACCTACCCGTACGAGAACGGCCTGTCGGGCGGGACGAACACCGGCACCCCGCTCGGCTTTCAGGGAACGCGGACCAACCCCAACTGGCCCAACCGCGGCGCCAAGAGCCAGAACGGCGCCGACTTCTTGTCGGACAACAGTGTGTCGTATGTCGACATCCTGAAGTACTACTACGGCGCCGACATCCAGCTCCGCACGGCGAGCACAGCCGGCACGTCGGTGACCTACGGCCGGAAGGTGCTGACCAGCTTCGATAACTACGCCGACCGCTCGCGACGCACCTACCAGGGGCACGAGGGCTACTTCAACCGCGACCCGACCTACTCCGGCAGCACGACCGCCAATATCGCCGGCAGCACGGCCGAGCGGTCGGCCGACACGGCCCACGAGGGGACCCACTCGCAGTTGATCGACATCACCTACGACGAGTCTTCCGGCGAGGAGTTCCTGCTGCGGCACGTCTCCGCGGCCCGGTTCAGCGACTTCGGCGGCTCGCAGAACGTGGCCGCCGGCGTGGCCAACCTGAGGTTCGAGGCCGACGGCGCGGTCGGCTTCTGGCTCAAGACCGACGACCCGGGCCTGACGGTCTCGATCGCGTTGGACGATCCCGACACGGGCGAGCGGGGCGTGTTCAAGGAAGTGATTGCCGACAACCAGTGGCGTCAGTACCGTTGGTTCATCGATCGGGACGAAGACTGGGACGCCTGGTCCGGCGGCAACGGCGTCGTGGACGGCGATTTGGTCACGGTCGACTCGATCCAGATCAAGGGCTCGTCGGACGCCCAGGTCTACCTCGACACGGTGTTCTGGGATCCTTCTGCCGAGTTCGAGCCGCGGTTCTCGGGCGACTACAACCGCGACGGCGTGGTCGACGCCGCCGACTACACGACCTGGCGCAGCCTCAACGGCGCGGTCGGCGGCAGGATCGCCGCCGACGGCAACGATGACGGCGTGGTCGACGAACTCGACCTTGCGATTTGGCGCAACAACTACGACAGCGGCGCGGCTGTGTCGCCTCAGTCGGACTCAGCCCCAGAACCGAGCAGCTTGGCGGGCCTCCTTGGGGTTGCGTTGTGCCGCTGGATTGGGCGGCGAGCGAGATGCGTGAAGTCCTGACAGTTGTGCGCAAAGACGAGACGTGATTCGTGCCGTCTTGTTTACATTGGGAGTTAGCACCATAGGACCCGCACCGGAGCGGCGAGAGGCCACCTAGCAACGTTTACCTAGACGCAGATTCAACTGGAGATTGAGCTCATGAAGAAAATCCTCTGCATGGCAGCGATGTTGCTGCCGGCCTGCTACGCCAACGGCGCCGTCATCGTGGACGAGGACTTCGATTCCTACGCCGACACAACCGCCCTCGGCGGTGTCTGGTCGCTCGGGGACGGCACGCTCGACACCGTGCTGGGCAACCCCTCACAGTCGCTCTACCATCCGGGAACGGGCGCCTCGTTCAGCGGCGCCAACACCAACTCTCTCAGCTTCGCCGAGATCGCCCCAGGGCCCGGCGAGAAGCTCGTGTTCTCCGCCGACATCTACGACGACGGCGCCTCCGCTAACAAGCGGACCTCCGCCGGCCTGCGTGAAGCAGCGGGCGCCAACATCATCGAAATGGGCATGTACAACTCGCCCAACCATTACGCCTACCGCGCGATCCTCTTTGGCCCGGGCGACCCGAGCTGGGTGGCCTTCAGCGGCCTGGTTGACGACGGCGGCGCGGCGATCGAGAACGAGCCTGTCGAGGGCTGGCACCGCTTTACCGCCGAAGTGACTGCCACGAACATTGACTTCATGCTCGACCTCAACTCCGACGGCACGATCAACGCGACCGCGTCCGTGCCCATTGCCCCGAACGACCTCGGCTTCGACATCATCCGCCTCGGCGGCCCGTCCGATTTGGGCTCGGCCGGCGGCGGCGCAAACTTTGACAACATCTCGCTGGAGCTGGTCCCTGAGCCCGCTTCGCTCGCGATGGGTCTGTTGTCGGTCATCGGTCTGGTGGGCGTACGCCGCCGCCGTTAAGGAGCGAATTCTAGCCGTGGCAGAGGTGGCTAGTCTTACCACAGGTGGAACAGTGGGAAGAGCCGGGCCCACGAGCGACTCCGTCCGGGGACCGGGCGGATAGAAAGTTGGGCATCGACACAGCGTCTTGGCAGGAAGCCAAGACGCTTTTTTTGCGCCCCAACGCACTCCTCACATCGACCAGCAGCGGGCGCACGGTCGGCCAAGGCCGCTGCGCATCGGCGAGGCGAAATTACGCATTCCCCCCGCCCGCTCGAAGCCCGCAGCGGGTATTGTAGAGGCTATGGAACGCTACCAATCGTACGCAAGACCGCTTCGTTTCTTCGCCGCCTGCCTACTCATGTGCGGCGCAACTCGTGCGGGCGCCGACGGCCCGCCGGAACTGCAGAGCGAGTTCCGCGCCGCATGGATCGCCACGGTCGCCAACATCGACTGGCCCAGCAAGCCCGGCCTGTCGACCGAGGATCAGCAGCGGGAGCTGCTCGGCCTGCTCGACAAGGCGGTTGAGCTGAACCTGAACGCCATCGTGCTGCAGGTCCGCCCGGCGTGCGACGCGTTTTATTCGTCGGAACTGGAGCCGTGGTCGCCCTACCTGACGGGCGTCATGGGCCAGGCGACGAGCCCCGGCTACGACCCGCTCGAGTTCGCCGTCCGCGAGGCGCACCGCCGTGGGCTGCAGCTGCACGCCTGGTTCAACCCGTACCGGGCGTCGCACCCGAGCTACAAGGGAGAGCTCTCTGCAGACCACATCAGCCGCCGCCTGCCGGGCTCGGTCGTCGAGTACGGCGCCTACCAGTGGCTCGACCCGAGCGACGACGACGCGTCGCGGCATTCGCTCGACGTGATCATGGACGTCGTCCGCCGCTACGACATCGATGGCGTGCACTTCGACGACTACTTCTACCCCTACCCGATCACCGCCAAGGCCGACGATGGCCAAGACGCCGAGGTCCCGTTCCCCGACGACCGCAGCTGGGAAAAATACGTCGCCTCGACTCCCAGTGGCGACCGCCTGAGCCGTGACGACTGGCGGCGGCAGAGCATTAACCAGTTTGTCGAGCGGGTCTATCAAGCGATCAAGGCCGAGAAGCCCCACGTGTTGTTCGGCATCAGCCCGTTTGGTATCTGGCGGCCCGGCCACCCAGAGTCGGTGGTTGGGTTCGACGCGTACGAGAAGCTGTACGCCGACTCGAAGCTGTGGCTCGAGGAGGGCTGGGTCGACTACTTCACCCCGCAGCTCTACTGGCCGGTGCGTTCTAGCGGCCAGAGCTACCCAATCCTGCTCGAGTGGTGGACCCGGCAAAACCCCCACGGCCGCCCGATCTGGCCCGGCCTGTTCACCTCGAAGGTCCGTTCCAAACCGGAAGGCGACGGCTGGTCCGCCGCGGAGATCGTGCAGCAGGTGCGGCTGACCCAGGCGTTCGCGCACGCGGGCGGCAACGTGCATTTCAGCATGAAGGCGCTCGCCAAGAACTACGACGGCGTCGCGGACGCGTTGGCCGACGGCCCCTACGCCGAGCCGGCGCTGCCGCCGGTGTGCGGTTGGCTGACCGAGTCCGCCCCCCCAGCTAGGCCAATCGTCCGCCGCGAGGAGGGCCGGCTGGTGATCAACTCGACAAACGTCGATGATGTTTGGCTGTACGCGGTGCAAACCCACACCACGGAGGGCTGGACCACGCGACTGCTGCCGGGCGCGGCCGACAAAGCCGACGAGTCGGCCGGCGAGGCCTTCGTGACCGCGATCGACCGGTACGGACGCCGCAGCGAGCCGGCTCGCGTGGCGGCGCCCTGAACGAGCAGCCGAACCAGCAGCCGAATCACAGGAACCTGATGGCGGACCCGACGACAACCGACGCCGAGGAATTGGCTCCTCTGCCCCCTGCCGCGGACGAGACGCCGCGCGGGGCATCGCCGCCCGAGGGCGCCGGCCGCGCGTGGTGGTGGATCCCAACGCTCTACTTCGCCGAGGGCGTGCCGAACGAGGTCGTGATGACCCTGGCCGGATCGATGTACGTGCTGCTCGGGATCGGCAACAGCGAGATGGCGTTCTACACCAGCATGCTGTACCTGCCGTGGGTGCTCAAGCCGCTTTGGAGCCCGCTAGTCGACGTGCTCGGCACGCAGCGCCGCTGGATCATCGGGACCCAGGTCGCGCTGGCCGCCGGCTTCCTGGGGGTCGCCCTCGTTCTGCCGACCGCCGGGTTCTTCTTTGCCTCGCTCTGCTTCTTGTGGATTCTGGCGATTGGCTCCGCGACACACGACATCGCCGCCGACGGCTACTACATGTCGGCGCTGCCCGAGAAGAGCCAGGCGTGGTTCGTAGGCATCCGCAGCACGTTCTACCGCGGCGCCAAGTTCTTCGTCTCGGCGGTGCTGCTGGCGACCGCCGGCATCCTGAGCGACCGCCTGCCCGCGGCGCAGGCTTGGGCGTGGACCTTCGGCCTCGCCGCGGCAGTGTATGTAGTGCTGGCGGCGTACCACGCGTGGAGTCTCCCTCCACAGGTCAAGACCCGCGACGACGGCGCCGGCGTTGCGAATCTATTGGACGAACTCGTCAGCACGGTGGTCTCGTTCTTCGAGAAGCCGGGCATGGTGATTGCCATCGGCTTCCTGCTGCTCTACAGGTTCTCCGAGGCGCAGCTGGGACGGATCGCCCAGCCGTTTATGTTCGACGAGCGGGCCGCTGGCGGGCTGCATTTGAGTGAGGAGAGCGTCGCCGTGATCTACGGCACGTTCGGCCTCGCCTGCCTGACGCTGGGCGGGATCCTCGGCGGCTTTGCGATTGCCAAGCACGGACTCAAGCGTTGGTTCCTGCCGATGGCACTGGCGATCAACGCGCCGAACCTGCTGTACCTGGTGCTGGCGACCACGCAGCCGGAGAGCATGTGGCTGGTCGGCCTGGCGGTTTCGGTCGAGCAGTTCGGCTACGGCTTTGGCTTCGCCGCCTACCTGATGTACATGCTGAAGATTGCAAAAGGGCCTCACCAGACCGCCCACTACGCGCTCTGCACCGGCTTCATGGCGCTCGGCATCATGCTGCCCGGCATGATCTCCGGCCAGGTGCAGGAACAGAGCGGGTACGTCGGCTTCTTCTGGTGGATCCTCATCGCGACCGTGCCGAGCTTTGTGATGACCGAGCTCGCCCGCCGTACACTCGACGACTAGCCCCAACTCGGCGGCCCTCGCCTGGGCGCCGAACACCCCCACTCAGCCCACCGAGCAACCGCCGTGACTACCACCGTCGAGCAGCTATCGCTCGAAGAGAAAATCGCCCAGCTGGTCTTTGTCCGCATGGGCTCCAACCTGCCGCCCATCGTCACTGCTTCGGACGACGAAGAGCGCGTCGCCGCGCTGCTCGAAGATTGCCCGGTCGGCGGACTGCTGCTGTTCAACGGCGTCTGGCCCGAGGTCCGGGCGTCGCTCGGACGGCTGCAGGCAAAGGTGAAGACGCCGCTGTTGGTCTCGGCAGACCTCGAGCGTGGCGCCGGGCAGCAACTGGCGGGGCTGACCGTGTTCCCGCACGCCAGGGCGTTCGCGGAGCTCGGCGAGCAGACGCAGGCCGACCTGCGGCGGGCGATCGAGATCACCGCCGAGGAGGCGCTGCAGGCCGGCGTGCAGATCCTGTTCGCCCCGGTCGCCGACGCCAACACGAACCCAAAGAACCCAATCATCGCCACCCGCGCGTACGGCGAGGAACCCGCCGCGGTCGCCGAGTTGGTCGCAACCGTGGTCGACGCGATGAACTCGGCCGGCGCGCTCGCCGCCGCCAAGCACTTCCCCGGCCACGGCGACACCAGCCAGGACTCGCACGCCGAGCTCCCCTCGGTCGACCATCCGGCGGAGGTGCTCCACCGGCAGGAGCTCGTGCCGTTCCGTGCGGCGATTGCCGCGGGCGTGCCGCTGATCATGTCGGCCCACGTCTGCTACCCGGCGCTCGACCCCTCGGGCGAGCCGGCTACGTTCTCCAAGGCGATCCTGACGGACCTTCTCCGCGGCGAGCTCGGTTTCGAGGGCGCGGTCTGCTCCGACAGCCTACTGATGGCCGGCGCGACCGGTCGGTACGAGAGCGAGGCCGAGATGGCCGCCGCCGCCCTGACGGCCGGCGTCGACCTGCTGCTCGACCTGGCCCACCCGGTCGCGACCGTCCGCGAGATGTCCGCCATGGTCGAACGAGGCGACCTGCCGCTCGAACGCGTCGACGAGGCGCTCGGACGCGTGATGCGGCTTAAGGAACGGGTCGCCGGCGTGACGCCGTTCTCTCCCGAGATCGGCGCCGAGCAGCGTGACGCCAACCGCGTGTTTGCCGCCGCGGCCGCCGAGGGCGCCATCCGCATCTTCGGTGATGGCCCGCCGCCAACGCTCGACCCTAAGAAGTCGACGACCGTGGTGCTGACCAAGCCGTTCAACCTGCCGACCGACCCGGCCAAGCAGCCCTTGGCGGACGCCATCGGTCAGCTCTTGCCCGGCGCCCAATACTTCGAGTTCGGCCCGGAGATCGACCAGGTAGCGGCCGACGCCGCGGTGGCCGCTGCGGCCGACAGCGATCAGGTGCTGCTAGCAGTTATTGCCAAACCGGCCGCGTGGCACGCCTTCGGCATGACCGACGATCAACGTCGGCTCGCCGAGCGGCTGGCGGCGGACACCAAGACGATTGTCGCGTCGCTCGGCGTGCCGACAATCCTCGCCGACTTCCCGGCCGACCGCCCGAAGCTCTGCACCTTCAGCGACGTGCCGGCGTCGCAGCAGGCGCTGGCGAGGAAGTTGTGCGGCGGCGCCTAGCGCCGCGGGACCGCTTGTCGGGCTACTCAGCCAGCAGTTGGGCCCACGCCCAGCGGTACAGGTTGCGAGCATCGACGTACCGCGCGTCGCCCGATGTCGAGCCGAGCACCACGACGATCAGGTCCGAGTCGCCCCGCTTGCCCGCCGAAACCAGGCACGCGCCGGCCGGTCCGGTGGTGCCGGTCTTCACGCCGTAGAAGCCCTCGATGCCGAGCAGCTGGTCGGTGTTCTTCCACACCACGTTGCGTTGATAACCGTCGACCGAGTCGACCGTGATCGCGTACAGTGGGGTCTTCACCACTTCGCGGAACTTTGGCAGGGCGAGCGCCGCGCGGGCCAGCTTGACCATATCCGCGGCGGTGGTGTGGTGCCCGTCGGCGGTCAGCCCGTGGGGGTTCCGGTAGCCTGTCCCCGACATGCCAAGATCGGCGGCCGCCTGATTCATCGCCGCGATGAAGGCGTCGTACGGCGCCGTCCCCTCGTCTTCGGCCAGCCGCTTGCCGAAGTGCTCGGCCAGGGCGACCGACATGTCGTTGCCCGAAGGGAGCATCAGGCCGTACAGGGCGTCGCCGACCTTGACCCGCTCACCGGCGTTGAGGTCGGAGGTCGAGCCGGAAGTATTGTCGGCCCGTTCGGAGAAGGTCAGCACCTCTTCAAGCACAGCCGGGTCCTCTTCGGCCAGCTGGCAAACCAGGTAGGCGGTCATAATCTTGGTGACGCTGGCCGGGTCGCGCTGCAGCGAGTCGTTGTAGCCCCACAGCACCTCGCCGATCTTGGCGTCGGCGATCGCGTACGCCTTGCAGGTCACCACCGGGGGGCCGGTTAGCTTGTCTGCCGCACGCTTCTTGCGGACCTTCGACATCACCACCGCCGGGTCGGGGGTCGGCTGGTCCTCGGTCAGCAGCGGTCCGAGCGCCCGCCAAGTGTCGGGTCCGACCTCGCCGGTCGCCTCGACGCCTGCCTGTTTCTGGAACTTGATCACCGCGCGTTCGGTGTTGGGGCCGAAGTCGCCGTCGACCCCTAGATCGGGCGACGGCTTCAGGCGCGCGTTGAGCATCCGCTGCAGCGACTCGACCAGCTCGCCGTCGGCGCCGACCTTGAGCACCCGGGCGACCACCGCGGTCGCGGCGTCCTCGTCGAGGCCCCAGTGCGCGTAGATCGCCTTGCCGAATTCGGCGGCCAGCAGCTCGGCCTCGTTCTCGTCGCCCCAGCTGTGGTCCTCGTTGTCGCCGGTGAGGATACAGAAGGCGATGGGCCCCTTGGGCGACTCGATGATGCCGGCGTCGCACCGCACGGCCGAGACCGAGCCGGTTTTGTGCGCGACCCGGGTTTCCTCGGGCAGGTAGCGGGGGACCTTGCTCCGCGACTCGCATGCCAGCAGGTGCTCGTAGATCGACTTGCTCGCCTGTTTGCTGATCAGCTCACCACGTTCAATCTGCTCGAGCAGCTTGAGCATCTCGCTGGCCGAGGTGCTGCCGAGGCCGAACTCCCTACTCCGCTCAGGGGCGATCGACGTGTCGCGGCGGAACACCTTTGCGTGCAGCCGGGTGTTGTTCAGGCCGAGCTGGTCCATGTACTCGTTGGTGGCCGGCAGCCCGATTTGATCGATTACGAGGTTGGTCGCGGTGTTGTCCGAGAACGCGATCATCAGCCGGATCGCGTCGTGCAGCGGCATCTTGAGCCCGGCCGAGAAGTTGGCCGTCAGCACGCCCGAGCCGGGGACCTTGTCCTCCTCCTTGAGCGTGACCATCGCGTCGAGGTCGACCTTTCCCTCTGCCGCGGCGTGGTAGGCGGTCGCCAGGATCGGCAGCTTGATCAGGCTCGCGGTAGGCATCGGTCGGTCTGCCTGGAAGCTGAACTCCTCGCCCGAGGGGAGGTGCTTGGCCGCTGCGGAGACCGTGCCCCGGTGGCTCTCGAGGAGGTCCACCAGAGACGAATTAAAGTCGGCCGCGGCCGCTTGCCCGCGGCTGAGCAAGAGCATGGCCGCCGCCACGGGGAGGATTGCTGCGCGGAGGGATGCCTTCATCAATCGAACCTTCTTCAGGGGATGGGCTTCAGTGCATGGGCGCCCGCTCGGCGGGCTATTGCAGAGGGCCGTCGAGCAGCTCCGTGCCCAACCCGGGCAGGGAGGGAAGCTCACAACGCCCCTTCTCGAGCCGCGCGCCGGTCGCGATGTCCTTGGCGATCAGCACGGCGCCGTCCATGTCGACGTAGTCCAAGAGCGGCAGCAGTTGGGCGATCGCCGAGATGCCGACCGACGACTCGGTCATGCAGCCGACCATGGTCTTCATGCCGAGCCCGCGCGCCTCGGCCAGCATCCGCCGGGCCGGCGCCAGGCCGCCGCACTTCACGAGTTTCACGTTCACGCCGTGGAACAACCCGGCGCACCGCGCGACGTCCGCCTCGCAGACGCAGCTCTCGTCGGCGATGACCGGCAGGGCGGACTCGGCGTACACCTTCTTCATGCCCTCGCGGTTGTCGGCCGGCAGCGGTTGTTCGATGAACTCGACCCCCAGCTCCTTAAGCTCGCCCGACAGCTCGACCGTCTTCTCCGGCGTCCAGCCGCAGTTCGCGTCGACGCGGAAGCGGGCGTCGGTGTGGCGGCGGAGCTCGCGGATGATCTCGATGTCCTCGGGCGTGCCGAGCTTGATTTTGTAGACCGGCCAGCCGGGCTCCTCGGCGAGCTTCTCGACCATCACGGGGATGGTGTCGATGCCGATAGTGAAGTTCGAGTTGGGCCCCTGGGACTGGTCGAGCCCCCACAGTTCGCCGACCGGCTTGCCGGCGATCTTGCCCCACAGGTCGTGCAGGGCGCAGTCGAGCGCGCACAATGCGAACGACGAGCCGCGGACGCCGCCGTCGGCGCTGCCGTCGAAGCCGATCTCGGCGCCGACGCGGCGGAGCAGCTCGGCAGGGTCCTCGGGCGTCCAGTCGTCGAGCAGCGGCTGGGCCTTGGCGACCATCGCCGTGATGTTCTCGATAGTCGCTTCGTAGTAGTCGTTCTCGGTCGCCTCGCCGTAGCCGTAACGGCCTTCGTGTTCGGCCTGCACGATCATGGTCGGCTGCACCGAGACCGCGCTGCGCGAGATGCGGAAGACGTGCTTCAGCGGGAGGTCGAATCCGCGGGTGAGCAGTTTGGTCATCGCGACTTCACCTCGGCACGGAGTTTCTCGATCGCGTCGACCAGTTCGTCGACGCCGTGGCGGAGCGGGTCGGCGATTGGCAGGCCGAGTTCGCCCCGCATCCGCTCCCGCTCAACGGCCGCTTCCTCTTCACTTACGCGGCGGCTGTTCATCGCGATGCCGATTACCTTGGAGGGCATCCGCAGACCGGCGAGCATCTCGTGGGCCTCGATCAGTTTGGGCAGCGGCTGCAGCGGGACATGCTCGACGCCGTGCACGTTCTCGCGGCCGACTTCGTAGACCATGATCATCCCATGCGGGGTCGAGCCGTGGAGCAAACCCGCGGAGACGCACGAATACGCAGGGTGAGAGATCGTCGCCTGGCCTTCCACGATCAGCACCTCGTGGTGCTGGTTGGCGAGGATCTGCTTCTCGACCGCGCCGTTCACAAAGTCCGACACCACACAGTCAACCGGGCAGCCGTCGCCCTCGATCATGATGCCGGTCTGGCCAGTCGCGATGAACTTGGCGTCGACGTCGCGGGCGGTGAGGCCCTTGATAAGCTCGAGCGCCGTGAGCATCTTGCCGATCGAGCAGTCCTGCCCAACGGTCAGGATCCGCAGGCAGTCGTCACGGAGGTCCTTGGCCTTGGCGAGGTCGCGTTCGTTGTTGCGACGCACGTCGTAAATTACAGAGCCTGACTTCTCGGCGGCTGCGGCGATCTCTGGGTCGTTCGAAAGGAAGTCGTGCAAACCAGAGACCAGCTTCATGCCGCGACCGGCGGCCTCGATCAGGATCGCCCGCCAGTCCTCCGGAACACGGCCACCCGGGGGGGCGATACCGATCGTGAGGGTGGTGGCGTCTGGCACATCGCTCAGCGCGGCGACAATCGGCGTGTCGCCGCCGACGCCGAACGCCTGGTCGGTGGTTTGACCAGCCCGCGAGCGGTCGAGCACCGCGACCACATTCTCGCCGCGGTAGCGGAGGATGCTCGTCGCGGTCTTGGCGGCAAGGAGCGACGCCGCGCCGTCCGTCAGCAGGACGATGGATTCTTCTGAGGTGGCCAAGAGAATTTAGCAAGCCAAAGGGGGAGGGGAGGGCGCCGTGGCGCCGGAAAAGCCCCGCCGCGGCCTAATATGAGCCGCGCGAGACCCATGCGAATCGTAATCTGCGCCCCGGGAGGACTAAAGCCCCGCGAGCGCAGCAATGTAACGATAAAGCGCACCCGGGGCAGGGCGTCAATAACCGGGGTCGCGGTCCTTCTGGCCGGCCAGCAATTCACGCCGGTAGGCCAGCGGGGTCGTGTTCACTTCCTTCTTGAACGCCACGCCAAACCGGGTGGCATTGGCGAAACCGCACGCGTGGGCGACCTCGCTGATCGACAGCTCCCGCTTCGCCAGCAGCTCCCGCCCCCGCTCCAGTTGCACCCGCCGAATCTCCTTGGCGGGCGAGCGGCCCAGGTAGTTGCGGAACTGGATCTCCAGGCCCCGACGCGAGATCGGGATCTCCCGAAGGATATCAACCACCGCAATCCCGCGGTGGGCGTGCGCCCGGATGAACCGCAGCGCGTCGACAATCATCGGGTCGTCGATGGCCAACAGGTCGGTTGACTGCCGCGCGGCTATGCCGTGCGGGGAAATACGCTTGGCCGATTCGGGCGGCTGGCCGCCCGAGATCAGTGAATCGAGCATCTCGGCGGCGGTGAAGCCGATCTTCTCACTCGCGACCTTCACATGCGAGAGCGGCGGGGTCGAGACCTCGCAGAACACGTCGTTGGGGTCGCCCGCCAGGATCGCGATGTCGTCCGGCACGCGGAACGCGTTCAGGTGGCAGATCTCGGCGAGCTGACGGCCGTGGGCGGCGTCGATCGCCAGGATGGCGATCGGCTGTGGCAGCGAGGCCAGCCACCGCGAGACGCGACGCTGCTGCTCTACCCAGCCAATCTTGCGGCCAGGGCGGTAGCCCGGCTTGTACTCGCGGCAGACGTAACCGTGCTCCTCGACCGCTTTGACGAACGCCTGGCCGCGCTTCTTGGAGTACTGCGTGCTCGGCGGGGCAAAGTAGCCGAACTGCTGGAACCCTCGGTCGAGCAGGTGCGTGAGCGACTGCTCCGCCAGCGCTGCCTCGTCCGTGATCACCATCGGGAACTCGGCCAGGTCCTCGTAGATGTCATCGACATTGACCACCGGCGCGCCGCTGGCGCGAACCTGGTCGATCTGCTGGCGACTGCTGAGCCGGGCAATAATGCCGTGCCCCGTCCACCCATCTGGCAGTGCCGAGCGGTGCTCGTGGTCGCGGGGGTCGAGCAGCAGGTGCCAGCCGCCATGGCGCTCGGCGTAGTCGGCGATGCCGCGAATCACTGCGCAGCCCGACGAGGTATCGGTCTCGATCAGCACGGCGACGCGCTGCATGTTCCTGAACATCGTCGGCGATCGCGACGGTTCGCCGTTGGACTCGGAGGCGTTCTGGCTCTTAGCAGAATCCATAAGACTTTTAGTCCATTGGTGTTACGACCAACGAAGACATCCAGCTGTCAATGCATCCTAACTCAAACGACGGCACAAATCCATGCGCGAAACGATGCTCAACATCTCCAGTTGCCCTTTTCTGGGCGCCGAGAACCGAGCCTCGACGTGCGCCGATGCGCAGCAAACCGAAGACAATCGTCGCTGAGTCTCGCGTTCTAGCGCAGATTAGCACACGGACGCGTGCGCTGCGGCGACACAGCCAATCGCGGGATCGCGCACAACAATTATACGGGCGGGCGTCAGTCCGTCGCTCGCCAGGCAATCACAGAGGGCATTGCGGAAGAATTGGCTGCCGGCCAGCACTCCGCCTCCGAGGCTCAGCGTGTACCCCCCAGCGGCGAACTTGGCTCCGTTGACCGCTCGGCCGACCACTTTGCTCAGCGATGTGGCCTCTTCGCAGAGCAAGGCCGAGGCGTCAGCGTCTTGCGGGGCCAGGCCAATCACCCCCCGTGCGATGCTCGCAATCCGCGACCGCTGGTCGGCAGCCTGGTAAACCGCTGCCAAGAGCCCGGCCCGGCTGTCGGCGTCGAGCGTGCTGCAGCAGGCCACCGCGACGGCAGACCGCGGCCGGTCGGCCTCAATCTCGCCGAGCGTCTGCTGCAACGCACGACGGCCAATCGCATAGCCGCTGCCTTCATCGCCCAGCAGGTAGCCCCAGCCACCGACCCGCAAGACGTCGTGGTCGCCGGCTCGGCTGAACGCCACCGAGCCGGTCCCCGAGATGACTCCCACCACTGGCGGCTTGGCCAGAGAAAAGAACGGCTCGTAGTCGGGGACAACCCTGCAGATCTTGGCAATCCCTGCAGCTGCGAGTGTTTTCTGCAGGGCGAGCCGGAGCGTGTCATCGGCGGCCCCCGCCGCGGCAACCACGGCAACCTCGACCTGCCGGTTGAGTCCGTCCACCGCAGCGCGCATCGCCTCGACGATCGAACGAGCGGCGTTTGGCAGACCATGGCTCATTGGGTTGCCAGGCCCCGCTTCGCCGACTCCTAGGATGCAGTACCGATCGCCCGGGCCTGCGGTCGCGAGCAGCGCCCGTGACTTGGTCCCCCCCGCATCGACTCCCAACAGCAGCGGTGATTGGTCGTTCACTTTGGTGGGCGCCGATGGGGTCACGTGGGGCACGGACGGGGGTGCGCAAATGTAAGAGAATGATGCGCGTCGTCCGTACGGTGGATTGTTCAAAATACCAAGATTATATTCCGCAGTAAGGCGGGGCTCGGAGTCGGCCGTGCTACGCCGCTGCCGTGCTCGCTCTTGCCGCCTGCCCCTCCCCGAGATGTCGGCCCTGCCGGGTCGTAGCCGTTTGCCTTCCTCGACAATCCCGCTGATCGACTGGGTGATCATCGTGTGCTACCTCATAGGCAGCACGGCGATTGGCCTGTTTGCGTCGCGGGCGCCGAAGACTGCCGAGGGGTTTCTCGTCGGCGGTCGTCAGCTCACCTGGTGGATGCTGCTGTTTTCAATCGTCGCCACCGAGACCAGCACCGTCACCTTCCTGAGCCTGCCCGGCACGTCGTTCGTGGAGGGGGGCAACCTGACCTTCTTGCAGCTCACCCTCGGCTACATTGCTGGCCGCCTGATTCTGACTTGGCTGGTGATGCCGATCTTCTTCTCGGGCGCGTACCTCACGGCGTACGAGATCCTGCAGAACTCGTTCGGCCCCAACGTGAGGAGCGTGGTGTCGGTGCTGTTCCTGGTGATGCGCAACCTGGCCGACGGGCTGCGGCTGCTGCTGACGGGTTGGCTGATCAACGCGGCGACCGGCTTCGACTTCACTACCTGCGTCGTGGCGATGGCGGTCTGCACGGCCATCTACTCCGGCGTGGGGGGCGTAGCGTCGGTCGTGCTGAACGACTGCCTGCAGTTCGCGATGTACATGATCGGCGCCGCGGTGGTGATGGTGCTGCTGGTCCGCGACGCGCCCGGCGGTTCGGAGGCCATGTGGCAGTTCGCCGAAGAGACCGGCCGCCTGCGGCTGCTGGACTTCGACACCTCGCTGTTCACGAAGTCAATCACCTTCTGGTCCGGCCTGATCGGCGGCGCCACGCTGACGATGGCGTCGCACGGCGCCGACCACATGATGATCCAGCGTTACTTGTGCTCTAGGTCACGCCGTGAGGCGAGCTGGGCGGTCGGCCTCAGCGGGCCCGTCGTGGCGTTGCAGTTCCTGCTGTTCCTGGCGATCGGCATCGCGCTGGCCTACTGGCACTCGCAAGGCGCCCTCGGGTACGAGATCGCGAAGGGGGATCAGGCGCTGATCGGCTTCGTGGTGCACCGGCTCGGGATCGGCCTCCGCGGGCTGGTGATCGCGTCGGTGCTGGCGGCCTCGATGTCGACGCTGTCGAGTTCGCTGAGCGCCTCGGCCGGCGTGCTGGTGAACGACCTGGGCAAACGCCTGATCCCCGACATGAGTGACGCCGGCCTGCTGCTGGGCGCAAAGGTCGCTACGTTCGCCTTCGCCGCGGTGCAGACGGTGGTCGCCGTCGGAGCCTACTATGCCCTGAGCCCCGACAGCACGGTAATCAGCGCAGTGCTCGGGATCGCCGGCTTCTCGACCGGGCTCGTGCTGGGCATCTACTTGCTTGGCGCCGCCCTGGGCCGCGCCAGCGAGACCGCCGGCTTGATTGGCATCGCGTGCGGGCTGGCGGCCTGCTGCTACGCGAAGTTTGCCGCCGACGTGAGCTGGCCATGGTTCTCGCTGATTGGAGCCACGACAACCTTCTTCACCGGCTACCTGATCTCCCTGGCCGTGCCGCCGAGGACGCAGACCGCTTGAGCAACATGATGCCCCCCAGACTTCAACACACAGCAATCGCGGTCGCCCTGCTCTGCCTTCCGGGTCGCCTGACTGCCGCGGACGACAGCCGCTGGGTCGCGGTCGCGACGGTCAACCCGCTGGCTACCGACGCCGCCGAACAGATCTACCGCGACGGCGGCAACGCGGTCGACGCTGCCATCACTGCAGCGTTGACGCTCGGTGTGGTTGACGGTCACAACTCAGGAATCGGCGGCGGTTGCCTAATCCTGGTCCGCTCACCCGACGGCGAGTTCCTCGCAATCGACGGCCGCGAGACGGCCCCCGCCACCGCCACCCGCGACATGTACCTCCGCGATGGCCAAGCGCGGCCCGACCTAAGTCAGACGGGGCCGCTCGCCTCGGGCACACCCGGCGCGGTGGCCGCCTACGCGCTGCTATCGGAGCGCCTGGGCGCCCTGGACCTCGCCGACCTGCTCGCCCCCGGCGCGAAGTTGGCCGAAGAGGGCTTCGCTGTCTCGCCCAGCCTTGCGTCCGCGTTGCAAGAAACGGAGCGGACCCTGCGCCGCTTCCCGGCGTCCGCCCGGGAACTGTTAGGGGAAGACAACCAGCCCGCGACCGCCGGTGAGACGGTCACGCGCCGCGACCTAGCCCGGACCTACCGCGGCATCGCGTCCGAGGGCGCCGCGTGGTTCTACGAGGGGCCCTTCGCCGAGGCGACCGACAAGTGGATGCGGGAGAACGGCGGCATCATGACCGCCGCCGACCTGGCCGCCTACCGCCCGCAGCTCCGCATGCCGATCCACAGCAGGTACCGCGGGCGCGAGGTCGTCGGCTTCCCGCCGCCGAGCTCCGGCGGTGTGCACGTCGCGCAGATGCTGAACATGCTCGAGGGGTTCGACCTCGGCCAGATGTTCGCCGACGACCCAGCGCTGGCCAAGCACCTCGTGGGCGAGGTGATGAAGCTGGCGTTTGCGGACCGCGCGTACTGGCTTGGCGATTCTGACTTCGTCGACGTGCCGCGGCGGCTCGCGTCGGTCGGATACGCCAAGCAGCTAGCCGAGGGAATCTCACTCGAACACGCCACGGACGTCCCTACGCACGGCGAGCCGCCCCAGTGGCGACAGGACCTGTTCGGCCGCCATACCACGCACATCGCCGCCGCCGACTCGGACGGCTACTGGGTCGCGATCACCGCGACCGTTAACACCACGTTCGGCTCGAAGGTCGTGATCCCGGGGACCGGGGTCGTGATGAACAACGAGATGGACGACTTCGCCATCCACCCCGGCACCCCGAATGCCTTTGGGTTGATCGGAGCCGAAAACAACTCGGTCTTCGCCGGCAAGCGACCGCTCTCCTCGATGAGCCCCACGATCGTGCTGGACGAGAACGGCGAGCCGCTGCTGACGGTCGGCGCGGCCGGCGGGCCGAAGATCATCACGCAGGTGCTGTGGGCGATCATTAATACCATCGACCGCGGCATGACGCCCCAGCAAGCGATCGCCGCCCCGCGGGTGCACCACCAGTGGCGTCCGAACACGCTGAGCTACGAGGACACCACGCCCGCCGCCGAGGTCGACCGCTTCCGAAAGCTTGGGCACGATGTGGCCGAGCTGCCGTCGGCCGGCCGCGCCCAGATGATTGCCCGCGACCCCGAGCACGGCTTTACCGCGGTCTTCGATCCACGCATCCAGGGCAAGGCGACCGTCGAGCGTCTGGCCCCCTCCCGAGTCCCCGCCCTGTCGTCGCAACCATGAAACAAATTATGCGTACCCCAATGCTCACCCTGGCGGCCCTCGCCGCGACCGCGTGCGCCGCATTCGCCGCGGATCCCAACATCGAGCTAGGTCCCGTGGATGTCGGCGGCCGACCCACCGGAGCCCTCTCTGGCAAGATCGTGTACGTGCACGGCGGCCACGGCTACACCGCCAACAACAAGTCGGACGGCGCGTGGTCTACGCAGCGGCCGCTGCTGCTGGGTATGGTTGAGGACCTGGGCAACAAGGACCAGATGGACTTCTTCGTCGACCACATCTTCCGCGCCGGCGCGACGGTGGTGCCGCTCCGCCCGGTCGGCGCTCAGGCCAACGAGGTGGTGATGGACAACACCGACCCGGGCGTCACGTTCCACGGCGACTGGAAACCTGGGCAGAGCGGCGTCTACTTCGGCGCCAAGGACGCCGAGCCGTACCGGTTCGCCACTACCACAGCGGCCGAGACCGCCACCGCCGTCTACCGCCCCGACCTTCCTGCTGCGGGCGTCTGGCCGGTCTACACCTGGGTGACCTCGGGCGACAACCGCGCGGTCGACCAGACCTACGCGGTCCACCACGCCGGCGGCACGACCACCGTGACGATCAACCACCGCCGCGTCGGGCACGGCCCGGTCTACCTGGGGTCGTACTACTTTGAGAAGGGCAACGCCGGCTCGGTGACCATCAGCAACGCGTCGAGCGAGCCGGGTTCGGTTGTTGTGGCCGACATGATCCGCTTCGGCAACGGCCGCGGCGACATCGACCGCGGCGGCGGGGTCTCTGGTCAGCCCCGCGAGGACGAGGCCGCCCTTTACTGGGTAATGTGGCACGCCGGCCACGCGCAGGGCATCCCGATCGACAGCTACCGCCGCACCGACGACGACCGGCTGGGGACCATCTCGCTCACCCCCCGCTTCGCGAAGTACATGAACAACGAGGCCCACGGCCCTGCCGAGGACCGCGTGTTCGTCAGCTTCCACTCTAACGCCGGCTCCGGCAAGAACCGCGGGGTGCTCGGGCTCCGCAACGGCAACAACTACGCCACCTCCGAGACGCCCCACCAGCGGCTGCTGGCCGAGACCCTCGCCCGTCAGATCAACGACGACCTGATCGCCCAGCCGGGCCGCTTCGAGCACGACTGGTTCGACCGCGGCAAGGTCGTGACGCTCGACCGGGCCGACATCGAATTCGGCGAGCTGAACAACAAGTACATCGACGACGAGTTCGACGCCACCATCATCGAGACCGGCTTCCACGACAACGAGCCCGACTCGCAGATGCTCCGCGACCCCAGGGTCCGCGACGCCATCGCTAAGGCGTCGTGCCAGGGGCTCATCAAGTACTTCCACGAGATCGACAACGGCGCCACGCCGCTGACCTCTCCGCCGGAAACGCCGCTCGAGCTCTCGGTCCACACATCGCAGAACGGCGTCGCCACGCTCACGTGGCAGCCGCCCGCGTCGGGCGAGGTGGCGGGCGACCCGCCCAGCGGCTACGTCGTGTACACCTCAGAGAACGGGCGCGGGTTCGACGGCGGCCGCCGCGTTCTCGGCGCGAAGACCACGGCGTTCAGCGTCGCGGGCCTAGAACCGGCGAAGGCCTACGCCTTCCGCGTGGCCGCGTACAACGCCGGCGGCGAGTCGGCGCCCACCGAGGCCCTGCCCTGCGTAGCGACGAACGGCGGCAAACGCGTCCTCGTGGTCGACGGGTTCGACCGCTGGGACCGCTACCTCAACGACACGCAGCCCCACTACGAAGGGGGCCACGCCGACCGCGTCCGAACGCGGGTCGACAACCCGCGCCTCGGCGCCGCGACCACCGCTGCCGCCGTCGCCGAGGCGAACAGCCGACTCGGCGTCGACGGCGCGTCGAACGAGGCGGTCGCCGCCGGCGCGGTTGACCTCTCACGGTACGACGCGGTCTTCTGGGTTCTCGGCGAAGAGTCGTCGCGCGACCGTACCTTCGACGCCGACGAGCAGGCCGCGACCCGCGCTTACGTCGAGTCGGGCGGGGCGATGTTTGTCTCGGGCGCCGACCTGGCATGGGACCTCGACCACCTGAACCACGGCCGCGATTTCTGCCACGAGGTGCTCGGTGTAGAGTACGTCGCCGACTCGCCGAGCGGCGCGGACGCGTCCGGGATCGAGGGGTCGGCTCTGGCCGGCGTCCAGTTCCCGCTCGTCCAGCGTGGCGAAGCGAAGCCGACCAGCGACGTGATCCGGCCGCACGGCGGCAGCCAGCCGGCGCTGACCTTCGGCGGCGATCAGACCGCCGCGGTGCAGCGGACCGACGGCAAGCAGCGTGTGATCGCGATGACCACGCCGCTCGAATCGATCGACGACCAACAGACCCGCAAGAGCGTCGTGGCGGCGGCGCTCCGCTACTTCCAACTAGCCGAATAACCCTTCCGTGAGACGAACGATCATGAAGCTCACTTCCGCCTTCCTCCCGCTGCTCTGCCTGGCAATGGCCGCCCCCACCCCCCTGAACGCCAAGGACCGCGGGCCGATCGTTCTGACCGACCAGGCGCGTCAGATCCACGCCAAGACGCCAGTGGCCGACGGGCACAACGACCTGCCGTGGGAGATCCGCACCAAGGGCGACTCCAACCTCGACCGACTCGACATCGGCCAGCTGCAACCCTCACTCCAAACCGACATCCCGCGGATGAAGGAGGGTGGGGTCGGGATCCAGTTCTGGTCGGTCTGGGTGCCGGTCAGCACCGCCCGGCGGGGCACGGCCCTGCTGACCACGCTCGAGCAGATTGACCTGGTCAAGCAGATGGTGCGGCGGTACCCCCAGGACCTGCGGCTCGCCCTGACGACCGACGACATCAACCAGTGCCTGACCGACGGCAAGATCGCCTCGCTGATCGGGGTCGAGGGGGGCCACTGCATCGAGGGGTCGCTCGCCACGCTCCACCAGCTCTACGAGCGCGGCGCCCGCTACATGACGCTGACCCACTCGGACTCGCTCGACTGGGCCGACTCCGCCACCGACGACAGCCGCGCCGGCGGCCTGTCCGAGTTTGGCAAGGAGGTGATCCGCGAGATGAACCGGCTCGGAATGATGGTCGACATCTCGCACGTCTCTGCCGAGACCATGCACCAGACGCTCGACACGACCGCTGCGCCGGTGATCTTCTCGCACTCGTCCTGCCGGGCGGTCGCCAACCACCCGCGAAACGTCCCCGACGACGTGCTCGAGCGGATGCCGAAGAACGGCGGGGTCGTGATGATCAACTTCTTCTCCGGCTTCGTCGTCCCCGAGGCGAGCGACGTCTACACCAAGAAGTTCAACCTCCGCAAGAAGCTCGAGCAGGAACTCAACGACGACGACGAGGCGATCAAACGCCGCCTGGAGGAGCTGACCGGCGACAAGCCGATGCCCACCGGCACCATCCACGACGTCCTCGACCACATCGACCACGCGGTCAAGGTCGCGGGCATCGATCACGTCGGCATCGGCTCCGACTACGACGGCGTCAGTGTGCTGCCGAAGCAGCTCGAGGACGTCAGCTGCTACCCCTACCTCACCCAGGGCATGCTCGACCGGGGCTACACCGAAGAGCAGATCGCCAAGGTCCTCAGCGGCAACATCCTCCGCGTCATGAAGGCCGTCGAAGAAAAAGCCGCGGACAACTAAGCCGGACTGCAAAATCGAGCCCACACCTATGATCGCTTACCTCTGCCGCCTCGCCCCCGCGCTGGCACTAATGCTCGCCGCGTGCCACGTGAACGCCGAGCCCCCTACCCGCCCCCGCGCGCTGCGACCTGGCGACACCATCATGCTGGTCGCTCCGGCCGGCGAGTTGAACAAGAAGCGTGTGATGCTCGCGGTCGAGCGGCTCCAGGAACGGGGCTTCAAGGTCGTCGTCCCCGACACCCTCTTCCGCCAGCGCGGCTACCTCGCCGGCACGGATGAAGAACGTGCGGAGGAGCTGATGCGGGCGTTCCGCGATCCGGAGGTCGACGCGGTCTTCCCCGGCACCGGCGGCTACGGCGTCACTCGGATGCTGCCGCTGCTCGACTGGGAAGAGATCGCCAGACACCCGAAGATCGTGATCGGCTTCAGCGACATCACCGCCCTGCACCTAGCGATTGCCGCCAAGTGCAACCTGGTGACATTCCACTCGCCGAACCCGCAGTACGGACTGGGCTCGGACGATGACCTCACGCCGTACTCCGCCAAGTACTTCTGGCGCAACATCCTGGCGTCGGAGAACACGGGCCCGCAGGGGTTCCGGTACGAGCAGCCCGCGAGCGTCGGCCCGCTGAAGCGAATCGCCGGCGGAAGAGTCGAGGCGACTGCGACCGGCGGCAACCTGTCGCTGCTGGCGGCGACCATCGGCACTCCGTACGAGGTCATCACCGACGGCCGCATCCTGTTTGTCGAAGATGTGCGCGAGGCCCCCTACCGCATCGACCGGATGCTGAGTCAACTCAAGCTGGCCGGCAAGCTCGATAAGCTGGCGGGCGTGGTGCTGGGGCAGTTCCGAGACTGCGACGAGAAGGACGACGAGGGGAGTCTGTCGCTCGCACAAGTTTTCGACGACTACTTCGCCGACGCTCCGTACCCGGTGGTCTCGAACTTCGCCGCGGGCCATGTCTCGCAGAACGGGACCGTGCCGTTCGGTGTCCCCTGCCGACTCGACGCCGAAGCACTGACGTTCGAGGTGCTCGAGAACCCCGTTTCGGTCGAGTAGCCCTCGCCTCCACTCTCCTGCAAGCGGTTTGAGCAGATGCGATTCACCAAGATGCACGGCGCCGGCAACGACTACGTTTATGTCAACGGCTTCGAGGAGTCGCTGCCCGAGGACCTGCCGGGACTGGCGCGTCGGATCGCGGACCGGCGGTTCGGCGTCGGCGGGGACGGGCTGATCCTCATCCTGCCCTCGGACGTGGGCGACGTGCGGATGCGGATGTTCAACTCGAACGGCGGCGAGGCCGAGATGTGCGGCAACGGCATCCGCTGCGTCGCCAAGTACACCTACGACCACGGCGTGTGCCGCAACCCGGAGCTCAAGGTCGAGACCCTCGCCGGCGTGCTCACCGCGTATCTTACGGTGTCCGATGGATTGGTTGAGCAGGTACGGGTCAACATGGGGCCGCCGCGGCTCGCTCCTGCACAGCTCCCCACCACCCTGGCGGGGGAGCCGCTTGCCGACATCCCGCTGACGGTTGACGGTCGCGAGGTGCGAGTGACGTGCGTCTCAATGGGCAACCCGCACTGCGTCGTGTTTGTCGATCAGGCTACTGATGACTGGGTGCTGGGGCTCGGCCCCAAGCTCGAAACCCACGAGGTCTTCCCCCAAGCGACCAATGTCGAGTTTGTCGAGGTGCTCTCCCCCACCGAGGTCCGGCAGCGGACCTGGGAACGCGGCTCGGGCGAGACCTGGGCATGCGGCACCGGCGCCTCGGCGGTCTGCGTGGCCGGCGTGCTGACCGGCCGCACCGAACGCAAGATCCTCAACCACCTGCTCGGCGGGGACCTGCTCTTGGAGTGGGACGGCCAGACCGACCGGGTCTGGATGACCGGCCCGGCGGTTGAGGTCTTTTCTGGCGAGTGGCCCTGCTAGCCGCGGCGGCGGCGCCAGCGGTGCGCGAACCCACCAGGGGCCCTGCGTGTCCAACTGGCGATATCATTCGCGCGCTAATCTCTCAGACGCTAACGAAGTCGGACTTCCGCAACGCGTTTGTCCGACCTGTGCAGCCGCCCTATAGTGAACCATCCCCTCCCGCGGCGCGTCCTCCCCCTGCCCGCTGGCGCCCCCCCCCCTCCACGCGAATCTGATGAAGCCCACGCAGTTGTTGCCGCTGGCCCTCGCCTGCCTGATTGGCTGCGGCGCCCCGAAACAATCCGGCCCCGCTGGCGCGCCCCCTCCGCCGCAAGTGAAGGTCGCCAGGCCGGTGGTGATGGAGCTGGTCGATTGGGACCCGTACATCGGCCGCCTGGAAGCGGTCGAGTCGGTAGATGTCCGGGCGAATGTCAGCGGCTACCTGATGGAACACTACTTCGAGGAGGGGCAGATCGTCCGCAAGGGCGAACCGCTGTTCCTAATCGACCCGCGCCCGTTCGAGGCTCAGCTCGCCGAGGCCGAGGCCGGCCTCAACCAAGCCCAGGCCGACCACGCCGAGGCCCAGGCCTTTGTCCTTCAGAGCGAGGCCGAGCGCGGCCAGGTCCAGGCGCGTCTCGACCTGGCGAACTCGCGGCTCAAACGCGCCAAGCCGTTGGCGCCAACCGGCGCCATCACCGGCGACGAGCTCGACATCATGGAGAGCGAACGCCAGCAGGCCGAGGCCGACCTCAACGCGGCCGACGCGATCATCGAATCGTCCAAGGCTCGGGTAGTGGCCGCCAAGGCCGCGGTCACCTCTGCCGAAGCGGCCGTCCGGACCGCCTGGCTGAATGTCTCTTACACGCAGATCGACGCGCCGATCGGGGGGCGGATCAGCCGCCGCTACGCCACAACCGGCAACCTGATCACCGGCGGCATCCCCGGCTCAACGCTGCTCACGACCATCGTCTCTCTCGACCCGATCCACTGCTACTTCGACGCCAACGAACGGGCGTTGCTCAAGTACACGCGGCTCGCAAAGAGCGGGCAGCGCGGCAGCTCGCGGGACGTGAAGAACCCGGTCTTCTTGTCGCTCGTTGACGAGTCGGGGTTTCCTCACAAGGGTCACATGGACTTTGTGGACAACCGCGTCGACGAGTCGACCGGCACGATGCGGGGCAGGGCGATCTTCCCCAACCCCGACCAGTTGCTGTCGCCCGGCATGTTCGCCAAGATCCGTATCCCGGGGAGCGGCCAGTACGAAGCCCTGCTGATCCCCGACTCCGCGGTCGGGTTCGACCAGTCGGAACAATTTGTGTACGTCGTCGGCGAGGGCAGCAAGGCGGAACGCCGCCTGGTCGAGCTTGGACCGATGTCGCACGGCCTGCGGGTCGTGCGTCAAGGAATCGAACACGGCGATGAGGTTGTCGTTGGGGGCCTGCAGATGGTCCGCGCCGGCGCGCCGCTCTCGCCAGACATCACCGAGGTCACCGCCAGCAGCGGCGACGGCCTGCCCACGACCTATCAGCCGGTGCCGAAACAGGAGTGGCTGACCGCCCAGCCGGCTTCGCTGCCAACCGCCAGGACGGCCAGCACCGAGGGGACGGCAGGTTGAGATTCGCCCACTTCTTCATCGACAGGCCGATCTTCGCGACCGTGCTGTCGACGGTTGTCGTCCTGTTGGGGGCGATCAGCTACACCCAGCTGCCGGTTTCTCAGTACCCTGACATCGCGCTGCCGACGGTCGTGGTCCGCGCCAGCTACCCCGGCGCGACCCCCGAGATCATCGCCGCGACCGTCGCGACGCCGCTCGAGCAGGAGATCAACGGCGTCGAGGGGATGCTGTACATGGAGTCTCAGTCGACCCCAGACGGCTCGCTGCAGATCACGGTCACGTTCGAACTCGGCGCCGACCCCGACGACGCCCAGGTGCTGGTGCAGAACCGCGTCGCGGTGGCCGAGCCCCGGCTCCCGGCCGAGACCCGCCAACTCGGCGTCACGACCCGCAAGAGCTCGCCCGAGCTGCTGCTGGTCGTGCACATGATCTCGCCCGACGACAGCCGGGATCAGCTCTACATCAGCAACTACGCCTACTTGCACGTCCGAGACGCGCTCGCCCGGCTGCCCGGCGTCGGCGACCTGACCGTGTTCGGCGGGGCCCAGTACAGCATGCGGGTGTGGCTCGACATCGAGCAGATCGCTGCGCGGGAGATGACGGCCGGCGAGGTGATCGCTGCGCTCCGCGAGCAGAACGTGCAGGTCTCGGCCGGCTCGCTGGGCCAGCCGCCGGTTGAGGAGCAAGCGGCGTTCCAGCTCGCCATCTCCAGCAAGGGCCGGCTCCGCACCGCCGACGAGTTCGGTGAGATCGTCGTCAAGGCGGGCGACGACGGCCGTCTCACGCGGCTGCAGGACGTCGCGGACATCGAGCTCGGAGCCGAGAGCTACGACGTCAACAGCTACCTCGACAGCCAGAACGCCGTGGCGATCCTGGTTTTCGCCCGCGCCGGCGCCAACGGCGTCGCGACCGCCCACGAGGTGAAGCGGGTGATGGGAGAGGTCAGCAAGGACTTTCCGCCCGGCATCGACTACCGCATCGTCTACAACCCAATGGACTTCGTCGAAGACTCGATCAACGAGGTCTTTAGCACGCTGATCATCGCCACCCTGCTGGTGGTGCTGACCGTGTTCATCTTCCTGCAGCGCTGGCAGGCGACCCTGATCCCGATTATGGCGATCCCGATCTCGCTGATCGGGGCGTTCGCCATGATGCGGGCGTTTGGTTTCAGCCTGAACAACTTGTCGCTATTCGGGCTGGTTCTCGCGATCGGCGTCGTGGTGGACGACGCGATTGTCGTCGTCGAGAACGTGGAGCGGCTGATCGCCAAGGGGCTCGCCCCCAAAGACGCCACCAAGCAAGCGATGACCGAGGTCGGGTCGGCCCTGATCGCCACCACGCTCGTGCTGATCTCGGTGTTCGTGCCGACTAGTTTCCTGCCCGGCATCAGCGGCGAGTTCTACCGCCAGTTCGCGCTGACGATCGCCGGCGCCACCACGATTTCGACGTTCGTTTCGCTGACGCTGACGCCGGCCATGTGCGGGCTGCTGCTCCGCCCGCTGGACGCCAAGCCAGGCCTCTTCACCCGCTTCTTCAACCTGCTGTTCGGCTGGTTCTTCCGTCCGTTCAACAAGGTATTCGCCTGGTCTGAAAACCTGTACGCCGGGTTTGTGCGGCGGACCATGCGGGTCACCCTGCTGGCCGTCGTAATCTACGCGGCCGTGCTGGGCGGCGGCTTCTACGCGAGCCAGGCCATCCCCCCCGGCTTTATCCCCGACCAGGACCAGGGCTACTTTATTGTGGTGGCCCAGCTGCCCGACAGCGCTTCGCTCGGCCGGACCGACGAGGTTGTGCGGCAGATCAGCAAGCTCTCGATGGAGACGCCCGGCGTCCGCAACGCGGTCGCCTTCGCCGGCTTCTCGGGCGCCACCCGCACCAACAACTCGAATGCGGCGGCCGTGTTCACCGCGTTGGACGACGCGTCCGACCGCGCCGCCCAGGGGCTGACATCCGACGTCGTGCTGGCCGATTTGCGGAAGCGTATCAGCACAATCAAGGACGCCGGCATCTTTGTGCTGCCGCCCCCACCGGTGCGTGGCATCGGCAACGCCGGCGGCTTCAAGGCGCAGGTGCAGGACCGCTCCGGCGCCGGCTTCGCCGCGCTCCGCGACGCGGCCAACGCCATGCTGGCCGCCGCGAACCAAGAGCCCGGGCTCGTGCAGGTGTTCAGCACCTTCAGGGCCGACGCCCCGCAGCTGTTCGTCGACATCGACCGCCAGAAAGCCGAGATGCTGGACGTGCCCGTGGGCGCCGTTTTCGAGGCCCTGCAGGTGTACCTCGGCTCGGTCTACGTGAACGACTTCAACCTGCTCGGCCGCACCTACCGCGTCACCGCACAGGCCGACCACCGCTTCCGCGACGACATCAACGACGTCTACCGACTCCGCACCCGCAGCACCGACGGCGCGCTGGTGCCGGTTGGCACGGTCGCCGAGGTGCAGCGCCGCACCGCCCCCGACCGCGTCGTCCGCTACAACCTGTTCCCCGCCGCGGACATCAACGGCAGCACGCTGCCCGGCGTCAGCACCGGCGCGGCGATGCAGGCGGTTGACCGGATCGCTGAGGAGAATCTGCCGCCGGGCTTCGGCCTGGAATGGACCGACCTGGCCTACCAGGAACGCAAGGCCGGCGACATGGCGATGTACATTTTTCCGGCGTGCGTGCTGTTCGTGTTCCTGACGCTCGCCGCTCAGTATGAGAGCTGGCTGCTGCCGCTCGCGATCATCCTGATCGTGCCGCTCTGCTTGCTGTTTGGGCTGTTTGGCATTTGGCTCCGCGGCATGGACAACAACATCCTCACGCAGATCGGGCTGGTGGTGCTGGTCGCCCTGGCCTGCAAGAACGCAATCCTGATCGTCGAGTTCGCCAAGACGCTGGAGGACGAGGGCCATTCGCGCGTCGACGCCGCGGTCGAGGCGTGCCGCCTGCGGCTGCGGGCAATCCTGATGACGGCCCTCTCGTTCGTGCTCGGCGTGGTGCCGCTGCTGATCGCGACCGGAGCCGGATCCGAGATGCGACGCGTGCTCGGCACCACGGTGTTCAGCGGCATGCTCGGCGTCACCGTGGTCGGCCTTCTGCTGACGCCTGTTTTCTACGTGCTGCTGCGGGCTATGGTATCCTGGCGGACGCCCGCCGAAGCCGCCCCGAAGGGGAAGTCGGCTGTGGACAACTAGCCATTAACTAGCCGCCAACTCTGCCGAGATCTGTCGCATGCCCCTCCGCCTTAGCTCGTGGGTCCTGGCAGCGGCAGCAGGGGCATCGCTCGCCTTCGGTTCGATGCCCGCGGCTGGCGGAGCGGAACTTCAGGAAGTGCGCTTCGAGCCAAGCTCTGCCGAGCTCCTCAACCCCGAACGCGGCTTCTGCATCCAGCTCGACACTCGCAAACGCCTTCAGCCGATCGAACCCGCACAGTTCCAGCGAGCGCGGTCAACCGGCGTGACGCTTGTCAATCGGATTTTCTACCTGAAAGACTTCCGCGATCGATGGCTCACCGATCGGGCGCTCGCAACCATCGAGCAAGACTTCGCCGCTGCTCGCGAACACGGCGTCAAGCTCGTACCGCGCTTCGCGTACAGCTCGCGGATCGGCGAGGCCGACGCGTCCGAGGACGTGGTGCTGCGTCACATTCGGCAGCTCAAGCCGCTGCTCACGAAAAACTCGGATGTCATCCTGACCCTGCAGGCGGGCTTCATTGGCGCCTGGGGCGAGTGGCACGCGTCCACCAACGGTCTTGACTCGGCAGGACCGATGCGTCGTGTAGCAATGGGGCTGCTCGACGCGCTGCCGCCCGATCGCTGCATCCAGGTGCGTACGCCGAAGGCCAAGCAGCAGGTCGTGCAACGTCCGCGGCCGCTCAACGCGGACCGGGCATTCGACGGCTCGCCGGCGGCACGAATCGGCCACCACAACGACTGCTTCGTCGCCGACGAGACAGACGTCGGCACCTACCGCGACGATCAGGCCGCAGAGGACCGCGAGTTCGTCGCGACCGAGACTTGCTTCCTGCCAATGGGCGGCGAAACCTGCCGCAACAGCGAATACGCCGGCGGCGCCCGGGCGCTCCGCGAACTGAGCGCGATGCATTGGACCTACCTTAACCGCTCGTACCACCGCGGCGTGCTGCGGCGTTGGCAGGAGCAGGGCGCCCTCACCGAGGTGCGTGACCGGCTTGGCTACCGGCTTTCGATCACTTCGGTTCAGTTGTCAAAGTCGGTCGCGGCAGGCGGCCAACTGCGCGGCAAGATCGTCCTGATAAACCTCGGCTGGGCGGCGCCGGTCAACCCGCGGCCGCTCGAACTCATCCTGGCGAACGCCGACACCGAGCAGCGTTTCACCCTCCCGACCGAAGTCCGCACTTGGCTGCCAGGTGAGCCCATCGTGGTCGAGTTTGATCTATCGCTGGACAGCCAACTCGAAACAGGCGCCTACCACGCACTGCTATCGCTGCCCGACCCGGCGCCCAAGCTGCGCGACGACCCGAGGTACGCTATTCGACTCGCTAACGACGACCTGTGGGAACCAGAAACTGGCCGGCACTTGCTGCCCGTCACGGTGGGCATCGGCCGCTGACTACCGCCGCCAGCGCGCCGGTTGGCTCGCCGCCCCGCAGAGCGTAAACTAGCGAAGCTGCGATTTCGGCCCGGTAGCTCAGTCGGTTAGAGCAGGGGACTCATAATCCCTTGGTCGGGGGTTCGAGTCCCTCCCGGGCTAATGACTTACGTCGACGCCGACTCCCCAAATGGCAGGGAACTGGCACGGAACTCGCCCCTCCTCCGACCAAAAGTGTTTCACTCTTTGGTCGGGGGCGGGTATCTTCGAGGTGACGCGGCCCCGCGGCCCGTCCCTCCGGCTCGCTCGTGTGGATGAGCAACCCCAGCCGGAGGAGAACAAGATGGCGCGTCCCCCCAAGCCGTGGTACCGCAAGGAGCGCCGCGCGTGGTTCGTCACGCTCGACGGCGTCCAGCACAACCTGGGCCCCGACCAGGCCCTCGCCCTGTCGCGTTTCGCCAAGCTGCTCGCGCAGTTCGCGGGCGATCGCTGCCAGCTGCCCGATACGTTTGCCGAGCTGGCCGACGCGTTCCTCGAGTGGACGCAGCGGAACCGCTCCGAGGCGACCTACCTGTGGTACCTCAAGGCGCTGCAGTCGTTCGTCCGCCGCTACCCCGACGTGAAGCCGGAGCAGCTGCGTCCGTTCCACGTCGAGACCTGGGCCGCCGAGCACGGCGGCGCCACCAACACCCGCCGCAACCGCATGCGGGCGGTCAAGCGCTGCCTGCGGTGGGCCCACCGCCAGGGCTACATCGACCGCGACCCGGTCGTGGCGCTCGAGGTCCCCAACGGCCCGCCCCGCGACGTGTACGTGTCGCCCGAGGAGTTCGCCGAACTGCTCTCGCACGTGAAGTGCCCCGAGTTTGCCGACCTATTGACCGTCGTGTACGAGGTTGGCTGCCGCCCCCAGGAGATCCTCCGATTGGAGCCCCGCCACGTCGACCTCAAGCACTCGCGGTGGGTGATCCCCGCCTCAGAAGCCAAGGGCAAGCGGGCGCCACGGGTGGTCTACCTGACGGAGAAGGCGCAGGCAATCACCGAGCGATACCTCGCTAGGTACCCGGGCGGCAAGCTGTTCTGCAACTCGCAGGGCCTGCCGTGGGACCCCTACTCCACCGCCTGCCACGCCCGGCGGGTGCAGCTGCGGATGGGGCGGGCCCGCATGAAGGCCCGAGGCATCACCGTTCCCGATCACGAGGTGGTCGAGCTGGCCGTGCAGCTGGCCGACGACAAGCGGCGCAAGGAGGACGAGCGGCTGACGAACGCCGGCAAACGCCCCAAGCGGCGCCCGCGGCTCAACACGCCCAAGACTGACACGTACTGGACGCGGGTCGCCAGGCAACGGCTGGTCGACAAGCGGGCGTCGGAGCTCGCCGAGCGACGGTCGCTCTACTCGCTGCGCCACTCCTGGGCCACCAACGCCCTGCAGAGCGGCGTCGACCCGCTCACCGCGGCGGTGCTGATGGGCCACCGCGACCCGTCGATGCTGGCGCGGGTCTACCAGCACCTGTCGCACAACCCGGAGCACCTGCTGAAGCAGATGAAGAAGGCGCGGGGGGAGTGATTGCCGGCCATCCGAGACGGTTGGCTACCGAGGCTCACGGCTCGAGGAGCCTGGTGAGCTCGGCGTCCCACTTGTCGATCATCTTCTGGCGGCTGAAGTGCGCGTGGTAGACGGCGTGGCAGTGCTGGCGGAGAGCCACGAGCCGCTCGGGGTCCTGCGCGAGTCGACGCAGCTCGTCGGCGACCTCACCGACCGTGTCCGGCGTCACCACCCAGCCGACGTTGTGCTGGCGGATCCACTGCGCGATGGCAGACTGCTCCGAGCCGGCGAACAAGACTCCCCTTCCTGCTGCCAACGCCCCGAAGAATTTCGAGGGCACGACGGTCCCGGTCCACTCGGGCGTGAGGCTGACCAGATGCAAGTCGCACGAGGTGAGCCGCTTCTCGAGCTCGGCTTCGGGGGCGAAGCCAGTGAAGGAGACGTTCTCGTCGTCGGGACCAACGGCGGCCTTGAGCTCGTCCGCGCGGTGGCCCCGCCCCGCGAAGCAGAACCGCACGCCATCGCCCCGCAGCTCACGGGCCAGGTCCAAGAACTCCGCGTAGCTGTGGGCACGTCCGAAGCTGCCCGAGTAGAGCAACGCCAGCTTGGCATCGCCAAACAGGTCGGAGCGTACGCCCGAGTCGGGCTCAGGCGGCTCGGGCGGTTCGACCAGCGCCCAGGGAGTGATTGTTTCTGCCGCAGCGGTGCCTGCGTTGGGCGCTAGGCGGTCTCGCATGCAGGGGCCAAGGTCGGCAATCAAGTCGCAGCGGCGGTAGCCGAGCCGGGAGACCCAGGAGAAGAGCCGCTCCGTCAGGCTGCCGGCTTTCATCTTCTCATCGGCGACGGCCGCCTCGGGGTAGAGGTCGAAGCACCAGTGGGCCACCCGGGAGTGGCGGCGGAACAGCTTCCACGGGACGGCGGCGCTGACTCCCATCACCGGGTCGGTGCCGACTAGCATGACCTCGTGTTGGTGGCGGCGGGTGAACGCGGCTCGCAGGCCCCAGCTGCCGACCATCCACACCGCGTTGAGCATGCGGCCGAGGCCCGACGACTGGACCCAGGCCGGGCGCCAGACGCGAGTGACCCGGACGCCGTCGAGGGCTTCCGAGTGCGGGAGCGAGGCGTTGCCGCCTGAGTGCAGGCGGTTGGAGGGCCAGGCCTCGACCTGCCAGCCGCGCTTGGCGAGCTCGGCGCCGAGCTCGCTGTAGAGCACGGAGCTGACGACGTCGTCGGGGGCGAAAAAGTGGTAAAGCAGGACCAGTCGCTTTGCTGACAATCGACTACCGCCCGTCCATCGAGGTCCGCATGCCGCTACGTCGCAGTGACCAGTTCAGGATTTGCGGAAACCGGCTGCGGGGCGACCGGGTCGGTTTCGATCAGGCTGGCGAGCTGCTGCTCGACCGGCTCGAGGAAGTCGAGCACGTCCCGCATCGAGTCTAGGCCACCTGCCGTTGGTGAGCCCTTGAGAGAGAGCTTGCCGACGGCGGCGCCGCGGTAGGTAAGCGGGACGACGATGGCCCACTCGTTGTCGGTGCGGACGGCTTGGCTGTCTTCCCAGGCGGCGTAGAAGTGTTCGTGGAGCCGCGGGATGTTGATCGTCAGCCGCAGGCAGCGGACGTCGTGGTTGGGGGCCTGCTCGCACATGCCCTGCCAGAGGTCCCGCCAGGCGCGGCTGCCCTGGAGCTGGATCGAGTGGTGGGTCTTGTCGTCAGCGGTGGGCGTTGCGGGGGCCTTGCGGAGCGACCGGACCCGCTTGGCGAGCTGGTGCAGGACGAGGCTGACCTCGGTGTGGCCAAACACCCGCAGCGACGCCAGCGCGACGAAGACCGCCAGCACGCTGAGGATGGCGAAGGCCTCGTTGTTGGTGTAGTAGCTCAAGAGGGCGCCGGTGCAGGTGACGGTAGTCAACAGGGCGGCCACGGCGGCGGCCTGGCCGGCCGAGAGGCCCCGGAGCAGCAGCGAGTGGTGGAAGTGCCCGCGGTCGGCGGCGAACACGCTCTGGCCGGTCAGCACGCGGCGGAGCAGGGCGGCGGCGGCGTCGAAGATCGGGATCGCACACAACGCGACCGGCACCGCGATGGCCACCGCGGCTTGTTCCTTGACCGAGCAGCTGATCGACACGTACGAGACCACCAGGCCGATGAGCATGCTGCCGGTGTCGCCGAGGTAGATTTTGGCCGGGGGGAAGTTGTATCGCAGGAAGCCGATCAAACCGCCCGCCACCGCGAAGCTGAGCGCCGCGCCGGCCACGTGGCCCTGGCCGAGGGAGATCAGGCCCATTGTCAGGCAGACCACCGCGCCGATGCTGGACGCAAAGGCGTCGGAGCCGTCGATCAGGTTGAACGCGTTGATGGCGCCCAGGCAGAAGAAGATCGCGAACGGGATGGCCAGGTCGCCGAGGTGGATCTGCATCCCAGCCAGGCTAATCATTTCAAAGTGGGCGCCGCCGACGGCCAGCAGGGTGGCGGCCAGGAACTGCCCGATCAGCTTGTAGATGCCGGTCAGGCCGACAAAGTCGTCGACCACGCCGACCACCAGCAGCACGGCCGCGGCGGGCAGCAGGCCGGAGAAGAAGCCGCCCCAGGAGGGGTCGCTCGCCAGGCCGCCCAGGAGGGCCGCCAGCGAAATCGTGGTCACCACCGTGCAGGCGACCGCCAGGCCGCCGCCGAGGGGGACCGATTCGGTCTGCAGCTTGCGGTCGCCGTCGGGCCGGTCGATCAGCGACAGCCGGCCGAACGCCGTGGCGATAATCTTGGTCAGCACCATCGCCAGCAGGACGGACGCGCCGAACAGGAGGGTCGTGGTGAGCGGGGTCACAGGGCGGGCTCCAGACGCAGGGGGGGCGCCTGAGTGGTCGAACCGCGGCGGTCGGGCTGCAGGGCAGCCGCCGGCCGTCAACTCAACGCAGTGGGGAGGGATCGGGGCAAAAGCAAGGTGTCTGGCTCTTCGCGTTGCGGCGTCACGCGGACGTCCGCAGCCCCTATTAAAACCTACCCGTCCGGGGCGTCAAGCTGAAATCCCGGAAACCGACCCGCTGCGGCCTCTGCTCGCGCCTGCCTGCCGGCACACTGCGGGCTACTCGGCGGGATTTCCCCGTACGGAAGCCCGCGGCGGCACGTCTTGGCAAACGACGCTGCCCCCGCAAACCAGGGCGCCTTCCCCTACCGTGACGCCGGGCAGCACAAGGCTGCCGGCCGCCACCCAGGCGTGCGACTCGACCACGATCGGCTTGAGCACCAGGTCGAACGACTCGCGGCGGAAGTCGTGCGACGCCGCGCACAGGAACGCCCGCTGAGACAAGCAAACGTTCGAGCCGATCGTGACCGGCGCCAGGTTGTGGATCCAAACCTCCTCACCAATCCAGACGTGATCCCCGATGGCGAGCCGCCAAGGGTGGGTCACATTTACGGCCGCGCGGATCACCACGCCGCGGCCGATGGCGGCGCCGAACCGCCGCAGCAGCCAGACCCGCCAGGCCGAGGGGAAAGGGAGCCGCGGGAAGAAGAAGCAGAACTTGCAGAGCACCCACGCGGCCTCGACCAGGGCCGACGCGCCGCGGTCGAAGTTGGCTCGGTAGCCGGTAAGCTGAATGAGGGGCCGATTATTCGCTGGCGGCTGGGACATCGTCATACTTCTCCGAGACCAAGAGCATGTTGGAATCTTGCCTGCCTTTGCGATACCACGACTGACCAAAGCGAAGGGTACGGCGATCAGACCGCTATCTGAAACTGCAATCAACGCGGGAGGCATCAGCTAGTGCGAAAAAGAAACTGGCAAGAGGCGCCGTTCGCAATTGCATCGATCAGTCCTTCACCACGCATTCGGGCGGGGAGCCACCGCGGACCATCCACTTGTACACATCAACCATCTGCCTAGCAATCTCCGGCCAAGAAAACCGTTGCGCAACGACGGTCTGGCCTCGTCTTCCCATCGCTTGCAGCTCGTCCGGGTGGGTGGCTAAAGCGTCGCGGAGAGTCTCACGAAGCGGCCCCGGTTCCATTGGAATCCACCAGCCGCAGCGTTCGCTCTCTAAGCACTCCCACGGTGCGCCGTGCGTTGTAATGACCGGTAGGCCTGCCATCAACGCCTCGGCAACGACGACGCCAAAGTTCTCGCTGTAGGTTGGGAGAACAAACAAGCTGGCGTTCCGGTACAGTGACCACTTTTCCGAGCCGTCAATCGGACCGACATATCGAACTCGAGGCGGAAGGTTGAGCCGACGCATGATCCCTTGTTCGTCCTGGCCTGCGATGACAAGTTCCCAGTCGTCGGGCGCAACCGCCACCCAAGCTTCTAGCAGCTCGCGTACACCTTTCTTTACGTGGATCCTCGACAGAAACAGCGCGTAGCGGCGGTCCGACGCCTGGACGCTCGATTCTTCTTCCGGCGGTAGGTCAACGCCGTTGGGAATCATCGCGATCGGCTGAACCAGACCCAATTGCCTCAGTTCGCGTAGTTCAAGTTCGCTCGTCGCGTGAAGTACGTCCGCTGCAGCCAGATCTCTTGCTGCATATGCTTGCCACGCAATAGCCTTTCGGATCCGATGATGGTTGCGGGCCCATGGGCTCAGCATGCCGCGAGGAGCCACGATTCTTGGTAGGCTAAGTTGGCGACTCATTAACGCTGAGAGGTGATTGATGCGGGCCCACTGCCCGTGGTCGTGGAGCAGTGTCGGCGCGGCAGACGGGCTTTTGACCGCTTCACTGAACTGGCGCCAGTCCGCAAAAACTGCAGTCGTGATGTCTTCGTCAAGCGACTGAGTCGATGTTGCAAGTGAAGGAACCGTTCGTGCAGGACCTCCGTAGGACGCAGCCAGGCTCTTTACCGTGTGGAGGACGCTCAGCTGTGGATTCATTTGAGCCTGGGCCGACTGACTGGCAATGCCAATGGGCCGTACGTCGGAGTGTGAACGCGGGAGCCTTGCGTATAGCACATGCGGATCTGGCCTTGACTGCCGTCGCTTTTACCGACCGCCTGCAAATCCTCTGTCCGCACTACTCTAGCGAACGTACGATTGCGCGTCGCAAGCGGTCCTTGGAAAGCTGGGCGCCGTACTCTGTCAAGTGATCATCATCTAGGTAGACGACCTCGCGGCCGTCGAGCACTATCGCCTTCAAATCCTGCAAGTATAGGTCGGTCAGAGAAACTACATGCACCGATGGAAAACGCAAGCTGAGCACGTCCATCAATCGCCTTCCTTCCTCCAGCTTGTCAATGTTCGTGGCAGGCAGGAAGAAACGCGAGCCTTCCTGCGGCGTGACATTCAAGTAAGCAAGCGACTGCAAAACGGACCTGTCTTCTGCAATGTCTAATTCCGGCGGCTGCTCTAAAAGAAGCGCTCTGTCGCAGTTCTCTGTAACAAGCTCGATCAGCGGCATGACCTGCGTCTCGTCGACTTTTGACCATCGGCACGCAATGATTGCTAGTCGGGGCTTTGCGGAAGCGAGCATCTCTTCGCGTGCCCGGTCATACGCAGCCTTTTCGTCGGCGTCTAGGTGCTTTGCTAGTGCGTCTGGCGGTCCGAGATAGGGCTTCACTCCATTCATCGACCAGAAAGCTGCAGCTAGGCCTAGCGAGTCCGTTACTTCGTTGATCGTATGTGACCACATCGTCCCGTGTGAGTCACCAATAACTACCACGCTAGGTCGGTTGCCCAGATCGGAACGCGAGACGATGCCTGTCGAGCGGTATGCGGTGGGCGAGTGCTCTTTCTCCGGAACCGTCACACCCAGCATCGTTGGGCTTTGGGATGAGTCCGGCGAATGCGGTCGAAGGTCATAGAAATCGCCATACCACACAGGGGGCGCGAATTCCTCTGTGTCATACAGCTCAGGCAGCTTGGATACGCCAATGCAAAGACAGAATGCCAGAGTCGCGATGGCGAGAACCGGGAGGGCAGCGCCTGATCTTCTTCGTACTGGCTGCTCGACTAAGTGGTAGGAGCCGAGTCCGACGATATACGTGAGGGCGATGACTGCTACATCGCTAAGCTCGACTCTAAAATAGTTTCGGTAGACGATGATCGGCCAGTGCCACAAGTAGAGGGAGTACGAGATGCGGCCGATGTGAACCAGAATCGGGTGGGCGAGCAGTTTCGACGTCAGGGCCGAGGTTCCTGCGCCGATCAGGGCGCAGGAGCCGGTTACCGCCGCAATTGTACCCGCGCCGATCCGCTCACTCAGCGCCATTGACATCGCAAGCAGCACAAGCCCAGCAGTGCCAGCGAATTGAGGGGCGAACCGGAACGCCGGGCCGCGAGTTCGCAATGATTCAAAGACGGCGAGGCAAGCTCCGGCAAGCAACTCCCACGATCTCGGTGGCAGTAGGTAGAAGGTGGCCCAGGGATGCGTTCTTTGCCCCCACACAAACAGTCCTAAGCTAGCCGCCATCGAGATCGCCAGGAATGCGAGGATGGTAGACCGGCGTTGGCAAAGTCTAACGAGAAGCAGGAGAAGCATCGGGTGAACTAAGTAGAACTGCTCTTCTACCGATAGTGACCACGTATGCAAGAGCGGCGACTCTTCTGCGGCTTGCCCCCAGTAATTGCCGGCGTTACGCCAGTAGTAGACGTTGGCGACGGATGCGACCGCGGCCGCTGACTGGAGCCCGAGCGATCGGCGATCGGGTCTATAGGCGACTGTAGCCGCCACGGCCAGATTGAGTATCACAACCGCCAGCAGGGCGGGTAGGATTCGTCGTATCCGACGAGAGTAAAACTCTTTGAAGGTAAATGAGCCGCTAAGCTGTTGCTCCAGCACCAGCGAGGAGATCAGATAGCCGGAGATCACAAAGAAGACGTCGACACCGAGGAACCCCCCTGCGCAGTAGCTCGCCGACAAGTGAAAGAAAATCACTGGAAGGACGGCGACAGCCCGCAGACCGTCGATGTCAGGCCGGTATTTCATTGAGTGGGGTGCACTTTACACGAGCGTTGGCGGGACGCTGCGGGTGTCATCGCCCTTCAGCAGATGGTAAGAAAGCAAGCAGCCCTCGCAGAACCACCTGAAATCGTCGACACTTGCAACCGCGGATCGAGATAACAACGAAGTCAGTAGACTTCGTTAGAGCTTCCAAGGACCGCCTGAGGCAATCGGCATGGCCAGCTAGAAATGTCGTTCATGATGGGCGACTCCAAACCCCGTTCAGTAGAGTTTTGAATTTTCTTGCGGGCGAAAGCAGAGTCGCACTCAAGCCCTCTCTATCGCGGGCCTTATTGGCATGCGGAAATGCTTTTCTTGGAATTCTCGCCCCTAAGAACGGGCATAGTTTCTCCCAGCCATCCCCTTCGGCGAGATCTAGGACAAGAAGGTCATGCGGGCGGTCCTTGAAGTACTCGATGACTTCGTCATTGTGGTCTTGAAAACGTTTGGTATACACGGGCTCGTTACCCTCGGGGCACCCAACGCCATAAATCCATTGCCTCATTGGCGTCACATCTCGGCCAAAGTGCTTGACTTGACTCCTTATCCAGGCTTCTGGGCGTCTAATTGTTAGGATGAATTTGCTGGCGGGAAACCTCATATCGAGATCCTTGTAGATGATTGGCCAAGGATTGTCTTGAAATGCATCAAACTGCTCTACCAAGTCGTAGCACATCGCGTGAACGTTCTCCGCAATCCTTGGATCGTGAACCCCATTTGGGCCTGTCACACGATAGCCAAGACGCCCCAATGCTACGCCAAGACTAGAAGTGCCCGTCTTATGGAATCCAATACAGAATACTTTAGGATGCATTTGCACTTACCTATTATCGACTAATAGCGAGAAACCTGAATGCTGTCTGCGGATCTGAGTTAACAGCAATGCCGGCCGTGAAACGGTGATTATTCAATTCAAGTGTTTGATTCAGCCAACGGTCGAGAGGACAACTTATGGTTGAACTCGATTGCGGCTGCCTTCGCGAATGTCTGATCCCAGGTTAACTGCCCTAGGCGGGAGAGTTTGGAGTCACAGGAGGTGGTTAGACCGCCCAATCGGAGAAGTCTCGGCCTAGCAACTTGCGCAGCTTGTTCACGTCGGGTTCAAAGATCGACGACAATCGATCCTTCTCGCCTTCCGTGAGAGGTGTTGGTCTTGAGTTGGGCATAAGCGTTCTGCGAACACGATCGGAACTGAAAACACTTGCTGTCAACTTGGGGGCTATGCGATTCGCCACACGATAGGCGATATTCTCGCGAATGAACCGCGGAGCGACCTTCTCCGCAAACGAGTTCGACTGGAAGTCGAACACCCCAGGGTTGTCCAACTCCGAAGCTCCAAGGAAACGGAAAATCGCGTTCATGGTGTCAAGGCGTCGATCTTTAAGGTCGGCAAGATCGACAACCATCACCTGCTCAAGTGAAAAGTAGTTAAGATAGTGCGATAGCTGGTAGTAGTAGAGCCCGGTCTTGACGTAGTGGTTATTTTCTTTAGCCCAGGCAATGTCGCGACGGGTCTCACCATAGAGTGTTTCCAGCTTATGAGACTGATAGCGGGCGATTGGGTCTCTGACTAAATAGATCAGTTTGCAATTAGGTAGAACAGACGCTACTCGCTCTGCGGCTCCTGCGTATAACGGAGAGTGAGCCTTTGTATAGTTTTGCGACGATTCACCGCGAAATTGCTTGCTGGCGTCAAAGTGGGAACAGTACCACTCCATCGAGTTGCTTGAACAGCGACCGACGAAAAAATCCAGCTCCTTCGGCTGGGACATGCTGAAGCTTGGATGTCGACTCAGGTAGTCGTGAAGGCTGGTGGTGCCGCATTTCATGGCTCCAATCGTGATGAAAGTGGGAAGTGCTGGCATCGTGATGGTTGATTCGGTGTCGGTGGAGCTGTGGCCGGACTGGGGACCTGATCTTATTGGCGTACCGGATCGTCCGGCTTCGCAGTAGTGTATGTCGCAGGCTTCTAGTCGAATGAGTGGGCAGTTGCAGCGGCGTTGTGCTCACATCTTACTTCATGCGAATTGACTGAGTCTGCTTCGGCAATAGTCGTGGCAATGCAAGTTAAACGCGAAGAGTGTTCTTGCGATACGCTGAAAAGTCGCGGGCCGCAATGAAGCCGTGGTATTCATCGCGGTGCCGATAACGGACACACTCTTCGGCGCTCAGGGACTTTATAGGGACTGCCGGATTGCCGGCCAGTACACAGAAGCCTTGCGGGTAAGACTTCGTTACGATCGCGCCGGCGCCGACGATAGTGAAATCGCCGAGTTCGACTCCCGGTAGCACGACACTGCCGGCACCAAGCCAGCAATATGCTCCAATTCTCACCTCCTGCGGCTCATGTTGCCGCAGATCAGAAAGGCTGTGATTTGCGCTAATGATTGATACGTTCGGGCCCACCCGCGTATAGTCTCCAACCGTCACCTTTCCGATGCCTTGGATGTAGCAGCCAGGCATGATTCCCGGCGACGTGTCAATTCCTATCAGAATATTCTTCCATTCCGTCACTTTGCTGGATGTGTGAATGGGCCAATATGGACCAATATTCACGCCCAGCAGTTCTTGGCGAAACCAATCTCTGAACGTGTTGGGGCTAAGCGCGTCTCGCGTGTTGCGCACGAAATGAAAATAGGGAAGGCGAATAAATAGAGCTTCCATCGTCTTGAATGGGAGCTGAGCGGTACGGCGCGCGAGCTTAAGAAACATTGGCTGGGACGCATGCTTTCCAGGAGATGCGTAGGTGAACAAGGTAGATCAACGACATTGTGGCGGAGTACGCTGCGACTATTTGGCGCGCATGTCCCGCCGTCGACGCTATGGGGAGAACTCCGACGGCAAGAGCACAGACGCTTAGAGCGGAAAGCGTGAATGCCAGTTTCTGCTTTCCAGAAAACTGTAGAGTCGCATTAAGGGGCGCCGTAGTCATCCGAAGAAACAGCATCGGTGCAAGTATTCGGGCGATCACGCCAGCTTCACGCCATTCGGCTCCAAGAACTACCGAGAATAGATCGGGTCCTATTAGCGCCAGAGTGGCGGTTGAGGGGGCTGCGAACACCGCAAGTAGTCGCAGCGATTTCTTGAACTCATCGCGACAATCGAGTTTCGATCGGTACGCTTGCGAACCTTGCTCGCGATATAATTGTCCGATAGCCGAGCCGAGCACTGTTAGCGGAAGCCCAACCAGCATGCGGGCGCGATTAAAGAGGCCGAGGTCATCGACTGCGCCAGCCAGCCCCAGAGCGTAGATTGGGATTTGTTGATTCAGTTGTGCAATGAACTGCGATGGCAGCGTGAATAGAGGGAAATGCGAATGCCGCTTAGCCAATGCAAGCCAGCTCTTAATTGATCCTAGGGCAAGCCTGTCGGACCGGATAATGGAACATGAACCAATGACACCGATCAACTGCCCACAGAAGTAGGCAGCGAATAATCCATGCGGCCCCCAACGTAGTATTCCCAGTGCGATCGAGAAGAGCACAGTAGACGCTTTTATAAGCAAAGGCATCGTTGCAAGGTATCGGTAGTTTCCACGTCGGTTGCAATGGGCTCCTACAGACTTGGTTACAGAAGCGGCGAGCATTGAGGCGGGAAGCAACCAAATCCACGTTCTCGCCGCAGCTAGACTGCTATGGCTGGGGAGGCTCACGTAAAGCAAAGCGGCCACTGCGACCGTAAGTGCGGCTACAGGTAAGCTTATAGCTATATTTGCGTATACTAAGTGTTCCGCGCGCTTATCGTTGCGTTCGGCAAGGATAGCCTCGTGATACTGCAGGGACGCGGCCGTAGCAAGCACTGCAGAGATGCTCGTGTACAGGCCGAACGCACCATAATCTGCGGGCGCGTACAGCCTGCTGAGTGCCGGCGCTGCTGCGATTGGTAACGCCATGGCAAGCGTTTGCCCGCCCGCTAGCCCACCGATTACTCGTGCGGACCTATTACTGAGGTATCGCTGAATTTGAATCGGAGTTACCTGATGGGAGCAGTTGTGAACTGAGTGGAGTAAGTCACAGGTGGGCCTCAGGGGCGATAGCAAGAAGGCAAGAACTCGAAGCGGAATCGGATCGTTTCCAGGGGCGGCTGGTAGATCCCAGGTCTGAGGATTTGCCTTCCACGACGTATTGTTTAGTGGCTGCCGATATAAGACGGTGAATACTGTCCGAAAAGCGTGGTAGCGGGGGTGCCAGCCGTAAGCGCCGGGTCAGTTCTTCCGTTTCATGCCGAGAAGTTTTCGGGCACTGGCTCAGTAGACGTTGTTACCTCACCGCGATTAGCCATACGTCTAACGAGTGGCCCCTTCGCTAAGGGGCGCATCGCTTGCTATCTTCTCAAGAGCAGCCTCGATCTTCGTAAGCTGCGCGCGATACGTGTGGTCCAACGCATACGCCTTCCGGCGGCGGGCGAGTTTGAGCGAGTTAGCAGAGTCCAGTTCCTCGACGGTTTGTGCGAACAGAAGCGGCAATTCGGTGTCATCCCCGCTGCGTGGCGCTCTAAGTAGGTCAAGTCGGCCTTCGTATGCTTCAATGGTGCTCGACACGATCACCTTGCCAGTGCAGAGGTACTCCAAGATCTTATGAGCATTCGAGCGGTCGAAGAGGTGCTCGTTTCGTCCGTAGATCAGCAGGAAGACGTCGATCGGCCGGATTTGACTTGCTAGCGCTGCCTTGTCGACGCAACCGTGCGGGAAGACATTCGGCCGATCCGCCAGCGTTTTCTGGAACTCTCCGTTCAGCGACGAGGGGCCCCAGAAGTGAAACTCGACCTGGGGATGACTCTCCACAATGGAAGAAAACATCCCGTAGTCAAAAACTTTGGGTCGATCGAGGTTGCCGAAAAACCCGGCTCGCACCGGGGAGCCGGCAGTTGCCGCCGAGGGAGGACGCCTGGCCTCAGCCTCGAACTCGCGGCACAGACCGTGACCAACCAGTAGCTTTCGCCCTTCGAAGGCGGGAGAGTCGAATTGCTCTAGGATGCTAGGGGTTACACTCACCACCAAGTCTGCGCTTAGGCCGCAGCGGACTTGCTGGTCCGAGCTAAGCGGATCGACCGGCATGAAGAGCGTGTGCGCCGCCTTGAAGACGCTTAGGTCGGGGAATGTATTTGGGTCGAATGCCCAAAGAAGATCGAGCGACGAATCAATTTCCTGTCGAATCCTCCGCGCTTCGTGTTGAATGAGTCTCCGATATATCGGCATTGCTTTGTACCGAAGCGCGATTGGCGTACGTCGATTCCAGTCAATCACGGTGAGCCGTCCCGGGCCGTAATCAGCAAGCACGCGGCAGCGGACGCCACCCGCCAGCTTTTCGTCGCATGGCGGATTCAGAAAGTGAACGCTATGGCCAGCTTGCACAAGCTCTTCAGCGTAGTGGTGTTTCGAGACCTTGATGTGCCCCCACTCCTGCGGAGAGGTCATCAAGATTCGTCGTTTGGCGTCGAAGTAGGGCAGGAGAGTGCCTCTCAGAGCTTATAGGTGGGTAAGAGTCAACACTTGCTAGGCGTGAGATACGCGGAGCGATCCGCTAGAAGAACGGCTCGAGAGATCCGCGTTGCCGCAAGCAACTCGTGAATCAGGCAGCAAACGAGCACCGTCGCCATTGCCAATGCAAGGCGATTCACTTCCCAATACGCCGCAATCGTAAGCTGTACAAACTGGTGCGTGTACATGATGAGCATGGACCTCCGGCCAACAGCCGCTAGCGGACCGGCCAGGGCCGTTCGAGCGATAGGACCGCAGAGGATGAATACACAGAGCGCCGCGATTGCCCCGGCGATTAGGCTCGATCCGACGGGCCCAAACGATGCATACTTCATGTCAAGCGTCTCGAGATAGCCTGCCTGTGCAGCCCAGATTGCCCCCGCGCCGGTAAGCACAATTGCGGACTTGAGCGGCGAACTCGCCTTGTCTAGCCAGCCTCTTGAGGTGTCCCCGAGGAGGATGAATGCAAACGCGATCGGAGCTACATTGGCGGCCCAGGGCAGCCAGAATTCCGGTAGAGCACTCGCAATCACGATGCTTGTTGGGATTGTCGCCAGGCAGACTACGAGTCGCATGCGAGACGTGCCAGCGAGGAGATAGCCGCGGAACAAGACTTTTGCGAGAACAAGGCATGTTGGAAACCAGTACGCGGCCCCAGCAGATACAAGAAGTTCTCCGCCGCAGACTAGAATTGCGGCCTCTACCAGCGGCTGCCGTGATAGTTCGCCCCTGCTTGCCAGCCAGACGACAAGCAGCAGAAGGTATGCGCAGTACGTTACTGTCTGCGCGAGGCTGCTCATCAGGAATGACTTGCCGTCGACCAACTTGTGCTTGGAAGTAGTCAGCCCGCTCAGGAAGAAGAAGAGCGGCATGTGGAATAAATATATACCGCGGTAGTAGGGGGTCCCGATGTGACCTAGAACGACAAGTGAGATGCCAATGCCTCTCGCTACATCGACATCGAGTCGCCGAGGTTGAATTGGATTCTGCGGTGGTTCGTGGGCGCAATTCACGAACGGTCTAGGTTTCGGCTGTTAGCGTGGGAGCCGCCTCGGAACGCATAAGCAAGTCCGGCCGCAATTGCCGCGTGAAAGAGGAATCCCTTTGTGACGAAATTCGAGACGGTAACGAAATCACCCTCCGCTTTTAATGCAAATAGGAAGGTGTTTGGAAGCATCGCAACTGCTAATGGGATTCGTTCGGATAGCTTGGCGTAAGACGAAATGAGCCAGGCGATAGCCAGGCCATACGCCATAAGGTAGATCGGAGCACCAATCGCTCCGAAGTTGGCGTACGCCTCCCCCTGGGTGCCTATCCCCATCGAGGTGCCTCTGGAGAGGTCCAGGTGTGTAAATCTCTCGAAGTTTTCCCGGCCACCGGCTCCGGCCTTGTTAGACGCCAGTATCCGTGGAAGAAGGCTGGATCGTAGGCCTCTGGTGATCGTTTGACCTTCAGCGAAAGGTTCAGCGGCAGGTACGACTTGTATTATTCGGCTGGTAATCCAACCTTGGTTGAGCCGTAGAACCATACCGCCGAACACCTCTGAGATTGGCATGCGGCCCGTGCACAGTGCGATCATGCGCTCACTCGCTATGTCGAAATACAGCCCATGGCTTGCGTTCTCAGATCCCTTCCATACCCGCGTACGGTATTCATGTTTGGCGCTCTGAATTGCCATGATGGCCACCACGAGAGCGACCGCAATTGCGGCTCTCGTCCACGCGGTTGGTTGAAGCAGGAACGCTAGGAGCCCGCCTGCAATAGCCCCCCAGAGTAAAATGTCGTGAAATAAGCTGGAGGCGGCAGACTCGAGAAAAGCATATCCAAGAACTGCGCCGGTCCACACGAGTCGATCGCTTCGACCGGACAGCAGGAACAGAACAACCGCAGTGTATTTGAGGTTAGCAAACAGGTAGCCTACAAACCCTAAAGCGGCAGGCGAGATTGCCGACGCAGTTGATCCGAGCAGAGAAACGGCAAACAGAATGATCGGTAGATCTGGTCGACGAAGGAGCACTTGTCGCAGCTGACGGGCCGCGAGGATTTGGGACCAGCGCTCTTTCTTGGTGTGGAAGAACAGAATCCCTACCGCAAATCCAATGAGGCAACTGACAGCAATCGGCATATAGGCTGCCTCGGGCACGTACATGCCGTACCGATCGTGTTCATACGCACCGCGATATGCTAGGTGAGGCGTAATAACGCACTGAATTGTTGCTATTAATACTGCGGTCCAGCGAAGGTCAAAGAGCCGGTCTTGCGCGAAGACTAAGCGATAGGTGGCCACTCCGGCGAGTCCGTAGCCGAGCGATGCCCAGCCGGCGGCTAGCAGTAATGATATTGCCGTAGCTGCTAGGGCGATCTGCAGCGAAGTCTTGCCGTAAGTGGAGAAGCCAACCTCCGGCTCTTGTGCAGCGTTTGTCATTGCGAGCCAAGGCCCTGGAAGAGCCGCAGGTACTTATCGGCTATTTGCCCTCGCGAGAAACGTTCTGCGTTAGCCGCCCCTTTCGCAATCAGTGACTCACGATAGGTCTCATCCTTCCATACACGCTCGATTCCTGCCCGGATCGATGCGGGGTCACGCGGATCCACCAAGCAAGCTCCTTCACCCGCTACTTCTGGCATAGAGCTGCAATTTGATGTGAGAACGGGTCGGAGCGTGCGTTGCGCCTCGACTATTGGCATGCCGAACCCTTCCTCGAGCGACACGAAAGCGAGTAGGTCGCAATCTTGGTAGACCTCCAACATTTCAGTTTCGCTGAGGCTCTCCTTGAAAACGGTAGGGATATCACTCTCGGCAACGCACCTCCTAAGTTTTTCCGAAACGGGCCCGACGATCGTGAGCTCGCAATTGAGTCCATTCAGCGCTTGGAGCAGCAAGGGTATATTCTTGTTGGGTTTGGTGCCAACCTGAAGAATGCGGAGCGTCTCCTTGGGGGCAGGCTTGGGGAAAGGCTTGAAGCTGTCTGAGACACTATTCGGGATGACATGCACCTTTTGTGGGCAAAGCTTAGGGCACGTCTGAAGCAGCAATCTCTTGGTTTCTTCGCTTACCACCGTTATTGCGTCGGCACGGGCACATGGTGCATTGATCCAGATCGTCTTGAGAAGGAATCGCCTCCAACCTCGTTCGCGATTGATGAACTCCAGGTCGTGGATCGTGAGAGAAACGGGGGCCCTAGCAAGAATCGCCGCATAGTAGATATCACCCGTAATATGTAGAATCCTGTCCCTAGTCCTTGAAAGCCGTGCGGCGTGCAGGAGGATCCGTAGGCGATTGAGGAAGCCAGTGCTGTACGCTGGAGCAACCACTCTTTGGTTGTCTAGCCCTAGTCTAGAAAGATCTTCCTGGACTCGGGCAAAGCAAGACTCGATGCTGAATTGCGATTCGAATGCCTTGCGGTAGAGAAAGTCCACCGACAGGCCCCCTGTGCTCACGCTAGATAAGTCCTAAGTGGCTCAGCGCTGGCTTGAGCCTTTCGAAGTAGGAATACCCAGAGTTAAGGCAGCGCTCGCGACCGTTTCTGGCGATTCGATCGCGGGCCTCAGGGTTATTCGAGTAAAATCGCACTTTGTCTATCATCTCCTCGTCTGATGAAAAGAAGTCGGCTTCTCGACCCTCTTCAAAGAACGATTTATGCTCGTCGGTGCGCTCAGCCAGGAGCATGCTTCCGCAAGCTGGGATTTCGAAAGTACGCGTCGTGTGTTGGTCTGGATACAGAGTTGTTCGTAGCAAGCCCAGGCTGATCCTTGATCGCGACAGGCACTCGGCGTAGGTATCTCCGTAGATTTCATGCGAAGTAATGATGTCTGCGAGGTGCGCGTTGATTTGGATCGTTGTTGCTCGCCCGTTGTTTAGACGCCGAAGCCTAGCTTCGCGTCGCAAGCTCCATCGACCATCTACAACATGATCCCAGCCGTAGCCCCAGATGTGGGCAGTCGATCCCTGCTCAACAATCTGAGTCATAAAGTGTTCGCGCCGCGGCTCCCACGAGCCAATGAATCCGACATCTACCCGCGAAGCTTCTGGCACCTGGCGTGGGGTGTGAATCTGATCGCAGAACCCTAGCGGCATGTAGAGGACCTGCTTGCCAAGCTTTGCATACTCGTCGAGTTCATAGCTCTTAGGAGTGATGAACAGATCAAAGTACTGCATGCTGCTGGACATCATGCGGGTTTGCTTCCACGGTTGGGCGAAATAGGGATCTGGAGTGTAGTACACCAAGGTTGCGCCCAAATCCTTCAGTCTGCGAGCTGTGCTCGGCCGAATGAGCTCCTGTTTGTCAAACCATATCACGCTCGGACGGAGCTCCTGCGCTGCGTCGCACACAGCTCGATTCAGCTGCCGTATCACGGGGCCTACTTCCAGGGACGACGATATGCGACGCTCAAGCCAGTTCTGTCGATTCAAGAGCTCCCGAGCGTTAACGCCGAGTACGTTTATGTTGTGCCTTTCGAGCGCACGCATCCGCATCAGCGACGTCTGGCCAGGCTCAAGGTGGCCAATGTAAAGGAGCTTGGGTACGCTCATGGATCTCCCGCCAGCACGTGCTTGTCAGAAGGTAAGCCGGGGAGGTGCAGTGAGGCAATTGCGGCTACCATCTTCGAACCAAACGAATCCCAGGAAAGCCGGCTGGTCATGTCAGAGCGAACAGCCTTGCGCATGCACAAATAGCCCGGCTCGTCATCCAGCATACGTTCCATCTGGGACGCAACTTGCTCGACTTCGATGGGAGCGTCTACAAGCATGCCCGTTCGCCCGTCATGGACCAACTCTGGGATGCCAAATCTGTTAGTGGCGATCGATGGGCATCCGAAATAGCCGGCTTCGACGAGAACGGCTCCCATCGTGTCCATCGTAGTGGGGTGAACCAGTGCGCGAGCACTTCCGAGAAGGCGCTTGAACTCAGCGAGTTCGTTAGGCATCGTTTTTCTTAGCATCCCGCAGTACTTGATTCCGGGCAGCGCGAGAATTTCTGGGGGGGGCGGAGCACCGACAACTAGCAGTTGAGCCTTGGGGTAGCGTCTCCGTACGGATTGCAGCGCTCTCGACGCGATCTCCCCCCCCTTCTTCCCGAAGTTAAGGGATATGAATAAGAAGTCTTGCCCAGCTGCGTAGCGATCTCGTGATGGGATGCCTACGTTGCCACCGAGCCAAAGGACATGTGTCTTCGATTTCTCTAGCCCATACTCCTCGATCGCAATGTTCTGGGCCCACTCGCTACCGAAGAACAAGACTGATGCTTTCCGAAGCCACCTTCGTTCCAGGTCAGCAATCCTTGAGAGATCTTGCGGCGAGAACTGGGCCGCATTCGAGTACAACTCCATGTACATCCCAAAAGTCGCATCTAAATATGCCCCGTATGGCATTGGAGATTGGCATTTAAGCCATGGCGTCGCTGCGTGAAAAAAGTCAAAGCTCGCTTCTGGTGCGCGAGTTGACTGCCATTGGCTGCAAATTCTACGTAGCCGAGTATTTCCATAAAATGCAAATCGGCCACGCCCGCCACATAGCCGACTTGCTTTTGACGCGAGCTTCTGGAGAGCTGGTATTTTTGGCTGAACAGGGCCTACATAACGCACCGGATAGAATCTCTGCAGCTGGCTGTAGATATTTGCGCTGATTCCACTCCAACCCCCGGAAGTGATGCTGATCGACTGATCGGTTACGAAGTTAATCATCAACTACCGTGAATTTCAAAAAAACTCAGCACACTGGAGAATTCACATTCTTGATTCAGTTCAGTCATTATCAGTTCCCGGCCAGATCGTCCCTCCGTCTCTACCTTGATGGGTGAGTTGAAGTAGGCATGCACCGCCGCAGCTATGGCATCTTCGTCATCGGGCGAAACGCAAGTGCCGACGCCCCGGTTGTGGACAACCTCCGGAGTGCCACGCCCGTTGTCCGCGATCTGGGGGACTCCAGCAGCCATGAGTTGGTACTTCTTGTTTGAGGCCCCAGCGCTAAACTTCCAGTTGTCATTCAGGGGACGAAGCATAGCGAACCCTAAATGGTGTCGCGCGACCGTGCGAATCAGGTCTTGCATGTGGACCCAACCTTCGAACACTAGTCTGTCTAGCACGCCACGCTCGGCAGCGATACGCCGGAGCTCTTCGTCGAAGGTCGGGTTTTTCCGACCGTAGAGGTGTAGTCGTACTTTGGCCGGCCACCGGTCCATGGAGCTTACGATCCGATCAAGATTCTGCGCATGGCTACGCGACCCGAAGTAGACAGCACTGAATTCCTCCGTGCGTATCGGGGGAGAACGCAGTGCTGCGGAAGCAAGCGGCAGATTCCGAATTGTCTTCAGCGCTGCAATGCATGGCTCAACCGCCAGCATTAGATCCGCTCGGCCCGAATCCGCAACGGTCACTAAGTCCGCGTGGCGAAGCGCGGCGATCGCTTGACGCTCATGCCGACGACCATTGCCAAAGAGGATCTCGTGAAAGTGGTAGATGGTTGCCTTGGGCCGGCCAAACGCAAGTCGACTGACCCGAATGCCTATTGGCTCGTAGGCAACTTCGATCGGCAGTTGCGACTTGCCTAGCAGCCTAAGTTGGCTGACTCGCATCGCCATCAGCGTCATAGCGACAGCGCGTCGGGATCTGCTGCTGCTTTGAGTGGCGAAGCTTTCTACCGTCACGCCTGGGTGTTCGAACCTGACGCTCGGTGCTCCCTTGCGCGGAGAAGTGAGGAGGGTGACATCGACACCGACATTGGCGAGTACAGTCGCGTGCGCAACTACGGGCGGAAAGTCGTCAACAGGCTGAGGTGAGATTAGTATAGCTGCGCGACGGGTAGCATGTCCATTGGGGCAGGCCTGTGTCCGGGTGGCAAATGGCATTTCGTTTACGGGCTGGTCGGCGTCAATTCTTGCTATTGAACGCCCGTCAGATCTTGGTGTCGTGGCGATGCGCAATATTGCATTTATTGACGCAGCCACTCTATATGCTGGGAGCAATGTCGGTGCCATTACTCTCGCGAGTTGCAATGTAGTTGCAGTGACTCGCACCCTTCTCAGACGCTATTGGGGCTATCTGAAATCCGAAGGACCTCAAGGTTTCTCGAGGACCTTCGTCCGCGTCTTCGCGTTGTTCGAACACAACTGTGTGTACGCTACCGGAATCAATCGCGTTGCGGAGTCCGCTCAGAACCGACGTCTCTGCGCCTTCAGCGTCGATCTTGATGACCGTGGGTGACGGTACTCCAAGGTGAGCTATGCAGTCGTCACCTCCCAGTACCGGTACCAGCACCTGTGTGCGAGTAGTCGAATCTGCATTCGACTCTAGCCCCGTCATTCCTGGGTTGACTGGATTCGGATCATTTAGTCGAAGCAAGCCGTGGCTATGCCACAAGCCGGACTGAACGATTTCTATCGCGACATTGTTCAGATGCGCATTGTCTCGAAGGCGGCTAACGATGTCAGTGTTCGGGTCGAATGCGACAACACGTACCTTCGGCATCTGGATGGCTATGTATAACGAGTGGAGTCCAATGTTCGCGCCGACATCCCAGAAGACATCTCGGTCGCCCAGCCTGCCCACAAGAGCCTCCGTAACCTCAAACTCATAGTCGCCATGTCGTAGCACTTCGGAGTCGATGTAGTGCCTCGGAGTCAAGTTGAGTTTTAGTTGGTGTGGAGTCGTAAACTGTACGAGTGGTTCAGCAGCGATGTAGGATTTGATTAGCCGCATCGCCCTAGCGGTGCCGCGGATCCGATGCCTATGCGAGGACGTAATCGCCCACCAGAAGAGCTTCTTCACAGAACGTGCTTTCGGTAGTTGTTGGGGGAGTGCCTGTGACGTAAGCGGTCCATGTATAGCGCATCGAATGACTCTAGCATCTGATTAATCGATAACGATTCTTCGACATGCTTGCGGCCGCTACTACCAAATCGTTCCAACGCCGCTCGGTTTTCGTGGAAGTAGCAGAGCGCGTTCTTGATGCTATCGATATTGCCCGGTTCGCAGAGGATACCCGTTCTGCCATCTTCTACTACCTCTTTCACCCCTCCAACGTTAGACGCTACGACGGGGCGACCCGTAGCCTGGGCTTCGACGAATACCACTCCCTGTGTTTCGACTTGACCGGTGGGTTCGCACACTCCCGTTAGCGCGAACAGATGGCATTTAGACATTTCGCTCCGGACACGATCGTGTGGCTGCGAGCCCAGCAGCGCGACGGAATCTCCATGCCCTCTCGCTTGAATTAAACACTCAAGTTCGGCTGCCAATGGGCCATCACCCACGATATCCAGCCGCAATGGGACTCCAATATCGAGAAGATCGCAGATAGCCTCGATCAGAAATCTGTGCCCCTTCATTTCAGCTAGCCTTCCGACCGAGAGGATTCTCAGGGGATTGGCGTCTAGCGGCGGGCCAGAACGAATTGAGAAGCGATCGAGGTCGACGCCCATTGGGACTCGCACAATCGAGTAGCGGTCAGCGCCAAGCTGGGCGAGTCGGTTGGATAAGAAGCGAGAGTTAGCTGTGTGGGTTGCAGGCGAAGCAAAGAGCTTCTGATAGATCCCCGTTCCGCGTTTATGGGGTATCACGTCTGAGTCGTAGCCGTGCCAAGTTACAAGCAAGTTCTCTGCGGAAAGCCCAGCTGAAACTAGCGGACCGGCTACTGCACCGAAGTGGCAATGAACAACTTGTGGATTAAGAGACTCAAGATATTTCATCGTACGAGTCGCAGCGGCCAACTCGAAGAGCGTCCATGAAGTCTTGCGACGCTCCATGCGGAACTTTTGCACGATGGATCGCGGTTGTGACGCGATCATAAGAGCCTTGGAATACTGCTTTTGCGGGTATTCCCCTAGATGGTGTAATGAAACTCCTGCTTCAGCAATAGAGCCTAGCTCAGCTTCGGAAAACCCTGAACCAGGACCTTGGCTAACCGAATGGACGTTCCATCCGCGTTTCGCCATTCCTAATGCATGGTCGAGAACAAAGGTCTCTGACCGTACGGGAAAGTGCCAGCTTACGATGGCTATGCTCTTGCTTTGGCTATAGCCTCCGTTCGGTTTGACTTGAGCACCTACCACGTGCCTCAATCGCGTTGCCGTTCTCTCGGGCTATGGGGGGACTTTGTGGGCATTTGGATGAGTTTCAGGAGAATCCCGCACGATTGATTGACAGCAATATCACGACTCGTGCCCTGGTTCGACTGCGTTTCTAAGCATCGCGATGAATCTCAACAGCCGTGCAGTCCGGCGATACCGCACAGAAGATTGATCACTACTTCTTCAGGTCCGCTTCCACCATCATGTGCACCAGCTCCGTAAAGCTGACCTTCGGCTCCCAGCCGAGCTCGGTGCGGGCGCGGGTGGAGTCGCCGAGCAGCAGGTCGACCTCGGCGGGGCGGTAGTAGCGGGGGTCGACCTGGATCAGCGTGCGGCCGTCGGGGCCGAGGCCTTTTTCGGCGTCGCCCTGACCCTCCCAGGTGAGCGGCAGGTCGGCGTGGGTGAAGGCGATCTCGCAGAACTCGCGGACGGAGTGGGTCTCGTTGGTGGAGAGGACGTAGTCGTCGGGCGTGTCGGTCTGCAGCATCCGCCACATGCCCTCGACGTAGTCGCCGGCGAAGCCCCAGTCGCGCTTGGCGTCGAGGTTGCCGAGGTACAGGCAGTCCTGCTCGCCGCGGACGATGGCGCCGACCGCGCGGGTGATCTTGCGGGTGACGAAGGTCTCGCCGCGGCGGGGGGACTCGTGGTTGAACAGGATGCCGTTGACGGCGAACATGCCGTACGACTCGCGGTAGTTCTTGGTGACCCAGAACGCGTACGCCTTGGCGGCCGCGTAGGGGCTGCGGGGGTAGAAGGGGGTGGTCTCCTTCTGCGGGGTCTCGACGACCTTGCCGTACAGCTCCGAGGAGGACGCCTGGTAGAACCTGGCGTCGAGCTCGAGCTCGCGCATCGCTTCCAAGAGGCGGATGGCGCCGAGGCCGGTGACGTCGCCGGTGTACTCGGGCACCTCGAACGAGACCTTCACGTGCGACTGCGCGCCGAGGTTGTAGATCTCGTCGGGGCGGATCATCTTGAGGTGCCGGTTGAGGCTCGACGCGTCGGCCAGGTCGGCGTAGACCAGCCGCATCTTGGGGTTGTTGTCGTGCGGGTCCTGGTACAGGTGGTCGATGCGGTCGGTGTTGATGCTCGACGACCGGCGGACCGTGCCCCAGACTTCATAGCCCTTGGACAGCAGCAGCTCGGCGAGGTAAGAGCCGTCCTGGCCGGTGATTCCTGTGATGAGGGCTTTCTTGGACATCTCTCTAGTGGTCTCGAAGGTAAGGAAGTCGTGGGCGGTAGCCAGAGGCGACTACTGCGCCCGGAGGGATTGCTGGTTGGCGAGGAAGTCCTGGTAGGTCGAGCGGAGGCCTTCCTCGAGGCTGATCTTGGCCTGCCAGCCGGTCGACTGGATCAATGACGAGTCGGTCAGCTTGCGCGGCGTGCCGTCGGGGCGGGAGGTGTCGAACGATATCTTCCCTTCGTAGCCGACGACCTTGGCGATGAGCTGGGCGAGCTCGCCGATCGGGATGTCCTTGCCGGTGCCGGCGTTGACCCAGTTGGGCGGGCCGTCGATCTGCAGCAGGTGCACGAGCGCGGCGGCCAGGTCGTCGACGTGGAGGAACTCGCGGCGTGGCGTGCCGGTGCCCCAGACGACGACCTCTTCGAGGCCCTCTTCCTTCGCCTCGTGGAACCGCCGCAGCAGGCCCGGCAGCACGTGGCTGTTCTCCGGGTGGTAGTTGTCGCCCGGCCCGTAGAGGTTGGTCGGCATCGCCGAGTGGTACATCGCGCCGTACTCTTGGCGGTAGTACTGGCAGAGCTTCAGGCCGGTGATCTTGGCGAGGGCGTAGGCCTCGTTGGTGATCTCGAGCGGCGAGGTGAGCAGCGAATCCTCGGGGATCGGCTGCGGCGCCAGCTTGGGGTAGATGCAGGTGCTGCCGAGGAACAACAGCCGACCGACGCCGGCCTCGTAGGCGCTTTGGATCGTGTTCAGCGCGATCCGGGTGTTGTCGAGCATGAACTCGACGGGGTAGGTGTTGTTGGCGACGATGCCGCCGACCCTAGCCGCGGCGATGATCGCCTGGTCGGGCTTCTCGTAGGCGTAGAAGTCGGCGACCGCCTGCTGGTTGGTGAGGTCGAGCTCGTCGCGGTTGCGGAGGACGAGCTCGTAGCTTGGGTCGTTCTCAAGGGCGCGGACCAGCGCCTTGCCGACCATGCCACGGTGGCCGGCGATGTAGAGTCGAGTTGGTTTGGAGTTACTCAAGGTTCTTGGCTTCGAGGCTGTTCGCGTCGGGGCGATTCGATTCGATGCGGTTGCTAGTGGGCGGCGAGCAGGTCGCCGTGCACCTCGACCAGGACCCCGCCGCCGAGCGTCGACACCCCAACCCACACCTTGTGGGGCCGCGAGGCGTCTTCGACGATCCCTTCCCAGTCCTTCATGCCGCCGCCTGTGATCCGGACCCGCTGGCCCTTCACCAAGTGGTTGTAGAGCTCGACCTCTTTGGGCTGCGTGCGGAGGCACGCCTCGAGCGACTCGAGCTCTCGGCTGAGCACCTGCTGCTCGGCCTCATTCACTTGCAGGAAGTGCAGGATGCGGTTGGTTTTGACGGCCGCCAGGCGTTCCTGCTCCTCGGCCGCGAAGAACAGGTAGGACGGGAACAGCGGGTTGAGCGCCGTGCGGCGGCGGCCGCCCGAGGTGGACACCCGCTCGACCATTGGCAGGAAGTACGAGACCCCCAGGCTGATCAGGTCCCGGGCGAGCGACTTCTCCTGCCGCGGCTTGCAGTACGCCACGTGCCACGGCGTCTGCCAGTCGTCGGCCGCCAGGCAGTCGCTGCCGGTGGTCGCCGAGTAGCTAATCGGTGGGTCTTGGGACTTGGTGAGCAAGGCGGGAGGGGGGTGCTCAGGGAGGGAAAAGCGGCTGGTAAGTGGACTCCGTCCACGTCAGCGCACCGATCTCGGTGTGCATCCGGGCAAGCCACTCTCAGAAATCAAGTGTAGTCGGGCCTACCCCCCCCACAAGCGGATGGCCGTGGAAGGCGGCTATTTTGCCGCTAGGGCGGCTCTTTTATATCGGTTGTGCGGTGAGGTCGGAGGCGGGAGGGCAAGCCGGGCAGACCTAGCGGCCGGCCGTCCCGGTTAGGCAGACTGCTCCGGCGCGGCAGCCTTCCGGCGGCCCTGGCCTGAGTGCCGCTTGTGGGCGTGCCCCGATTGGCTGGGGAGCAAGGACTCGGCTTTCCGCCAACGCCGGATCCCCCAGCTCGGGACGAAGAAGCACTCGTAGCACTCATGGCAGCGGACCCGCGCGAGCATCACCAACCGATAGATCGCCTTGTCTTCGGCGCGACTCAGGTAGACCTCTTTCGAACCACAGTGGGGGCACTTTGGCATGGCGGCGACGGGGGGGAAGGTGGGTGGATAGCTAGGGCTGAAGGTAGGAGCCGCCTGGCCCGCACTAGGACGGTTTACCGACCTACCCCAGATTGTCGCACTCTGTCTGCCCGACGCAAGGGATGAGACGAAATATCCCCAACCCTTGATCCGCAGGTAGGTTGCGAACATTCGCCGAGTGGTCGCCTGGCGTCCACACGGCTGCCCGGGCACAACTCCAACTCCCCCAACCAGAGCTGCCCTGTCACTGCCCAAACCGCAGGCCCCCTCGCCTCGCCCGCTCGACCAGCTCCCGAGAATAGGCATTGGGGTACCTCACCTCCCCTGCCCGCCTACACGTGGCCTGGTCCGTCAGCATCAGGCAGAGCGAAGCCTGCTCGCGGCCGAGCACCTGACAGGCGTTCGCCCACTCTCGCCTGCTTAGCCGCAATTCACGACCGCGCCGGTAGGCGGCTTCAATGATCTCGGGCCAGCCAACCCGTCGCCCTGCGAGCGGCAGGTGCGACCGGAAGCCGTCGGTAGCAAGTCTCCGCATTGCTTGGAGAGTGGCGCGCCGCTGGCCCTCCGATCGCCCCGTCGTTGTCCGCCCTGCCCGGAGGACTCCTGGCGGCTGGGTCAACTCGACGGCGTCGTCCCTCTCTGTTTTTTTAATTCGATTGGGGTGGTCTCTGTGGGCGAACTTTTCGCGGTCCCTGGGCGGCGCATCTTGCACGCTCTCCGAATTGGTCTCAGCGACGCAGGCCGAGACGGCCTCTTCCTCGACTAGCCTAAGTCTTTCCAGCAGCTGAAGGTGGCGATCAAGCAGAGTGCGAAGATCGTTGAGGCCGTAGCTCACCCGAATGCGGACGGCGACCTCTTGATACTCGCATTGCAGCGCGCTGAGTTGCGTTCCGCTGAAACGATCGATCGGTGACTGCCTGAGCCCGTACGGGTCGCCCGACTACTCAAGGGAGGAGCTGGTAGCGGAACTCGGCGCCGCGTTCCTGGCGGCCCACGCCGGCATCAGCCCGCAGACGATCGAGCAGTCGGCGGCGTACCTCGACGGCTGGCGGAAGCAGCTCGCGGGCGACAAGAAGCTGATTGTTCAGGCTGCCGGAGCCGCTCAGCGGGCGGCCGACTACATCCGCAGCGAACCGGATAGCAGGATTTGGCCGGCTCAGGACGACGCCAATCCCCCGCATAACTGTCATAACCTCGACCTGCCTTAGCCCACGTTCGACCCTTAACTTATACTGGAGCGGCCCGCCTCATACCTCCTCCGAGAATTTCACCGACCGTGCTAGCCGCCCTGCTGACAATCGTCCTCGGCCTTGCCTACGGGCCGCTGCTGCTCGAGTTCGCCGGAAATCTTTGGGCGCGACCGTACTACCAGCACTTCCCGTTCGTGCTGGTCGCTGCGGGCCTGCTGATCGGCCGCGCACTGCGCACCACGCCCACGTCATCCTCACCTCCCAGCAGGCTGTGGGTCTGGCTCGGGGTCGCTGCCGGCTGGGGGTTGCTGGTGTACAGCTACTACCTCCATTCTCCCTGGCTTGCGGCGGTATCTTTCTTGCTTACTGCCGGCGGCCTGCTCGCGGCCTATTGCCGCGCCAGCGGCCGAGGTATGCCGATTGGCGCCTGGCTGCTCTTGTTCCTGGTGATCCCACCGCCGGCCAACCTCGACCGCAACCTGCTGACCTACCTGCAGCGGCTCAGCAGCACCCAGGCGTCCCACGCGCTGGACCTGCTGGGCGTCAACCACCTGATGCAGGGCAACGCGCTGCTGGTGGCCGACAAGCAGCTGTTTGTTGATGAGGCGTGCAGCGGCATTGTGTCGGTCGTCTCGATCGTCACCTGCGCAGCCCTGTACGGGGTGCTTAGGTCCCGATCGCTCCTGCACGTGCTGCTGCTGGCGATGGGGGGCGTCCTGTGGGCGACGCTGCTCAACGTGATCCGGATCACTCTGATCGCGTCGGTCGAGGTGTGGTTCGGCTGGGACTGGACCGTCGACCCGTCCCACACCCTGCTAGGGCTCGCCGTCTTCACCGTGGCCCTGCTGCTGCTGGTCGCCACGGACTGGCTGCTGCGGTTCCTGCTCGGCGACATCGAGTGGGAAGGCGCGCCTGAGAGCGAGGCCGTGGAGGGGCTCGGTTTGGTGCCGCTCGGCTGGAACGCGTTGGTGGCTTGGCCGCACTTAGCCCGGGATCCGGACGAAGGTTCCCCCGGCCCGACGCCTGCCGTCGGCTACGCCGGACTTCAACGGCGGGCGTTTACAGCCGCGGGGTTGCTGCTCGCGGTTGCGCCCCTTCAGCTGCTGCTTGGGGCGCCGGACAGCGGCAACGACCGCGTTCTGCCCCCATTTGATCTTGAGCCGGCGCTGGCGGCCTTGGTGGCCGATGGCGTCTTGCCCCCGCAGTTGAGTGGACTAGAACTGCAATCCGTCGAGCACATTTCCCGGCCAAGACTCGACCTCTTCGGCCAGAACTCGGTGGTCTTCCTCTATCGGTCCGACAAGGGTGATCGGTACCTTGTCTCGTGCGACTTCCCCTACAATGAAGCCTGGCACGAGTTGGCGATTTGCTATCAGGGGATCGGGTGGGAGCTCGACCGCCGCACCACCGGCGATGACGAACAAACGGGCCTTCACTATGCGTCGCTGGAACTCACGCAACCCGGCAATGAGGCCGCGTATGCAGTATTCACGGCGTGGGGAGAGGACGGCGAGTGGGTGGAGCCGCGTCGCCGGGGGCTCACGAGTCGTCTTTGGCGTGACCCCGACGCCCAAACAGAATCGAGCAAGAAGCAGCAGCACTATTTCCAGGCCCAGGTGCTCTGCCAGTCCTCCACCGGTCTGCCCAAAGACGCCGCTGAGACGGCCCGCCAGCTGCTCGTCGAAGCGGCGCCGCGGTTCATGGCCGTGCTTGGCCATTCGCGATAGGGCATTCGGCTGCTCGGTTCGCTGCGTCAGCGATGGAAATCCATGATTGTTGACCTGCGGCGTAGCGAATGCAGTTCCGTGCAGCGCCTTTCGAGATCCCCCGCTGTGCCAAAATCTTGCGAGTGATCGGGAGGGCTCCCTCGCCCGCCGCCTCCCTGAGTTCATTGCAAAATCCCCAACGTCCCCTTCCGCCTCGCCTGTCGCGTCGGCCCTCACCCGCTGGCGGGGCCGGGGCGGAGGGGGCGTGCTCCCCCTTATTGTCCTGCTTCGAACCGAGGCGGCAGCCTCGCGCCGCCGGCATAGACCGGTTTCTGCGTCGAGCCGGTCGCGCCCACCGGCGTCGGCCCAACTCGCTCCCGGAGCGGCAGGAGGGCCCCTCACCACAGACGCCAACACGGGTCAAACGTCGATCTCATACCCTGGCCGGGACGGGCGGGCCAGAAAGCTGTCGGCGAGGGCGTCGTCGACGAACCGCTGTTTTGATGGGTCGAAGGTCACGTTCCGGCCGAGCCTGAGCGCCACGTTGATCGCATGGCAGACGTTTAGGTTATGCCGGTTCCTGTCGACACTCGAGATGGGAGTCGCCCGGGTCTGCAGGCACGAGACAAAGTTCTTGACGTGCTTCTCGACGACAAACTCGTGCCCCTGGTCGGTCAGCTGAGCCCCACCGTCCTGGAGGCCGGGGTACATCGCCTTCAGTTCGTCGGTCGGCAGGCCGGCCTCGGCGATTTCCTCTACGGGCTTGCCAACGAGCTTCCCACGGTTCACCAGGTAGCGGCCCTGCTCGCCCTCGAACAGGATCGCGTTGTCGACCCCGACCGCTTCGGAGGTGTCGACAACGTCGAGCTCGACGCCATTTCCGAATCGCACCCGGGCGTGAAACTCGGTCGCGACGTTGAACCGGTCGTCCTCCGTAGGATAGCCATCCCGCAGCGCAACCGGGTGAACCACCCTCAATGGCGTCACCTCGTAGGGTGCGTCCGACGCGATCGAATCTCCCAACGCCCACAAGGCGATGTCGACGTGGTGGGCTCCCCAGTCGGTGATCTTTCCGCCGCCGTACTCGTACCACCAGCGGAAGTGGACGTGCCCGCGGCTGTAGGGGTACTGCGACCCGTAGCCCGATTCGGGGAGCGTCGGGCTCGCCCGGTACGCTACGGCGGGGGTCGGGCCAAGCCACCGGTCCCAGTCCATGCCTGCCGGAGGCTCTCGGGGGGGCAGGGGGTCGCACACGGGGCTGTCGCCGATAGCGCAGGTCACCCGCCGAGGCTTGCCGATGCGACCGTCACGCAGCAACGCTGCGGCCAGCTGGAACTGACGCGCAGAGCGCTGGTGCGCGCCGACCTGCACGACCCGGCCGGTTGCCCGGACCGCCGCGGCGATCTGGCGTCCCTCGTCGATGGTCAGGGTGAGCGGCTTCTCACAGTAGACGTCCTTGCCGGCGTGCATCGCTTCGATGGCGATCTTCACGTGCCAGTGGTCTGGCGTCGCGATCACGACCGCGTCGACGTCGTCGCGTTCGAGGATCCGGCGGTAGTCGTCGCACGGCGTCGGCGCCCGGGCGGACTTGCTTTCGGAGAGGGAATCGATCCGCTGAACACCGAGCGCCAGCTGGCCCGGGTCGACGTCGCACAGGGCTGCAATATCCGCGTGCGGGAAGAACGCGCCCGACAAGGTCTGGAATCGGATGCCGGTTCCGATCATGCCGACCACCGGTCGCTCGATCGGCGCCTGTCGCTCGGCGGCAGCGCTCCGCAGGCCCAGGGCAGACGCGGCAACGACAGAGCCGTACTTCAAGACGTCTCGTCGGGTGGGACGGGGTTGACTGGGGTAGCTCATATCTCGTTCTTCACAAGGCGTCAGGGCTGGAACAGGGGCGTGACGCGGCGGTCGAAGCACGGCCTCTGGAAAGGAATTAGACCCGCACAAAACCCAAGCGGCGGCGGCGGAACCGGGCCCTTCGGGAAGGTCGGTCGTCAGTCGATCGTCCAGTCCGTCGGGGTGTGACGGGACACGATCTCTTGCAGGACGCCTATCTGCTGGAGCCCGTCGGGAGTGGACAGTCCGCTCTTCGCCAGGAAGGCGGCGGCGGCGCCCGCCGCGCACCCGGACGACCACTCCGAGGGGTGGAGCCTTACGGCCGAGTTCGCCAGGAAAGTCTGGGCCATCGTTTTGCCGGCGACCAGCAGGTTATCGAAGTCGCGGTTTGTCAGGCTGCGGTAGGGGATGTAGTAGGGCAGGGGAGAGCGGTCCGACGCGTGGGCCAGCTCGCTGTACTCACACCCTGCCAACGGGTGGATATCCGCGGCGTACGCGCCCAGCGCGACGCGGTCGCCGAACCTCCGCCCCGTCTGCGACGGCGGCGCACCGCTGATGTCCTCGAAGGAGAGCAGGAAGTCACCCAGGCCGATCGAACGCCGCGTGTCTCGGATGTAGGGCGTCTTCGACAGCCCGTGCCCGGTCCCCAAGGCCTCTGCCGCAATTGTGAAGCAGTCCGGGTCAAACTCGCTTGGCGCCGCCCGGCGGAACCAGTCGTGCCACGCAAACGCCTGGCGCTCAGCGGCCGCGAGGACCGCAACATCGACTCCGCCTCGCCAGTTGCTCACCTGGCGGGCCGTGAGCTTCTTGTCGAGGAACAGATAGCCGTAGGGGTAGTCGTTCCCGGACTCGTCGGTCGCCGGATGGTAACCCCAGTTTTGGAGCGAGAGGTCGCCTGGCGAGGGGGCGTCGTGGTCTGCGAGCAACCGGCGGTAGGTCCAGACCTTCTCCCACGCGTCGGGTCGGTCCCGATAGCTCCCGAATCCAAGGTTCGGCGCTCGGGCGTAGGCGGGGTGGTCTGCTTGGGGGCTCTCGTTGAATCGCATCACGAAGCCGTAGGTGATGGCCTGGCCGCAAACCCCGCCGCTCGAATTCGGCGAGTCGGCGTTATCGGCCCCGATCAGGTAGCTAGCCCCGGAGAGGGCCAGGAGTTCGCCCCACTCCGTGGCGTCGATGAAGATCGTCCCGCGGTCGGCTTGGGAATCGAATGTGAGAACACGTTTCTCGAAGCGGTCGGACGGCTTGGCGGAGTACCACTCCGCCAAGTCTTCGGAGAGCCGTCGGTCGTAGCCACCGGACGGGGTCCCCGGCCTCGGGGTCCTCTGAATGGCGGTGAGCCTCGTGATCTTGCGACTGGCGTCATCGGTCGCGACCGCTTTCACTACCGTGTCGCGAAAGACCGTCAACCGGTCCCGCAGACGGTGTTCGCGGGGGACAAAGGCGGAATCGAGAATCACCCGCGGGAGGAAACAGTAGCGGCTCACCCAGCCCCGGCCGGGGTTGCCGATCTCGGCGAGGGCGTCTCGCAGGAAGGGCGTCATGTTGCGGGGGTCCCGGGCGATCCCCGCGACGTCCACAGCAACCTGCTTCGTCTCTGGGTCAACCACGCGGTGCCACGCCTCATCGACGGCCGGCACGCCGGAAGAGGTGAACTGCCCTCCGATCCAGTCGGTGGGCTCGATCAGCGCGACCTTGGCCCCCTCTTCAGCCGCGGTGAACGCCGCGGCGAGCGCAGCGGCCGACCCGCCGCAGATCACAACGTCGTACTGACCGGCGTCGATCGTCTCGGTCGCCGCCGGCCCGCACAAGGCCAAGGGGATCGCCACCGCCCACGCAAATCGCCACAGACAGCCAGGCCCTCTGGGTTGCGAGACCCGATTCATCGGCCCCCCGCCTTCCCCGACTCGAGGGCGATCTCGTGCCCCGAAAGCCCGTCCGCTGGCACCTCGGCTGTGAGACCGCTAGCGCCGAGCGACGTGTACTTCTCTGGGATCAACAATCGCCCGAGGGAATCCCCCGCGGGTCCGGCGGCCGCGGCTACCGCAGGGTCTTGGGAGGAGTAGCAGACCACGCGGACGCGGTGCTTCCCAACGATCGCGCCGTCGTCGTCTCCGAACGTCGAGAGAGAGAAGGTTCCGTCTTCCTGGATCTTGCCAGTAGCCGGCTGCCCGCCGCTGACGGCTTGGAACATCACGCTGCCGAACCTCAACGGCTCCCCGTCTAGGGTGACCTTCCCGCTCACCGGCGCGACGCTGGGGTGGGAGGAGCAGCCGAGCTGGGTCAGCAGCACCGCCCCGAGGAGGGCGAAATAGGGCGGGCTCATTTGACGCAGATGAAACAACTCCGTTCTACTCCTCAGCGGCTGGTTCGAGGACGTCGGAGCCCGGCGCCTCAGGACTATCGATACTATCGGTCGCGTCTGGGTCGGAGTTGGGGTCGGATCCCGAGCCCTCGCCGTCCTCGCTTTGCGTTTTCTCGTCGTCTATAAGCTGGATGATGAACGGCGCGTTGCCGGCGGCCAGCACCGAGACCTCGAGCCCGCTGGTCGAGAAGTTAGCGTAGCGTTCGGGCACCAAGAGCTCTCCCAGCGAATCGCCGCCCGCTTCCGATGATGGTTGCCCAGTTTGCGTCGAGTAGCTGGTGACGCGAACTCGATGCAGCCCCACGGCCGCGCCGTCGTCGCTGCTGTAGGTGCCCAGCGTGAAGGTCCCGTCGCCGGACAGGTGACCCACCGCGGGCTGGCCGCCGCTGATGGGCTGAAACACGATCTGACCAACCGCCAGCGGGCTCCCGTCTAGCAGCACCTTCCCGCTGACCGGGACCGTCTCCGGCCGACCGCCGGCCCCGCCGCAGCCGACCAAGGCGGCGCACAGCAGAACGAGTGGCGGCAGCCGCCTAGCACTAGATGCCATTGATAATCTCGCCGCCGTTCACCGTTCCGAGCCCTAAGTACGTGAGAAAATCGATGCTCTCGGCAACCGGCCGGACGCTCCCGTCACAGTAGACGAACTGCACGACGCCGGTGTGCAGGCTGCTGAAGGGCCGCTGGACAAACGGCGCCGAAAACTTGTCGAGCTTCGAGTTGGGCTGGTTGAGCAGCACCTTCAGGTGGTAGGGCGCGTTCTGAAAGCCGCCCAGGTACCAGGGGCGGTTGAAGTAGGGCCTTTCGACGCAGGAAGAGTAGGTCTCGCAGGGCGTGTCGACGAACTCCCCAATCATGAATGAATTCGAGGTCCCGTCGGTGATCTGCCTCAGCTTCCGAGGCTCTTCCTTGCCGAAGAACCGGTTCGGCACGGGCTCGATCACGTCGAACGTGAAGGCGCCATTGCGATAAACGGGACCGTAGGGGGTTTGAACGCGGAGCTTGGCGATCTCCTCTGGCGAGTAGCTCCCCCCGCCGCTGAGGCTGGCGATGGTGGCGGCGTCGGCCCCGGAGCAGCCGGAGTAGGTAACCAGCGCCCCGTGCTGGTAGGCGTAGGCAGTCGACGATCCGATCCCGCTGCCGTCCTCCGAGGTGGAGCGCACCGGAGGCACGTCCCAACTTGGGCAGAGGTAGGTCGACACAATGGTTGTCTGCGCCGGGTCATTGTACGGGCTGCTGCTGCGTTCGTACTCAAAGTCAATCTGGTCGTACGCGGCCTGCTCTTCGATGAAGGGCAGGATCCGGGAAAAGATGCTCTTCTTGGTGAAGTTCCACTTGGCTTGCCGCCTTTGCTCATCGAACTCCCACCCGGCGAATCCCGGAGGGAGCGCGTCGCCGTAGGTCGATGCGTAGTTCATGCAGCCGATGCCGAGCTGGCGGAGGTTGTTGCTGCACGAATTGCGCCGCGCCGCTTCTCTCGCGGACTGCACGGCCGGGAGCAGCAGCGCGATCAGCACTCCGATAATGGCGATCACGACCAGCAACTCGACTAACGTGAAGCCGGCCGAGCCTCGGCGAGCACGCTCAGATCTTGAGCTCATGGATTCATCCGGTGCTTTTAGGTCGCACAGTCGCGTCGGCGACCGCACAAAATAAGCGAGGCGAGCGTCCCGGCAATCGCGAGACCGGTCGGCTCTGGGGCGGCAGCCCCATTTAGGCTGCCCGCTGCCGCCGCCCCGTAGTTCGCCTGCCAAAAGGCGTAGTCTTCTGCGTCGACCAGCCCAGGGGTGGTCGCGTCCGGACTCTCGCCAGGCAGAGTGACACTCACGCCCTCACTATCCCGCCAAACGGTGTAGTCGGCTGCGTCCACGACGCCGTCGTCGTTGTAATCGCCGACCAGTACTTCGCCGCCGCTGCCCACACCGAAGATAAACACATTCCGGTTCACAAAGTCCACCACAGCAAGCGTCTTGCTGATGGGGTCGTAGTCAAAATCGTAGATCCCAGCGCCATCCGCGATGTCGGCGCCGGTCAGCCCGCCCAGCAGGTTAAACGTCGCGGTCTTGGCCACGCCGTCCGTGTCGACGACTTTAACGACGTCGACGAACGGCTGGTCCGTGCTCGCAACCACGCTGTCGTTGTAGATGAGCAGGTCGCCTTCCGCCGTGCCCTCCAGGAACTCGATCTTCTGACCAAGCTTGAAGGCGCCGGCGTCGGTGGGGTCGTCAACGATCGTGCGACGGTTGGTGGTCGCGTTGTCGCCCGACCGGTCCGCCGCGTCGATGTCGTTGTTGCGACGGACGTAGATGTCGCCGGTGGCGGGGTCGAAGGCGAAGTCGCGTGCGAAGTTGGACCCCGGCGGGCTGTCCGGCAACCACTGAAAGCCAAGCGGCTCCGAGCCGAGCAGGTACTCGCTGGCACCGGTGGCCGGGTCTTGCAGCGCACGGCGGCCGCTGGCGAACTGGGTCCACGCGACGCCAGGGGTCGCGTCCGCACCATTGAAGCCAGGGTCAAAGCCGACACCCGACCCACCGCGGCCTGTAATGCCGGCGTCGCTCAGGTCCCACAGCAGGGAGTTGCTGCTTGTGTCGAAGAGCTGGATCGCGTCACCCGATGCGGCGCCATCGTCGTACGCGGCCGCCAAGCCGCTGCCCGAGAGCTCCAAGCCCGTGTAGCCCCGCCCCAGCGGTTGAAAGATCTCGCCAAACTTGGGGCCGAAATCAGCGTCAGAGAGCACGTTGATCCCGGTGCGTGTCGGGTTCAGAACCTCGATCAAACCAATCGGCAGCAGCGACGACCCGAAGTTGTCGTGGCCGCCCAGGTACAACTTGCTCCCATTCCAGGCGACCGCCAGGGGATTCGTGCCGATGAACTTGGGGTTGTCGTCGACGCTGGTGTCGTCAGGGTCCAGGTCCGAGCTGAAAGCAAAGCTCACGTCGAACCTGGCGATCTCGTTGAATTCGATCGCCGCGGCCTGGCCGACTAGCACAACCGCCAGGGCCACAGCGGAGACGCTCGTTGCGCAGTGAGAGAGTCGCATAGTTTACCTGTAAATTTGCAGCAGAGAACCGAGGTGTCGCCAACCGAATTTGACGCGAAGCGCGTCGCTCAATGCCTTCCTCGGAAGCGGCATGCCGGTCCAACCAGCAAGCCCGAGACGAGCACGAGGCACGCCGCCGGCTCGGGAACCACGCCGAAAACATGGACGTTCCGATTGGCAAAGTCGGCGATCGCGAGCGTCCTGGTGGCGGGGTCGTAGTCGAAGTCGTAGTAGCCGTTTCCGTCCGCGGGCGTCCCGCCGCCGATGAAGGAGAACGTCGCGGCTTCGGGCGTCCCGCTGGTGTCGATCAGCTTGACGGCCGAAGCAAACGGCTGGCCCGAAACCGTGGCCGGGCGGTCGTTGTAGATCAGCAGGTCGCCGTCGGGCGTGCCGGCGAGGAAACTGATCATGTGACCGGCGACAAAGTCCGCGCCGGTGTCAACGGGTACAAGCTCCGACGTTGCGGTGACCGAGTTTCCGCCGGTCCTCGTGCTCATGATGACGCCGTTGGAGCGACGGGCGTAGATGTCCCCGGTTGCGGGGTCGAAGTCCATGTCGCGCCAGAACGAGCCAGAGCCGGTGTTGATGATCATGCCATCGGCGGTGTTGTAGAGGTCGGCCCCCGTAGCCGTGTCTTGCAGCGCTCGTCGCCCACTGCCGAAGGTGGTCCAGGCGACGCCCTGGTCGGCCCCGCCGAAGCCGGGGTCGAAGGCGACGCCGCTGCCGCCGCGGGCGTTCTTGGCCCACGTCTGCGTGCGAGACGACGCGTCCAGGGCCTGGATGCCGTTGGGGTCGGCGGCGCCGTCGTCGTAGGCGGCCACGAGAACGGAGCCTTGCAGGTCGAGGCCCGAGTAGCCCCGGAGATTGGGAGTCGCGAGATCGGCGAACGCCTCGCTCAATGAAGCTGCGTTGACGCCCGTCGCACCCGCGTTGGTGATCTCTGCGATCGCCGTGTTCGCTTGAGCACCAGACGAATTGAAACCGGCGATGAAGAGCTGCCGGCCGTTCCACGCGACCGCCGATGGGTTGTTGCCGATGTACGAGGCAGAACTCGCGTCCGCGGACGCCGAAACGTCAAACCGAGCAATTTCCACGAAGGTCGCGGCGCACACGGCGCCAGGAAGCGTCAGGACGCAAGCGAGAACGGCGCTTGCGGCGGGGAGTTTGTGGTTCATGAGACGTCTAGCCAGAGGGTGCAGGTGGGGCGAGGATTCCAAGCGGGCGCATCAAGCAGGCCTTATCTCTGTGATCACCGTGCGGACGCGGCGACTGGGAGTTAGCGTACCGAGGCTCGGATCAGTGGTCAAAATTATCTGCGATATTTTTTCCACCGTTTGCGACACCGCCTTACCCATGCGGCTGTGCGTGCCGCCGGAATTGCAGCGGGGTCGCGCCGTACTTGCTGCGGAACGCGGTTCCGAATTGCGTCGCGCCGGCATACCCAGCCGCTTCCGCCACTTGGTCGATAGACAGCTCGGTCTCGATCAGCAGCTGCCGGCCGCGCTCGAGTCGCAGTCGGCGGAGCTCTTCAGCGGGAAGACGTCCAAGCTTCTTCTTGAACGAGCGTTCGAGCTGGCGTCGAGTCACCGGCGTCGCTTCGAGCACCTCGGCCACCCCGATCCCGCGGCAGGCGTGCTGCTGCATAAAGCGGAGCGCGCGGACGACCATGGGGTCGTCAATGGCGAGGACATCGCTAGACTGGCGGCTGTGAACCCGGAGCGGCTCGACTAAGACGGCCGCCGCCGTGGGGGCCTCTCCACGGAGTCTCGCGGCAAGCCGCCTTGCCGCCTCAAAGCCAATCCGGTGGCTGGCAACCTCGATGCTCGACAAGGGCGGGGAGCAAACCTCACACAACAGGTCGTCCGAGTCACCCGCGAGGACGGCGACGTCATCAGGAATCGCCAGGCCGGCCAGCACGCCAACTTCAACCAACGACTTCCCCTGGACCGCGTCAGATGTCAGCACCGCGACCGGCGTCTCGAGCTGCGACAGCCAACGGGTGACGCGTCGGCGATACTCCTCGGGGCTGATCTGCCGGCCTACCCGGTAGCCCGGCCGGTACTGGGCGCAGGCCAGCCCCTGCTGCTCCAGCAAGGAAGCAAACACCTTCCCGCGATAGTTCGAGTAGTCGCGACTAGGCGGCGCGAAATACGCGAAGCTCTCGAACCCCTTGCTGCGGAAGTGCTCGATCGCGGAATGCGCCCATGCGTGGAAATCCGTGACCACCGAATCGGTTTCTTCCGCGCCCACGTAGGAGTCGCCCACGTCAACAACCGGCACGCCGCTGGTGACCAACCGTTGGAACTGCAGCGGCGTCGAAATCCTGGCGATCAGCCCGTCGGCCCGCCAGGCGGGAGGGATAGTGCGATTGGCCGGGTTGTGGTGCGGATCGATCAGCAGGTTCCACGGTCCGAACTTGTCGGCAAAGCTGGCGACGCCGCGCAGCAGGTTCCTGCCCCAGGCCGAGTCGAATTCGACAAGCACGCCAACCTCGGGTATCGCCATCGAAGCACCTCTGGCTGGGGGAACGGTCGGTCAGGCGCCGTCCACGGCTTTCCGTCGAAGTTGGGCTCGAGTCGGCAGCGGCGCCCTCTCAGAAGGCGTCTGGTCTAGAATAGGCAGGCAGGGCCGACGGAGGAAGCGCTTCGGGAGCCGGCCCACCACCCTAACTATTGAAGCGATGGACCAACCTCACCGCTACGCCATTGGCATGCTGACCACCGTCACCGGCGACGCGGTCGAGGCCGCGCTCATCCACAGCGACGGCCGCGACGACATCCGTCCCATTGGGGGTGTGAACCTGCCGTGCCCGCAGACCCTGCAGTGGGGGCTGCTTGAGGCGACGCAAAATGACCTGCCGATCACCGAGCTAGCGCGGCTCGAAAAGGAACTGACGCACCACTTCGCTCGGGCGGCCGGCGCGCTGCGGCGCCGGCACCCCAAGGAGTTCGAGCAGGTCGCCGCGGTCGGGATCGATGGGCACACGGTTCGCCGGATGCCCGAAGAAGGGATCTGGCTTCAGATCGGCAATCCTTGGCTGCTCTCGGAGTTGATTGGGCTGCCGGTGGTCTCCGACTTCCGCCGGCATGACATCGCGATCGGCGGCCAGGGCGCGCCGCTCGAGTCGATGTACCACTGGGCCCTGATGTCCGAGGAGCCGCGCCCCGCTCTGATGCTCAACCTAGGGGCTGTGTGCAGCCTGACTTGGCTGAGCCCCGCCAATGAGATCATCGCTGGCGACGTGGGACCGGGGCTGGAACTGCTTGACGAATGGGTCCAGGAAGTCGCCGAAGCCACCGACGACGACGAGGGCCAGGTGTCACTGCGGGGAGTGGTGCACGAGAGGGCGGTGGAGTACGCGCTCGCAAGTCCGTTTTTCAAACGCCCGCTGCCGCGTTCGCCAACTCGTTCGGATTTTGAACGAATCGACGTCTCGGGACTAGAGCCCGAGGACGGCGCGGCCACCATTTGCGCGATCATTGCCGAAGCCATTTCTCTCGCCGTGCGGCAGCTGCCCGAGGTCCCCGAGTCGACCTGGGTGACCGGTCGCGGCAGCCGCCACCCGCTGCTGCTAAAGAGGCTCCGCGCCGCCATCGGCGAGCTGCGCAACGTTGGCGAACGAGGACTCAATCCCGACACCCTGGAGGCGGAGTGCTTCGGCTGGCTCGCGATTCGCTACCAGCGCGGGCTGCCCGTTACAACGCCAGAAACCACCGGCTGCCGCGTCGCCAATTGCGCCGGTGTGTCGACGGCGCGGGGGCCGTGGTCCTAAGCGTCCGGCGCCCGCCTGGGCTCCGGTTGGTCCGCTCCGAGCAGGCGCATCTGCCGGTCAAACAACCTTGCGAACCACACGCCCGTCGCGACGGCGGTTCCGAGGTAGACGGCGCCCTCAGCCCAGCGTCCGACGAACCAGACCGATGCCCCGAGCACGCCGGCGACCAGCGTCGAGGCCCCAACGACCGCCGCCAGCAGGCCACGGAGCAGGAGATTCCGGGGGGGCGGCACAAACGAGTCGTCCTCCTGCAGGCAGCGCTCGCGCACGGGGCCCCAGAGGCCCATCGGCCTCGCCCGCCGATAGAAGCGAACCAGCACCGGCATTGGCTCGGGGCTCGTCGCGAGCGTCGCCAGGATCCACGCGACGCATGTCAACGCCATGCCCAGGGCCGCCTGCAGCATGTCCATTCCCTGAGCTGCCGACTCACTCGCCGACCGAGCCGCCCCCCAGGAAGGGAACAGGCTGAGCAGGCCCGGGATCCTCCGCCCAAGGGCCGTGAATCCGCCCAGCGTCAGGAAGATACAGGGGCCCCCGATCATCGCCGTCAGCCAGCTCCAGAAGTTCACGCGCCACCACCACCACTGGCCCCAGTAGATACTGGCCGTCGCGCCGTACATGCCCGCCAGCACGATCGCGATCCCGATCAACGAATCCGCGTGATAGGCCACCATGATCCCCGCCGCGAGCACCGCCAGCATCAGGAAGCGGCCTACCCACACGGCAGAACGAGACCCCGGTGCGAGTAACCTGGAGTCGGGTGACAGCTGCCGAGCGACATCGTTGACCAGCGTCTGCGAGCCGTAGCTCAGGTGGCTGGAGATCGTGGACATGACGCTCGCGAGGAGCGCCGAGAGGGCGATGCCGAAGAAACCCGACGGCAGGTACTCGCTCAGCAGCATCGAGTAGGCCTCCTCGCGACGCCCAGGGTCGGCGTCGTAGAGCCAGGGATGCTTGACCAGCAGCCCCAGGGTAGGGAGCGTTAGCAGCAGCAGCATGGCAAAGAGCCCCGCCGCCCCCCAGACGTTCATCTTCGCCGCGTCGCGGTCGCTCCGGCAAGAGAAGAGCCGCTGCCCCTCGAGGTCGACCGCGCCGCCCCGCCCGACGGTTGGAACGAGCAGCCACGCCAAGACAACCGCGGGACCGAGCACCCGGTGCCCCCAGGTCGGCCAAGTTGAAAGGATCTCTGCGGAGCTGCCCGGGCGGGCGTTCTCGACAGCAGCGGCCAGGCCAGCAGGACCACCGTGCTCCCAGAGCACCGAAACGACGAGCATGCCGCTCGCGAGCAAGATTACAAGCGACTGCATGACGTCGGTCAGCACCACCCCTGCGAACCCTCCGATCCAGACGTACGCCACAAGCACCGGCAACACGATCGCCAGCGTTGTGGTCTTGTCCTCGATGCCGAACGCCGGTCCAAATACCTTGTGGACGCCGAGCAGGCCCGCCCCGATCCACGGGGCCATGTTCACTGCGATCGCAAACAAGGACGAGTAGACGCGCATGAATCGCGTGCGACTCCCCGAGAAACGGAGCGCGTAGAACTCCGGTCCTGTGCGGATCTGGAGCTGGCGCCAGCGAACCGCGAACACCAGGGCGGCGATCATCCAGGCTAGCGCGAACCGCGGAAGGTAGAAGAAGGCAATCGGCAGGCCCACGACGACCGCGAAACCGCAGTACGTCGGTCCGACGTCGGCGTTCAAGGCGGTCGCGGCGAATGACACGCCGTTCATCCATCCCGGCACCCGGCGCCCGGCGAGGAAATAGGCGTCCTCGCTATCGGTCCCGGCCGCGAGGTCTCGTCCTGAGGCAGACGTGCGGCGCAGCCCACGGCTTGCGAGCAGGCCGATCGCGAGCGTCGCAACGAGGTAGATCACGACCAGCGCCCGGTCGATAGTCGTGGCGGCTCCAAGGACCTGACAGGCGTGCATGCTGGCTGGGCATTGAGGGCAACGAAGGCCCGGTGCTTACCGATGGGTGATCGCCGCGGCGTAGGCCCTAGGCGTAGGCGACCTGCCCCGTCTCGCTGGAGCGGTAAATAAGGTCCACGATCGCCTGCACGTTCCTCGCCTGCCAGGGCGTGGCCCCGACGCCGTAGTGGCGTGTCGCAACCGCCCGCGCGAAATCGTGCAGCTGCAGGACCAGCCGGTCCTCGTCGGGCAGGTCGACGCTGGCCTCGTGCAGGCGCCCGTCAGCGTCGGTCCGCACGTTGAGGTGGTCGCCAAACAGCTCGAACGAGAGGCCGCCGCGGTCTCCCAGCAGGGCGAACATGGAATCGGGGGCGCTCGCCTGAGGCAGGTTGCACGCCCACGCCACCTGCAGGTCGAGCGTCGCTCCGTTCTCGAACGTAATCAGCGCGGTGGCGTGGTCGTCGACGTCGAACACGCCCTGGTAGTTGGGCGGCCCCGCCCACATTGACTCGTAGACGTAGTCCTCCATCCTCACGCCAAACACCGAGTACGCCTTGCCGCTGACCGTCGCGGTCCTGGGCTGCCCCATCAGGTGCGTCGCCAGGTCGATCAGGTGCACCCCGACGTCGATCAGAACGCCGCCGCCGGACAGCGACTTGGTTGTGAACCACTTGCCCAGGCCGGGGATCCCGCGCCGCAGGTGCAGGTGGGCCTTGGCGTGGTACAACTCGCCCAGCTCCCCCGAAGTCGCGTGGGCCATGGCGGCCTTGCCGACTGACGTGAAGCGGTGGGCGTACCCCACCTGCAAGATGCGACCTAGGTCTTCCGCCAAACTGACAAGTTCGTCACAGTCGCCGGCGGTGAGCCCCATCGGCTTCTCGAGCAAGACGTCCTTGCCAGACCGCATCGCGTCAATCGCCAATGGTCTGTGGAGGCTGTTCGGGACCGCGATCACCACCGCCTGAATGGAGGGATCGTCCCAAATCCTCGCACACCCGCGGGCGGCGTAGGCCCCGTGCTGCGCAGCGAGGCGGTTGGCCTGCTCAAGGTCTTGGTCTACAACCCCTGCCACCTGGAAGCCCGCGGACTCGGCCGCCTCGGCGTGCTTCTCGCCGATCGCGCCGGCTCCGATGATCCCAAATCGCATCATGGTTTGATTCTTGTCTCGAACGGTCTATCGGATGACGCACTCCCCGGCCGGCGGCGCCTGGTCAGTGTCTTGCGTGCGGCAACCCGGACGACGCCCAAGCGGCGCGCCGAACGGGGTCCGCGCGTCGCCCCTCGACCCGGAGTATGACCGGCGGCAAAACGAACAACAATAGCGCGGCCGGCCGGCCCCCAGGCATCGGTTCCGTCAGAGGCCAACCCACTTTGTGCCGGCCTCCGGCCTCTTCGCGGCGTCAAGGATGCGCATCACCGACAGCGTCTGTTCTCGAGGAACCAGCGGTTGGCCCGCGTCAAAGAAGTCGAGAATGCCCCGCGCCGCGTCTACGAACAGGCGAGAGTCGTCAACCCGCAGCAGCCGCTTGTCCTCTGCGCTTTCGACGAGTGCTTCGAAGGGTAGATGCTCGCGAGCGTTGAAATGGATCGTCGCCGCGACTCCATCCGGGAAATCGAGTAGGATCGTCATCAACGGGTCAGAGGTGGAGGTCACCAGCCGGCTTGGCGCGACGGCCAGGCAGCTAATGACAAGCTCGACCGGATGCACGCCGTACTCGTCGAAGGTGTCGCCGCCCGCCCACACGGTGATGGAACGAATGGGGGCCCGCAGCTGACGGCAGTAGGCTTGAATATTCGTTGACCGCAACGCCGAGGTGGTCTGGACTGGCGTCGCGAAACGGTCGGCGAGGTCAAAAACCGAACACGCCTGCCCGTAGTCGACCGCGAAGGTCTTGTCGACAAAGGTTGGCTTGGCGTAGGGAAGCACCTGCTCGCACAAGGGCAGATGCGTCTGCGGCGAAGAAGGCGCTAGGATAGCGAACGCGTCAACGTGGGAAGCAAGGTCGTCGATGCTGTCGACGAGCGGCACGCGGTGCTCGTCCGCGAACCGCCTGCTTTCGCCGTTCTGCAAAGCGAAGGCGCCGGTCACCTCCCAGCCACGGTCCGCCAACTCGCTGCGGAAGGCGGCGAGGTAGGTCTTCGCGTGGAAATTGTCGAGACAGTCGTCAACGAGACCGATCCTGCCCGTTGGCATTGGCTCCTCCGCGGTATTCAATGATCGTCGCCGTCCGAGTCGGTCCTTGCCCGACGCGGCGCCCTGGGATGTTTAGCAGCTCCCGTTTGTGCCGGCAAGGAGCCGCCAACCAGACGATGCATTCCCGCGAGAATCTTGCGAAGTCTCGCGGGCGTTCCAACTCACGACGCCGAAGCGCTATACGCGGCTAACAGTGCGTCGGTCACATCCGCTCCACCGACGCGGCCAAATCGAACTCGGGAAAACGTAAGGCCCGCAAGACGACCAACGAGACGCTCCGCACCAGCGACGGTGTGCGGCTGGTCATCAGTTCGCGGCGATGACCTGCCCCCTTCAAACGAGTCCACAGGTGGAGCGATAATCGCTCTGCGTGGACGTCATGTGAAGGAGGTTCAAGATGCCACGATGGAAGAAGCATTCTGCGGAGGAGATTATCGGCAACGGGCAGCATTCGCCGCGCGGTGATCAATAGGAATAGACCGCGGTAGAACGGAAGCCCGAGGCATCCCCACGGGCCGGACATCGCTTTCGTCTTTTCCGGCGCGCGTCCCGTCCCCTGGAGATGGCCGTGGGGCTATCCTGGGCGTCACTTCGTTCAACGGGGCTTTGCCGACAGGTCTTCCCAGGGATTAATGAGCATCACTCCGGTCGACACGAAGTCGGTGATGTTGCGGGTCACCAGGTGCAGCCCATGCCGCAGGGCGGTGGCTGCGAGGAGGCCGTCGACGGCTGGAATCTGCCTACCCTTTGCTGCCGAGCTGGCGGTGATCTCGCCCCAGATCACGGCGGTCTCAAGATCGACCGGCAAGATACGGTCCTCGGCGGAGTTCACGACCTGGTCGAACCACACCCCCAGTGATTTTTTTTTGGCGCTCGGCGCCAGCTTGTTGATCCCCTTCCTCAATCCCCCGAGGGTCAGCACGCTCAAGAAGATGGCTTCCGGCGGGAGGGCTTCCAGCCGCTCACGAACCCGTGGGTTGCCTTGCGGCCGCTGGATTTCTGAGAGGACGCAGGTGTCGAGCAGGGTTCTCACAGCTCCAACTCCCGGCCGAGGCTAGGATCACGCTCCAGGTCGAGGCCTTCCAGGCTGGGGCCGCTCAGGATCAATTCCTTCAGGCTTGCAACGTCTCCGGTTAGACGCCGGTACTCTTCGCCGCCAAGAACGACGTACTGGCGGTTCCGCCGTGTGATGAATTGCGCCTGCTGTTCTGCTCGATTGAGCACCTCGCTGAGCTTGCTCTTCGCATCGGCAATATTCCATTCGGCGTGGGGCATAGCGACCTCCCTTTGACTAGTTAAACTAGTTCAATTCTTGCACCGTTTTCGCGATCAGTGAAGAAAACTCGTCTTGCAGGCGTTTTCGGTCCTCAGCCTCTCGGCTTGGTCGAAACGCGGCGTGGCGACTTGTGACGTGCAGCAACGTGGTGCGGCTTGCTGATTCTTTAGGAGAGCTACACCGACGACGCCGGGGCAGCGGCCAGCCCCCAATTGCGCCCCACCAACCTCTTGGTGGCTCCATCAAAAAGGGTCCTGCGAGCGTCGAGTACAGGTAGCCCACGGGAGGGCAGGGGACACCCAATGCATCCCGAGGCGAACTCGGCCGATCCACCCCAGGTTGATGCCCAGCAGCAACGGCGAGCGGGCAAGCCACTGCTGCAACGAGGCCAACCCACAGAGCGTCACCGAGCTGTCTGTTGGCACGCAGGTTGCTAAAATCGCGGGTGAGGTCGGCCTCCGTGAGGCGACCCTGCGTTGTCAGCCGCGACTTCCGAAGAAGAGAGATTGATAACCATGCGAATAGGACGTCAAAAGGTCGTAGTTCTCGCTGCCTGCCTGCTGCTCGGCTCGAGCAGGTCGGTCGACGCCGAGGTTGCCGAGTCGCTCTCTGACGCCCAGAAAGCCAAGCTGGCCGCCCAACCCCCAGTCACCGTGTCGACAGCGGTAGGCGAATTGACCCTGCCGCCCCCCTACGCGTCGGAACCGACCACCAAGCGTAGTCAGGTTGTGCCGTGGCCCGAGGGAGCGGCGCCGCGGGCGCCCGATGGCTTCACGGTGACCAGGTTCGCAGAGGACCTCGACCACCCACGCCGGGTCTACATCGCCCCGACCGGCGAAGGCTATTTCGTCGCCCTTAGCGACGACGCCCGCAACAGCCCCAACCGCATCGTGCTGCTCCGCGACGCCAATGGCGATGGCTCGGTTGATAAGAGGTTCGAGTTCGCCAGCAAAGCAAACGGGCTCAACCAGCCCTACGGCATGGCGGTCGTCGACGGTTACTTCTACGTCGGGAATGTCGACTCGGTGATGCGATGGCCCTACCGCGACGGGATGACGCGGCTCGAGGGCGAAGGCGAGCGGATTGCTGAGCTCCCCGCTGGTGGCTACAACCACCACTGGACCCGCAACCTACTGGCGACGAACGATGGCGGGCGTCTGCTCGTGACGGTCGGGTCATCGAGCAACGTCGGCGAGCACGGCATGGAGGAGGAGGAGCGACGCGCGTGCATCCTGGCAATGAACCCCGACGGGTCCGGCGAAGAGCTCTACGCGTCGGGGTTGAGGAACCCAGTCGGCATGGACTACAACCCCGTGACGGGGGAGCTGTGGACCGCGGTCAATGAACGCGACGAGATCGGCGACAACCTCGTCCCCGACTACCTCACAAGTGTACGCCGGGGAGGGTGGTACGGCTGGCCCTACTCGTACTACGGGGACCTGCCCGACCCCCGGTGGGGTGAAGACCCTCACGAGGAATTGGCGAGCCAAGCGATCGTCCCGGACGTGCCGGTCGGTTCGCACACCGCGTCCTTGGGCCTCGCGTTCTACACCGGCGACAAGTTCCCCGAGCGCTACCACCAAGGGGCGTTTGTCGGTCAGCATGGGTCATGGAACCGCGCCAAATTCGCCGGCTACAAGGTGGTGTTCGTGCCGTTCGACGAGGCCGGCCGACCCCAGCCGCCCGAGGACTTCCTCGCGGGCTTCATTGCCGACGGGGACGCGAGCCAGGTTTACGGCCGGCCCGTCAGTGTCGAGGTGACCACGCAGGGCGACTTGCTGGTCAGCGACGACGACGGCGGCGTGATCTGGCGGGTGTCCTACAATAAATAGCCTCCTCGGCCCTCCAGGGACTCGCTCGGGACTAACCCGACAAGACCGCGGCGTGGCTTCCGTAGCAATCATGCTTGCCGCACTGGCGCAGCAGACGCCGCGGGCAGAGGACCCGTGGTCCTCGTTGCGCGACTTCAGCTTTCGAACTAGCCACTACTGAGCCGTTATCCCCGGACCAGAAATTCGGTCTGTGCAGGTCTGGACTGCGTCCCTGTGGTTGAGCCAGCGGCTCTCGCAATCGTAGGATCGCCCGCGGGTCGAGGCAGCAGCGTCGGCGGTGACCGAATCTCGATACCTGCCGACCTCAAACCCGCAGGCGCCTGGGTTGATCTAATACCAGTTGCTGGGGTGGCTGGTCTGAGCCCAATCGACCGCGCCGACGGCGATCTCGAACGTGGTCCCGCCGAGTTCCTGAGGGAAAAAAGCCCTCAGACTAGCAAGGGCGGCCTGCAGGGCGGACTCGTATTCCGACGGGTAGGCCCGGCCGGAATAAGAGAGGGAGTAATCGCGTAACGTAGCGTCAATTCACGTACCACCAGCAGGTTTGGTCGCACCACGACCAAGCAGCCACGCGTTCACTTCCGACCGCTGGCGTCAGGGCAAAAACCCACCTCAGAAGTGCCTAATTTGCGTCAATCCGTGTATACTAGGGGCTTCTCCCGGATCCCACTGCCCGAGCTCAAAAGGGGCAGTCGACAAAGCTTCAGGCGGCACAGGAATGGCTTGGAATCGTGCGTTTGGCAACGAGTGCCGCGGCAAGGCTCAGCCGCCCAGAAGAAACCGTCGCGGCGACCGCCTCGCCCGGCTGAGCGGTGGCCGGTCGCTCGTGTTCGAACTGCTCGAGGGGCGCCGCCTGCTGGCGGCCGACTTCGGCGATGCGCCGGAGCCCTACCCAACGCTGCTGGCGGATGACGGCCCGCGACACGAAGCGGTCGGCCCGCAGCTTGGTGCGACACGCACAGCCGAAATGAATGGGCTACCCTCCGCAGCTGCCGACGCCGACTCCGGCGACGACGGAGTTACGTTCGGAGAGATCCGAGTTGGCCAAGCCAACGCGACGGTGGCCGTGAACGTCCAGAACGCTCCAGCCGGCGCGCGGCTCGACGCATGGATCGACTTCAACGGCGACGGTTCGTGGGACGGAGCGACCGATCAAATCATTCGCAACGCCCCAGTCTCAGACGGCGAAAACAGCTTTCGATTCGAGGTCCCATCTTGGGCCCAGGCCGGCCACACCTCGGCGAGGTTCAGGATTAGCACAATCGGTGGACTGAGCCCATTCGGTCCAGCGCTTGACGGAGAGGTAGAAGACTACATCGTTGAGGTCTCGTCACCATCCAAGTCGGCGGGCGAATACGCGGCTCCGACCTACATTGCGCATACCTCGGTCCCCCTTACGAAGCTCGTGACTCTCGACCTTGATCGAGATGGAGATCTTGACATCGTCTCATTGTCGTTTGGCGGCGACGCAATCGTATGGCTAGAGAACGGTGGCGAGTTAGATTTCAGCGAACACCTTGTCCCCAACACGCTTGACGCCCCCACCTCGATTGCCGTGGCAGACCTTGACGCTGACGGAGATCTAGACCTTGCGGCAGCCTCTAACTACAACGACAAGGTTGCGTGGTACGAGAACGACGGCTCACAATCATTCACAGAACACATTGTTTCCTACAATGCGAACACGGCGTCAGATGTCTCTTTCGTAGATCTGGACGGGGACGGCGACCTCGACCTTCTCGGCACAACACGCCTCGAACACACCGTTTCGTGGTATGAGAATGATGGACTCGAGCACTTCACCGAACACCAGATTGCATCGGACCTCTACAACGCGATCGGTGCTGAGGCCGTCGACTTGGATGGCGACGGGGATCTCGACATCCTTGTGGAACGAAGCGGCGGTTTCTTCTACAACATCGACTGGCTGCAAAACGACGGTTCTGGGAACTTCACCAAGAGGCGAGTACCAACATCGTTCGGCAACCCAAATCAACCTGTGGTGATTGATGTCGACGGCGATGGGATGTTTGATTTGACGGCGGTTTCTGGGCTGACAGGCGCGGTCGGATGGTACCAGAATCTAGGAAACGGCGGGTTTCGTGAACACTTAATCCTAGGGACAGAAACTGGCACCGTCGGCGGCAAGCAAATCCTCGCAGGTGACTGGGACGGCGACGGCGACACTGACATAGCGACTTCCTCGGGGGCCGCACCTCGCGTTCTTGTCCAGTACAAGAATGATGGGGCAGAGCAATTCTCGGCCAGCGATCCATCATACGCTGCGGGCGGTGGGGCCATGACCATCGGGGACATAGACCAGGACGGCGACCTCGATCTACTGCAGGCATTTAATTCTCCGTACAAATTGGCGTGGTACGAGAACGTCGTCAATGCCAGCGTGACGGTGCTCAACGGGGTCGCCTCGGAAGTCTCCCCCGACTCGCCGCTGAGGTTTCGGCTTGAACTCTCCCACCCAAGCGTGAACCCGACAGTGGTCGGCTTCTCGGTCGGCGGCTCTGCGGCGCATGGCCTTGACTACGTCGTCGGCGGCCCTGTAGCGCTCCAGGGCGGCCTTGGACAGGCAGAGTTCCCGCCCGGGGAAACCGTTATTGAACTATCATTTACGCCCCTGGATGACTCGCTTTTCGAGGGAGCAGAGTCGGTAGTCGTGCAACTACTCCCAGGAGCGGGCTACGCGGTTGGAGACGACTTCGAGGCGTCAGGATCCATCCTGAGTGACGAATTTGGGGGCGACTTCGGTGATGCCCCCGCGCCCTATCCAACACTGTCCGCCAGCGATGGCGCTCTGCACAGCGAGTCGTCCGCGAACACGCCCATGCTCGGAGCGTCGCTGTCATTGGAACCAGACGGGCTCCTCTCTGCTGACGCCAGCGCCGACGACGACAACGGCGTCACAATCGCGGAGGTAAGAGTGGGGCAGTCCGCCGCTACTGCTGTTGTCGAAGTAAGCGGCGCACCAGGCCGACTCGACGCGTGGATCGACTTCGACCGGGACGGCTCCTGGGATGGGCCCGGGGAACAGATTGCCGCCGGTCTGCCGCTGGAAGTCGGGTTGACTCCTGTGTTCTTCGCCGTTCCGGCCACCGCAGCTCCCGGAGTCACCTATGCCCGATTTCGGATCAGCAGCCACGGTGGGCTCGCTGTATCTGGCGTCGCCGGTGATGGCGAGGTCGAAGACTATGAGCTCTTGATTACGCCTCCTGTTCAGGCAAACGGGAGTTTGCAGTACGGCGGCGAGCTCGACCCAACCGTCATGTACGCCGACTCTATTACCACTGCCGACCTGGACCGCGATGGGGACGTCGACATCATCGCCTCGCTGGGGGATGGCGGCCTGGTGTGGCGGGAGAATCTTAGCGGCGGTATTTTCGCGAACCACCTAATCGACAGTGAGAGGGTAATTGGGTACGCCCTTTCCACTGCGGATCTAGACCTTGATGGCGACTTAGACCTGCTTGTTGGCTCTGCAGTAGCAGACAGCGTGTTGTGGTACGAGAACGTCGGCCAGCTAGCATTCGTCCGGCGCAATGCGTTTCCGTCGCTGAGAGACCCCAGAATGGTTGCAGCGTCGGATGTGGATCGGGACGGCGACATTGACGTTCTTGGGGTTTCCTCGGGTTCCGACAGGACGATCGCTTGGTACCTCAACGACGGTCGACAAGTTTTTACCGAGCAGATCGTGTCTGCTGGCCTTTACCAGCCCTGGGACTCAGTCGCACGAGACATCGACGGCGATGGAGACCTTGATGTGCTGGTCGCTTCCGTTAACGGCGACGTCCTATGGTTCGAGAACGCTGGCGATGGGAACCATATCGAGCAGCTTGCAGTCGGCGGCCTAGGCTATTCCACCGCTGTATCAGCTGGCGATTTTGACGCCGACGGCGACACCGATATCGTCGCCTGGTCTGAAGACGACGAGAGGCTCGTGTGGCTAGAGAACGACGGAGGCGAGGTCTTCACCCAGCACGAAATCAATGCGTTCCCGAGCTCCCCGCACGCGGTTCATTCCATCGAGGTGGTCGACCTCGACGGCGACTCTGATCTTGATCTCGCGGTCAACATCTCTAGCACCGGGGGTTTCGCCTGGTACGAAAATGATGGCTCGGGGAGCTTTGTCGAGCACGCGATGTCGCCCGCAAACGGGGCCCAGCTACCAGTCGCCGCGGACCTCGACAACGACGGCGACCTCGAACTCTTGACGGGAAGAATTGGTGCCGAAGGCGTCGAGTGGACAGAACTGGCCCATTCGGTTGAACTGGCGATCAACCAGGGTTTGATCGGGGAAGCTGACGGGCGGCCGCTCTCCATCACCCTCACTACCCAAGAGGCCGTTAACACTTCTGTCGAGGTCGCATTCAGCCTCAGTGGCGCCGCAGACTATCGCTCTGACTACGATCTCGTTGGAGCTACCTCCTATGATGGCGACACTGGCGTGATCACAATACCACGCGGTGAGAGGATGGCGAGACTTGAACTAGTCGCACTCAATGACTTCCATATTGAAACCTCGGAGGCCTTGCTTCTTGAGCTTCGGGACGGCGCCAACTACGTGCTATCTGGCCAAACCAGCGCGACGATTGTGATTTCTAGCGATGACTTGTATTCCGATTTCGGCGACGCCCCCTCCCCCTTCGCGACGCTCCTGTCCGAAGACGGGGCCCGTCACTCCCCGACCGCCGACCCGGCCAATGCCCCCCTATTGGGCGAGCTCCTCGGCAGCGAGCCAGACGGTACGCCGGACGCCGAGGCGAATGCCCACGGCAGCGACGACGGCGTCGTGTTTGGCGAGCTTCGGCCCGGTCAGCAGGACGCCACGATCACCGTCACCGTTAGCGGCGCCGGCGGCCTTCTTGACGCCTGGATCGACTTCAATGCCGATGGCTCCTGGGGAGGGGTGGGCGAGAAGATCTTCAATTCCGTTAGCGTCGACGTCGGCCAGAACGAGCTTAGCTTTGATGTGCCAAGCCACGTTGGAGCCGGACCGGTTTACGCCCGCTTCCGCCTGAGTTCGACCGGGAGCCCCACGCCCTACGGCGTGGCGGTCGATGGGGAGGTCGAAGATTATATCGTAGCGATCGCGTCTCCGGCCGCGACCGGGGGCGATTTCCTGCGGCGCCTGCTGATTTCTGAAACCGATTTCAATCCGGAGAGCCTTGAGGCGGCCGACATCGACGGCGACGGCGACATGGATCTGCTCGCAGAGTTGTCTGAACCGTCTCAGGTTGCTTGGCTGGAGAACGACGGAAACGAGAACTTCGAAATCCGAGAGATCGCTGGCGCCACGGGGCGCGTGTTGAGCAGCGGGGACTTCGACGCAGACGGCGATGTCGACTTTGTTACTGGGGGGGAACAGTGGGTAAAGTGGTTCGAGAACGATGGTGCGGGCAACTTTAGCTCCTACCTGATTGCCGCCAACTGGGGCCTCCCCAGCTCTGCCGCTATCGCCGACATGGACGGTGACGGCTCGCTCGATATCGTTGTCTTGAGCCACGAAGACAGGCGACTCTCTTGGTTCCGCCGCACGGCCCCCAGCTACTTTGAAGAGCGAGCGATCAACGGCGAGCTGGGCTACGCGGACAATCTGAGCCTGGCGGACATCGACCGAGACGGCGACATTGATGTTGTCACCGCGAGAAGTGTCCGCAGCAGCATTGCCGCTGTTACTTGGTTCGAGAATCACGGTGAAGGCGACTTCGATCCGCATGTCATCGACGCGCGAGGGGGGATACGCGCTACGAACCCGGTCGACATTGATCTGGACGGCGACCTGGACATCGCATTCTCCGCCCGCGGCTTGCGTGTCGCCTGGTACGAAAACGACGGCAGCCAGAATTTCACGCTCATTACCCGGGCGTCGGGACACAGCTACGAGTACAAAGACTCCGAGGTGGGCGACTTCGATGGAGATGGAGACCTCGATTTCGTTGTGCTCGATGGCGTCAGCTACAGCGTTTCGTACTTCTACGCGAACGATGGGGACGGCCAGTTCACGCTCGCGTCGCAAACCGACCCCTTCGTGCTGCACACCCCGCTGCTCAGCGTCGACCTGGATGGCGACGGAGACCTCGACCAGGTGGCGCTCTCCGCCGGGTCGGACATGATCAACTGGCTCGAGAACGTGGTCACAGCTGAGATATCCCTTCAGAACGCACAATCGTTGTCCAGCGAGGGGGACGTTCTCGACCTTGTCGTCGAGCTTGACCACGCCCGGCTGGTCCCAACTGAGCTTGCCCTGCTTGTCGGGGGCGGAGCAGAGTATCTCGATGACTACGAGTTGTTGGGGGCGACGCTCCGAGAGCCCGGCGTCCTCCTGCTGACGATCCCCGCGGGACAACGGTCTGCCACCTACTCGCTCTCGGTTATCGACGACCTCGTGGTCGAGAGCGACGAGACGCTAGTTGCTACGCTCGCCCCCGGCCGGGGGTACCGGGCCGGCGAAGCAGCGGACTTTGAATTCACCATCACCAGCGACGACACGCTGGCCGACTTCGGCGACGCTCCCGCGCCGTACCCAACGCTGCTCGCGCAAAATGGCGCCCTGCACGCCCCCTCCCCAGTCGGCATCCAGGGCCCAAGGCTCGGCGCAAGCTCGAGCCTGGAAACAAACGGCTCACCGAGCGCCGCGGCGAATGGCGACGATGACGATGGAGTCTCCTTCGTAGGGCTTTTCCCGGGCAGCGTTAAGGGCATAGTTGCTATCGCCGTTCAGGACGCTCCTGGCCGTGTCGACGCCTGGATCGACTTCAACGGGGACGGCTCATGGGACAGTCCTGGCGAGCACATCCTGTCCGACGCGCCGGTTGTGGTCGGCGACAACACGCTGATTATCAAAGTCCCGGCCTGGGCCAACCCGGGCGTGGCGTACGGCAGGTTCCGCCTGAGCACCGCGGGAGGTCTGGGCTACGCCGGGCCGGCCGCCGACGGCGAGGTCGAGGACTACGCGATCACCATTGAGGCGCCTCCGGCTACGACTAGCGAATTCGCGAAGGCCGGAGCGATTACTACCCTAAATGGGCAGTACAGGTCTTACCAACGACTGGAAGCAATCGACCTGGACGGCGACGGGGACCTCGACTTGCTTCCCCGCTTGCCCTCCTCAGGAGAACATTGGGCCGAGAACACCGGCGATGAGAGCTACGTGCTTCGAGAGCTGGGCCGGCGGGTTGACGGGGTCTCACCAGCTGACATCGACCAGGACGGCGCCCCGGACCTGCTCGTCTGGGTCAACGGCTACTCGCAGGGCGGTTTTGGCCTGCTTGAGAACGACGGGATTGGCGGGTTCACCTACCGCACCATCGACGAGTCGTTCCAGGATGTCATGGACGCTGTGGCCGCTGACATCAACGCCGACGGGACGCCCGACCTTGTTGTCGCCAGGAAGAACGGAGAAGTCCTGTGGCTCGAGGCCGCTGCCGGCGGCTACGAGCTCCACCTGATTGGTGATTATGCGACGAGCTCCTTCGACGCCGGCCCCGTTGACCTCGAGGTTGCCGACGTCAACGCCGATGGCTACGTCGACATCGTGGTCACCGGTGACCTGCACGGCCTGAATCCAATTTGGCTGCAGAATGATGGCCATGGCAAGTTCAAGCAGAACTACCTGTCTCTCGCCAGCAATCACAACTACGCCACAACAGTTGACATTGACGACGACGGCGACCTGGATGTCATCACGATCGGACGGTCCGTCCGATGGCATGTCAACGACGGCGGCGAGTTTGGCTACTACGAGACTCTGTCGTCCTCTCGATACTGGCAACGCCCCCTCATCGGCGACTTCGACGGCGACGGTCGGATGGAAATCGCCGTTGGCAACGACGACGAAGCAGTGGTGCTGGAGTATGACGGCGCCTCGGGTCTTTCCGAAACTCATCTAGATATCAAGTCGAGCACACTGGCGGTTGGCGACATCGATGGCAACGGAACGCTCGACCTCCTCGCCTGGGAATCCTCGGGGGAAGTCACTCGCTGGTCGCAGCCCCTCAAGATTTCGCTGAGCTCCGGCCCGTCTGCGGTCGTGGAAGACTCGACTTTGGGGATCGTGATCCGCGTTGAGGTGGGCAGCGCCAGCCACCGCGGCATCAACGTCGAGCTCGCCCTGTCGGGAACAGCGACCCTTGGCGAGGATTACCTGATCGAAGGGGCAAGTGTGAGCAGCCCCGCCGTTATCGCCACTGAGATTCCAGCTGGTTCACCGTTTGTTGAGATCGTCATCCGCCCAATCGAGGACAGTGTCGTCGAGTTGGCAGAATCGATTATTGTCGACCTGCTGGGGCAGCCGGGCAGGGCCGCGGGGGTCATTCTTTGCGACCCCGATATCGCCGACTACGGCGACGCCCCCTTCCCCTACCCGGTGAACGCCGCCAGCGGAGGCGCCGCCCACTGGGCGACCGGCCCCTACCTCGGCGCCACCCGCACGACCGAGGGCGCGGGGTTCAACTCCGCCGACGCGGCGGGCGACGCCGGTGACGACGGCGTCGTGTTCGCCGCGACCTACCCGGGCAACGCTTCGTCCGAGGTGACCGTCGAGCTCAGCGACGCACCTGACGGCGCCCTGCTCGACGCCTGGATCGACTTCGACGGCGACGGCACCTGGAACGGGCCGGGCGAGCACGTGTTCGCCGGCCAGCCAATTTCCGAGGGTGAGAATCTGCTCTTGTTCACCACGCCCGGCTGGGCGTTGCCAGGGCAGTCCGCCGCCCGGTTCCGCGTCAGCACCACGGGCGGACTCGGCATTGTCGGCGCCGCCGATGACGGCGAGGTAGAAGACTACCTGTTGACCATCGCCCCGGCGCAACGCAAGGTCCCAACCTTCGCCACGGGCGCCATCGGCGCCCCCGAGTCGGACGCCACCTACCCGAATGTCGTGGATTTCGATCGAGACGGCGACCTCGACGTCGTCTATGTGCTGAACCGGCAGACCATCGTTTGGCAGGAAAACCTAGGCGATACCCGCTTCGCAGAGCACACTGTCGGCGACCTCGCCTCGCTGACGATCCTGCAGCCTGAGGTCGTCGACCTCAATGGCGATGGCCTCCTAGATGTGCTCGGGGTGGCCAGAGTCAGCGGCGCCCCCGATACGCTAGGGGTTTTTCTGCAGCAGGCGGACGGCTTCTTGGCAATTGAAGGCCCTGCTGGCATGGACTCGGTCTCGACGTACGCCGTAGGAGATATCGACTCCGACGGCGACATCGACCTACTCTTCGGCGGCCTAACCTATGGATCGAATGACGGATCACCGACACTCGAGAACTTCGCGTGGCTAGAGAATGACGGCACGGCGGCCTTCACGCGACGCGTTATCCCCTTCGGTCGACCCTCGCCCTACCCTGCTAGTAACGCGAACCTAGCCGACTTAAACGGAGATGGGCATCTGGACTTCGTCGTCGCGAGCGCCGCCGGCGTTCGAATCGTGACATTTGAGAACAACGGCAGCCAGGAATTCACCGCCCGCTTGACCGATCCTCGCCCAACGCAGAGTTTTTCTCGCTACGGGACCCTTACGACAGGCGACTTTGACCTCGATGGCGACACCGACCTGATCGCGACGTCTGGGATCTACTCCTCACCCGGGTCTTGGTACGAGAATGATGGAACCGGCCGGTTTACCGAGCTCCCCAGCACCTTTTGGGCCTACAACGCGTCGAGTGTGACGACCGCCGACGTTGACGGCGACGGCGACCTCGACGCGGTGTACAGCGGGGCGCCCTTCCTGACGTGGCAAGAGAACCGGCTCCGCGGCGACTACAACGACGACCAAGTCGTGAATGAGGCCGACTACGAAGTGTGGCGTTCGACGTACGGAGAAGTCGGCGTCGCCCCGCGTGCCGACGGGAACGCCGATGGCAGGGTCGACGCCGTCGACTACGCCATCTGGCGGGACGCGCGAGTCGCCCAGCCGGAGCGAGTGTTTCTGACGCAGATAGCGGGTGCGTACGGCTGGTTCGGTGCGGAGATAGGCGACCTCGACGGCGACGGTGATCTGGACATCGTCACAGGCGGCTACGAGGGCCTCACTTGGTTTGTCAACGTCCCCTCCGTTCATGTCACCACAAGCGGAACCGATCTGCTGGAAGGTGGAGAGCCGCTCGAGGTGACCTTCACTCGCACCGAGCAGCTCGATCAGGACTTTACGCTGGAGCTGCTCCCAAGCGGAACGGCGGGGTTCAACGTCGACTACACCGTCAACGGTCTCAGCGCCCGCCAGGTCGTTATCCCCGCTGGCAGCAACTCGACTACGATCGCCCTGAACGCCGTCGATGACGGGCTTTCGGAACTAGACGAACCATTCTCGATCGGGTTTCGGGGAGGCCCCAAGTACGCGGTCACCGGCACAAGCAGGCTTAGTGGCGCGGTTCAAAGCGACGAGCCTGGCGGCGACTTCGGCGACGCGCCGGCGCCCTACGCTACGCTCCTGGCCGACGACGGCGCCCGGCACTCTCGCCTGACCGACGTCGACCCGCGTCTGGGAGCGACGCGTGCCGATTCGTCCGACGCCGCGCCTTCGGACACTGCCGTAGGCGACCTCGACGACGACGGAGTGCTGCTCACCACTGTGCAGGCCGGGCAGGAAGGCGCCTCGGCCACGGTTGAGGTCCAGGGAGCCGCAGGACTGCTCGACGCCTGGATCGACTTCAACGGCAACGGCAGCTGGGACGACGACGGAGAACAGGTGTTTGCCAGCGTCCCCGCCGGGCTCGGCATCAACGAGCTCGCTTTCGACGTCCCGGCGGACGCCCAGCTGGGAACGACCTACGCTCGGTTCCGCATCAGCACCCATGGCCAGCTCGGCCCCGAGGGCCTGGCCGCGGACGGCGAAGTCGAGGACTACCCGCTGATGATTGACCCCGCGCCGGTCGAGGCCCCGTTGGCGTCGTCGGAGGCAGCCTGGACCGAAGCCGCTATCAATGCGCTCGCGTTTGCCGCTATCGACACTGGACCACCGATCGTGAAGCCTGCTAGTCGGCCGACTCCAACCACATCGATCGGCCCGGTGACGGATGATCTGCTGGAACTGCTTGCGATTGAGCAGGCGCGGCGCCCGCTCGCTACTGCCTACCGAGCCGACTACGACCAGGCTATCGGCTCCGATGCCGACGAGCCGGCGGCTTCAGACGGATCAACAGCAACGCTGACAGAACAGGTGCTTAGTTCTCCTAGCCGCGGCTAGCCCGTCCACTTGGCAATGCGTTAGCCCGCGGCGATCAGCCACTGACTACGGTTGCACACTGGCCGCGACGCGCTCCGTCGATCGGTCCGACCACGCCGACCGTTTCGCGGCAAAGGTGCGTCGCGATGTTGTGGACGCGGAGCCTTTTCTCCAATTACTCTGCGGATCCTCCGCTGGCGTCAGTTGCCACCTAGTCATCTTGCGGCATCCGGGCGGCAAGTCGCAGGCCACTGTCCCGGCTGCAGCCGAGGATGCGGCACGCCCGCGAGACGCTGCCCTGCGGATTCGCCTGCTCCCGCAGACCGACGCGGTTCCTAGCAATCTTCTGATGGGTGCTCATCGCCACGACTCGTTGAGCAACACGCGGCCCGACGGCCATGCCTCGAACACCCGTGTGTCAGATCAATTCTTGTCTACTGTAGGCTCAACTCTCGTTTCAGCTCGCGCACGGCCGCCCCGTTTGCCGCGCTAGCTCTGTCACCAGCCGCTAGCGACGCTACCGGATCCCCCCGGCTGGAACTCGTTCTCCACCGCCGCCTTCCGCGTGCCAGCGTTCGAGGCCCGTGTCGCCGGTCGGTACAATCCATCGATCAAGCTTCGTCCGCAAACGGCTGCGAGTTGCCTGACGAATAGGGGACGCAGCCAGGTTGTTGACCTCGTGCGGGTCTGCATAAAGATCGTACAGGTCCTCTGCCGGCGCCGTTGCTTTGAGGATGAGCTCTGGAGACGGCGTGAGCTGCCCGGCCGCCGCCAGCATGCGGATCTCCGGCAGCATCGGGCGGTTCTTCTCGTAGTACTTCCCCTCCCAGTAGCCAAGCTCTGGAGCGAAGTTCCGGATGTACTTGAACTTTTGGGTGCGAACACAACGCATTGGGTTGTGAACCTCGTTGATGCTGTCGCGAGCGGCAAAGACGCAGTCTCGCTGCTCGTAAGCGGCGCCCCACAGAGGGCGCCCATCGAAAGTATCGGGGCACTTGACGACGGCGGCGTCAACAATCGTCGCCGTCACGTCCAGCATGCTCACCAAGTCGTTGCGGACCCCGCCTGCCGCCACGCGGCTGGGCCACTTCACGATCAGGGGCACGCGAATACCGGGCAGGTACTGCGCCCAATCCAGTCGACAGGTCTCGTTGTCGGGGACGTACAGGGGCAAACCGACTCGGTCGGTCTCAACCGGGATCTTCGACCGCTCCCGAAGTTTCGTCCATGCAAATTTGGAGTCGGGGATGGGTAAGCGAAAGATCGAGCCCGCGACGCCGCGTGGCGGACCATCACCGCTGCTCCGCAGAGCGAGCGTGGGGGAGTCACTCCAGTAACTGGGCGTCCCGCTTGGCTGCGTCCGCCATGGCGTGAGGGGGAGATCTCCCTTTCTGGCCTCGATCTGAGCCGAGGGCCGCGGACGACCGCACGCAGACGCGCGTTCTGCGTCGGTATAATACGGGTTCGCCCCAGGGGTTAAGCCGTCGATTGCTGCAGGCGGCCCCACGGGAATTGCCTGGGACCTCCGCTGCCGAAGGGGCAAACGCGGTCGCGGACGGCGTACCGGGCGCCTACGCCGGCCCCACGGAACATGACGCGGTTAGTGAGAGCATGCGGAACGATCGACAGGCGCCAAGTCAGCGTGGAAACCCAACGCGACGCAGATGGTTCGAAACGCTCGAGCAGCGGACGCTCCTCTCCGCGGGGGGGCTCGCAGCACAGTACTTCCACAACGAAGGCTTCACCGGCCTCGCCTACGAGAGCGTCGAGGCCGTCGACTTCGATTGGGGAACCGGTTCTCCGGCGCCGGGCGTCGCCCCCAGCACCTTCAGCGTCCGCTGGACCGGTCAGGTCCGGGCCGCCTACTCAGAGGACTACACCTTCTACGCGACCAGTGATCAGGGCGTCCGCTTGTGGGTCGACGGTCGGCTGCTGATCGATCATTGGGACCCGCACAACACCACGGTCGACTCGGCGACGGTCTCGCTGGTCTCCGGGCGACGCTACGACATCCGCGTCGACTACTACGAGCAGTACGGCTCGGCCGAGGTCCAGCTCGAGTGGTCGAGTTCCAGCCTGCCGCGCGAGGTGGTCCCTGCCTCGCAGCTGTACACGAGCCCGGCGGGGCTCTTTGGCAGCTACGCCGACGGCGCCGGCGGAGCGGCCAGCCGGTACGACGCCAACATTGACTTCGACTGGGGCGCCGCGTCTGCCCACCCCGCGGTGGCGGCCGACGGCTTCCAGGTGGAGTGGACGGGGCAGGTCCGCCCCGACCACAGTGGGGCCTACACGTTCTCTGTGACCAGCGACGAGGGCGTCCGGCTGTGGGTGGACGGAGAGCTCGTGGTCGACGACTGGCAGCCGCACACGACCCGCACGGCGACCGGCGTCAAGCAGCTCGAAGCCGGCAAGTGGTACGATGTCCGCATTACTTACTACGACCAATCGGGCGCCGCCGGCGTATCGCTATCGTGGTCGGGCGAGGGGCAGACCGGTAACCAGACGCAGGTCATCCGTACCGAGAACCTGCGGGCCGCGAAGCCGACGGAGCTTACCTTTCAGAATCCGCTCGGCCCCGGCCAGGACCCGTACGTTACCCAGTGGAACAACAGCTACCTGCACGTCCGATCGGCAGGCCGGTCGGTGCTGATCGACCAGGCCGACGCCCTGGTCGACATTCATCCCAGCAACGCAGCCAGCTCGACCGTCGTCGCGTGGACCGCGCCGCTGGGGACAAGCTACTCTCAGCAGGTGTGGGCGCCCGAGATTTTTCATCACAACGGCAAGTGGTACCTCTACTTCACGGCGTCCGATGGCGACAACGCCAACCACCGCATGTACGTGCTCGAGCGTGACGACCCCGACCCGATGGGGCCTTATGTGTTCCGGGGCCAGATCGCAGCGGCGACCGACCGGTGGGCGATCGACGGCACGGTGCTAGACTGGCAGGGGCAGCTGTACTTCATCTGGTCGGGTTGGCCGGGGGCGACCAATGGCCAGCAGAACCTCTACATCGCCGAGATGTCCGACCCGCTCACCATCAGCGGGGACCGCCACCTGATCAGCACGCCAGACTACGCGTGGGAGAGGCAAGGGCTAGCGATCAACGAGGGCCCCCAGATCCTGGCGCACCAGGGCGAGCTGCACATCATCTACTCGGGCAGCGGCTACTGGCGGCACGAGTACGCGCTAGGGCGGCTGACGTACGACGGCGTCGGCTCGCTGCTCGAGCGGTCGTCGTGGCAGAAGTCCCCGTCGCCGGTGTTCAGTCAGGCGGGCGCCATCGTCGGCACGGGGCACGCCTCGTTCACCACGTCGCTCGACGGGTCGGAGCACTGGATGGTGTACCACGCCCACCACGACCCGGCGAACTTCCAGGAGGACCGCGACATCTTACTGCAGGAGTTCGCCTTTGACGCGGCGGGGAACCCCGATTTTGGCGAGCCGGTCCCCACGTCCACGCCCCAGTCGGTCCCCGGTGGCCTACCAGACCCCGAGCGGCCGCTGCTCGTCGGCGACTTCGACGGCAGCGGGCTGGTCGACCGGTCCGACTACGCCGTCTGGCGCGGGAGCTACGGCTTGGTCGTCGCCCCCGGCGTGGGCGCCGACGCCAACCGCAACGGCGTCATCGACGCCGGCGACTACGCCCTCTGGCGTGACAACCGCGGGGCGGTCCCCCCAGGGCAAGACCCGACTCTCGCGTACTGGCGTCACGAGGAGGGGCCCGCCGGCCAACCGGTCATTGCGGGGGAAGTCTCGGTGGTCGACTCCTCGGGGTCCGGCAACCCGATGCAGACCATCGAGGCGTCGTCCACGGCCGCCAGCTACTCGACCGACGTATCGCCGCTGGCGCTCAGGAGCGGGCTTCCCAACACGCTCTCCCTGGACTTTGGGCCGGGCGGCGACGGCCCGGGACGGAACGACGGGAACGTCAGCTCCGGCAGCCCGATCAACACGCACACGTTCGAGGCGCTGACCGTCGAGTTCGCGTTCCGGCTAAAGGCGCTCGGCGGCTTTCAAACGCTTGTCGGCAAGGACGGCGCGCCGGTCAGCAGCCCCGTCGCCCCATTGCAGGTCAAGGTCCGGGGGGACAACTTCCCGGGCGGCGAGCCCAACCAGCTGTTCGTGGAATGGATCGATGGCGACGGCGACTCCGCCCAGCTGCTCATCGCGGGTGAGACCGGCGACTACACCATCGTCGACGCAATGTACGGCGCCGACTTCCGTGGGCCCTCGGGCGAGGTGCTCTACAGCACCAACTCGGCCTTCTCGGTCGGCCGCGGCGCCTACAACGGCAACGCCGCCGACTGGGTCAACGCCCTTATCGACGAGGTTCGTATTAGCGACGAAGCCCTCGACCTGTCTCAGCTGCTCTTTGTTCCGAGCGTCGTTCCGGCAGCGGCCCTCGCGGCGCCGGCGCCCCCCGTAGCCGCCTCCGACAACCGGCAAGACCTCACTGTCTGGATGCCCAGCGAGACGTTAGCCATCGCGCCGGCGTCAGAGGCCATGGCATCGCATCCCCCCATCCCTCAAGGGCGCCCCACCAACCTCTTGCTGGCTCCCTCAGCAAGAGTCCAGCGAGCGTCGGAAACGGATAATCCACAGGAGGGCAGGGGACACTGGTCGCCTGAGGAGGCGGACTCGGCCAAGCCACCCGAGGATGGCCTCGCAAGACGAGTGCGCGACGCGGCCTTTGCTTCCGTGCTTGCTTGGTGAGTGGGGTTTCCAAGAGCCGGCGGGCGAATTCTTGATCGTGCCCTCAAGCTGTCCAACCGCTCTAGGCGCCTCAGCAGCTGCCAGCCCCACCGGCTTCTCCGGCGACCTTAATCCGGACGACTTCCGTTGGCTCTCAACTAGTCATCTTGCAGCAGCCGGTCCGCAAGTCGCACGCCGCTCAGGTAGGCTCCTTCTACCTGGGGGCCTCCGCACCAGTCGCCGCACGCCGCGCTCCGGGACGGAACGTCGAGCAAGAATGGCTCGCTCAACGGCTCGGGGGGCAGGGCGAACCGCCAACGGTGCGCGGCGAACCAGATGGCGGGACGCCGCGACGCTCTGGTCGCCTCCCAGAAGGCGCTGGTGAGGGCGTCGAGGACCGCATCCCGGTCGTCTTCGAGGTGCTGCTGGGACCACTCGGGGGAAGCGTGCAGCACCCAGGTGTCCCGGTCCGGCGCCCGGCCGGGCTTGCTGCTGTCGCGGGCCAGCCACGAGAGCGGCGAATCCTCGACAAACGCGCCGTCGCAAGCGAGCCCGAGCGGCTCACGGAACGCCAGCATCACGGCCCAGCAAGCGGTCATGCGGACGCTGTTCGCGAGCTCTTGCAGCGGGGGCGCCGCGTGGAGCAACTCGGCCGACTGCGGCGCCGGGGCGGACGCCACCAAGAAGTCGAAGCTCCCGAGGTCGCGACCTTGCTCGTCAGCCAGCCGCCAGCCACGTTCGGTCCGCCGCGGGTCGACGACCTTGCAACTCGAACGGACATCCAGCCCGTCTGCCAGCTGCGCGGCGATCGCGTTCATGCCAGGAACCCCCACAAACCGATGGTGGGGCTTGTCACTGGCGGTGAATTGGCCCGCTCGCAGCACGCCGATCCGCCCCCGCCACTCCGACGCCACGCCGAGCTCGAACCATTGCCCGACCTGCGCCTGGAAGCGGGGGTCCCTGACAGTGAAGTACTGGGCGCCGTGGTCGGACGCGAAGCCGCCCGCCGTACTCTTGATCGACATCCTGCCGGCGACCCGTCGCCCCTTGTCAAACAGCGTGACCCTCACGCCCGCTTTGCGCAGGACTCGAGCCGCCGCGAGTCCCGAGATCCCGGCGCCCACGATGGCGACGTTCGATTGGCGGTCGACTAAGGGCGGCATCGTTACTACCTTCTGGCGGGGCGCTCTTCTGGTGCGCGGAAGAGCCTAGCGTGATTGGTGTGCGTGGGGCCGGCCGGTCGGGGTTCCGGTCCATCACCGACCAAGCAGCGAGCCAAGTTCGGTTTCAGTGTACCCGGTAAGCTCGAGGTAGCCGCGTCCCGCGATCGGCCTTGCCCCGCGTGATCCGCTGACCTCCATAGCGCCTTCCCAGTAGGCGATGCCGGTAGTAGCTTCGGTGGCCATCTCTTGCTCTTTGAACGCCGGGGTGACCTGCAGCTTGAGGCCGAGCGAGTCGACCTCGACTTGCCAGGACAGCGGGTAGCGGGCGCCGGTGGCCTCTGAACGCCAGGTCTTGCCCGGCGTGAGGCGGAAGTCGGTGGAGCGCAGCTCTGTCGAAGCGCCGTCGGCACCCACGAAGGAACCCGAGGAGTACGGGTCGAACGAGCCGTCGGACCGACGCATCTGGTACAGCATCAGCTCCGAGTTGTCGTCAAGCTGCAGCGACAGCCAGTCCCAACCGCGTTGGCCCGGTTCCAGAAAGCTGGTGCTGAACTCGTGGTCCATCCAGCTGTCGCCGGTAACGGAGAAGGTCTCACCGTGGACCGTGAGGGTTCCCGCGGTCGGCATCCGCGGCATCGAGTAGTAGTGCGACGCGTTGCCCTCGGCCGCGCCCTTCTGGCTCAGGCCGCCGGCGCCTTGCAGCACGACCCCCTTGCCCGGTTCGAGGGCGAGGTCGATGGCGAAGTCGTCTGCCTGAGCGGTCAGACGGTGCGTGTCCCCCTCGGCCTCGACCCGCCAATCGCCGTTCCAAACCTGCGGCCGTCCGGTCGCGGCGCCCGCCGCGTCGATGCCGGCCCGCCGCGTCCGCTGCGCGAAGGAGTGCTTCTCGGCGCGGATGTCGGAAACGGCGAAGTGCGCCGTGTAGAGGTCGCGGACGACCCACCGTGATGGGTTCTCTGGCTCGCGGAGCATGCCGGTCCGGAAGAACGTGAGTTGGTAGCCGAACCGACGGCCGGTGGGCGTCGTGAGGTTGCCGGTGAAGTACCACCACTCGATGCGGTAGTCGCTGTGGGCGCCGTGGTCGGCGGGGAAGTTGAACTCGCGCGGCTGGAGGGCCTTGGCCCAGGCCGCATCGGCTTGGCCCTCGGCCGGGGTGGCCGTCGACTCGTCCAGCAGCGACTTTGTGGAGGGGGCAATGTCCGCCCGGTCGTTGGAGCAACCAACGAGCGCGGCAATCGACAGCGCGACGCCCAAAACCAACGTGACGTTCGCCATCCGATCAATTCTCCCGGGTTGTCGCCAGTGGGTTCATCGCGGCGGCCCTGACCGCGGGGAACCAACCGAAAGCGGCCGCCGCCGCGACCACCAACAAGCTGGACCCAGCCAGGAACGCCCACGGCAGCCGGAACTGGATGGTCCAGCCGAACGCCTGCACGTTGATGACCAGGATCAACACCGCCGAGAGCAGCACGCCCAACACAACCCCGGTGACCTGGCTGGCGAGGCCGACAAGGACTGCTTCGCAGAGCACCACGCGGCGGATCTGCTGCCGCGTCGCGCCGACGAGGCAGAGCAGACCCAGCTCCCGCTTCCGGTCGAGGATCAGGGTGGCGAGGGTCGACGCGACGCCCACGCCGGCCACAATCACTGCGATCAGCTGCAGCGCGTAGGTGATCGTGAAGGTGCTGTCGAAGATCCGCATCGCCTCGGTGCGTATCTCCTGGCTGGTGACGCAGTAGACCTGTTCGTCGTCGCCGAGGCGGTCGTTGATGCGTCGCCGAACGGCCGCGGGGTCGGCCCCCGGCTTCAGCAGGATCGAGAGGCTCTGGGGACGGGGAGAGGGGTCGCTCTGCGGAAAGAACGCCGCGTAGGTCGCTTCGTCCAGCAAGACGGTTCCCTGATTGCTGGAGTAGTCGTAGTAGACCCCGGCGATCGTGACCTGCTGGCGACCGTTGTCGGTAGGCAGGCTGAGCGTGTCGCCCCGTCCAAGCCCGCGCTGCAGGGCCAGGGGTTCGGAGACCAACGCCTGACCCGGCTCGAAGCCCCCCGCTTCGATCGCCGCCAGGGGCGGTTGTTTGAAGAGCCTGCGTGACTCGCGGAGCGTCCGGTCGAGTCGCGTCGACGCGATTCTCAGCACGCGGTCCCCGTCGGGGATCTGCCGCGACAGCGCGCCGACCGTGTCGGCCACGTCGGGGTCCGTCTGGATCACGTTGATCGCGTGGTCCGAGAGCCGGGCTTCGGACACGCTCGAGGACTGCATCACCGGCTTCACCGCCAGGTCGGCCGAGAACGCCGAGTCCAACCACACGGTCACCGTCTCACGGAACGAGCCCACCATAATCGCGATGGCGACCATCATCGACAGCGCCGCGGCGAGCGCGGCTACCGAGATCGAGACGCGGGGCAGGGCGCTGACGACGTTCGCCCCGGCCAGACGCATCTCCACCCGGGCGGGCATCCCGCCCACGGCGCCCAGGCGACTGGCGAACCGGCACAGCAGCGACAGCAGCACCGGGCTGAGGAAGACGCCCGACAAGAGGATCAGCAACGCGGCGCCAAACCCGGCCACCGGGCGGCCGCCGATCGGCCCGACCAGGGTGAGGGCCCAGCCCAGCAACAGGCAGGCGACTAACCCGACGTGTTTCTGCCGCAGCCGGGGCTTCGTGAACTGCTGCCCGTTGCCCCGCACCGCCTCGACGGGCGAGACCCGCGCCGCGTCGCGGGCCGGGATAGCCGCCGCCAGCAGGGAGAGCGGGCCCACCACACCGGCCGCGAACAAGACGTCGCCCAGGGTCAGACGCAGCTGGCTGGCGGAAGACTCGGCCACGCCCGCGATATAGAACGTCTCGACCGTCTGAGCGGCACCGGCAACGGCATACGACGCCAGCGCGCGACCTAGGGGAAGCCCAATCGTGGTCCCGAGCGTCGCCAGGAGGAACGCTTCGCCGAGAAACAGCCCCATGACCGTTCGCTGCGAGGCTCCGGTCGCCCTCAAGACGCCAATCTCATCACGCCGAGCCGCTACCGAGATCGCCACGGTGTTGTAGATTAGCAGCAGCCCCACCACGAGCGCAACGCCACTCAAGGCCTCCAGGTTGAACTGGAAGGCCGCGATCATAGTGTTGGTTCGACCGAAGGAGGCGTCCGGCTCCTCGACGACCAGTGCTTCCGGCAAGCGCTCGCGGAGGCGCTCCAGTGCCGCCTGTGGGTCGGCGCCCTCCGGGAGCCGGACATCCACGTAGTCGAGCCTCCCCAGGCGGTCCGCGGCAAGCTGCGCCGCGGCGATGTCCATCAGCGCAAAGTTGCCGTCGAGCGTCAGGGCGGGGCCCCTGTTCAGCAGCACGCCGCGGATGCGGTACTCGAACTGCTCGGAGTCGAACGTCAGGCGGATCGGGTCGCCAACCCGCAGGCCGTGCCGCCTGAGAAACTTCTCGGTGAGGATGATCGAGCGAGGGTCGTTGAGCAGGCCGAGCGTCTCGCGAGCGGAGCGGGTGTCGCCGGCGGCGGTCCGGAGCACGTCGTAGTCGCGCAGGTCGAAGTCGTCCAGGATGTCGACCCCGAGGACCTGCAGCAGCTCACCACTCGGGAACGGGTTCGTCTGGCTCGGTTCGGCGCTGGCGCCGACGACCATCGCCATCGTTGAGATCGCGGGGCTGAAGGTCGCACCGGGCAGCAGCCCGTCGAGTTCGCCGAAGAGCCGCTCGTCGAACCTGCCGGCGACGCCCCGCACGCGGAGCGAGGCCTCGCCCCCGACCGCGTCGATCGCCGCCCGGAAGGTCTCTGTCACGCTGCTGTTCGCCAGGCGCACCGCGAGCATCACGGCGACGCCGATCGCGATCGCCGCGACGGCGGCGACGCACCGCGCGCCGTTGTGCGCCAGCGACCGCAGGATGAACTGCCTAAAGATTCGCAGAGAGAGCATCGGCTTCCTGGGCGGATTCGAGGCGGCCGTCCCGCATCGTGAGGCGACGCCCAGCGTAGCGAGCGGCTTCGTGCGAGTGGGTCGCCATCAGGATCGTGATCCCCAGCGAACCATTCAGTTCCGCGAGCAGGTCCAGGATCCGAACCCCGTTCTCCGAGTCCAGACTGCCGGTCGGCTCGTCGGCGATCAACAGATCCGGTTCGATCGCCACCGCCCGAGCAATGGCGACCCGCTGCATCTCGCCTCCTGACAGCTGGGACGGGAAGCTCTTGCCCTTGGCAGGGAGATCGACTTTCTCGAGGGCCGCCTGCGCCCGGCTGCTGGCCTCGCGGTCGGCAACCCGGTCCAGGGTCAGCGGCAGCGCCACGTTCTCGACGGCGGTCAGCGTGGGCAGGAGGTTGAACGACTGGAAGACAAACCCGACCTGCCGGCGGCGTACGTCGGTCAGCTGCTGGTCGGAGAGCGCATCGAGCGGCCGCCCGGCCAGCCGCACCGTTCCCGAGGTCACGCGGTCCATCGCCCCGGCGATGTGCAGCAGCGTCGACTTGCCGCAGCCGGAGGGGCCCATCAACGCGGTGAAGGACCCCGACTCTACGGACAGGCAAACGCCACGCAGTGCCTCGTAGGCCGCGTCGCCTTCGCCGTAGGTCTTGTGAACCGCCTCAATCTCAAGCATGCGGTTTGCCGGCAGTGTCGGGCAGATGGGGGCAAATCGTGGAAACCAACTACTGTAGGCGCAGATCTCCTAGAGCCAAGTAGATTGCTGGCGACAAGCTCAGCCAGCACGCCTCGACGAGAGCTTGCCTTGCGTGACCGAATCCATGCATACGCCAGGCTTTCCACGCCGTGAACGCGGGTTGAGGCACTACCTCTGTGGGGCAGAGTGACCAGACCGCCCGCGACAGGAAGGAGCGGCTGCGGCCTAGAGAGGAAGGCCAAACCTCCCACAGCGGCCCGCTGCTCGGCGCCCCTCCTCATCCCCGGCTTCCCTACCGCTGAAGAAGCTTCATCTTCGTCGGAGCCGGCCGTCGGTCGCTCACCCGCCTCCGGCGCCGACGCCAGACGGAGCGGCTCGACTTTGCTGGTGAGGTCTGAGGGGGCGTTGGTCTCCGGCGGGCCGCGCGATGTACGCCCTGGCGGCGGGCGTTCGGCCACGCCGTCGTGGTGCGGCGACGGCGCACAATCCCTCGGGGGTCTTGCCGCGTTCTCTGCAGGGATCCCTCCCTCAGAGCCCGTGCCGATTAGCAGAGCCGCAGAGGAGCCGCGTACCTGCCTGAAGACGCCCTCGTCGACGAGAACTAACTGATGGTTTTGCCGTTGCGCGCACGGCGCCGCCCCCTCCCTACCTGTTCGTACTGGGCGATCACAGCTTCAGGGAGCACCCGCCTAGCGCCCCGGCGGCGTGGCTCTCGTTGACAAGAATAGCCCGCCCCACGAGACCCCAGCGGCGACGGTTGTCTTTCAGAAGGGCGCCGTCACCACTCCATCCGCCCGGGAGCCCAACGCGTTGAAAACCACGATGTCGATATCGTAGTTAAGCGGCTGCACATGCCCGTCAGCGAAACAGGCGTTGAATGCCCCTGTGTGTGCGGAACCGAAGTGGTAGCCATAACCGCGGAGATCGACAGGCGTGGGGTTTTCAATGGGTTCTGGGACGTCGGGGCCCGGCTTGTAGCCGGTGTACCGCACGGTGTCGAAGTCCCAGCCGTCGGTCCACCCGATGTCGTCATAGGGCGCTCCCACCTCGTAACGGTCGGTGTGCAACCGCTTCTCACCGAGCACAACGGTCTTCGACAGCCCGTCGGTGATGTGCTTCGCCTTGCACGGAGGCGACATGCCGGTCCTCGTTATTACCCCTTCGTACTTCACTGGGTACCTCTGCCCGCGGTGCAGGATCTTGGACTTGGCGGCCGCATTGACGTTTCCCTGTGTGAGGCCTTGCCAGAACCAAGGGTCGTGACTCAGCCGCGAAAGGTCGAGGATGTTGGCGGGCGTTGCGGCGGCGTAGTCGGCCAGGGCGCAGCCCCCTCCGCACCCGTTGACGGGCGCCCCCGAGTTCGATTGCTCGTACACCACCGTCGAGCCACGGCGGGACGGGCAGTTATAGAGGGAGACCGGCGTAGCGCGAACCGTCCGGTCCAGCTGCTGGTCGCCTTCTCCATAGCCCTTCGACACGTTCTGGAGGTTGGTGTTCTCGACATACGGAAGAATTTGGACCATCCAGCCGTAACCGTTTCCGAACCTGACGTCTGTGTCGCCTTCGTCGTGCCAGGGTTCCGTCCCCCCGGTTGGGAACTCGCCAACGGTGCTCTCGTAGTTCAGCGTCGCGAGCCCCATCTGCTTCAATTGGTTGACGCAGGTCGAGCGTCGGGCCGCCTCGCGAGCGGCCTGCACTGCTGGCAGCAATAGGGCAACGAGAACTCCAATGATCGCAATCACGACGAGGAGTTCGACGAGTGTAAATCCGGTCTTCCGCGGGGAACGGTAGATCACAGTGCACCCACACTCCGTAGGAGGTCTTTGAAGGCAATACCTCACCGAGCGCCGAGCAGCGGGATCCGCTGTGCGCAAACCGGTACAGGCATCCCTCGCTGAGGGACGTTAATGAGAGAATCTGGCGCAGTTGAACTGCTCTTCGCGCCTAGCGTCTCCGGAGAGTCGGCCCCGCAAGAACGCCGAGCATCCCGATCAGGATCAGGGAAGTCGGCTCGGGAGCCGCGGAAATGCTCGCCGAGGGCAAGCCGGCTGTAACGACGGTCAGCACCGACGCCACCGCACCGTAGTTCGCTTCCCAAAGGTCGTAGTGGAGGTCGCCCACCACTCCGAGCCCACCGTCGTTAGGCAAACCAGCAACGCTGCCGATGTTGTCACGGTAGACGGTGTAGTCTGCCGCGTCGACCAGGCCGTCACCGTTGAAATCGCCGTCGGGCAGAGCGCCGGCTTCGGTCTCGATGGTCACTGCCCCCGGGGTCCCGTTGCCGTGGAGCAAGCCTGCGTCGCGGTAAGACCCCAGGGCGTCGACAAAATCTCCCGGCAGCGTCACCCGGCCCGTCCCGTGGATGTCGATCTTCGAGCCGGGCTGAATCGATTTTGTCTCTCCATCCGTGGTGAAGATGTTGTTGAGGTTCATCTCGCCGCCGCTGAGAACGTTAACCGTCGCGGTGCCGCCAACGGTGTTGAAGTCGGCGCTCCCCAGGCCCAGGATGCCCCCCGTCTGGTTCAGCGTCCCGCTGATGCTGACCTCGGCGATCCCGGTGCTGCCCCACCAAAGGTGGCTGGCCACATTAAAGACGCCTCCCGATTCGATGGTCAGGAATCCAAGCACGTCCCCGACAACCGGGCCTCTCGCGACCCAAGAAATACGTCCGACATTCACAACGCCGCCGCTGCTGACGATCATCGTGCCATCGGTGAAGCCATTGTTCCCCACGACGACGTCCTGGGTGGTTGTCAGAACGCCCCCGTCCTGCACTTCGACGACGCCTGCTTCGTCGACACCGATCAAGAGTCGGTTGAAGGTTTCGGCCTCGAAGTCGAGAGTCACCGTGCTGCCACCCCAGTTGACTCGGGCTTCGTCTGTGCCCGTAGGCACGCGAGTTCCGGGCAGAGCGGGGTTGAACCCCCAGCCTGCGATGGTCCCGTCAGAGATATCGCCCCAAGATCCCCCGGTTCGGTACCTCAGCACGTCTTGAGCGTAGGAGCTGCTCGCTGCTGTAAGAAAGAGAGCCGTCAGCAAGCAGAATCGCGTAGTACGGACAGTGGTCATCGGTGAGAATCCTTTGTACAAAGAGGCGAAGCCGACGCGGCCGTTCGCGACGCGTGGAGGAGGAAAAACTGGATGAGCTGTGATTGCGGCGTTTTCAGAGGCTGCAAGAAGCGTTACTGGGCCCAGTCTCGCGGAATCGCAGGGGCGTCATTTCGACGAGGTCGTAGTAAGACGAGTTTCGCTACGGGTAACTTGCCAGTGCCCCGGGCCGCGTCGGCGACAAACCGTGCCTAGATGAGCCACAATTGAGTATACCAGGTTTGGTATACTCGTCAATTGAATTCAGAAAAACACGACCAATTCTGCCAGCTATCGAGAACCCCTTGCCTCCACCAACGGCCCAACGACGCAGGGCAGTGGATCGGCACGGGCGTTCAAAGCGGCGCCGTGCCCACCATTCACTCGCTTTCACGTGGGAGGATCCGAGACGCTATTCGGCCAGCTTGCTGCCACACGCACCGCGTCGCCGTGGAGGCCAAGGAAGAGTGCCTCCAAGCGGCTCAACGCGCTCCAGACCAAACTCCCAACTGCGGCAGGTCTAGCCTCGCCGCTTACTCGTCAGTTCCGGAGCGAGGATTGTGATGTGAATCTCAGTTGCGTCTGTCAGGCCTGTGAGCACGCGCCATCGCTGCGTGCCAGAGCGTTCGATTCGGCTCTGGGCCCATTTCCAACACAAGTTCTCCACCTGAGACGATTTCCCGATGCGAAAGGAACGGACCTTCAAGCGGCTTGCCGTTCAGGACGGCGGATTGGAGGTACACGTTGCTGGGCGTGTTGTTGTTCGCGACAACTCGAAAACTCTCGCCCCCGTCTAGCTCGATTGTCACACGATCAGCGATGGGGCTCCCCAAGACGTACTGCCCGCCGACCGGGTCGACCGGGTAGAACCCCATGGCCGAGAAGACGTACCACGCCGACATCTGGCCGCAGTCCTCGTTCCCGCAGAGGCCGTCGGGTTGGTCTGAATACATTCGATCCATGATCTGACGAACGCGTTCCGCTGTCTTCCACTGCTGGCCGGCGTATGGATAGAGGTAGGCGATGTGGTGACTAGGCTCGTTGCCGTGAACGTATTGGCCGATGAACCCCGACATATCGAGCGAGGCCTCGGCGTTCTTTGTTGGCGCCTGCTCGAAGAGCTCGTCGAGACGCGTCGCGAAGCGTTCCGCGCCGCCCAACAACTCAATGAGCGCCTCGGGGTCGTGCGGCACGAGCCACAGGTACTGCCAGGCGTTCCCTTCACAGTAGTCGTCTGCGCGGTGCTTCGAGAAGAAGGGGTCGAAAGGGGCGTTCCACGATCCGTCGGATCGTTTCCCGCGCATGAACCCTGTTTCTTCGTCAAAGTATTTCCGGAAGTGCTGCGACCGCTCGAGGAAGTAGTCGTAGTCTTCTTGTTGGCCAAGGCGCCTCGCTAGCTGGGCGATCGCCCAATCGTCGATGGCGTACTCCATGGCGAGAGCCACCGACTCGCGCATGGCGTCGGCCGGGATGTAGCCCCGTTCCTTGATGAACTTCAGCCCGCGCTCGTCGCGCATGGCGGTCGCCTTGACTGCGGCGAACGCTTCTTCGGCGTCGATGCCTTCAAAGCCCTTGAGGATCGCGTCAACAATGACCGGCACGGCGTGGTAGCCGACCATGGTGTCGGTCTCATTCCCGAGCAGGTGCCAAACCGGAAGTTTCCCCTGCTGGCGGTTGATGGCCAGCATGGAGTTTACCATTTGGGGCACCCGCTGAGGCTGGGTCAGCGTCAGCAGCGGGTGGGCTGCCCGGTAAGTGTCCCACAGCGAGAAAATCGAGTAGTTCTCGTGGCCGGCTTCGCGTCGAACCTCTTTATCGGCGCCGAGGTAGTCGCCGCTGGCGTCGTTGTACAGAACAGGCGCGATCATCGTGTGGTAGAGAGCCGTGTAGAATGTCCGCACCTGCGATTGGTCCGACGAATCGAACCGGACTCGACTCAGGGCGTTCTCCCAAGCAGAATCGGCGGCCGCCGCAGCGGCGTCGAAATCCCACCCCGGCGCTTCGGCGCGGATGTTCGCCATCGCCCCCTCCTCGCTGACGGGCGAGACGCCCACCTTCAACAGGATGGTCCTAACCCCCTCAGCGAAAGTCATCACCGCTACATCGGGGTTGTTCTTAGCGCCGCCATCCGACTCGCTGATCCTTTCACCCTTGCCGAACAATTCGACCGACGCGATTGGCTCTGACGCCTGCAACGCAAAAAACACCCGTTGGTCTTTCGCCCACCCGGTGGAGAATCGGCGCCCCTCGACTTTGTCGGCGTCTATCACTCTCATACCCGTGTCGACCGCTCGGCCGTTCCCGTTCTCAAACTCAAGGTCCAGAGCGATGCGTGGGATCACGCCCGCCGGGAAAGTGTAGCGGTGCCAGCCAACCCGCTCCGTCGCTGTGAGTTCGGCCCTGATACCGTCGTCCAGCAGCGTGACCGCGTAGTAGCCCGCCTTGGCAGTTTCCTGATCGTGCGAGTAGCGTGACGCGTAGCCGGGTTCCGGCGCCTCGTGGCTGCCGCGCTCAACGCTGACCTCCCCGACAAAGGGGGCGATGACGATGTCCCCTAAATCGGGAATGCCCGTCCCGCTGAGGTGTAAGTGCGAGAAACCCACCGCGACGTCGTCGGAGAAGTGGTAGCCGGAGCACCAGTCCCACCCTTGGTGAAAGTTCGTCAGACCGAGTTGCACCGCGCCGAACGGCACACTGGCGCCTACGAAAACGTGGCCATGGGCGTCAGAACCGACCAGCGGATCGACGAAGGGGGTCAGCCTGCTGGGCGGTTGCTCTTCCGCAAAGCTACACGGAATCGCGATCAAAGCGAGGGCGGCTGAAAGCAGCAGCAGGCAGACGGGAGTTCTGTTCTTCATGAGTATTGGTCCGATGATGTCTCACTCTCAATTTGGAGGCTGAAATGCAGGGCGGCCAGCCCAAACCCAACCCGCCTGGATTGGATCTCAGCGGAGTTTCGTCCTAGATCGTGTCGTCCTGGTAGGGAGCCGCCGCCACTAAGCGGCGAACTGGTCGCTGTCGGTTCTGGCGAAACTCATCGCTCCCTCACAGGCAGCCTTGCCGACGCCGGCTGCTCGTCGCGGAACATGCGGCCTGCCTCACCGGTAAGCCACAGGTAGTGGTCGGTGGGCAGCCCCTCGTAGGTCAGGAAGTCAACTCCCTCGCCCACGGGCGGGTTGTTCGTGCACTTGAAGATTGCTGTCCCCTCATCGACTTCATCAAACATGGCGACATACGCCATCGACGCGCCGGCTTTCTTCGCCGCGACGAACTGCGACCAGAGGAAACGTCCTCCCTCGCGCGGTATCTCCGCGAGCTTTGCTCCCGTCAGATTGTGCCAACTAAACCCGGGGAAAACGACGGGTAAATAGTCGACTTCGTGCTTCTCGCACCACTCGACATCCGGCTGCCACCAATTCCTCGCGTGCTCGCGCACGCCGTTGCGATCGCGGTATCGGCCTGGGGTCCACGGACTCACGACATCCGCCATCAGGATGATCTCGTGCAGCGCGGCGTCTTTGACGGAGTCGCGAGACAACGTTCTCCAGCCTGTCGGCACACCGAGCATGACGGCGCAGCCGCTTTGCTTGAGACGCGAGACGAGCGTCCGGCATTCTTCCAGTGAATAGTCTCGTGGCTTGCCGCCGTCGTGGAAACCAATGCCCCACACAGCTACAAGTGGCTTGCCGTTGTGAGACAGGTACTGCGAATCGGAGGTCAACCGCTCTTCTTCCGAGAGTCGCTCCCAGTCCCGGTAGACGCGCTGGGTCTCCCCGGCTCGCAAACCCGAAAGGTCGTACATGACTGCGTAGACCCGGCCGGTTGCGAGAGCCGCGCCGCGGACGCTCCTCAGTGCGGAGTTCTTGTTTTCAAGCACGGGGCCTTCGTTCAGGCCGTTCGCGAATCGTTGCAGGAAGACGCCATCGATCCCATGCTCTTGCATCCAACCGAAGTGGCGGAGGACCGTCTTGGGATGGACGCTGCTGTACACTTCGGCCGGCGTCCCGTCGGCCAGCGTGAACCCGGTCGCGAATCGCTCATCGGCGTCTAGTTCGCTCACGTCCGGCCACAGATCGACCGTTGCATTGCCAGGCCCGAACCGGTCTCCTGCGCGACGAGCCCAGTGCTTCCACCCAAGAGCGCTTCCATCGTCGGGAGTATTGAACCACGCCTGGTAGCCGCACATCACCTTCCTATCGAGTCCGCTGGCGTCGACCGCACCAGGGATCAGCGAGGTGCGCGGCGTCGGCTGAGCCCTGGTGAGGTTGAGGGCCTCGACCGCTCTCTCGACGACGCCGGGCCGTTCCGCGTACAGGTTTCGCTCTTCACGCAGATCGGCATCGAGATCGTACAACTGCCCGGATGGCCCATCGCTATCTTGGGCAATCCGTTTCGGCTTCGAGAATCCTCCGGACCCAAGGCCTGTGATGAGCTTCCACTTGCCGCCCCGGATCGCGAACATCTCTGGAGCGCTCCCTGCTTGGGTAACCACCGGTGGTCGTATGGGCCGCTCGTCTGGATGAAACCCCAGGAGCACCGGCAAGAGGTTGTAGCTGTCCACAGCGATTTGGTCGTCGAGTTTTTCTCCGACGATGCTCGCGAACGTCGCCAGCAGGTCCGTGAAGCAGACGGTCTGCTCTGTCGAGGAGCCGGGCTCGACGACTCGCGGCCATGACACGATGAACGGCATCCGGTGGCCGGCCTCCCAGGCGTCGCCCTTCATGCCCCGGAGTCCGCCGGCCGAATCATGGCCAAACCGCTGCACATCCTTTTCGGACCAGCACGGGCCGTTGTCTGATGCGAATACAATCAGGGTGTCGTCCCAGATCCCTGAGTCCTTCAACTCAGACGTAACGCGCCCGATTTCGGAATCGACCATCTCGGCGAAATCGCCGTAGAGGCCCGCGTCGCTCTGCCCCCGATGCTCTGCCGACGGGAGCCACGGAGTGTGGGGCGCGGGGTACGCCAGGTAGAGGAGCAGCGGCCCTTGCCTGCCGCTCTTGCCGTGTTCACGAATGACCGCAATGGCCTCGTCGGTGAATCTTGGGAGCGTCTGGTCTAGCTGCATGCCTGGCGCGATTTTTCCGCCAAGTCGCCTACGGCCTTGGATCGGTGACCAGTCCGGGGAGAACTCATCCTCGACCGAGTCGGTCGGAACTTCGACCGCCCGGTCGCCGCGGATGTAGAAGTAGGGGGGAATGTCGGTCGACGCGCGCATGCCGAAGAACGTCTCAAAGCCGTGGTCTACCGGACCTCCGTGGAGCGGCTGATCGTAGCCCCGCTCCTTGAACCCAAGGTGCCATTTGCCGACTATGGCGGTGTGATACCCAGCACGTTTCGCGAGGGTCGCGAGCGTTTCTTGTCCGTCTTCGATCACTGGCTCCGTTGGCCAGCGTGTCACGTCGGTGCGGAATGGGTAGCGGCCCGTTAGCAACCCATACCGAGAGAGGTGACACAGCGGACCCGGGGCGTGAGCGTCGAGGAATTTCATGCCCGCCACGGCAAGCCCATCGATATTTGGGGTAGAGATGCGTGACTCAGGATTAAAGCAGCCAGGGTCGCCGTAGCCCATGTCGTCGACCAGGATGATGACGACGTTTGGGTGCGTTTGCCGCGGCTGCTGGCCCGCGGTTGCGGCGATCCCTGAAGCGAGCGCCGCCAACAGAGCTACCGCCGCAACCGCGGCCCGACAGGTCCACGCAGGGGCCGGACCGCAGGCGGGCCTTCTCACACCACCGCTCTGTTGACTGATTCTAGTTTGGAGCGGCATCTGTTTCCGCCATTCAAGGTTGGTCTAGCGTCACAGCTAGCGCGGAGACTCCAGGACAAAGTCGGCGTCCTTTGTCCCGCCAGGCGGAACCTCCACCGCCAGCGGCGTCTCCTTGTAGTAGGTGTATTTCCACGGGATTGACTCGGGGACGTCAATGATTTCGCGATCCATCGTGTTGGGGTCTAGGTGCGCCTGCTTCGTGCTTACGATTACCCGGTGCCGACCGACAACGGCCCCGCTCCGGGCATCCTCGTCTTGCGTCTTCAGCGCGTATCGTCCGTCTGAGTCGGTGACCCCGTGAGAATAGGGGCCCGATTCGCCTTCCTCATTCATGCCGACCGGCATGAAAACGACCTTCGCATCGCTGACAGGCTCGCCATCGAGAAGCACGCGGCCCTCGACGTCGGCGAAATCGAACTTCGACGGGCTGCAGCCCGAGCCCAGCAGCAATAGAACGCCCAACGCAGCGGGCATGAAGTGGCCGCTGGCGATCGGGTCGCGACGCGTAGCGCCACCTAGCTCCCGTTGGTTGATACGAACGCGGGCCCGAGCGGGGCTTCTTCGGAGACGCGTCATTGAAGCCCGTCCTCGCCGGCAATGGTTGCGAATGCTTCGTAGATTTCTCCGTTGAGATCCGTCGTGACGTACGCGACCGAGCCATCAATGCGCAGCCAATTGCCCCCGCTCCCGGCATGGGTCGATCCAAACGCCCGGCTGCAAGCCCACTTCGGAACGGTAGCAAGCTTCTCGAGGCAGCTGTCGAGGTCCGTCGTCCTCAGAAGGGGGTCGGCAAAGGCCTCACCGCGTGCGTACCATCGCTGTGACAGCGCCCAGTAAGCAGGCCTCGGCGGGTTGGCGCCGGTAGCATGAAACTCGCCCACCATGAAGGTCTTGCTCGTTCCGTCAGTTACGTGCCGCATCTCCGACGGGGCGAGGCCCGGCGCCCCGGTGTTGTGGAACAGCCCACGTCTGCTCCAAACCTCTTTCATTTTGTCGGGCATCGGGTTGCCAGAACCGTCGTACGGGCTTGTCCAGTTGATCCAGCCTCCCTGCTGAGTAATAACGCCGGCGACCGCCTTGTAGGAACCAGCGGCGATGGCGCCGCCCCATTCGTTCGCGAACGTGTCGGTGGGACACAGCATGATGCCCAACGGGGCGTCGCGGACCTTTTGGTTGATCTGCCCGTCTCCGTCCGGGTCGCCTTCCTCCAGGTTGTGCTCGTCGTGGTCGTACAAGTCGTAGAGGGCTTGCTGCTCGAGGTAGGGCAGCGACTCAATCGCCCAGTTCTCGCCGCTGCAATCGTGCTTGGAGGACTCGGAACGAGGGCAGTCGAACGGATGCTGGTCCGGATTGCGGAATCCCCACAGCCCGTAGGTCACCGAACCGGGGGGGAATGCACGGTTGGAGGTCTCGTAGCTAAGGATCGCCAGCCCGAACTGCTTCATTTGATTGATGCACTGGGCGCGTCGCGCCGATTCCCGCGCGGCCTGGACCGCGGGGAGCAGCAACGCCACCAGCACCCCGATTATGGCTATCACCACAAGTAGCTCAACGAGGGTAAACCCGCGGCGAAACGCGGCTCGCCTCCGAGTGGCGACTCTCATCTGGGCATCCCAATTCTCGTCAAGCATCGGAGTGGGTCTCCTTCGTAAGAGCGAGTTCCCCGCAAGCCCCGCTCGAATCATCGACGCAGGCGCAAGGCGGCGTGGGCAAGGCTTGAAATGACGGCCTTAGAAGTGGTTGGCTACGAAATGCAGGGGCAAAATCGCCGTGGGACGATCTTGCCCCTGTCCTGCGAGTTCGCCTTTGGCCGACTGCCCCTTGGGCCGCTGGACGAGCTCCATCGAATGGGTTGGTTGCCGGGTCGCCGCCAGCGTTGCCTGAGGGCTAAGGCCCGAATGACGACGCATTGAGAGTGGAGAGCAAATCTTGATCGAAAGACCGAAGCTAGTGGTCGAAAGACAGTGAAAAGCAGGTCTGCAGGTCGTGAGTATGAGAACGCGTGCGACCCACCGCCAGACGCAACTATACCAAAAATGGTACACAACGCAACCATCCTGCGATCAGAAAGAAAGGAATTTCTTTCGGAAGCGGGGCCAGGAAGGAAGGCTCGGTGTTGCGTTCGACGACCCACTTGCCCAACGGGGTCCGCGGGCTCGGCAAGACTCCATTGACTTCAATGAGTACACTGCCGAAAAAAAGAGAGGGCTAGGGAAGCCGGGGCGCCGAAGTCGGGCCGACCCGTCGTTGCGCCAAAGCTGCCATGGGTACGCTTCGCGGTCGGGCCGCACGGGCGCATCTTCTGTCGAATTGTTTGTCCACCTAGAGCGCCCCCGATGTCAGTCGGGCTGATGCTGCGGACGCTGAATGAGAAATGCGGTCGATGGCGAAGTCAAAACTTACTCACGTAACCGAGCTGCTAGAGCGACGCATCGCGAACGGAGACTATTCCCGAGGGGGCCTGCCGGCCGAGCGCGACCTAGCCGATGAATGCGGCGTGAGCCGCGTCACGCTGCGTAAGGCGCTCGGAGAACTCGAGAGGCGGGGGCTGGTCGATCGGCCTCCCAACTGCCGCCCGCGGTTGAAGCGCGTCGCCCAGGAGCGCCCCTCCGTCGAGATCGCGTTCTTGACGCCATCGCTAGCGCCCGATTCGTTCTCACCCGACCTTCAGCAGTGGCTTTCGGTATCGGAGCACGTGGCTCGAACGCACAAGGCTCGAGTGCGAGTGCAAAACTACCTCCACTGGGATGATCCCATCATTACCGAGTCGCTTCGGGAGTACGACGGGGTCTTCCTGGTCACGAGCTCGGAGCCGATTCCCGAATGGACCTCGAACCTCTTCGCCAACGCCGATGGACTGGTGTCGCTGTCAGAGGATCTGACCGACCTGGGCGTGCCTTCGGTCGTGCTGTTCCCGCCCCGCGAGACGTTTGTTCTCCTGGACCACCTGGCCGAGTTGGGGCACAGCCGCATCGACTGCTTGAATGTCCAGGGCCACAACGCGATTACCGAGAAGCGGATTGACGCCTGGCGCGAGTGGCTCAGCGAACGTGGACTGCCCGACGGAGTACTCCACGATCAGCCTTGCTCAGCAGAAGAGAACATTTTCCACTGGGCGATGTCGGCGGCTGATGCTTGGCTCGCGTCGAACCGTGGCCGGGCGACGGCCGTCTACTGCGTTACGCTGCCGGCGGCTCTCGGCGTGGTGCGTGGAGCCAGGGCGCGCGGCATCGAAATCGGAACCGACCTGTCCGTGTGCACCATCGACAACGAGGGACTCGGCAGGTACCTGAGTCCCTCGATCACCTCGTTTGAACGCCCCAACGCCGCCGAGTTCATCAGCAACTGCCTCGACTGGATCGAAAAGGGGGGCGCGAAGAGTCAGTGGAAGCACCCGTTGCTCTACGAGCCAACCAACCTGCCGCTGCTCGAGGGAGAATCGTCCGGCCCTCCTGTCGCCAGAGCTAAAGGCCGCCAGGCGTCTCGGTAGTGCAGCCTCAATCCGGTTCGCTACGCTGGATCTGACCTACAAGTTCTGCTTCCGCGTTGAGCCCAGAGAAGTAGATCGCCCACAGGAGGGCGATGGCGACGGCCGCGGCGGCTCCACAGGCGGCGGCCGCGGACCAGTCGCCGATCAACATGAGCATCGGGCTCAGGAAGATCATGATTTGGTAGACCAGCGCAAACGGCAGGGCGCACAACTCGCGGGTGTGATGCCGCGATAGCTCCCGTTGTTGCTCGGTAGTCAGCGATTCGCGTTCGACGCCCCAAGCCCCGAAGGGCAGCGTCTTTCGGTAGAACCGCAGCAATACCGACGCGTCGGTCATCGGTGACGCCAGCGTTCCTACGATCGAAGCGGCCATTCCCGCCGTCAGCACGATGGACAGAAGCACCCACTCCTCGTTCAGCGAGGCGAAGCCTTGCGGCAGACCCGGGACCGCAATCCGATGGGCCGCCGCCGCGGCGATTCCCCCCGCCAATCCGGCAGCAAAGCCAACACCATTGAATCGGCGCCAGTACAACGGCAGCATCTGAGCGGCAATCAGCCCACTCCCCAGTCCCATCGTCAGCCACGACCAGATTTCGTTCACGGTCCGCGAAGAGAAGGCGAGCAAGTAGCCTAGGCCGACGACGGCCAGGACGACAGCCCAGGTCGCGGCAATCTGCTCCGTGGCCCCGGCCCTAGGCCGAAACCACACGAGGTAGATGTCATTCGCAAACAACCCAGCAGCCTGGTTGAGCCAACCGCTCAAGCCCGCGGTGGCCGCCGCCAGCAATGAGACGAGAATGAGCCCCCGCAGGCCGGTTGGGACCGCCCGTTCCAGCACAACGGGTATGAGCCTCTCTGGGTCCAGCAAACCCTGTTCGGTCACTTCGGCCAGACGCTGCGGCCAATTCTCTCCGAGCGTTCTAAGCAACGACGCCTGAAGCTCGCGTGGCTGCGCGTCTGGGGCGCTGCCGATGCTCGCGACGACGCGTGCCCACTCATCATCAGGGTAGTGCGTCCGCACGGATTGCGCGGCCAACTTGTAGTCTACTCCGCGCTGCTGGTCGCCGTGGGCGATAACGATCGCGAGGACCGCGAACGCCATCATGGTTGGCCACCGCAGCGAGATCAGCGAAACCCAGAGCAGCAGCAGCTTCGGGCATTCCGCGTCCCGCTTCGCGGCGAAGCACTTTGGGTCGTCGCCCGCCCCCATTCCGAAGAGCACGTTCCGCACGAGGTAGACAGTTGCAAGAAACAATAGCGGCTCGTAAGAGGCGTACAGCGGCGGCAGGGACAAGGAGTCGCCCGGCGCGAGTTGCCCCCAACCGGGGTTCCCAGTCACTTCGATTGCGATCTCGCGAAGCTCAGTGAGGGGAGGAACCGCTAGGACCGCGAGACTGATCACCGAGACCGTCGAGATCAACACGCAGACGAACTGGATTCCCTGGATAGCGACAAGGCCGTAGAACCCCGAAAAGACGCTGTACGCTGCGACGAGCGAGACAACCGCTAAACCGATCTGCGACGGCGCGAGAGGCACGATTGAGGACAGGAACACGGCGAGCGCCTTCGTCGCGTAGGCAACCAGGCCGATAAACAAGGCGATCCCAGCCAGGGCCCGAGCCGATTGGGCGAGCCTGCCGGCGGGTCCATCACCGAACCGGAACCGCATCCACTCGGCGCCGGTTCGGCACTCAGAGCGGCGTCGCCACTTGCCCGTCCACAGCATGACGACGGACAAGATCAGCACGGCGCCGCCGCGAAACTCGATGAAGAGCCCCGCCGGCCCCATCAGGTAAAGGAATGAGACAATGATGACCGACCCGGCGAGGTCCCAGAAGTCCATCACGCCCGAGACGCCCAACAGCCACCACGGCGTCGCTCGCCCCGCAAGCAAGTAGTGGTCAAGTCCCGCCGAGGCGCGACGCCGCAGCCACAGGCCAACGGTTAGCAGAATCAGCAGGTAGGCGGCCAGTATGGCGTAGTCGAACGAACTGAGCGGCATTGAGGTCGATGGGGAGGACAGGGCAAGAGGAGCTGGCGGCCAAGGCCAAGCAGGTCGCTAGGGCATGCCTGCAACCTACCCACACCCGATCATAGCTGACGTCCAGGAATCGGGTGACTTGCAATTCACCATCGACCGGAAGCCTCTGCCGCCTTGGCTAAGTGATCGAATCGACACTGCGTGAATAGGTCCGCAGTCCGGTTCCACACGACGCACTGCTTGACAAGCATACCATTTTTGGTACACTCGAATTACTCTTGTCATTAAGCTCTCTACTCAACGCCCACTCGTGGCCGGTCAGGGTTCGCCAGCGGCTTTCGGGTAAGTGGCGTTTCGGCGCCGCCACCAAGGAAGAATTCGAATCAACACAGCTCTGAGTCTTCACCGATTTCTTTTCCGTCTCTTTTCAGGGGAACTTCGCTAATGCACTGGCTCAAAACCACTCGCCGTCTGGCCTCGATTCTTGTCATTGTCGCCGTGGGCGCGGCAGACCAAGCGACCGCCGCTGTGTTCCGTTACCGTCAGAGCGGTGACTGGAGCGCCGTAACCGATGGCTCCTCGCCGGGTTGGGGTCTGAATCCCAACAACGACGGCGTCACCCCCGGGCCCGGACTGCCCGGAGCGGGCGACGACGCCCGCATCAATTTTGGGAACAACACCGTGTCCGTCACCACGGCCGTCCCTGCCGTCAACCGTGTCCAGATAGGCGTCGATGAAAGCGGCGTCGTCGAGGTCAACTCGGGCGGTGTGCTCACAACCGTCACGGACCTGCTGGCTGGCAACAACAACTCGAACGCAACGGGATCGTTGGTCGTTATGAATGGCGGCGCCGTCGAAGTCGGCCGCATTCTGTGGGCCGCCAATGGAAGCTCAAACGGCACGATCGACGTCGAGGCAGGCGGCACGATCACCGCCGACAGCCACTTCTGGTGGGGTGTTACGGGGACAGCAACAATCAGTATCAGCGGAACAATCTCTCAAACCGGGGGCATCCTCGGCCTGGGCACCGACAACGCGTCGACGCCCACCGGCGGCGCCGCCACCGTCGACATTCTTGATGGCGGATTGCTGTCGCTGTTCAACATCTCGAGCGCCGCCGGGCTGCCGTCTATCCAGGACGGCTCGTCCATCAATATCGAAGGGTCCGGCGAACTCACCCTGCCGGGCGACTTTGTCGGCGTCCTGACCGACTACGCCAACGCTAATAAAATCGGCGCCAAGGGAGTGCTCGGCATGTCGAACCTGGCTATCGACTTGACCCGCAACCCCGGGTTCACCACGGCGTACGCCATCCCCGAACCGACCGGGCTGCTGCTAGCCAGTTTTGCCGCTTCGGTCGCCTTGGGAATTCGTCGCATTTAATCCCTCGGCTGATTAGCGAGCGATCGCATTCACCTGAAGAGAAGCTGCCACAGGCCTTAGCGACCTGTGGCAGCTTCTTCTATTCAACGGCCAAGCAGCGGCCTGTGGTCGGATTGACACAGAAGAAGAGCCCGATGTCCCTCAGCAGCTCGGTATTGAAACGAATTGCGCAAGTTTATCGCCCCGCGTCCAGCGTTCGCCGAACGCAATCGCACCGCCAGAGCCGTGTTGAACAGCTCGAGGGCCGGTTGCTGCTGGCGTCGCTGACGTTCAACACGCCCTCCTCAAACGCCGGCGACGGGACTTGGAGCCTGCAAGCCCGCGCTGGCGAAGCAGTCGCTGTGGGTCCGGCCTACCTCTACTACAACCTGAACCCCTACGCCGCGTTTGCTGGCTACACCCAAGGAGACCCCCTCTACGTCAAGGTGGACTACTTCGACGAGGGGACCGGCACGCTGCGGGTGCAGTACGACAGCACCCGCGAGAATTTCGACCCAACTGACTTCCACACGCGGTCGACAAGAATCGACACCCAAGAGTTCGTCAGCTCGCACCACTACCTCGACAGCACGCAGTTCGCGAACGGGACTAACGGTAGCGACTTCCGAGTGGTGGCTTTTGGAACGCCGGTCTTGTCGGTCGAGATCTCCGACACGCCGTTTCCCGATAGCGGCTTGGAGTGGGCGTGGTCGCCGCCGTGGGAACGGCCCTACTCGGGGCCAAGCCGGCCGGTAGACGCCGCCACGCTTGAGGGGAAGGTGCTGGCGGGCTACCAAGGGTGGTTCAACACCCCCAACGATCCAGCCGACGAGGGGTACGTCCACTGGGGCGGACCCGGCGATTGGTCCGTGGAACAGTGGCCCGACCCCAACGACTACGACGCCAGCGAGCTGTTCCCCGTCCCCGGCGTACAAACTGCCCGGGGCGAGCAGGCCTACTTGTTCTCCTCGGCGAACGCATCGGTTGTCGACCGCCACTTCCAATGGATGCGGGAGCACGACATCGATGGCGCCTTTGTTCAGCGTTTTCGCGATTCCTTCATGCGGAGGATCTTCGGCGGCGATTACGCGGGCGAGCCTCAGTGGCCGGTGGTGAACGCCCGAGACGCCGCGCACAAGGCCGGTCGCACCTGGGCAATCGAGTACGACATCCAGAACGGCGGCTCGACCAGCCAACGCGATCAGGTCATCCAGGAAGTCAAGGACGACTGGGAGTACCTGACCGACGTCAACGGGCTCGACATGCTCAACGACTCGCACTACCAGCGCGAGGACGGCAAGCCGGTCGTGGCCATTTTTGGCCTCTACGTTGGTCCCACCAACGGTTACTCGACGGCGCAGCAGCAAGACCTGATCGACTACTTCCAGTCGCGGGGCGTCTATGTCATCGGGGCGGGCCGACACACCGAGTCGTCTCTCCAGGTCGGCAACGCCGGACTCCACGACGCCTACATCCCCTGGCAGGGCTACTGGAAGGGGGGCGACTCCTACGCGCCTGACGAAGGGATTCTCAGCGGCGTCACGACGCACGTGCCGCACGTCTTCCCAGGGTTCTCGTGGACGCACCTGCAGAACAGCAGCGCCGCGACGTCGAGGGATCGGGAAGACGGAGACTTCTACTGGCGGATGCTCAACGACGCGGTCAACGAGACCGACGCTCCCTGGCTATTCATCGGGATGTTCGACGAGTACGACGAGGGCACCAATCTAATCCCCGCGACCGACGACCCGCCGGTTCCCGACACCGATTCGCAAGGAAATCCCCTGACTTACCAAGTCAGCGACCCGCGGCCGAACGACTGGTGGATGGCGCTCACGGGGGCGGCAAAGCAGGCCCTGCAGGGCAAGGCGGCGATCGGCAATGCAACGCCAACCGAACACGCCCTTCAGAATCGCTCGAACACCGGAGGCGAGGCCCGTTGGGAGCCTCAAAGACCCGATCGTCTAGCAAACGTGCAGACGCCAGAGAGCACTGCTGAGATCGTTGACGTGCCGGTGCGAGGGACGGTGTCGCCCGCAATCCGTTCGAACGACTCTTTCCTCTACTTCGGGGTTGACGACAGCTTTCTGATCGACGAAGTCGATGGCAGGGACATCACCATCGAGGTCGAGTACCTCGATCTGGTGACCGGGCAGTTTAGCTTAGAGTACGATGGCGTCGGCAGCCCTCACACCGCCGCCGCGGACGCCGTCATGACCGGCAGCGGCAACTGGCGGACCCACCGCTTCGAGCTCATCGACGCCCGGTTCGCCAATCGCCAGGAGGGGGACGCCGACTTCCGAGTCACGGCCCTCGATGGGAACCTGCTGATCCGTCGCATCAGCGTTTTGAAGGAGAACGCCCTGACGGTCGATGCTTCCCTCGGCTCGGTCAACAGCGAGCGGGGATTACGTCAAATAGAGCTAGCGGGCGATGGCCAGACGGCCGCCACCAGTAGTGGCGGGCGGTCCGCTCGCGCGGTATCCGGAACGCCGGAGTCGCTCTACATGTATTTTAACGTTGATCCAACCTACGCGAACGATGTGCATGCCGGCCTGAACGCGGTCGTTGAGGTGGTTTATCAGGACGTAGGCGGCAGCCAGCTGAACCTCCAGTACGACTCAACCAGCAGTACTTACAAGAACGCCACACCGGTCGCGATCGACGACAGTGGCGAGTGGCGCACGGCTCGCTTCTACCTCGACGACGCGTTTTTCGGCGACCGCCAGAATGGCGACGCCGACTTCCGCCTGACCGGAGCAAACGTTCCCATCGACCGCGTCCGAGTCCTGCAGTCCTTTGGGGACATGATTGAGCCGGAACTCACGGCAGGTTCGCCCATGGTGAACACCCCCGGCAGCAGTATCGCCGTGTCTTGGACCATGACCGACGATTGGCGAACGGGCCTGTCTGATCAGTGGACCCCTCAGGAAGACAACTGGGTCCGTATCGAGGTCAGCGGCGATCAGGGCGTGACCTGGCAGGATCTGGGCACAGAGTTCGAAGCCGCCAATGGCGCCGCAGGCGACTACGACGTCGCTGGCAACTATGTTTGGTCCCACACGGCAGAGCTAGCCACCGGTCACCTGCCATCGGGCGTGTACCGGCTCCGGCTCACGCCGACCGACGGGAGAGGAAACCAGGGGGAATCCTTGGAGACCGGCAGTCTTGTCATCTTTGCCCCTCCGGAGTTGCCAGGCGATTACAACGTGAACGGCGTGGTCGACGCGGCCGACTACACTATTTGGCGGGATTCAATCGACGCCTCGGTCGCCCCCTTCACGTCCGCCGACGGCAGCGGCAATGGGCTCGTTGATAACGCCGACCAGACCGTTTGGAGCGCCAACTACGGGAACGCCTCCCCTCAGCCGGTCGCCGCGGCGCTGCCCTTGTTGGATCTTGCCGACGACTCCGACGCGACGTGCTCGCCCCGGTGGTTCGCAATCGAGGAGCTGATGAACGAAGAGGCTCCGCCGGCAGAGTCCGGGTCAACGGAGGGGTTGGCGGTGCTGCTGGTCGACGCCGCCCTGGCCGACCAGACCGGGGGTCGCGAAGACGACGTCCGGTTCAGCGACCGACCAGCCGAAGCGGCCATCGACGAGCCTTCCCTGCTGCTGCACTACGGATATCGAACGCCCTCACTCGACCAAAGCACTGCCGAGGTCGCGGCCGGTGACACCGAGGATGTGGCGAGCGACCCGGGAGCACCGGCGCAGAACAGTTCGCTGTCAGATTCGGCTCTGGGAAGCGGACTTGGTAGAGGGGTGCGCGTGCAATCGGCGAGCCAAGCCAACGCAAGGTAACTCCCTCCTCTTCTGATTCTTGGTGGTCGGTCCCACTACGAGGACCGCTCGGGCCCACCGGCAGCGTCGTGGAAAGGCCGGTGGCGGGAGCCCCACGCCAACCCTCGTGCGGCCCTCCCAAGTTCGCCGCCGCCAAGCGAGTGGGAACGTCAAGACAGCCAGACGCTGGAGCAAGAAGTCAGCGCTGGGCTTGCCGAACCGCGGTCGAGCCGGTAGACCAGAAGGGTCGGTCCGCCACGCCATTGCACGAGGTCGCTGCGGTGAAGAGCAAGAGAGAGATCGAACGGGAAATCAGCCAAGCGATTATCCGTTTTGAGAAGGAGTTCATGGGGCGCGGGCCGCTGGAGACGCGGTCGTACATCGTCGACGACTTGGTGCTCGTGCGGCTGAAAAATGTTCTCACCCCCGCCGAGATGAAGCTGTCGGAGTCCGAAGATCGTGAACGATCACGGTACCTGATCAAACAGCTTAGGCAGCAGTTGATCGAGCAGGGGCGCCCGCTCCTTGACGCGGTGATCAAGGACATCCTGGGGGTGGATGTCGTCAGCCTGCACACCGACATTAGCTCCCGGACTGGCGAGCGGGTCATTGTGTTTACGCTCGAAAGGGCGCCCGATTTGGCGAGCAGCTCCTAAGATTTTGAGAGTTTTTTCCGCTTCCACTTGACGCGGGCTAACGCCGCTTCTAATCTTTAACCGATGACTTGAGCAGCCGCGTTGAACTCCGCTTTCGGATGTCAATCGGTACGATTCATTCAGGTTCGAGTTGCACGGGACGGAAATGCCCGTGCAAAAAGGCCGGACGGTTGCGTGACGCAGCCTGCCGGCCTTTTTTTATGTCTGGCGGGAGAGTTTGCTCCCGGCACGTGTTGTCGCATGGGTGAAAAAGAGCGGGCCAAGCCACGCCCGCGCCACGCATCGCCGAAAACCGAAACACATCAACTGAGCTAAGCCGCGGCGGTCAGCATGGCCGCACGGACGTGCCGGGTTGTGAGCTCATCGCTTGCTCACCCCGGCTTTTTTTATGCCCAACGAGCAAGTCGGATGGCGGCCCGGTCGCCGTCGACTAGGAGTAGCCTCGCCATGAACACGATTGTTGCACTGCTGATCGCCCCCGTCCTGGGGCTACTCACCACCGCGTTTCTCCCGTCGAGCGTTGCGAACGCCAACGTCGGTCGGCTGCGTGTGGCCACGACCACTTTGGTGGCCGCCCAGCTGCTGCTCGCTTGCATTCTGGCGTTAGCCTACCTGGCCTCGGCCGGAGCGCCGCTTGCCTTTTCAGTGTTTGAGGACCTGCACGACGCGCCACTCGGCTTTAGCGTGTACTACGACGGGGCCTCGGCGTTGATGCTGACGCTGGTCAGCTTCGTCGGTCTGGTCGTAAGCCGGTTCTCGGTTCGGTACCTCGACGGCGAGGCCCTGCAGGGCCGCTACTTTCGCTGGCTGGGTTTCACGATCGGGGCCGTGTCCCTGATGGTGATCGCCGGCAACCTCCTGCTGTTCTTCGCTGCTTGGGTGATGACGAGTTTCGGCCTGCACCAGCTCCTCTTGCACTACCGGCGCCGGGAGTCTGCCCACCGTGCGGCGTGGACCAAGTTCGCCATTAGCCGGCTCGGGGACGTCTTCCTGGTGTCCGCGCTGGTCTTGACCTTCCGCTCGTTCGGGACGCTAGAGCTGTCCGCCCTGTTTGACAGCGTCGGCCAGGCCGGCGCGACGCAGTCCGCTGCCGTCCAGGCGGCAATTGGCTGGTTGCTGATGCTCGGGGCCGCAACGAAGTCGGCGCAGTTCCCGTTCCACACTTGGCTTCCCGACACCATGGAGACCCCGACGCCGGTCTCGGCGTTGATGCACGCGGGGATCGTGAACGCGGGCGGCTACCTGATGATTCGAATGAGCCCCTTGGTCGCTTCGGCCCCGGCCGCGCTGACAACTCTGGCCCTGGTGGGCGGATTCACGGCTTGCTTCGCCGGCGTGGTGATGATGACCCAGCCCAGCGTGAAGCGGGCGCTGGCCTACTCGACGATCGCTCAGATGGGGTTCATGATGCTGCAGTGCGGCCTGGGGGCCTACTCCGCAGCCATGCTGCACATCATTGCCCATTCGCTCTACAAGGCGCACGCCTTTCTCAGCAGCGGAAGCGTCGTCGCTGATTCTTTGGCCACCGGGGGCGCCAGGTCGCTGACGCCGGGCATCGCGAGGAGCGCCGCCTGCTTTGTCGCCGCGGGGGCCGCGGTCGCTGTGGCCTACCTGACCGTGGCGGAGACGGCTGGGGTGCACGCGTCCAGCAAGCCCGGTGGGCTGGTGCTGGCTTTCCTGCTGTGCCTCGCCCTCACGACATGGGGGTGGCGGGTGCTGGCGTGCGGCGGAGCGAGGGCGGCCACCGGCGGGCTCGCGGCCCTCTCGCTGCTTTGCCTGACCTACATCGGCGGTTACCTAGTGGTCCAGCATTTCATCGCTCGGTCCTCGGTCGCCCCGCTGATTCAACCAGGCATGGCGGCAGCGCCCCTCGCTATCGCCGGTGCGTTCGTCGCACTGCTGGCGTTGCACGTCGCGGTCGTCGCGAGGTTTCGTCCCCAATGGCTAGAAGCCGCCCGGGTTCACGCCGCCAACGGGTTCTATGTCGACGCCTTGTTTCAACGCGTTTTCGCCGCCGCTCGGTAGGGGGACTTGCGAAGCGACCGAAACAGACGCCACCAATAAACACTCTCGCTAGAAACGGATTACACGCCATGACCACCCTTAGCTCCCAGCCCCAACCGGCGCTCGGCCCCCGGGACCAGAGCCCGCCGAAACAGCCCTCGACCGCCGTCTACGAGGCGCTGACGGCAGTCCAGAACCGCATCGCCCCGGTATGGCCGCTGAAAGACTACGTCGCGGTGAACCCCTACCTGGGCTACGCGACGCAGGACTTTCTGGGGGCGCGCCACACGCTGCGGTCGGTGTCCGACGTCGAGCTGCTGATGTCCGGCGACTACTACCGCCAGCAGTTCGACGGCGGCTCGTTCTCGAAGGAGGACATCGAAGCGGCGGTCGACGAACTGGTCGCCGCTGGCGTGACGGGGTCCGAACGGATCGACGTCAACCAGGTCTTGGCGTTCCTAGCAGGACCCCAGGGGGCTGTTCCCACCGCTGACGCTGACTTCACGAAGTCGGGCGAACCCAACCGAGCGGTCAGGACGCTTGCTGAGACGTACGACTCCCACACGGGGTCGAACTGGTCGCGGCGGGTGTGCGAAGCGGTCTCCCAGCAGTGCGCCTCGCACTACGATCAGGGCCAGGCAGTCTGGCAGAGCGGGTGGCGGGAGCTGCCTCTGTACCAGGCTTGGCGGGCCGCGGCTCAGCACAACCGGACCTTCGAGATACTCGGCGTCCGAGGGTTTCGCCGCTTTGTATCAAAGCTTCCCAACCAGCCGCAGGACGCCGTGGCGGCGTTGCTGTCGCGTCTCGGCGTCCCAGAACAGTTGTGGACGGACTTCCTCCTGTGCGAGGCGCTCGCGACCCCTGGCTGGACCGCCTGGACAAGGCGCCAGGACCGCCAGCTTGAGCAGCAGGGCAGGGTAGACACCGACCTGGTCGGGTTGCTAGCGATGCGATTGGCCCACGAGGTCGCTCTGGCCGAGCACTTCGACTTCCGAGTCGACTGGGATTCTGTCGTGAGTCGTCACAATAAGCTTCGCGCTGAAGCCGGGCAGCCGTCGGGCGAGGCCCTTCTTCGCTACGCCCTGCTGAGAGCATGCGAGATAGCGTTCCGCAAGCAGATTGTCGGCGGCCTCCAGAGCCGGCCCGAGGCTGCGCCACGGGTTCACGACGCACCGGCTCTGGCCCAGATGGTATTCTGCATCGACGTCCGCTCGGAGCGAGTCCGTCGACGCCTGGAGGCCGCGTCCAGCGGCGTCGAGACGTACGGGTTTGCTGGGTTCTTCGGGTTGCCCATCGAATTTTTGGAACTTGGCGAACAGGAAGGCTCCCCGCAGGTCCCCGTGTTGATCTCACCGAAATTCCGGGTCTACGAAGAGCTTGAGACGCACGACCAAGCGCTCATCGCGAAGACCCACCAGCGGCGTGCGCTCGTGCGTCTTATGAGAAAGACCTGGAAGGGCTTTCAGGCGTCGGCGATTAGCGCCTTTGCGTTCGTTGAGACGGCCGGAATGCTGTACGGCCTCAAGCTAATCGCGCGGACGCTGCGGCTTAACCGGGGTCGGCCCGGCCGCTTTGACGGCGTGCGTCGGGCCGAGCGTGATCAGCTCGCCCCTTCGCTCGCCGGACTCCCACAGCAGGGCGTCGGCCCGGGTGAGCAGGTAGACATGGCGGAATCGATCCTGCGCGGCATTGGGATTGTCGACAACTTCGCTCGCCTGGTCGCGTTCTGCGGTCACGGCAGCCAGACCGAAAACAACCCCTTGAAGGCAGGGCTCGACTGCGGCGCGTGCGGCGGCCACTCCGGGGAATCCAACGCCAGGCTCGCCGCGAAGCTGCTGAACCAGCCGCACGTCCGCCTTGGGCTGGCCGAACGAGGCATCGCGGTCCCGGCCGACACTCGGTTTGTCGCCGCGCTGCACAACACGACCACCGACAAGCTGCAGTTCTTCGACCTCCACCAGCTGCCTCCCTCCCACGAGGACGACCTGCAGCAACTTCAGCGGCACGCAGACCTTGCGTCCCAGCAGACCGCTGTTGAGCGACTGGCGACGCTTCCGGGGAGGGGGGTCGAAGACTTGGTGCGGCGGAGTCTTGACTGGTCGGAGGTTCGCCCCGAGTGGGGACTGGCTGGCAACGCCGCGTTCATCGCCGCTCCTCGCGACCTGACGAAGCGGGCATCACTCGACGGACGCGTGTTCCTGCACAGCTACGACTGGAGCCGAGACGAGGGCTTCGCCGTCCTGGAGCAAATCATGACGGCGCCGCTGGTGGTGGCCAACTGGATCAATATGCAGTACTACGCCTCGACGGTTGACCCCGTGCACTTCGGCAGCGGCAACAAGACGGTGCACAACGTGGTGGGCCAGTTCGGGGTCCTCTCCGGAAACGGCGGCGACCTGATGACCGGGCTGCCCTGGCAGTCGGTTCACGACGGCGCCCACTACCAGCACCACCCCTTGCGGCTGCTGGGGATGATCGCTGCGCCGCGGGCCGCGATTGAGGGAGTCCTAGCGAAGCACCGCGAGGTCTCTGACCTGGTTTCCAACGGGTGGATGCAACTGGTCGCTATCGAGGACGGCGTCTACTTCCGCTACTCCGAACGCCAGCAGTGGGAACCGCTCTCGACGCCGGCCGGCCTTGAACCGGTGGCCTGAGAGCGTCCCCGCCGCGAACCGAAACCCTATTCACCATCGTTAAGGAGAGATTGCCATGAGCGTTACCACCCTACCGATCCCGCAGAACCCGCATGCTGCGGCTCTTGAGGCCGCGATCGCCGAATCCGCCCGCCCGATCGAGTGCCTGGTCGTCGCGCACAACGACCCCAAGATGCTCTCGGACCTCACCGCGGCGCTCGATGGCGAAGCGGCCGTGGTCCTGGAAGCCTCCCAGGACGTGTGGGACTTCGACGGGGAACACCTCCCGACGGCGATTGCCTGGGCGGTCGAACAGACGGGCCTCCACCAGGTGGTGCTCGTGGGGCACACCCTGGCCGGTGGTCGGCAGAGCAGGGCGTCGCTCGCCGCGGCGGCGTCGAGAGACAGCTATCAGACTCTGTTGAGTGGCGTGCAACAAAGCAACACCAGGATCCTCGCCGCCCAAGAACGGTTCGCCTTGCAGGTCCAGCAGTTGCTGCAGGTCCCCCAGGTGGCGAACCGCTGTTCGTCAAGGGAGTTGAGCGTCCACGGACTGCTGTACCGAGCCGAGAGCGGTGTGTTCCTCGCGTACGACGCGGGTCGGGACACGTTTCGTCCGCTCCTGGGCTAGCGCCCGGCCCGCCGCCGCTGCGCCCGTTCGCGCGGTGCGAGAACCTGCACGCCGCCAACCGATCGCCATCGACTGCCCCACGGAGAAGCGTCCCATGTCTGAAGCCGCCGCCCCGGCACAAGCCCTGCACCGACAGACTAGCCAGCACCACGAGAGGTCTGCGCACCTGGCGATGCTCGAGGCCGAGAGCATCTATATTCTCCGTGAGGTGATCGCCGAACTAGACAACCCGGTGCTGCTCTACTCCATCGGCAAGGACTCGTCGGTGATTCTGCACCTTGCGCTCAAGGCGTTCTACCCCGGCAAGCCTCCCTTCCCCTTGCTGCACATCGACTCGACGTGGGAGTTCCGGGAAATGATTGAGTTCCGCGAGCGGCACGCACGCCGTGAACTCGGGCTGGACGTCATCGCGTATGTGAACGAGGAGGGCGTTCGCGCGGGGATCAACCCGTTCGACCACGGCAGCAGCGTCTACACCGATGTCATGCGGACCCAACCACTGAGAGAGGCCCTCACGAAACACGGCTTCGACGCGGCGATCGGCGGGGGGCGCCGGGACGAGGAGCGTTCCCGAGCCAAGGAGCGTGTCTTCTCGTTTCGCGACCACCAGCACCGATGGGACCCCCGCAACCAACGCGCCGAGCTGTGGGGCCTCTACAACACGTGGAAGAAGTCGGACGAGTGCCTCCGGGTGTTCCCGCTCTCTAATTGGACCGAGCTGGACATCTGGCAGTACATCCTGCAGGAGCAGATCCCTATCGTGCCGCTCTACTTCGCCGAGCCTCGGCCAACGGTCGAACGCGACGGCGACCTGATTGTGGTCGACGACCAGCGGATGCGGCTGCGGGACGGCGAGACGCCGGAGATGAAGACCGTTCGATTCCGCACGCTCGGCTGCTACCCGGTCACCGGGGCGATCGAGTCGACCGCGACCACCGTGGAAGCGATCGTCCACGAGATGCTGACGACGCGGCTCTCCGAGCGTCAGGGCCGCGCCATCGACCGGGACGAAGCGGCGGCGATGGAACGTAAGAAGCGGCAGGGGTACTTCTAAACGACCAGCCGCGTCGGTTGTTTTCTCGCACTCAGACCCTAGGTACATCCCATGATTGAAGCAAGCACGCCGGTCCCTGCCGACGACATTGGAAAGCGGTTCCTCGCCGACCACTCCGACAAAGAGCTTCTGAGGTTCATCACCTGCGGCAGCGTCGACGACGGGAAGAGCACACTTATCGGCAGGTTGCTGCTAGAAGCCGGGGCGGTCTACGACGACCAGATCGCCGCGTTGCAGCGCGAGAGCCGCAAGCACGGCACGACCGGCCAGGAGCTTGACTGCGCTCTGCTGCTCGACGGCCTCGAGGACGAGCGGCAGCAGGGCATCACGATCGATGTCGCCTACCGCTACTTCGCTACGTCCAAACGCAAGTTCATCATCGCCGACACGCCGGGGCACGAGCAGTTCACCCGCAACATGGCGACCGGCGCTTCGACCGCCAACCTGGCGCTCATCCTTGTCGACGCCAGCAAAGGGCTGCTGACCCAAACCAGGCGCCACGCGTTCATCGTTTCGCTTCTCGGCATCCGGCACGTTGTGCTGGCGGTGAACAAGATGGACCTGGTCAACTACGATCAGTCGGTGTTCGAGAGCATCTGCGACGAGTTCCGTGAGTTTGCCAGCAAGCTCGAGATCCCCGACATCAGGTTTGTGCCGCTGTCGGCCCTGTGTGGCGACAACGTCGCCGTCCCGAGTTCGAACATGCTCTGGCACGAGGACGCATCGCTCCTGCAGCTGCTAGAAACGGTTTACGTTGGAGCCGACGCGAACCTCCGCGAGCTGCGGTTTCCGGTGCAGTGGGTCAACCGACCGACCCCTGACTTCCGCGGCTTCTCTGGCACGGTCGCGTCGGGCACGCTGAGGGTAGACGACGAGGTGGTGGTTTTGCCGTCCAACAAGGAGGCACGCGTCAAGCGGATTGTCACTCGGGATGGCGACCTGCCCGCGGCCGCCGCCCCGCAGGCAGTGACCGTCACGCTCGACGACGAGATCGATGTGTCTCGCGGCGACATGCTCGCTCGTCCGGGCACCCCCCCCAGCGTCAGCCGCGAGGCGGACGCGATGATCGTGTGGATGGCTGAGCAGCCGATGACGCCGGGCAGACAGTACTGGGTCAAGCACACGACAAAACGCACGTCCGGCGAACTGAGCTTGCGGTACGCGATCGATGTGAACACGCTGCATCGGTCTCCGGCCGTCAACCTGGGCTTGAATGAAATCGGGCGTTGCCGGGTGGTGCTACGCGATCCGATAGCATTCGATTCGTATCGGCGGAATCGCGAGACCGGTTCCTTCATCCTGGTCGACCGTATCTCACACGAGACCGTCGCCGCCGGGATGTTGCTCGATTCAGACCCCCGCGCGGGTAGCGAAGACCACTGGGACGAGCAGCCGGCGAGCGCTCGGCTCGAGCGAGCGACCAGCCTCATCTCCGACCAAGAGCGGGCGGCGCGCTACCAACACCCGCCCTACACCGTGCTGATCACCGGACTCAGCGGGTCCGGCAAGACAACGCTCGCCCTGGAGCTTGAGAAGCTGCTGTTCAACTCCGGCAAGAAGTGCGTCCTGCTAGACGGTCAGAATATGCGATTCGGCATTAGTCGGGACCTCGGGTTCTCTGCCGAAGAGCGGTCGGAGAACCTGCGACGTGCGGCCGAGATTGCCAAGCTGCTGAACGACGCTGGCGTCATCTGCATCGCCGCTTTCGTCGCCCCGCAGGACGAGGTTCGCAAGCGCACGCGAGACTTGGTGGGACCGCATCGGTTCTGCCACGTCCACCTCACCGCTCCGCTGGAGGTGTGCCAACAACGCGACAGCACGGGACGTTACCTGGCCGCCGAACGCGGGGAGATCGCCGACTTCCCCGGCGTGAATGCCCCCTACGAACCGCCCGAACACCCCGACCTCCTGTTCTCCACGGATTCGGGCGCCGGGCCAAGAGAAATCGCCGCCAGCATTGTCGAGCGCCTCGCGAGCCACGGACCCCAGCTCGACCCGGGATAGGACGATGAAGTAAGATCAAGGAGGCCCAAGCCTCGGTAGCCATCCGGCGATTCGAGAGATGGACGGGGTGACGGGCTTCTGTGTTAGAATCGGACATCGGCCATGGGCAACGCCTTATCTGGCATTGGTTCGCAGTTCACGTCCGGGACCTTCCGACCATCATCTGGGTGGGTGCTGCCTCTCGCGCTGGCGTTCTTGGTTCTAGCTGGCGGCGCCGCCGCATTCCGTGAGGTCGGTCGGCTGGGCACGAGACTGGTCGACTCGAAGCTGACCGCCATCCTCGACGCGTCCGTCAAGGGGCTCACCATGTGGGTCGACGAGCAGCAGCGGATCGCTAGTTTCTTAGCCCAGGAGCCCGCCGTGGCGGCGGCCGTATCGGAGCTTGTTCAACTCGGCGAGCGTGGCGCGACCGGGGGAGAGCTGGTCGAGGCGGCGTCGCAGAGCGGCCTGGCCGAGCTGCTTGCCGAAGCGGCTTCGGGGTTTGAATACGTCGACTACGCGGTCGTGGATCTGAAGGCGAGAGTTCTCCTCGACGGTTTCCCCGGCCTCGTAGGCACAGACGCGTCGCCGCTTTGGAATGAGTACCTCCCCAAGATCGTCAGCGGCGAGCCTGTCGTAGCGCGCCCCCATCGGCCGACGCTATCGGAGGACGCCACGGAACTCGAGAGGCCGCCGATGATGTTCGTAGCGGCGCCGGTGCATGGCGAGGCTGGCGAAGTAGTCGCCGCCCTGGCGTTTGGAATCGCGCCGCAGAAGCAGTTCACCCAGATGCTGTCGGTCGCCCGGTCTGGAAAAACCGGCGAGACCTTTGCGTACGATGCGGCTGGCTGGATGATCTCTGAGAGCCGCTTCGACGACGAGCTCAGGTCGAGTGGCGTCCTTCAAGACGCCCCCTGTTCGACGGCTGTGCTCAACGTCCGCGTGGCCGACCGCGTGCTGCTCCCCGGGCGGCGAGACGCAGAGGCGTCAACCCCCGACGCCAGCCAAGGCGCGGGGGTTGCAGCCCACACGCTGATGTCGGGACGGAACGACAAGGACGCCCTGGCCAGGAACCTACAAGGCTACGAGGACTACCGTGGAGAGCTGGTGGTTGGCGTGGGGCGTTGGATCCCCGAACTCTCGTTCGGCGTCGTCACCAAGATGGACTACGCCGAGGCGTACGCCCCTGGCCTGCTCCTACGGAACCTGCTCGCCGCCTTGTTCGGATTGGGGGTGGTTGCGGCAGGCGGCAACCTGCTGTACGCGAGGGTTATGGGGAAGCTCCGGGCGCGTGTCCGACGGGCAGAGCGAGAAATCAAACGGCTGGGTCAGTACACGCTCGAAGAGAAGATTGGCCAAGGGGGCATGGGGGTCATCTACCGGGCCTCGCACGCGTTGCTGCGCCGTCCCACGGCGGTGAAACTCCTCCCCCAAGACCGGAGCAGCGCAGCGGCAATCGCAAACTTTGAGAAGGAGGTGCAACTGACATCTCAGCTGACCCACCCCAACACGATTGCCATCTACGACTTCGGACACACCCCAGACAACGTCTTCTATTACGCGATGGAATTCCTAGAGGGGCTCGACCTCGCCCGGATTGTCAAGGCCGACGGTCCGCTGCCTGCCGGACGGGCGATTGCGATCCTGCGGCAGGTATGCGGGTCGCTGCAGGAAGCGCATTCGGCCGGCCTGATCCATCGGGACATCAAGCCAGCCAACGTGATGCTCTGCAAGCGGGGTGGGAGGTACGATTTTGCCAAACTGCTTGACTTCGGGTTGGTCAAGGACGCCACAGATGCTCACCTCGCCGACGGCCCGGACGGTCTCGCCGGCACGCCCTTATATATGTCGCCAGAGGCAATCGAGCACCCGGCCGCTATAGACTCGAGGAGCGACATCTACTCGATCGGAGCCCTGGCGTACTACCTGGTCACCGGGACGCCTGTCTTCCAGGGCTCCAACGTCGCCGCCATCTGCGTGCAGCAACTGTCGGAGCCGCCCGAGCCCCTCTCCGCCCGGGCAGGCGCCGCAGTCGACGAAGACCTGGCCACGATCGTCCTGCAGTGCCTGGAAAAGGATCCCGCGCAGCGGCCTCAGACGGTCGCCAAGTTGGAGGCAATGCTGGCGAATTGCGTTGCGGCAGGCTCTTGGACCCAGGAAGACGCGAAGACTTGGTGGGAGACGCGTAACCTTAGCCACGCATTGACCTGTGGCGCACTGACGGAGCCGCTGCGCAACAAGCCAAAGCTAGCCAGCCAGCCGGGCGATGCCGCATCGGATCGGTCGGCTAAGAGTCTTGATTGACGCCTCCAATCGATCCGCTCTGCCTGCGACACGAGGACGATCCTGCGCGCTACTTCAGGTTGGAATGCGTACAAATCGCACACAACTTCCGGTTGTAGCTCTGCATCGGTTTGGCGAAGCGATCTTGGCAGGCGAGCAGGAGACAGCGTTGGGCGACTGGCGGCGCCTTGCCTAGAATCTGCCGGATCTGACAGCCCACAGCTCGGCGCCCGCACCACCGTATCCTCGCCGCCCTCATACTTGCAGAGACCCAAACCGTGGCTGGAGGCCAAACCGCACGCCCCGAGAGAACGCTTGCCTTGCGATTTGGCGGCAACGCCTCAGAAGGTTTGCTGACCACGACGGCCGTGGTGTTCGCAGCCGGGTTCGTCTTGCACTGCCTTGTTTGGGCTGTTCTTGGGGGCAGCTGGCAGGGTGAGGTGTCTTGGCGGAAGCCGATTCTGTTCTGTTTGGCGTCTGGGGTGACCTGCGTTTCCCTCGCATGGGTGCTTGGCCAGCTCCGTCCTTCCCGACACGACCTGCTGGTCACGCGTCTCTTCGCGGTTTCGATCGTGACCGAAGTCGCGTTAATCTGCCTGCAGCAGTGGCGTGGCGTTCCCTCCCACTTCAACCGCTCGACCCCGCAGGACGCGGCGATCCTGTTTGCCATCAAGACGACGGCTTTGGCTCTGAGCGTCTACATCTGGTGGCTGACCTGGCGATGCTTGCGGGCCCGCTTCGCGAGACCCGACCTTGGCGTCGCGATCCGCTTCGGGATGGGTCTCCTCGCACTCTCTTGCCTGCTTGGGTTCTGGATCGAATGGGTCGGGGAGAGCCAGGTTCAGCTCGGCCGGCCCCCGTACACCTACGGCGAGGCGGGCGTCCTCAAGTTCGCCCACGGCATGCCGATGCACGCGATCCAGTTTCTGCCGTTGCTCGCCTCGGTGTTGGGTTGGCTTGGATTGCCCGCCAGGAGTCGCCATGGATGCGTCTGGCTTGCCGCCCTGGGACTGGTCGGCCATTCGGCGTTCGCCCTGTGGCAGACTCTCCGCGGTCGATCCCGTCTTGACGTCGACTGGTTCTCCGGTTCGCTCCTACTGCTCTCGACGCTTGCGCTCACTTGGCCGCTGGTTTTCGCCGTGTGGCGACGAACCCGTGCGTCCGCCGGGTCCCAGCCCACCGCAAACTCGAGAGGATGAGCACACCTCTGATCGGCCGTGCGACCAGACGTGGCGCACCAGGGTGAGAAGCTTGGCGGATCTCTGCTGGCGGACGCCGTCGCACGGGTCGCACACACAAAGGTTGCGACTCACGCGATTGTCGTCGATGCGGAGGACGCGGCTGAGCTTGTGGATTTGCTTCTCGATCTCGCTCAGCTTGCTGTGGGTCGCTGACAGGTCGATCTGCTCCGCCACGCTCACGTCTCGGCGTGCGAAGGGCGCACTAGCGAGGGGGGATCGATTCCACTCAGCAAGAAGGGGGCTCAATGGCAGGCGCTCTTCAGCTGAGAACCATAACGGGTCACGGCACCGATGCCGTCGTCCGCTCAGCGCGGCTGCAACCACAGGAAGTCAATTCCTACAAACGGTTCGACACCGCGGCCGTTCCCCTCGTATCGCAACACCAGTTCATGGTCACCCTGGCTTAGCGAGACCTCGTCGCTCGCGGAGGCTCGCAGCATCGTGCGGCGCGAGGCGGCGGTTCGCAACGCTTCCTGCGGGTCGCCAAAACCAAACGGTTCGTCATCGAGCTTCGCGCTCACCATCCCTGCACGCGCATCAACCGCCAGCCCGACCCGCACCTCGTAGGCCGCTGCTTCTTGGACGGGAAAGGTGAGGCGGAGCGTGTCGCCGACGGCGGTGGGCCTCCACGTCAGGAGCCGGCCCGCCGACCACAGCCCACCACGCTCACTAGCGAGCTGAGCCGCCTTGTCCGAGATCAGCTGCTCGGGCTCAAAAAACGTCGCGTCCTCGGAACCGAACTCCGCCAGCGGCGTCCAGGGAGCAGGCAAGCGGGGAGGGCGGACGTCCTCGGACGTGATCGGCCGGTGGTCGTCGATCATCCCTGGGCGACCGTAGTGGTAGGCCTGGCAGGCGTAGCTGAGCCCTTCCACACTGTGGTTCGAGAGCAACTCCATCGTGAACGCCAGCCGGTCGTTGAATGGCTGGTCGTCAAGGAAATGGAACCGGTAGTTCGTGACGAAGCCCCGGTTCGCCGGCCCGTCGTTGCGGGGCTGGCCGGCAAACGGGAACGAGAAGATATCGTCGGCGCTCCAGGCGTAGTTGTAGTAGTCCTCCGATCCCGTGCCAAACCAGCTGGGCGACTCGTCACCGTCGACGTAGACCTTTTCATCACCCTCGCCCCACCACGTCCCGCTGGGGTGGACCCCCCGGGCCGTGTTCATCAGCAGCGACGCGGTACCGACGTAGCGGCCCCTGCCCATCGCCATGAGGAAGGGCACATCGAAGGGGGGCGGCGTCGCGATGTCGTGCAGCACTCGCCAGCGAGCGTAGAAGTGCATCGAGCGATCGTCGTCCCAACGGCGCGTTCTTGTGCGGGCATTGCCAAGGATGCGCACCGGCTGATCCCCGCGGTTGTGAAACTCGATGCGGGCCGACTCTTTGAACGGCGCGACGTAGCGGCAGGTCATCCGGCCGTCGTCTCGGACCGTGAACGGCAGCGAAACAAACGGGTTGATGCCGGGCGCGGCGGCGAAGAAATCGCCAACGGGAGACTGGACCTGGGCGTTGGTCCATCCGTCGAACGAGACCAGCATCACCGTCTGACGCAGGGCGTCGACTTCGTTGTCGGCTTGGACGCTGAGGGTCAGCCTCTCCAGGGCCGCGGGCCCCTCCACCAAGAGCGCTTGGCGGCGCTCCCCCGGCTCGAGCCTGACGTCGATTTCGTGCGTGCCGCTTCCCTCCAAGCGGTGGTTCTCGTCGGGATCCTTCAGCACGGCCGCAACCTGCTCGATGCGTTGCTTGCTCTCGCTCAGGTCTGTCGGACGAAACGGTTCGACAACCACTTCCTCACTCAGGTACTTGCGTATCTGAACGTAATAGAAGTGCACACGGTTGCGGTCGCCGATCCAGACGATCCGGCACCGGCGGCCGAACGGCAGGGGGCAGTACGCGGCGTCGCGCTGATAGAACGCCCCCTGGAGGGTTGCGGCCGCAATGCCACTCTGGCCGGCAAACGAATCGTACGGGCGATGCAGGAACTGCTCGGCCGGCCCCTCGAAGATCGGCTCGTCGGCTCCGTCGATCTCGACGCGTATCCGCCCGTTGATGTCGGCTGTCCAGGTGCGGACGATGGCCCCCGGGCCTTCGACGTCGGCGATGAGGTACTCTCCGACGCCGTCCTCTCCCGGCGCTTTGAGCACCTTCTCGAAGGGGGGGATGGGGGCGCCGCCGAAGCCGTCGGAGTTGGCGAACCAGTCGGGGCCGCCGGGCGTGCGGCTGCGGCGGTCCGTGGACGTAAACTGGAGCGTTTTGTACGGGTGGGTGGGCGTCTCGCAGAGGCGATCGAAATCAATCATCTCCTCGATCAGCCCGATGGTGGTCACCGGCTCATCGCCGCACGCGAGCGTTGGGGACACGGCGGCGAGCAGAAGAAGAAGTCGTGGGATCATTGTGTCGCGTCCAAGGTTCTTGCTACCGGGAGGTTCGTCTCCGGGTCCCTTTGGCCATCGAGCCACCTGAGCGGCGCCAGGTACACCCCGCCCTTTCCCCAGCCACAGCGGCTGACAAACCAATCGCCCCGTCCGTTCCGGACGACCTCCGCCGCGTGCGCCGGCAGGTGACCGACACGGTCCTCGATCTCCCACGAGTAGGGGGTGTCGCTCACAAACACGTCGGTTCCGTCGTAACCCCCTCGGGGCCCGATGAACAGGAAGTACTTGTCTCCCCTCCTGACGACAAACGGCGATTCGCACGGCCCGCCAAAGGTGCCAGAGGTGGGGTCGGTAAAAGCGATCTCTCGCTCGCTCCAGTTCACGAGGTCGTCGCTTACGACGTAGGCGACGAGGTGGTTGCCACCCGCGGGCGCGCTGTTGGCCGTGTAGTACATGACCCACTTCTCTCCCACCCTCATCAGAAACGGATCCCGGGCGTCGTAGCCGTCGACAACCATCGGGTTGTTCGTGTGGCGTTTCCAGCCCCCCAGGTCGGGGGAGGTCGCGAGATGGATTTTGTAGCGGGTGTGGTCGGCGTCCCCAGCGCAGTAGTACATGTAGTAGAGGGAATCGTGCTCCACGACGTGGGGCGCCCACAAGTGCTGCTCGCTCCAGGGTTCCTCCGGGGCTACTGTAAGGGCGAAGGGACGTTTGTCCCAGGGACGCTGCAGCAGTCGGCCGGCCGTCGCGTGCGCCAGGTTGTCCTCGTCGGCAGGGTTCAGCGGCTCCTCGTGGGTGATCCCGAAGAGGTGCCAGCGCCCGTCTTTCGCTTGGATAAAGCAGTGGTCGTTGATGTACCAGTCGGTATCTTCACCCACACTTGGGTCATAGATCTTGACAAACTCGCCGCACTCGACGAGCGTCGTGACCGGCTGGCAGCAAGCGTGGTTGGCGAGGGCGAGGACCAGCGCGGCGGAGGAGGCTAGAAAGCTCGGCATCGGTTGTTCCCGGGAAATTCGTTCTCTGACTTAGCGGCCCGATCAATCGGTGGCAGTGATCTGAGCCCTCTCGACGTCGGTGAATCGGCTCGGACCGATCGGCTCCGGGGCGGAGCTCGCGACCAGCCGACTGGGGCGCGGCTCCACGACAGGAATGACGAACGTCATGTCCCCCTCGCCAGCGGCTTCGACGCGGCCGCCGCTCACCTCGACCGCCTCGACCGCCAGCTCATGGGAGACCCTGATGAGATCCGTGAAGGTGTACTCCGTGTGGCTGAACCGCGTCCCCGTGTCGAGCGCCGACGTGTACTCTTTAGGCAGCTTCGTGTAGCCGAGGGTGGTGAACAGGATCCCCGCCGCGTTGGAGGGGTTGCAGTCGGAATCCTGCCCACACCGCATTGCTATGACGATGGTAGAGCTGGGATCGCTGTCGCCGTAGAGCAGACCAATCAGGATGTAGGCGCCGTTGAGCTTGGCGTCGATCGAGAAGTGCCCCTCTCCCCCGGGGCCGCTGCAGAGGTGGTGCGAGTGGGCCGGCGACTTGTGGTATTTCTCTTCGCAGAGCGCCCAGGTGGCTTCCCAATTGTCGGGGTTCTCGTCGTGCCAGGCGAGGACGTCGCGGACCATGCCGGCGTAGGGACTGGCCTGCGGGATGCTGCGAAGACCGGCCCTGATGATCCGCCGCACGTCGGTCTCGAAGAATGCCTCGGCGTACATCGCGCCGACAAACTGGCCGCCGTAGATGCCGTCGCCGTAGTTCATGAGGGCGCCAAACTTCTCGCCTAAATCGATCGCGACCTGCGGCATGCCCGGGGCAATCAGGCCGCTGAAATCGGCCTCGATTTGGTAGTCGATATCGTCGGCGTGGGCGTTGTAGAGTGGGTGCCCAGAACCCGGCGGGGCGATCCCACTCCGGAGGTTGGCCCGCCCCGCCTCGTTGGCGTGCCACAGGGGGAATCGGCTGTTGGCGAAATCGATTCCTGCCCGACGCACCGAGCAACCGAGCCCGTGGAGTTCGAGCGTGCGGAGGAAGGTCATTTCAACATAGAGATCGTCTTGCTCGAATTGATTGATGGTTTCCGCTCGCCATTCGGGCGTCTGATCAGCCGGGATAATCTGACCCAGGCTGCGGAATTCTGTCGGAAACCCCCAGCCGACACCGGCCATCTGCCCGATCCAGCCCGCCTTCATTTTGTCGACATACTCGCTTGCCACGATCCGGCGGACTTCCTCGGCGCCCGTAGACGGCGCTCCCCCGCCGGCGACGAGCCATGCACCAACCAGCAGCTGGGCCATCAGGAGGCGCGAACGGAAAGTGGCTGCTAGTGGCGTCATTAATATGGACTCAACAGTTCCAGGGTGGAGGCCGCGTCGGGGATGCGGCGCCACCGCTCAGCGGCCGCTGGACAGAGATCGAAAGCGGGGGGAAGCGGTCAATCCACCCCGGCGATGGTCGATTCTCAACCGGCAAGGGTTCGCGTAGCAAGTATTTAATGTGAGGTTTCCCCACCAGGGCAAATCAACGCGAACTACCCTCGTCGCTCTCGCGGCGCGGCGCCCCCCAGCAATGTCAATGCGACCAGCGCTCCGGCGGTGGGTTCCGGGGCAGGGGTGGGGGCGGATAAGGCGATCGCGTTGCCGAAGTTCGACGCCCAGATGTTGTAGTCGACGCCGGCAACTTTGCCGTCGCGGTTACCGTCGCCCTGCGTTCCGGGGACGACCCCTGTTAGGCCTTCGTTGTCGCGCCAGATCGTGTAGTCGGCCGCGTCGACCACGCCGTTGCCGTTGTAGTCTCCGGCCAACACCGGCGGCGCCTGCAAGACGTCAAACGTAACGCCGGCGACCCCAGCGTTGCCGAACGAAACCCCGGCGTCCTTTGACTTGACCCCCACAGCGAACAGGTCGCCCGCTTCGGCGCCGCTAATATCGAAGAAGTGCATGTCGACAAACCGGTTGGAATCGGTAGAGAGCGTGCTCGACGAGTGGAGGATGGATCCGCCCCCCAAGGAGGAGACCTGCATCAGGAACACCTCGTCGGGAACAAAGCTTGAATTGTCGGTCCCGTCGACCATCACCCCCAGCCGGAAGTGGCTCGGAGCGTCGTCCCCAACTGAGAATCCCCACCTTCCTGCAGGCGGGCCATCCGGGTTGGCAGGGTCGTTGCCGAACTGGTCCCAGCCGTCCAGGATGCCAAGCTTGACGTAGGGAGCCTGACCGAACGACTGGGGGGACTGGCCCTCGCCCCAGGACCAGTCTCGGATGCCTTGGGTCAGCTCTGGGTCGTCAATAAGGGCGTAGCCGTACCCCCCGACAACACGGCTGGCGAGCACCTGGGAGCCCGCCACCCAGCTGGGCAGGTCGGTCTGGTTCGCGAAGAGCAGTTCGAAGTTTGGGTCGCCCGGCGCCGAGCTGATGCCCGGGATAACATTGGCATTCGGGTAGTCGCGGCGGGTGGCAAACACCACGTACCCGTCTCGACCGTAGTAACGCTCGCCGTCTTCGTCGACCGCGGCGAACTGATTGCCGGCTCCCGAGGTCCGCCACGGCACGACCACGTAGGGGCGGTTGGGGTCGCCCGCCGGGCCCGCGCCGGGGAAGAAGGTGCCGCCGATGTCGTAGTCGGTGCCGGCGTACTGCAGGTCGGCGGCCTGCCCGACGCCCGCGCTAGCCGCGGCCACTGCGATCGTTAGCAATAAGTTCCGGGTCGTGTGCATCTGATTGATCTTCATCGCTGTAGGCGCCTTGATTTTGGGAGAGCAGCTCTGCCGAGCGTTAGAAAGCGTCGCCCGACTCGCCGTTTGCTCGGGTTGCGATAGCGTGCCAGGCCTCGATCTCTACCGACTCGACGACGAACTCTGCGTGCCCGTCACAGAAGGCCGTCATCACACCACCGGGGTGCTGGCTGCGGGCGGTCTGCGACATCGGCCCCCGGGGAAGGGTCCGGCAACGCGCCGAGTCACAGGGCGCGGACGGGTTGAGCACCCCGCTGGGATCGTCCGAGCCTGGCCCATTAGCGTCGGCGCACCACTCGAGCTGGTCGACCCCTTCTTTGAGCGTGCTGGTCGTCGGGTCGTCGACCGACGCGTTCGGTGCGAACTGGTGGGAGTACAAGCAGCTCGCCAAGTAGAGCAGCCCGCGGGCGTCCTCGCCCGGGTACTGGCGAACCTCACCGAGCATCACGGTCTTGCTCGTCCCGTCGGTGATCTTCCGCAGCTCCACGCCCTTGTTCTGTCTGCCGTACGCCTTCTCGAAGGGCCCCCGCTTGTCGACGCCGCTGATTCTCAAGTCGTTCTTGCGGAAGATCTCCCAAGTGATTTCCGGCAACGCCTGGTACCAGTTCCAAGTTCCGACGTTCGCCAAATAGCTGCCGTGCGCAAAGCAGGCGGCGCGGCCGGTATGGATCCCGAGCGGCTGATCGGAGGGGCACAGGAAGATCGGGATCTGCGTGTAGGTCCAAGGCGATTCGTTCGGGCAGGTATCGCCCGCTCGATTGAAGTCTTCGTAGACGGTCTTTTCGAAGTCGATCTGACCGAAAACCGCCGCCTCCTCCAGGTAGGGCAAGATGTAGGAAGCCCACGTGTGGTTCAGATCGCCGGACGGGACGGTAGTGAAGCCGGCCGGGAGCCGGCCGACGGCGCTCTCGTGGTTGAGGACGCCCAGCGAAACCTGCTTCATCTGGTTGAGGCAAGAGCTGCGCCGCGCCGCCTCGCGAGCCGCCTGGACCGCCGGCAGCAGGAGGGCCACGAGGACGCCGATGATGGCAATCACCACCAGCAGCTCCACCAGAGTAAAGCCGCCGTCTTGAAAAGCCCGTTGCCTACTCAGGGCTGCTGGTTTTCGCATTGCTGTGCCTGTTCTCTTTCCGTGAGCCAATACCTCGACGAACGTGCGGAGCGGGCGTTCCGGCCGCTCCGCACCTGGCTCGATCATCGGGGCGCCAATCCCCCTCGCTCGGTGCGGCCGCTTACGCCCTCCGCCGACGCAGCACGGCGAGCCCGGCCGCTGCCGCCGACAACGCCAAGCTAGCGGGCTCTGGCACATAGTCGAACGAGAAGCCGGAGACGCCCGCCGAGCCACCGCCCGGGTTGTAGGCCAGGAAGACGAACTCGTCCCCGGCCTGCGCGCCGGTGACGTCGAAGAGGTGCATGTCGACGAACCGGTTCTTCGCGACCGTGCCGGTCGTGGCTGTCGCCGTCCCATTGACCTGCTGCATGATCACTTCGCTAGGCGCCCAGTTGGTGGAGTCGAGACCGTCGGTCATCACGCCGACCCGAAAACTAGCAGGGGCGTTGGCGCCCACGGTGAAGCTCCACCGCTCGGCCGGCGCTACGGTCGGGTCTGCGCCGGTTGAGGTGCTGTTGCCGTCCAGGACTCCGAGCTTCACATAGGGGGGCTGGAACGTCGAGGCGGGTGTCTGCGACAGGCCCCAGCTGTAGGCCCGCACGCCATTGGTGAGCTGGGGGTCATCGATCAGGGCGTAGGCCCAGCCGCCTGCCTTGCGGCTGGCGTGTATCTGCGAGCCAGAAACCCAGCTCGGCAGGTCGACAAGGTTGGGGAACACGGAGTTGTCCGTCGGGTTGACGAACGCGTTGCCGCCCTGCAGGTTTGCGTTCGGGTAGTCGAAACGGGTGCCAAACATAGCGTAGCCCGCGCTCCCGTAGACGTTGTCTCCGTCGACGTCGAGCGGCTTGGCGACGTCATTTGCCCGCCAGCCGGCGACGACGTATGCGTTCACGTCAGCCGGCCCGCCCCCGGGGAAGAGGGGGACGATGTCAAAATGGGTGCCCGTGTAACCGAGGTTCGCCGCTTGGGCGCCGACGGCTAGCGTTGCAGTAACAACCCAAGCCATCGCGAGATGCATCAATTTCACGAGTCTCTCCTTCAGAATGAGGCGAATCAAAAGAGCACAAAAGAGCCGTAAGCAAGTTGTTCGAAGTCGATTGGGGTCGCAGCAGCCCCCGGAGCCGACGCTCCACAGCCAGGCCGGCGAATCTTCAGCGATCCGAAAAGGTCGTCAACAGGAACGGACCCGTTCCTACTACTGCGTGAACAGGAGCTTCCTACTGCCCTACCGCGTCTCGTTGGCACTGACGCGGCACCGCCAAGGCTACAGTGGCCCGTCCAAGCAGATCTCGGCCCGCATAAGCGGCGTACCGATCACCGTGCGGCGTCACGCCGGATTGCATCTTCGCGAACGGGACCAGCCAGTTGAAAAGCACGCCTGGTGTCGTCTTGAGCGCCGACTGGATGCTGTTCCCTATTACTACTTTCATTGAGGACGGCAGTACTCGCGATACGCAAATGCGGAAATCATGTGTCGCTATGCGACAAGCCATTGCGTCTTCGCACTGAATCGCGAAACTCCGAGGGGGTAAGCGACACTTCCTGACGAAAAACCACTGCCAGGCGTCTTGCGCCCGAGAATCCGGCTTGCTTGGCAATCGCCGGCATCTGCAGATCTGTCTCGGTGAGAAGCCGCTTGGCCAATTCGATCCGCGTTCGCCTGATTTCCTCGAGCACGGTCCGTCCTAGTCGTTCACGAAACCTCCGCTCCAGCATCCTCCTCGACACCGCCGTGTGCTCATGCACAGCCTCGACATCGATATCCAAATGCGCATGGCTGCGGATGAAACCGAGGGCTGCACGCAGCTCCGGGTCCTCGATTGCCAGGGTGTCCGTCGAGAACCGCTCCGCCACCCTCACGGGCGGCAAGTACGCCCGCCGCTCGGGCGCCGGCTTCCCGGACATCATGCGGTCCAGCCGCTCGGCCGCCTCGTAGCCAATCCGCTGCGAGGGGAGGACAATGCTCGAGAGCGGCGGGACGGCGAGGTTGCACTCCAACTCGTCATTGTCCACCCCCAAGAGCGCGACTTGCCCCGGAACGTCGAGTCCCATCTGGCGGCAGGCCTCGGCCAGTTCCCGCGCTGGCACGTCGTTGCTCGCGAGGATCGCCACCGGCTTCTTCAACCTCTCAAGCCACTCCCGCACGCGTTCGTCGACGCTCACCCAACTCACTTCCTCCGAAGGCCGTGGCAGGTACTCGGCGTAGCAAGCGGTCGCCTCGCATCCCCGCTCGGCGAGCGCGTCTCGGAAGCCTGTCTCACGCTCGCGCGAGAAGCCGGCGGTGGAGCTGCCAAAGAATCCGAAGTTCTGAAAGCCGCGATCCAGAAAGTAACCCGCCGCCATTCTTCCCACGGCGAAATGATCGGCGTCGACCAAGGGGTAGGGCAGGTCGAGCAGAGTGCTGGTTGTGTTGACGATCGGCACGTCCAGCTCTCCCAACGCCTCCGCGACCCGCCGCTCGAAGAGGTGGGCGATAATTCCATCGGGACGCCACTCGCTAAGCGGCTTCAGCACGTGCGCCGCGAACGGGCCGTCGCGTATCACCCAGTCCGTCTTGGCGTGCGCGTACGCTTGGATTCCGCGCAGCACCTCGCGGTTGTAGGCCAGGTCCTGGCCCATCAGGAGTGCGACGCGTCGGTGAGTGGGCGGACCCGCATTCACGGGGGCCATGGACGGAGTCTCCAGGTTGGAAAAGGGCAGCGTTGCGGCGTTGCGCTTAGCAGAGCATGCCGTGGGGGAGAACCGCGCGTCAAGTGACAGGTACGCGAACACGACCATCACGCCCAGACGCCGAGACCGACAATGCGAACCCCGCTGCCGACCGAACCGCCCCTGCTCGAGATGATCGGCATCTCCAAACGCTTCGGACCCGTCGAGGTGCTCCGGGGCGTCGACTTCACGCTCAATGCCGGGGAAGTGCACGTGCTCGCCGGTGAGAACGGCGCCGGCAAGAGCACGCTGATCAAGATCCTCGCTGGCGTGCACGACGACTACCGGGGATCTGTTCGCGTGGAGGGGAGAGATGTAAGGTTTCGGACGCCTCGGGAGGCGGTCGACGGCGGCGTGGCAGTAATCCACCAAGAGCTGTCGCTGATCGGGCCAATGACGATCGCGGACAATCTGTTCTTGGGCCGCGCCAAGACTTTCGGGGGGTTCGTACGAAGCCGGCTGCAATCGGAAAGGTCGCGCGAGTGGCTCGAGCGGCTGAGCATCGAGGCCAGTCCGGGCGACCGAGTCGAGGACCTCGCGATCTCAACGCAGCAACGGCTTGAGATCGCCAAGGCGTTGTCGCTCAACGCCAAGATCCTGGTGATGGACGAGCCCACGAGCTCGCTAAACTCCCAGGAGGTTGAGAAGCTGTTTGAGCTAATTGCCGAGCTAAGATCTCGCGGGGTGGGGATTGTCTATATTAGCCACAAGATGGACGAGATTACGCGGATCGCCGACCGGGTGACGGTGCTGCGGGACGGACGCCTAGTCGCGTCGGCGCCGGCAGCCGAAGCCCCCGCGACGCAGCTGATCTATTGGATGGTCGGACGCGACGTGGAGCAGCAGGACCGCCCGCCCCGACAGGCCGCCTCGGACGTCCGGCTGGAAGCCCGCGGCTTCAGCCTGCCTGGCCCTGCGGGGGCGCCCGGCCCGGTAGATTCGGTTTCGTTCTCGGTCCGACGCGGCGAGGTGGTCGGCGTCGGCGGGCTCCAGGGGTCGGGCGCAAGCGAGCTGCTGCTTGGGCTCTTCGGTGCCGCACCCCGAATCGAGGGCGGGGTGTGGATTGACGGCGCGCCCGTGCGGATCCGCAACCCGCGTCAGGCAATCCGCCAAGGCGTCGCCCTGCTGACCGCGGACCGAAAGAGCAACGGGCTGGTGCTTTCGATGTCGATAACGAAGAATACAACCCTGGCGAGCCTGGGAGCGTTCTCATCGAACGGCTGGCTGCGACCCGAACGCGAGCGTCGGGCCGCTGCCTGTCACGCGGAGGCTCTTCACCTCAATGCGGAGCGGCTCGAGATGGAGGTCGGCGCGCTCTCGGGCGGCAACCAACAGAAGGTGGCGCTCGCCAAGTGGCTCGAGACCCGACCGCGGGTGCTGCTGCTGGACGAGCCGACGCGCGGCGTCGACGTTGGGGCCAAGCGAGAGATCTACGACCTCATAGATCAGTGGGCCGCGGGCGGCATGGCGATCGTGTTGATCTCCACCGAAATGCCAGAGCTCCTATCGCTGAGCGACCGCATTGTCGTGCTCCACCGAGGGCGCGTCACCGCGACACTCGACCGAGGCGTCGCGACTGCCGAGACGGTGCTCGCGGCCGCAATGGGATCCCACCAAGAGAATCCAGCTCCCCTGATTGATGACTGAACACTCTCCCCCCACCGCAGCGCGCAGCGTCCTCCTCTGGCTGCAATCACCGGCGGTCCGAGCCCTTGCTGCGCTGGCTCTGGTGCTCTTGGTTGGCGTCGTCTTCAACGCCGACGGAGCGTTCTTCAAGGCGGGCATGCACCGTGACGCACTCCGTCAGATGTCGGTTTACGGGATCCTGGCCTGTGGCATGACGCTGGTAATCACTACCGGCGGCATCGACCTCGCCGTGGGCAGCGTGCTTGCCCTCTCTTCGGTGTGCTGCGCAATGATGGCGATTCACTGGGGCTGGTCGCCCTGGGCCGTCATCCCGCTGAGCATTGCGGTCGGCGCCGCGTGCGGGTGCGTATCGGGATTGATGACAGCCTGGCTGCGGGTGCAGCCGTTCATTGCCACGCTCGCCATGATGGTGTTTGCTCGAGGGTTGGCGAAGCACGTCTCGGGGGGGATGAAGGTCTCGACCGCGGCGCCGCAACCGGATGGTTCCTACCTGTACCTCGACGTTCCCCCGTTGTTCCGCGCGATTGACGCCCGGCTGCTGGGCGGCAACGTATCAACCGTCACGCTCGTGTTTCTCGCCTGCGCGGCCGTGGCGTGGGTGGTCCTCTCGTGGCGTCGGTTGGGGCGTGAGCTCTACGCCATCGGCGGCAACGAAGAGGCCGCGCGCATGTCTGGCGTGCCGGTTGTCCGGTCCACGATCTGGGCCTACCTGCTGTCGGGGGCGTTGGCCGGGGTGGCCGGGGTCTGCCAGGCGAGCCAGGAACAGCAGGGCGACCCCGAGGCCGGCGCCGGCTACGAGCTCACCGCGATCGCGATGGTAGTGATCGGGGGCACCAGCCTGATGGGGGGCCGCGGCGGCATGGGCCTCACGCTGCTGGGTGTGCTTACCATCGGTTACCTCGACAAGATACTCAGCATCAACGCCATCCCTTCGGCGATGCGGCTGATGCTTACCGGCGTGATCATCATCGCCGCGGTCCTGACTCAGAAGCGTGGCCGCTACTAGCAAGCTCTACGCCCGTCCAAACCTTTCTCCCTTGTCTCCCATTCAACTCCCAGGCGATAGCATGTGCCGCCCGCTTCTTCTTTGTGTCTTTGTCCTGCCGGCCGCGCTGATCGGCTGCTCCAGCGACTCCTCCACACCAGCGGACGAGGGCGGATCGCCGGGCGCCGCTGCCTGGACGATTGGCGTGAGCCAGTGCAACCTCGGAGAGCCGTGGCGCGTGCAGATGGACGCCGACCTCAAGCGGGCCGCTGAGTCTCACCCCGAGGTCCAGTTGCAGTTCAACAACGCCGAGAACGACACCCTGAAGCAGCGGGCGCAGATCGAAGAATTCGTCAGCGCCGGGGTCGACCTGCTGATCGTGAGCCCCAAGGAGGCTCAGCCGCTGACCGAGCCGATCGCCAAGGCCTACGACGCCGGGATACCGGTAATCGTGCTGGACCGTCGCGTGCTCCGCGATGCGTACACGTGCTTCATCGGCGCCGACAACCGAGAGATCGGTCGAGCGGCCGGTCGTTGGATCGCCGAGCACGCCAAGCCCGACGCAAAGATCGTGGAGCTCCAGGGGCTGATGACCAGCGTGCCGGCCCAGGATCGCCACTCCGGCTTTCTCGATGGCCTGGGCGAGGCGGGCCAGGTCATCTTCGCCGCCGACATGCAGTGGCTTGAGCCGCAGGCACGCAAGGAGATGGACTCGGCGTTGGCGAGGTTCGACGAGATCGATGTCGTGTACGCCCACAATGACCCGGGCGCCCACGGCGCCTACCTGGCGGCGAAGGCGGCGGGGCGCGATGAGGAAATGCTGTTTGTTGGCATCGACGCGCTGCCCCACGAAGGGGTCGCCTATGTCAAACAAGGGATCCTCGATGCGACCTTCGAGTACCCGACCGGCGGGCGGAAGGCGATCGAGACCGCCATCAGCATCCTCAACGGCGAGGAAGTTCCCAAGAATATCGTGCTGGAGTACGCCACGATTGAGCAGCCTAGCCAACGCGCTGCGCCGGCCGGGCTCTGAACGAGCGTGCGGCGCCTCCACGCCGATGCTTCGCGCTGCGGGGTATGAGACGAGCGTGAACACAATCGCTTTCGATTCTCGGGCGGCGGGCTTCCTGGCCGTCGGCCCCGCGAAAACAATTGACTGCCGGGGCCAAGCGGGCTTTAATACGCACGCGTGCCTAGGGGTCCTGCGTTGACGACGACGGTGCACGCCACTGCGCTAAGCCTACCGGCCGCCTACATATCCATGCACCGTCGGACCTAGTCATTTGCTGCAAGAGTTCGGCTTCGCGCCATTCCAAGTCGTGCTGCTCTCCGTGCTGTGCGACCGAGAAGAGATCACTCAATGGGAGGTGGCTCAGCGGGCATCGTCCGACGCCAACACGGTGAAGGCGACGCTGCTGCTGCTCGAACGCGACGGGCTGCTGGTCAGGGAGTCGCACAAGGAAGACCGTCGGGGGTGGGTAGTCGCGATCACGGTCCAAGGGCGGCGTACTCAGGAAGAATTCTCCAGCGTGTTCAAGCCGCTGCAGGATGTGCTGCTCTCATCCCTCGGCGTCGGGAGGGCGGAGGTACTCCTCGCGGATCTCCATAGTCTTAACGAAGACATGGGGCGATGGGAGGGCAGGTAGCTTTCGGTGGCTCTCCGCTCGAATCCGGCCGCTGCGAAGCTAGCGTTGGGGGGTACGCGAGTGCGTGGGTAGGACCGGGATGCTCGGAGTGACGGGACAACCCGATGCGTGTCGCTGGATTTTGGATCGTCACACCCACTTGGAGAGACGGCGCTGTTGTGCAAGCGTATCCAGCCATTGAACCACTCCTTCTCTAGCTCTCAAGGCGCGAATCCATGCCACAATCTCTCGCCCGAAATGCCTGCCTGGCGTTATCTGTCCTCATGGCGTGCTGCTGGGACGTGTCGGGACAACCAAACTCGACAGCGGCGACCAACGGCGCCGTCGACGCGGCCAACCCGCCGTTCGCCCTGCCGATGAACTGGACGGCAAGCGGCCCACTCGTGCTGCCGGTGTCGGACGCTTCGCACCAGATTGTGTCCATCAAGGATCCGACGATCGTCAATTACGACGGTCTGTGGCACGTCTACGCGACCGCGTACTCAACCTCGGCCAAGACGTGAAGCATGGTGTACCTCAACTTCAAGGACTGGGCCGACGCCCCCCAAGCGCCGCTGACCTACATCGACGTCAATCCAGCCCTGCGTGGCTACCACTGCGCCCCCCACCTTTTCTACTTCTCGCCCCACAAGAAATGGTACCTGGTCTTCCAATCGCCGCAGCCTCAGTACTGCACGACTGACGGTCCTTCCAAGCCTGAGACGTGGACCGCGCCACAGAACTTCTTTCAGCAACTGCCCGAAAGCGCGCCGCGGCTGCCAATTGACTACCACATCATCTGCGACGAGACGCACGCCTACCTCTTCTTTACCGGCGACGACGGCCGCTTCTACCGAAGCCGGACCAAGATCGAGGACTTCCCGCACGGTATGAGCGACCCAGAGGTAGCGATCCACGAAGACCGGGAAGACCTGTTCGAAGGGAGCATGACGTACAAGATCCGTGGCGCCGACGCCTACCTCACGATCATTGAGGCCATGAGTCCCGCCCGTCACTACCGCGCTTGGACCGCCGAGGACTTGAACGGAGAATGGACTCCCCTCGAGGGCGCCGACACTTGGGAGTCCCCCTTTGCAGGCGTCAACAACGTCACGTTCGCAGACGGGGTCGAGCCCTGGACGCGGGACATTAGTCACGGGGAACTGCTGCGAGACAACTTCGACCAGACCCCAACGATCGACCCCCAGAATCTGCGGTTCTTGTTCCAGGGGCGTGCCGCGGACAGCGGCGGCCCCTACCACCTGCTGCCGTACCGGCTGGGGCTGCTGACGCAGCAGGCCCGGGCCCCTGGCGGAACTCCCCAGGCGGAGGTCGAAGCACCGCCGCGGCGGCGGGCTGCGGGTGAGGAGCGCGGCCGATTCGGCGGCGCCATCGACTTGGCCCCCGACGACAAGCCGGTGTTTGACGAACCGCCCAGGGATTTCATGGTCGCGCGAGACGACATCCCGCACGGAAAACTCGAGATGATCGAGTACGACTCGGAGGCGGTGGGCGCCAAGCGCAAGATGAACGTCTACACGCCGCCCGGATACTCGGCCGACCAGCGTTACCCGGTGCTCTATTTGCTGCACGGGATAGGCGGGGACGAGACCGAGTGGCAGCGGTTCGCGCAACCCAACGTGATCCTGGACAACCTGATTGCGAACGGCAAGGCCGAGCCGATGCTGGTGGTCATGCCCAACGGTCGCGCCCAGAAGAACGACCGGGCGGAAGGAAATGTGTTTGCTTCGGCTCCGGCGTTTGCAAAGTTTGAGGCCGACCTGCTGGGCGACGTGATTCCCACGATCGAGTCGCGGTATTCGGTGGTTAGCGATCGGGAGCAACGCGCCCTGGCAGGCCTCTCGATGGGCGGCGGACAGTCACTCAACTTCGGGCTGGGCAACCTCGAAACGTTCGCGTGGGTAGGCGGGTTCTCCTCGGCCCCGAACACCAAGCCGCCGGCCGAGCTCGTACCCGACCCCGCGGCGGCCCGGGAGAAACTCGAGCTGCTGTGGCTGAGCTGTGGCGCCAAGGACGGGCTGATCCGCGTCAGCCGAGCTGTACACCGCCGCCTGAACGAGCAGAACGTGCCGCACATCTGGCACGTCGACTCGCACGGCCACGACCCGCAGCACTGGAGCAAGAGCCTCTACTGGTTTTCGCAGCAGATCTTCCGGCCCGCGGGCGAGTAGCGTCGCCACCGATACGAGGGAGCACCTATGTTCGAGCCTTGGTCATCGTCAGCCTCTCAACCCAACCGACGCCTCGCCGTCGCGGCGGTGCTCGTCCTTGCGTTGCTGTCGAGCTGCCCAGCCGCCGCGCAAGCAAGCCAACCGCCAGTGTTGAAGGACGCGTTTGCAGGCTGCTTTTCGATCGGAGCGGCCGTGAATCGTCAGATCGTGGGGGGCTCGACAGGCCGCCTGGGGTTTGGCCGTCGTTCTGCGGAACAGATCGAGCGCGACCGCATCCTGGTTACCACGCAATTCAACAGCATTGCACCAGAGAACGATCTTAAGTGGGCTTTGATCCACCCCCAGGCGGGCCCCGACGGCTACCAATGGGGGCCCGCGGACGCGTTCGTGGAATTTGGCGAACGCCATGGCATGTACCTCGTGGGGCACACGCTTGTCTGGCACAGCCAAACCCCGCTCTGGGTCTTCCAGGGCGACGGTCCCTTGATCAACAACTCGCAGGCGGCCGAGCAAACCGAAGCCGGCGAAGAGTCGAGCGAGCCGCGGGGGAGGCGTTTCCGGCGCCCCGGGTTGGAAGGGCCTCGCGCGACTCGGGAGCAGCTCTTAGCGCGGATGCGGGACCACATCCACACGGTCGTGAGCCGCTACCGGGGCAGGATCAAAGCCTGGGATGTGGTGAACGAGGCCCTCTCGGATCGAGGTGAAGAGGTTCTGCGTGAGTCGCTGTGGCGAGAGATCATCGGCCCCGACTACATCGCCAAGGCGTTCGAGTACGCGCACGAGGCGGACCCCGACGCGGTGCTTCGGTACAACGACTATGGACTCGAGGACCCAGCTAAACGACGCAAACTCATCAAGCTTGTTAGGTCGCTGAAAGCCGAGGGCGCGCCGGTGATGGCGATCGGAACCCAAGCCCACCTCAATGTGTCCTCCGCCAGTTTTGAGAACATGGATCGGACGCTGACTGAGTTGGAGACCCTCGGCCTGCCCATCCATGTGACCGAGTTGGACATCAACAGCGCAAGGCGGGGTCAGCGGAACACGGGAGCCGACATCAGCGGCAACGTTGCGGCCACCGAGGGCGGTCTCGTGGACGAGGCGGATAGACGACTGGCGGAGGCATACGAGGACGTGTTCCGAGCCTTCCTCAAGCACCGCGAGAAGTTAGACGTGGTGACGTTTTGGGGCGCCAACGACGCCAATTCCTGGCGGTCCCGGGGCAGGCCCTTGCTCTTCGACGGGGCTAGTCGGCCCAAGCCCGCGTTTGATGCGGTTCTTCGGACCACCACGCGCGCTGATTAACATTCCGAAACAGACCACAGGGATAGCGTCAATGAACAGCGTCCATAGAGGCCTCGTAACGTTGCTCTTCGCCGCGGTTGTCACGTCGGGCGAACGCGTCAGCGCACAGGCCGACCAACCGGTCGACGATTGGGAGCCGGCGTCCACCAACCAGCCCGGGAGCGATTTTCCGAAGGTGAATTCCGAAGGCCGCGTGATGTTCCGCATCAAGGCGCCGTTGGCCAAGAGCGTATCCTGCAGCTTCCGCGACGGCGGCGAATTCAAGCAGGATGAAGAGGGCGTCTGGACGGGGTACACGCGGCCGCTGGACGAAGGCTTTCACTACTACACGATCAATATCGACGGCGCCGAGGTCCCCGATCCGGGCAGCAAGTACTTCTTCGGCGCCATGCGGTGGGGGAGCGGCGTCGAGGTCCCGGCGCACGACCAAGATTCTTATGCCGTGGAGCGGGTTCCCCACGGACAGCTTCGGGAGGTGCTGTTTTACTCGGACAGCACGAAAGCGACCCGCCGCGCCTTTGTCTACACGCCACCCGAGTACGAAGAGCATCCTGAGAAGCGCTACCCCGTCCTCTACCTGCAGCACGGCTGGGGCGAGAACGAGTACGGCTGGGGAGCCCAGGGGCACGCCAATCTGATCATGGACAACCTCATCGCTGAAGGGAAGGCCAACCCCTTCATCATTGTGATGACCTACGGGATGACCAACGAGGTTCGGTTTGGTGGGTTGAGCCGTTTCAGCATCGAGCCGTTTGAAACCGTGCTTGTCGACGAGTTGGTCCCCTACATCGACGCGACTTTCCGCTCGCTGACCGATCAGCCGAATCGGGCGATGGCCGGCCTCTCAATGGGGGGAATGGAAACCCGCTTGATCACGCTTCGCAATCTGGACAAGTTTTCCCATATCGGCCTCTTCAGTGGCGGATCGATTTCGATCGACGACGTCGAGAACACGGAGGGCTTCCAAGCAAGCGTCAAACTCGTGTTCGTGAGCTACGGCGGTCGGGAACTCGATCGGGGAGGCGCCAGGCGCGGCGGCGATCCCGGAAAGGACGTCGAAGCACTCCAACAAGCCGGAGTGAACGCCGTCTTCTACGCCTCTCCGGACACGGCTCACGAGTGGCAGTCTTGGCGACGAAGCCTACGGGAGTTTGCGCCGCTTCTCTTCCGCCACCAGGACGCCCCACGAGAGTAGTGCGGCGCCAGCCCCGCACACCCCGGGCATGAAGTGTGGACGGGATGGACCGGCTCTCCGAGCACCGGCGTGCCAGCCTCAGGAAGCGACCGAGGCGGCCGGAGCCGGACTTGATCTCCTGGCGCCCTACTTGCCGACCTCAATTCGATTGAGCCGGCGACCAGTTGGTGAGACGACGAACAGGGCGACGAGAAAGAGTGCCGTCAAGAAAAGCCAGTCGCTCGTGGGGCGGGAAGGAAGAAACGGCACGGCCACCGCAAGTTCTTATCGTTTGAAGGGCTAGATTCGCGACTCGTTCCTAGAGTGCGTTGCCGCCTCTCCGCACACGACCATTGCTTCGGACGAGAACTTGGAAGCGGCTCAAGAGGTGATGGACTCACTGTTGACCTCGTGCAAGCTCGACAAGTAGGAGGAGTCGTACCCCAACGCCTTGAGGACTTGGCCGCCTTCGAGCAGGCGCCCGTGCCCGTGCCCCATGAGGGCAGCCTACCTGTCGTACCGGTTACCGGCGTCGCGGTGCACGCGCCAGTCGATGTCGTAGGTCATCTCACGGACGCTGCCGTCGCAGAAGGCGGCGTTCCAGATGCCGTCGTGGGACGAGCCGAACCGGCCCCACTCTTCGGGCAAATCACTCTGGTAGTCCGGCAGCGGCAGGCACTCAACGATCTCGCCGTCGACGAACCTGCCGGTCTTGCGGAAGTTGTCGTTGTTGAAGCCGGTGCACCAGGTCTCGTTGTCGCCCGTGTGGCGCCCGCTCGTGGCGTGCTCCGTAGGGATGTGCCGCTCGCCGATCAGGTACGTGCGGCCCAGGCCGGCGGTCACTTGCCTGATCGAGACCGTGCTGCGTTCGTAGGAGATCCCGGTCATCACCATCTCGTTGGAGAGCGCCCGGTCGAACGGCAGCTGGTCGATACCCCAGAACCCGCCGGACGTCCAGGTGCGGGCCTCCTCGTAGCTGCGGGGTCCGCTGCCGAGCGCAATCACCGGCCACTGGTTGTAGACGTGGCCCGAGTTAATGGCGTAGTCGCTGCGGCCGGCCACGGCGGGCGTGATCGAGTTGAAGAAACCGCTCGCACCGGCGTCGCTGGCGACCAGCGGGTAGGGCTGGTTCGCCCTGCGACTAGGGCAGTTGATCATCGGCAGCGGGGTCTGAATGATCTTCGAAGCGCCGAGACGCTGCTCGCGGGTGATCTGGTCCGGCTGCCCGTCAGACGCCGCGTCGTAGAGCTGGTACTCCTCGTAGTAGGGCAGCGTGTTGTAGATCCAGCCGCCAGGCTGGTTGCGGTGGAATCCGCGGTCGGCGTCGCCGGTCCAGTACCAGCCCCAGCCGCCGGTCGGAAAGAAGCCCTGCACGTCGTGGTGCCCGTGGCACGCGAGAGCGAGTTGCTTCAGGTGGTTCTTGCACTCCAGCCGGCGGGCCGACTCGCGGGCGGACTGCACCGCGGGCAAGAGCATCCCGATCAGCACGCCGACAATCGCGACCACAATCAGCAGCTCAATCAGCGTGAAGCCGATGCGCCGTACGCGCGTGGCGACGCGTCTGTGCGGTGTGAGGGCCATGATTGATCGACCGATTTAACGAGAAGAGAAGAGAGTCAGCCAGCCATTTAATTTTTGCTTGCGGCGTTGTCGCACGCAAGAACGTCTTGGGCATCGACTCCCAGAGACCCCATTTGGGGGGGCATCTATTCGTCCGCTTCCGGGTAACGCTTTCCAAAATAGTCCCACATGGCTGGCATCTGGTCACCGCTCAGCGCCGTGTCATAAACCGCAACCTCGTACATGTACCCGAAGAAATACGCCTCGAACTGCAAGTTCATGTGGCTCCCCAGGACCCGCCGCCCCGACTCGTGGACCGCTAGCGGCGCCTCGGCGCTCCCTTGGCTCTCGCCGTTGACCCACAGCTCCGCCCGGTTGGTGCCGGAGTCGTAGACGTAGCCGATCACCGTCACCTGCTGGGCGTCGACGGGCTTGCTCCGCACGGCGCCAACGTTCGCGCTGCCCGGGCCTGGCCAGACCCAGCCGCGGGCGGTGAGGTCGGGCATCAGCGACAACTCGAGCGACGGCTTGTCACCGTACTTGTAGAGCATCTGCCCGTGGTGGTCGTTGGCGTAGCTCATAGGCGCCGGGACGCACGCGACGAAGACGGTCTGCTGGTCGGCCGGCTCCATTGGGCTGGTCGCGAGGCTCGTGGACCAGCCGTTAAACCGAATGGCGGGGCGGCCCGCGCCATCGCGGACCCACGCGGGACGCCGGCCCTCCTCGAATTGCCAGGCGTCGTCCGAGAAATCGTTCTCGCCGATAAGCAGGTCGCGCCAGTTGGACACCCGGTCACCCACGGCGGGCGAGCCACACCGGTCGGCCGCGTACCACATCGACAGCCCATCGGTGAGCGGGATCGGCGGGAGCTCGTCCTCGCGGTACAGCGGCGTGATCCGCCGCACGAAGTCACGTTCGCGGGCCGCGAAGCGGACCGGCGCCGCGCCGGTGGAGTCGAACCGCATCGCCTCGTTCTGCTTGGCGTGCAGCAGCACGTCGGTCGAATCGCCACGCCGGTTGCGGGCGACGACGTCCCCATCGAACACGTGCAGCTCTGAGTTGCCGGACTGCTCGACGACCACTCCAAACTGGGTCCCGATGTCAACCAGCTCGGAGGTCGGTGTGAGCACGGTGTAGCCCCGCGCTCCCCGCGGCGCGGCGGCCGCCAACCTCCCCTGCGTCAGCGACGACTCAAGAGCCGAAGTCGCCTCGAACAGGGCAGGGCCCTCGACGGTCACTTTTGCGCCGGTTGTGAGCAGTAGCTCGATCACGCCCGATTTGATGTCGATCACCTTGCCTTGCTCGACCCGGTCGCCGAACGCGAGACCGTCGTCCTTGTTGGTCCAGACCACGCCGTTCAGGCCGGCCACCCGGCCGACCATCTCGCGACCGTCGGGGAGCTGGAACTTCTTTGGCGGGTCGGGGGCGATCGCCACGCCCGGCAGGGGCTCACCCGGCGCCACGACCGCGGTCGAGTAGAGCTGGTTTACCCGGCCGCGCAGTGAGAGGTTGTTCACCATCAGCGCCGCCAGCAGGCTCGCCGCCAAGGCGGCCACCAACATGCCGTTCTGGTTGATCAGCGTCGCCAGCCCTCGCCCGGCAGGACGGGGCGGGTCCGCCTGAAGGGCCCCGCTCTTGGGGGGCAAGGCTTTTGCGATCGCCGCGGCCTGTGTGCTTTCGGTAATCCAGTCCCGGAGAAGCGAGTCGTGCGCCAGGAAGCGGCAGGCCCGCGAACGCAGCTCGGCCGACTCGGTCAGCGCGCGGTTCAGGCGGTCCAGCTCGTCGCGCGTTGCCTCGCGGTTGGCAACCCGCAGCAGCTGCTCTTCCAGGTCGAATTCTTCGGGTAGGTGATTGCTCATGTTCGCACGCTAGGTGGCCATCCGTCCGAGGCCATTTATCGGTTCCGCCACTAGGATACGTCCGAACGCAGCCGCAGCTCGATGCACCTCTCGAGCGACTTACGCACCCGCAAAAGGGCCGACTTGATCGCATCCTCTGTCTTGCCAACTCGGTCCGCAATCTGGGTAATCGAGGAGCTCGTGTCGTACCTGAGTTGCAGCATCTCTTGCGACCTAGCACTCAGACCCTGCAGGCAGTGCCGCAGCGCCTCCTGCCGATCGTCCAGATCGGGCAACTCTTTGGCCGCCGTCTGCAGCATCATGCCGGAAAGCTCCTCTGAAAACACGTGCCGGTCTCGCGACCGGTCGCGGAAGAACGACTGCAACTCGAATCTAGCCAGGGTGATCGCCCAGGCGATAAAGTCGGTGCCGGGCTGGTAGCGGTGCGCGCTACGCCACAGCACTAGGTTGGTCTTCTGCAGCACGTCTGCCGCGTCGTCGTAGTTGCCGAGGGCGGCCAGCAGGTACGCCCGGAGGTTCCCTTGGGACTGGGTCAGGTCCTTGATGAACTGGTCAACATCAAGGCCCTCCCCGCCAGCGGCCTCACCGGCGTCTTGTGGATCGTCCATACTCGGTGTTGATCGTCTCTGCTGTGCCGGGCTCAGCTGCCGCCAGACCTACCCAGGCCTGCCGCTGATTGCAACGCGCAGGCTCTTGGCTACTTCTTCAAGAGTCCAGATGCGCGAAAACGGTGTCGAAGATTCTGCTGGCGTCGACGCTAAACCTCAAAAATCCTCGGTGCTGGACCACAGGCTGGCAGATTTGACGAAAAAGTCAAGAAAACACCGACACCCAGCCGCCGGTCGTGGACTTACCCAGCAGAGCCGGGAGCGGTTTGCTCCCGAGCCGCCGCTCCCGAGCCACCATGTCCGGCTGCGGTCGGCAGGCGGTTTTGCGACCTTTTCCCGCTGCGTCATTCAGCGCAGGCCCACGGCCCCAGCGCGTCGCCCGGAACTCCGGGCATGTGTTGTCACTGCTTTCTTTTCCAGTAGGAGTCGACCGCTATGCACGCCGTTCATCGCCAAGGGACTGAGCGAAGCCGACGTCGGGCAGCAAGCACGCCCGGGCGGCAAGCGTTCACGCTGGTCGAGCTGCTGGTGGTGATCGCGATCATTGGGGTGTTGATCGCCCTGCTGCTGCCGGCGGTGCAGGCGGCCCGCGAGGCGGCCCGGCGGAGCCAGTGCGCCAGCCAGCTCAAGCAAATGGCGCTGGGGTGCATCAACCACCACGACGTGCACAAACATTTCCCAACGGGGGGGTGGGGGTGGGGCTACGTCGGCGACCCCGATCGCGGCTTCGGCGTCAACCAACCCGGTGGTTGGATCTTCAACGTGCTCCCCTACATCGAGGAGCAGGCGTTGCACGACCTGAGCGGCAATGGCGAAGCAACCGACGCAAGCGGCAGGCGGCCCGACCGCGCGCAGCTCGAGGGGGCGCTCAAGGTAGCCCAGGCGACCGTGGATATCGCGAATTGCCCGTCGAGGCGTCAGCCGTTGCTCTACCCTCGTTCTGGAGGGGCAATCTCCAACGGCCTCACGCCAACCGAGACGATCAAGATGGACTACGCCGCGAACGCCGGGCATTGTGTCTCGGAATGGGACGTGGCGACTCTCTATAAGGGACCCGCAAGCTATGACGCCGCTACCGTCGAGAGCTGGACTAGGGACGCGCGGGCTCTTCTCAAGCAGAGGGTCGCAGATGGCGGGCGCAAGTACTCTGGGGTGTCGTTCGGCATCAGCGAGGTATCGCTGCGTCATGTAACCGACGGCTCTTCTAACACCTATCTGGTCGGCGAGAAGATGGTGCCCAACGACCGGTACGAAACCGGGACCCACGCGGGCGACAATGAAACCTGGTGCACCGGCTTCAACAACGACAATTTTAGGGCTACTGCCCGCAACAATGGGACCGAGGCGTTGCTGCCGGCGCCCGACTCCGACGTCGACATTGCCTACTCGCCGGACCGGTTCGGCTCGGCCCACTCAGGCGTCTGGCTGGTTGCGTTCTGCGACGGCAGCGTGCACAACATGACTTACGACATTGCTTGGGAGACCCACCGGGACCTTGGGAATCGGGCCGACGGAAACGTCACCAAGAAGGATCTCTAGCATCGGCCCTCGAATCGAGGCGCCGGGGCCGCGTTCGCGGCTTCCATAGCGACCAGGCCGGAACCCAACCTACTTCTCATTGCGATCGTCCCACGACAAGCGAATCGACAACTAAAGAACCTGCCTCTACGGCCATTCACTCATCGCGGAGCTGACAATGCTGCTCACACCACAGGGAAATCGTTCCTTGTCGCGTCTCTTCATGGTCCTTGCGTTGATGCTTGGGACTAGCGAGGCGTATTCGTTCGACGTCTTCTGGACGGGGACCACGGGCTCGTGGATCACCAGCAGCAGCTGGGACAGCCTCGCGGTTCCGGACGCATTCTTTGAGGATGTCGCGATCATCAACAACGGCGGCACCGCGACGCTGAATACCACGGCGATCGACGCCGCCGGCATCGCCCTCGGGTACGTGGAAAACGGGTCGGGCACGGTGGTGATCCAAAACGGCGGTTCCCTCACCCTGGTCGAGACCGCCGGCGCCGCGGTCGACGTGGCCCCCAACGGTGCGGCCAACATCGGCTTCGAAGGGGGAACTGGCAACGAAGGCGATTCTGGGCTGATTGAGGTGCAGGGGGGAGGAAGTCTTACGGTGGTCACCTACGACATCAACCAGAACGGCGTGCTGCGGATTGGGACCGGCGCCGGATCGGCGACGGTCGCTACCTCGACCGGCAGCCTGTTCAGCAACGGCACCGTGGAAGTGATTGGCCCCGGGCACAATATCTCGATAGCAAACAACCTCGTCTTCGAGGCGAAGGGGGAAGGCAGCAGCCGGTTTGTTCCCCGCATCACCAATGCCTCCACCCACAGCGTGATCACCGTTGGTGGCGCCGCCACGCTGGCCGGTACCCTCGCTCCGGTATTCGACGGCTACACCCCCCAGATTGGCGACAGCTGGGACCTGATTGACGCCCCAACGGTCGGTGGCGCCTTTAACGTCGACAGCTCCTCGGTCGGCACACTGCCGGCTGGCACCGCAATTGTGACCCGCCAGAGGAGCGGCGGGAGCGGCTCGATCTTGGAGATGGTCTACAAGGCGGTGCCGACGATGCGGGTCAACACCGACACCGGCGTCGTGACGCTCACCAGCGAGAGTGGCAACGCTGTCAACCTGATTGGCTACTCGGTCGTCTCGGACGGTGGGCAGCTAACGCCGGGCGCCTGGAACAGCCTCGCTGATCAGGGGCAGGGGGCGTGGGAAGAGGCCGGGACGCCGACCGTCAACGCGGTTAACGAGTTGATCCCGCAGGGTAGTTTTGCACTAGGCGGCACGACCTACAACCTCGGCGCGATCTACAACCCGCCGACCGAGTTTGGCGTCGCGGCCAGCATCGAGTTCGAGTACGCCGAGGACGGCGACGAGCGTTCCTCCTTCGGCGTCGTCGAGCTCTCGGGCGCCTTCGCGGACAACAACCTCGTTCTTACCGTCGACCCCACGACCGGCGAGGGGCAGCTCCGCAACAGCTCGCCGTTCATCATCCAGGTGCAGGGCTACTCGGTGCTGTCCGGCTCGGGTTCGCTCGACGACGCGAACTGGACCAGCCTGGAGAGCGGCTCTGCCGCGGGCTGGGACGACGCCGCATCGGATGAGTTCTCGCTCAACGAGCTGGTCCCCACCGGCGATGCCCTCATTGGCGCCGGGCAGTCCTACTCGCTGGGGGACATGTTCCTGGTGGGCGGGGACGAGGACCTCACTCTAGAGTTCGTGCTCTCGGTCGACGGCGTCGCCGAGGTGCGGCAGGGCCTGGTGCAGTACGGAGCGATCCCCGCCGGCGTGCCGGGCGACTACAACAACAACGGCATCGTGGACGCCGCCGACTACACAATCTGGCGAGACAATGTCGGACCCGGCAGCCTCCCGAACGAGGGTGGCATCAGCCCAGGAACGGTCGACAACGCCGACTACGCCTTCTGGGCGTCGCGGTACGGTTCGACCTCGGGCGTCGGAGCAGGCGCCGGGGCAGCGCCTGCTTCCGTCCCCGAGCCGGGCGCCTTGGCGGCAGTCTTGTGGGGCCTGCTGGCCGCGTGCGGACTCGTGGCCCGGCGTCGGCCGGCGTTCTGCCGCGTCTGACATCCAGCCTGCTGAGATCGACACAGAAATACCGGCTATTCTGCAATCTAGATTCACATTCAGGGAGAAAGCTCATGATTTGCAACAGGTTCACGCTCGCGGCAGTGTCCGCCCTGCTCGTCAGCGCCGCGTCGCTCAATGCCCAAACCGTTTTGATCGGCCCCAACACGAACAACGGCAGCTTCGAGTACGCCGGCGGCGTGCTCAACACCGACAAGATCCAGGTCTGGGACGGCGCCCCCGATGTCGATAATTGGTCGGTCTGGGCCGGGGTCTCGACCGCGGACAACGACAGCGGCGTGGAGAACACCGGCAACGCTTCGGACGGCACGATGGTAGCCTTCATGCAGTCCGGAAATGCGATGCACAACCTGACTTCGTGGATCGCCGCTGAGGGTGACCGCTTCAACTTCAGCTGGGACCACGTGCTGCGGGAAGACCGCGACCACACCGTCGGGCTCGTGTATGACGATGGCGGCACGATCACCTCGATCGTCGACTCCGAGATTGGGTCGACCGGCGTCATCGAGACGATCTCCTCGTCTTACGTGATCCCCGCCGGCAGCCCGGCGATCGGCAAGGCGATCGGGCTCGGCGTGGTGTCGCCCGGCGGGTACCCCGAGATCGACAACTTCCGGCTTACCGAGGGCGTCCCCGAGCCGTGCTCGGCCCTGCTGGGCTTGGCGGCAATCGGGCTGCTCTCGGCCCGCCGCGGCGGTCGGCGGCGCGACTCTTAGCTAACCAACCCTGTGAACGAACACCAACCGCGGCGGACCGGCGAGTCCAACCTGCCATCGCCTAGGTGACACTCTCTCTAGCGTACAGCCCTATTCCGAGGAGGTATAAATGTCCTGCACCAAAGTTTTCCTGTGGGCAGTCGCGGCGACGTTTGTTGCTAGCGCCGCGACGGCAGATATCCTGATCGACCCCGACGTCAACAACGGCAGCTTCGAGTACGCCGGCGGCGTGCTCAACACGACCAAGATCCAAGTTTGGGACGGCACCCCCGATATCGACAATTGGTCGGTCTGGACCGAGATGTCGACCGCCGAGGACGACAGCGGCGTCCAGAACACGGGCAACGCGTCGGACGGCACGATGATCGCGTTCATGCAGGGCGGCAACGCCATGTACAACATGACGTCGTGGGTGCCCTCCGCGGGCGATGAGTTTTACTTCAGCTGGGACCACGTGCTCCGCGGCGACCGTGCGCACACCGTCAGCCTCGTCTACGATGCCGGCGGCGTGATCACCTCGCTCACCGCCTCGGAGACCCCGTCGACCGGCGTGGTCGAGACGATCGCTAACACCTACATCGTCCCCTCGGGCAGCCCGCTGATCGGCAACACCGTGGGCCTCGGCGTCGTCTCGCCCGGCGCGTACCCAGAGATCGACAACTTCATCCTGACCGTCAACGAGGTCGCGCCCGTCGATGGCGACGTCGACGGCGATCGCGATGTCGACCTCGACGACTACATAATCATCCGCGACAACTTCCGGCTGTCGCCCGCCACCAAGGGGCAGGGCGACCTGACCGGCGCGGACGTGGTGGACTTCCAGGACTTCCTGTTCTGGAAGTCGAACGCCCCGCAGAGCGCGCTCGATGGCCTCGCCGCGTTGGGCGGCCCGGTGCCCGAGCCCGCCTCGGCCCTGCTCTGCCTGGCCTCGGCGGCCCTGTTGCCGCGGCGTCGCCGCGCCTAGCGGAGCGGGCTGTCATCCTCGGACAAGCGTTTGCGAACGCCCTCAGGCGCTGAGGGCGTTCGTGGCGTTTGCGCCTTGTCGCTCAGCCTCCCTCACCTACCCACCGGGTCTCTCCCCCGCCCAGGAGCGTTACGATGCGACGTCGACGCGTCTCAATGGCTGCCCAACGACCACTCCGTTTCGAGTCCCTCGAGGACCGCCGCCTGCTCGCGGTCGTGCCGGCTGGCTTCACCGAGTCCGTGGTCGCGTCGGGGCTGACCAGCCCGATCACGATGGACATCGAGGACAGCGGGCGGATCTGGCTGGCTTACCAGGACGGCCGGATCGAGGTGATCGAGAACGACCAACTGCTGCCGACGCCCGCCGTCCAGCTCGACGCCGACGGCTCGGGCGAGCGCGGGCTGCAGGGGATCGAGCTTGACCCCGAATTTGAGAGCAACGGCTACCTCTACGTCTACTACACGGCGGCCTCGCCGGAGAGCCACAACCGGCTCAGCCGCCTGACGGTCGACCCGCTCACCGAGAACACGATCGTGCCGGGCAGCGAGTTGGTGCTGCTCGACCTGCCGTACTTCTCGACGTTCCCGCAGAACCAGGACCCCATCTGGCACATGGGCGGGGCGATCCACTTCTTGCAGGACGGCACGATCGCGGTGCAGGTGGGCGACCACCTCAACAACAGCCTGGTGCAGGACCTCGACGAGCCGCTCGGCAAGGTGCTCCGGGTCAACCCCGACGGGACCCCCGCGGCCGACAACCCGCACTACGACCTGGGCGACGGGATCAGCTGGCAGGACTTCGTCTGGGCCGCCGGTCTCCGCAACCCGTTCAGCGGCGACGTCGACCCGGCAACCGGCCGCTACTTCATCAACGACGTCGGCCAGGGCTCGTGGGAAGAGATCAACGACGCCACGGCCGGGGGCGAGAACTTTGGCTGGCCGACCACCGAGGGCGCCTTCAACCAAGCGCAGTACCCAGACTTCACCCAGCCGTTCCACGCCTACAGCCACGCGGAGGACGTCGCGATCACCGGCGGCGCTTTCAACAGCCCGGCGGTCTCGCAGTTCCCGGCCGAGTACCAGGGCAAGTACTTCTACTCGCAGTTCGGCGCCGGTCGGATCATGGTGATCGACCCCAACAACGCAGCGGACAACGAGGCGTTCCTCACGGGCACGGCGTTCCCGATGAACATCGAGTTCGCCGCCGACGGCTCGATGTACTACATCGCCCGCGGCGCCGGGGCGGGGGGGGCGCCGGGCATCGGGACCGGGCAGGTGCTCAAAGTTCAGTACGCGGCCGACATCCCGCCGCAGATCATCCAGCAGCCAGCCGACCGTTTCCGCTCGGTTGGCTACAGTGCGACGTTCACCGCCAGCGCGGCCGGCTCGTCGCCGCTCAGCTACCAGTGGGAGCGGGATTCGGGCACGGGGTTCACGCCGATTCCAGGCGCCACCGAAGCGTTTTTCACTCTTGAATCGGTTGGGGTCGAGGACAGCGGCTCGTTGTTCCGCGTGGTCGTGTCCAACGGGTTCGGGACGGCCACCAGCGACGCCGCGACGCTCGAAGTCACCACCGACACCCCACCCACGCCGACGGTCACGCTGCCGCTGGAGGGCGACCTGTACCGCGCCGGCGATTTGATCACCTTCACCGGCTCCGCGACAGACGCCGAAGACGGCGTGCTCGCGCCCTCGCAGCTCACCTGGCAGGTCGACTTCCACCACGACGAGCACCTGCACCCATTCCTGCCGGCCACGACTGGTCTGACCGGGGCCCAGTTCACCGTGCCGGTCAACAGCGAAACCGCCGCCAACGTCTGGTTCCGGATCCACCTGACCGCGACCGACTCGGCGGGGCTCACCACCGAGACCTACCGGGACATCCACCCGGTGACGAGCGTCTTCACGCCGACTTCGAATGTGGACGGCGTGGCAATCGAGGTCGACGGCCAACCCAAAGAGACCCCCACCAGCATCACCGGTGTGGTGAACGTGAACCGGGCCCTCAACGCCCCCGCCGTAGCCGACGCCGGAGGTCTGCCCGCCTACTTCGCGCAGTGGCTCGACGGCGAGGCCAGCCGCGACCGCGTCATCGCGACCCCCGAGCAGGACTCCGCGTTCGTCGCGCTCTACCAGACCTACGACCTCGGCGCGCCGACCTACGCCAGCGACCTGACGCCCTCGGCGCCGCCGGTTAACGGCTGGGGGCCGATCGAGCTCGACAGCAGCAACGGCGAGGACGCCGCGGGCGACGGCGGGCCCATCACCCTCAACGACCAGGTTTACGCCAAGGGCCTGGGTGTGCACGCCTACTCCGAGATCACCTACGACCTCAACGGCGGGTACCATCGGTTCGTCTCGGACATCGGCCTGGACGACGAGAACGCGCCGGCCGGCAGCGTCGAATTCCGAGTGCTGGCCGATGGTCAGGAAGTGTTCGCCAGCGGGGTGATGAACAACCAGTCCCCGACCCAGACCGTCGACCTCGACGTCACCGGCGTGACGCAGATCACGCTGGTCGTGGACGACGGCGGCAACGGCGTCGGCAACGACCACGCCGATTGGGCCGACGCCCGGTTCTACAGCATCGAAGCAACGCCGGTCGTGAACCTCAACTTCCAGCCCGCCGGCGCCGAGGTCCCCGCAGGCGACCTGGCGGACACCGGGGCCGTGTTCGGCGACCGGGGCAACGGCTGGACCTACGGCTGGCAGACCGACCACACCGACCTCAGCCGGGACCGCGACGTCAACGCCGACCAGCGGCTCGACACGTTGGTGCATTTCCACGCCGGCCAGGACTGGGAGATCGCGCTACCCAACGGGCAGTACCTGGTTACCGCGTCGGTCGGCGACGCGGGGTTCCCCAGCACGCACACGCTGAACGTTGAGGGCCTCAACTTTTGGACTGCCGAGGCGCTCGCGGCAGACGAGTTCGCCGTCCAGACGCGGCTGGTCACCGTCAGCGACGGCCGCCTGACGCTCGATCAGGGCGACGCCGCCGACAAGGCCACGCGGATCAACTACCTCGAGATCGCCGCGGTCGACGTGGGCGCGACCCTGCTGCCGTTCGCCGCGGCCGACGTCGACCTCAACGGCCGGCTCGACCTCGACGACGTGGCCGCGTTCGGCGCCGGATGGGGCGCCGACGGCACGTCCGCCAGCCTCGAAGACCGCCTGCGTCTGGGCGACCTTGACTTCGACGGCGACACCGACCAAGACGACTGGGAAGTCTTCTACAGCCGCTGGATCGCAGAAAGCAACGCCCCGCTCAGCTTCGACGCGGTGATCAATCCAACGGCCGGCGACTTCGACCGCACCGGCTCGGTCACGCAGACCGACTACCAGGTCTGGCGGAACGCCTACGGCGCCACCGGACTACGCGCGGCCGACGCCAATGGCGATGGCGCTGTCAACGCGGCCGACTACACATTGTGGCGGGGCAACTTCGGCGTCACCACGTCGACGCCCGACCCGCTCGATGCGTTGGTGCTGTACATCGACCCCCTTACCGGCCAGGGTACTCTCCGCAACGAGACCGACGCGGCCATCTCGCTGATCGGCTACTCGGTGCTGTCGGACGCCGCGGCGTTGCTGACAGCCGACGGCGACTGGCAGAGCCTGCAGGACGCCGGCCTGACTGGCTGGGAGGAGGCTCAGCCGACGGCGTCCGCCCTTTCGGAGCTGAATCCTAGCGGGTCGCTGACGCTGGCGGCCGGCGACGCCCTCGACCTCGGCGGCCTGTACGACGCCAGCGCCTCGATAACCCCCGTGCAGCTCGAGTACGCCGTGAGTACGAGCGGCCTGGTGCAGTTCGGCTCAGTCGTTTTTGCGGAGCCGACTGCGCTGCCGATGGCGGCAGTCGCAAAGAGCGGTGCGATTGCCGCTGCGGAACCTGCTCTCGGCGTCACGCCAGCCCCGAAGTTGACATCGATCGAATCCTTGGTGGCTCCGCCTTCCATAGAAACCGGCTCCTTCGGCAACTCGGCTGCCCGCCGACCCGTGACGCCGCCCGCCGCACGCGTCAACACCGACCCCCAGCTGCTGATCGCTCAACAGCTCCATTCTCAGGCCGCTTCGCACGCGCCAGAACGCGACGCCGCGTTCGAGGCTTTCTCCACCAAGCAGGACGACGCAGACTTTCTAAATTCGGACACGACTCTCCCCGAACTAGGACCCAGCAGGGTTGCGCCGGGCATCCGGCGCGGCAGAGTGTAGCTTAGCTGCTAGAACTGCTCGTGGGGGCTGGTCACCATCAGCAACGTCATCAAGCTAGAACTAGCGGTCAGTATTCTCTTCATTGCTCAAAGTTCGCTCCGCAGCGGGGTAAAGTGGCCGAATCGACTCGTGGGGAGCTCTAGACGAGGTCGGCCGGGTTGGCGGTGGGGGCTTAGAGACGTAGTGCACCGGGGCTGGCCGGTCGCCCAGTTTTCTCACTGGCTTGCCTTACCAATTAGTTGAGGTGCGCTGGCCCATGTGGCCGCGGCCAACTGCTATCCCACGAATTCAACCGCGTTTCTGTGGTTTCTCCGCTGCGTTGTCGTCGCTAAACAATGCCTCGGCTGGTACTTTCTGGCGGGGCATGCGGTCGCTGCTCCACTCGAAGTCCAGCGCACGGTCCCCTGCGGGTCCGCTCCGATAATAGAGCCGCATGGGGTGCTTTCCGGCTTGCAGGCGTATGGCCCCGCTCGCCTCGGCTCCGGGCTGGTAACCGAAGTCGGCGTCCACGACAACCGCTTCGTGAATCCGGAGCAAGGCGCCGCCATCCGTCGTCAGGTGGAAGATGTACTCACCATCGACGGGAGCATCGATGAAGCCCTGGAACAGAGCGCCGGTTGCCGCTTCGCCAAGCACCTCCGCAAGATTCGGCCGCCGAGTGCGGCCGCTAACCGATGGTTGCAGCTCTTCAAGTCTCGCCACCCACGGGAAGCTCTCCTGATAGCCCCGCCATTGAAGTCCGGGTTCGACGCAGGCCGGATGAACGGGCGGCACGAGTTCGTTGTCGTAAGGCCGTCGTGCAGACGTGTTCGGGCGGCGAACGCGCAGCACCCGGTCACTGATCTGCCGCTGTACCGCCTCGAACTCGGGTTGGTCCGCGAGGTTTTTGGTTTGCTGCGGGTCGGTCACGACATCGTAAATCTCGAAGGGGTCGGCGTGGCTCTCAATGTTGTAGCGGACACCCATCAAGTCCCCCACGCGGATGGCCTGCATCTGCCGGCGCCTTCGTCCTTGGTGCTCGGGGGTGAACTCATCGTAGCCAGGCGTTTTGCCGCCTTGGGCGTACTCGATGTAGGTAAGCGGCGGTGGCTGGTTCCCGGCGCCACGGAGCGTTGGAGTCAGCGACACGCCATCGCTGCGTGCGGGGGTGGGGACTCCGGCGATGTCCGCGAAGGTGGGCATCCAGTCCCAGAACGCGCAGGGTTGGTCGCTCACCCGCCCTGCCGGGACGCCGGCCGGCCAGTGAACCAAGGCGCCAACACGAATGCCACCCTCCCAGAGGTCGCGTTTGATGCCGTCGTGCGGCCCGTAGCTGTCGAAGAACGTGGGCTTGTACGGCTCTTCTAAGTAGGACTCTTTGCTCGGCCCGTTGTCCGAGGTGAACACGACAAGCGTATTGTGCTCGAGTTCGAGGTCCCTCAGAAACTGCATCAGGTCGCCGACGCAGTCGTCGATCCGCCTCACGTCCGTCGCGTACCGCTGGTAGACATCGGGCCAGGGCTGCTCAGGGGTCGAGGCGTCGTTGTCGTGGTCCCAGGTTGCTGAGACATAGTCTGGGTGGCAGTAGGTATCGGGCTCGCCGCCTGCCGTATTGATCATCTGCCCTGGCTCGCCCAGCCACTGCACGCCGCCGGTCCGCCCTCCTCCAGGCGGAAACGGACCGGGCGGGAGTTGCAAGATCGCGTGCGGCGTGTCGAAAGCCAAATACAGGAAGAAGGGCTGGTCCGAGTTGGAGTCGCAGTGGTCACCGATCCACTTCTTGGTGCGGGCCGTGAAGAGGTCGGTTGTGTAGCACCCGTCGAATTCTGCCGAGACTTCCTGGGTCCCATCGTACAACGGCTTGCCGTCTTCTTTGGGGTAGTGTTTGTGTCCGTGCCCGTGGCCGATATACCCGAAGTAGTATTCGAATCCTCGGTTCATCGGATGCCCCGGCCAGCCATTGGTCGCTGCCTTGGACCGTTTGCCCTGCAGCCCCCACTTGCCGATGCAAGCGGTGGCGTAGCCGGCTTGCTTCAGCACGCTGGCCACTGTGTGGTTGTCCTCAAGGGCTTTGTCGAATTGATTGTCTCGCACATTGGCATGGCCTTGGTGCACGCCCAGCAGGAAGGAAGCCCGCGAGGGAGCGCACACCGGGGCGGAACAGTAGTGCTGCCGGAGCTGCAGCCCACCCCGCGCCAACGCGTCGAAATGCGGCGTCCGATGCCACGGAGCGGCCGCGTCGCCTGCCTCGCTACGCGCGTTCTGCCAGAAAACTCCCACGTCACCGATGCCGAGGTCGTCAGCCAAGACGAAGAGGATGTTGGGTCGGCTTGGCGGTTCGGCAAACGCAACTCCAGAGAGCACGCAAGCTTGGGCAAGCGACAGGACCGCGAGCATCCCGAAGAGTTTTGCGGATCGGAAACCAATGAGAGGGCTTATCGAGTACATGACTCACCTATTCGCTTATGGCTTGAACTGACCCGATTATAGGCGACTCGGGCGGTCGACGGCCGACGGCGACGTCAAGAGACGATTAGCCCGCTGCTGGGACGTTGAGGGTGAGCAGGTGATTGCCTTCTAAATAGTCCACTTGCAATGCAAGACGTTGGTCAGCGGGAGCGACCGTTGTTCAAGGTTGCTCGTACCTGTGCCCTGCTTGCAGGAAACTGCGTCGGACGCTCTGGCACCAACTATCCGATCGCAACAACATTGAGACCAGCCGCGATGGAAGTTGAGATCCGTGCCGATTTTTAACCTCTCCAAGCGGCACTGACCTGGCACGGACGGGCTGGAAAGATTCAAAAAACCCGGTAAAACTCGGCACAGAATGACGAGCGGCCGATTTCTGGCTCGTTCCGTAACCTGTTGTTCTGCCAACGACTTACGCGTCGACGAACCTGCCAAAGAGGCCGGCTGATAAGCCGTCGGTCGGGGGATTCGATTCCCTCCGGGCCTGTTCGGTCTTTCCGCTGCCGCCTCTTAAGGGCAGCGATCCCGGCCTTTCTCGCTCGGGCAACGCACGGCTCGTAATCACGTCCCCACGGCACGCGGGGCAGAAGTTCCTGCCGATCGGCGTGCGGCCTGGCACTTTCGTGACGCCCAGTGCAATCCCACTGCGGGGCGGTAGCTTAGGCGTAGTTCCGCCAAGCTGCGCTACCGCAGCTAGTCCAATACTAGGCGGTGCAACGGGTCTCGAGGGAACGCATGCTATTGATTCCTCGCTAGCGTCACTCCGGCGCGCTTCCAGACTGGCGTCGACCGAGCCCGTTGTACTGCCATGTGCCGCAGACCGGTTCGGTGTTCGACAGCCTGCCTCCGTCGAAGGGGGCCTGATAGCCGTGCGCCGACTGTGGTCCTAAAGCGACCACGTGACGATGCGCCTGCCCTTCTTCGTATTCGCACCCCCGACACCCACTCTGTTTTGCGTAGGGTTTTCGCGTTTGCACGACGCTGTCAATTGCTGCCCAACTGACCTTAATGAGAAATTCACTTCTTCCTCATGGGTTCAACGCAATCACTCGCAAGACTACTGGGCTCATTGGTTCGGCCCACCTCGAACACACTCACCCGAATTCCGCTAGATGTCTGCTTTACATCGCCATCGGATACCGCTATTTTTCGTTACAGCGCAGGCTGCCACCGGCGGTTGTTGTTCGCTGGCCGCCGCGTCGCGTTTTCTTCAATGCGACCCTACTCTTCAATGTGTTACTCCAGCTTGCGCCGGTTGCACTGCATTCGGCGGAGCGTTGAGGCTTTTCAGTTTCCAAGCGGCAGTCGTCGCCGCACCTACGCATCACTTCGGTTGGCTTGATCTATCCGCCAACGGCGGGGGCGTTCCGACTGCGGGAGGGTTTCGCCACGCGGCACGACGCGTCCGGAAAGGGGCGTGTGCGGGCGTAAGTGAACTGCTTGCTGACAAGAGTGGCGGCCAGCATCGTGCGGAGACCGGCGGCAGATTCTGGGAAAAGCAGCTTCTCTTGTCCATCTAACTTGATCGTTATTCCGCGCCGGGGAGGCGTCTCATGCAGCGAAGAACTCTGACGAACACCTTTGTAGCTCTATCAATCACCGCTCTATCTGTCCTCGGCGCCCACGCGTTCGCGGATGGCGTGCCGCTGCACGACGGGCTGCTCAGTTACTGGCCGCTCGACGAGGGCGCGGGCATCGTTGCTGGCGACGCGTCGCCCGGTGGATCTATCATCGACAACGGCGAACTACGCGACGGCCCGACCTGGCTGAGTGGCAAGTTCGGCGCGGGCCTGGGTTTCGCCGGCGCTGAGAACGTGTTGATCCCCAACAGCGCCGACATGGATATCAACAGCAACGCGGTTTCCCTCTCGACCTGGGTGAAGCTCGACAAGATGCCGTCCGATATTGCGGGCTCGTTCGCAGGGATCTACGACTCGCAACCAGACAACTACGTCCTGTATCTCGACAAGAACAGCAACGAACTGCGGTTCAAGGTCACCGACGCCAACGGCGCTTCGACTAGCGCGCACCCTGGAGTACCGGCGTCGATGCTGGACACGACCAGCTGGCACCACGTCATGGGCGTCTACGACGGCAGCGTCGGTTCGGTAAAAATCTACTGGGACGGTGCTCAGGTGGACCTGGCGTCGCTCCCTACCACTGTAGGAACGGTTCGCCCGGGGCAGGTTGCCGGCCTGGGGGCCCAGACCACCACCGACGCGCCGCACACTGCCAGCAACTTCTACGAAGGCGGGATCGCCGACTTGGCCATCTGGAACCGGCCACTGGGCGTCGCCGAGGCAGAGTACCTGTTCAATAGCGGGGCCGGCAGCACCGTGGGCGGAGCCAACCCCTCCATCGCGGCCGTGGCGCCGCTTTCCCCGACCGCGCCGACGGCCCAGCCAGTGATCCACTACACCTTCGATGGCGACCTCACGAACCAGGGCTCCGGCGGCTCGGCCCTCGACGGCGTGTTCCACGACGGACCCGCAATGGCCGGACCCCAGTACACCGGGGCCGGATCGAGTCAGGGCCTCAACTTTTCGTCAAACCCCGAGGCGACCAACTCCGTCGACAACGAGGGGGCGGACGCGGGCCAGTACCTGTCGGTCGACTACACGCTACCCGAGCAGGGGTCGATTGCGTTGCAGTTCTCGTCGGAAGCGTCGTTCAACTTCCAATCGCTGTGGGGCAACTCCGTCCACGCGAACGCGTGGGAGGCCTGGGTCTACGGGAATGAGCGGCTATCGGCCCGTGCCAACAACGCCTCGAATGCGGCCAACCTCGACTACTTGCTGACGCTGGTAGGCGGCGTCGGGGAGGAACACGACATCGTGTTCACCTGGGAGCGGGACGGCGACCAGCTGGAAAGCAAACTGTACATCGACGGCGAGCTGAGAGAAATCGCCGCCGAGAGCTGGCTCGACCCGGGCGGCGTGTTCTACCTGGGCGGCGGGCCGGGCAACCACCTGAGCCGCGGGGTCTTCGGCGACTTGCGTATCTACGACGTCGCGCTCGCCGCCGGCGAGGTCTTGTACCTGTCGCGCGTCCCAGAGCCGAACGCCCTTGCGATTGGGCTCCTCTGGCTGACCGCGATGGGAAGCCGGCGCCGGCGAGCGACCGCCTAGTCATCTCCAGCAAACGGCGGTTGCCACAGCCGCCGACAAGATCCTAAGAACTCAACAGCACTGGCACTGCAGGGGGTACCTCTGATGTTTTATAAGACCTCGACCGCTCTAGCGACGTGCGTCGGCTTGCTGCTGACTGCCGCGTCTGCTCCGACCTCAGCCACACAGCTGCAGGACGGTCTCATCACCTACTGGCCGCTCAACGAAGGGTCGGGGACGACTGCCGGTGACGCAGCGCCCGGAGGTGGCGTGACGGACAACGGTGAACTCCGCAACTCACCGACATGGTCCTCCGGCAAGTTCGGCGGCGGCCTGCAGTTCAACGGCGTCGACCAGGATGTGCTGATCCCCAACAGCACCGACATGGACGTCAATACTTCCGGACTTACACTCTCGGTCTGGGTGAAGCTCGACCAGGTGCCGGACGACATTGTCACCAGCTTCTCTGGTATTTATGACTCGGCGCCCGACAACTACGTGATGTACCTCGACCGTGGCAACAACGAGCTGCGTTTCAAGGCGACCACCGCGGGCGGCGGAGCGGAACGCCCCGGCATCCCGGCCAAGATGCTCGACACAACTGAGTGGCACCACGTCATGGGCGTGTTTGACGGGGTAGAGGCCTCCAACAGCATCTATTTCGACGGTCAGTTGGTGGACCGGCACTCGGCTGTCTCGCTGCTGGACGTGGTTCGGTCCGGCCAGATCGCAAGCATCGGCGGCCAGCCGGCTGTCGACGCGCCCTTCGCCCCAACCTCGCTGTTTCAGGGGCAGGTGTCGGACGTTGCGGTCTGGAACCGGTCGCTCGGCGTGGCCGAGGCGCAATACTTGTACAACGGCGGCGTCGGCAACGCGGTGGGCGCGGCGAACCCCGACATCAGCCCCGCGGCCGGTGTTTCCCCTGTGCAGCCAACCGCCCAGCCGGTGATCTACTACAACTTCAATGGGAATCTGGACAACCACGGGACAGGCGGCGCCGCCCTGAACGCCACCCTGCAGGACGCCGCCGGCAGGAACGACTCGCTCTACTCGTCGACAACCTTTGGCCAAGGTGTGGACCTGAGCGAGAACCCTGTGGCGACCCCGGTCTCAGAAACGGAGCCTGGTGACTACTTGTCGGTCGAGTACACCCTTTCCGACTCTGGCACGATCGCCATGCAGGCGTCGATCACCGAGCTCTACAACTTCCAGACGCTGTGGGCCAACTCGTCGCATCCCAACGACTGGGAAGCCTGGATTTACGAGAACGGCCGGTTCGCCGCCCGCGCCGACCGCAGCTCGTCACAGCTCAATCACGACGTCTTCCTATTCGACGATCCCCTCGCGTTGCACCACTACGCCTACGCTTGGGAGCGTGACGGCGATCGCATGGACGCCGCCCTCTACATCGACGGCGTCTTCCAGGGCCAGGTGAACCTTCCCTGGCGCGACCCGGGCACAGAGTTCTATATCGGGGGTGGCCCCGGCAACCACCTGTCGAAGGCAGTCTTCGACGAGGTCCGCATCTACAACACGGCCCTTTCGGAGGCCGAGCTGCTCTACCTCTCGATGAACGCTCCGGAAACGACCATCCTCACCGGGGACTACAACCTGGACGGCGTGGTCGACGCGGCCGACTACACCGTGTGGCGTGACGCCGATGGGACGTCGGTCGTGGCCGGTTCGGGCGCCGATGGAAACGGCGACGGCGTGGTCGACTCAGGCGACTACCTGGTCTGGAAAACGCACTACGGCGAGTCGTCTGGGTCCGCCCCTGGGTCTGCAGCAATTGCGCCAGAGCCCGCTGCTCTGGGCCTGCTATTAGCGGCTTCGATTGGGGTCCTGAGCCGACGCGGCTGCTCGCCACGCCGCGCCCTCGGCGGCAGGTAGGCAGCCGATTTGACGAACTGCTGGTTGCAATCGCGGGACTCTCTCCTGGGTCGCAACAGCTCGCAGGAGTTGTGGATGAGCTACTCTGGTTGGCGCCCCGTGCCTGGCCTCGTGTTGACAACGATCGTCCTGATCGGACTTGCGGGGCGGGCCGTGGCGGTGGCGGTTCCGCTGCACGACGGGCTCGCGGCCTACTGGGCCCTCGACGAGGGCCTGGGAAGCGTCGCCCACGACTGGGCGCCAGGGGACGCGGTTTCCGATGATGGCTCACTGCGGAACAGCCCCGCCTGGATTGACGGGATCTTTGGCGCAGGGCTCGCATTTAACGGCCAAGATCAGGACGTGCTGATCCCCAGCAGCGCCGACCTAGACATCGGCGGCGCCGCAGCGGTCACGCTGTCGGCCTGGGTGAAGCTGAATGAGCTGCCGTCGGAAATCCCCGGATCCTTCTCTGGCATCTTCGACTCGGCCACCGACAACTACATCCTTTACCTCGACAAAGGCAACAACGAGCTGCGTTTTAAGGTCACCACCACCACCGGGGGCGCGGCCCGGCCCGGCGTGCCCGCCTCGATGCTGAATAAGTCGGAGTGGAACCACTTGATGGGCGTCTACGGGGGGGATGGCCACGCCAGCATCTACTTCAACGGTGAGCTAGCGGGCGACATCGCCGCGTCGGGGCTCTTGGCGGATGTTAAGCCGGGGCAGGTCGCTGGTATCGGGTCCCAGGTGAGCAGCAACGCGCCGTATGCGTCCAGCAGCCACTTCAACGGCGGCATTGCGGACGTTGCGGTGTGGGGCCGAGCGCTGGGTCTCGCCGAGGCTCAGTATCTGTACAACGAGGGCGTTGGCAACGCGGTGGGTGCGGCGAACCCGTCTATTGAACCCGTCGCTCCCCCACGCCCCGACAACCCCTCAATCCTGATCGAGGCCCACCGCGGCTACTCGGCGATCGCTCCCGAGAACACGCTCGCGGCCTTCAAGGCGGCGGCGGGGATCGCCGACTACGTGGAGCTCGACGTACGCGTGACCCAGGACAACCAGCTGGTCGTCATGCATGACGCCACGCTCGACCGCACCACCAACGGAACGGGCGCCGTGGGCGCAAGAAACTACACGGGCTACATCGACGGCCTCGACGCCGGCGGCTGGTTCTCGCCCGACTTTGCCGGAGAGGGCGTGCCCACGCTAGGCGAAGCGGTCGAGACTATCCTCGCACACGACATGCGGCCGCTTATCGAACGCAAGACCGGTGACGCGGCCGACATCGTCCAGGTGCTGGATGGGCTCGGGGTGCTGCAGCAGTCGGTGATCATCTCGTTCGACTGGAACTTCCTCACCGATGTTCGCCAGCTAGACTCAGCGGTCAAGCTGGGGGGCCTCGGAAGCGGCTCGCTTGGTTCCGGCACGGTCGCCAACGCGATCGCGGCCGGATTCGACTTCCTTGACTGGGGCGACAGCGCCGCGATTACCTCCGCGGCGGTCGACATGGTGCACGCGGCGGGCCTCGAACTCCACGTCTGGACCGTCGACAACCTGACCCGCATGCAGCAGCTTATCGATCTTGGCGTCGACGGCATAACGACCAACACTCCGGAGTCGCTGCGGTCGATCGTCCCCTTCGCCGGTGACTTCAACAACGACGGCGTCGTGGACGCCGCCGACTACACTGCCTGGCGCGACGCCGACAGCGACGCCGACGACTACAAAGCGTGGGTGGAGAACTACGGGAGAGGATCCGTCGGCGGATCGCCGGAGAGCCCCGCCCCGCCATCGTCCGCACCCGCGCCGTCTTCGGTGTGGTCTCTGACCAGCCTAGCGGTGCTGTGGGTGTCAAACCGCCGACGCTGGCGGCTCCTACGCGTCTCAGCAGAAGGGCCCCCATGACTAGTAGCTCGCAGCTCCGCCACGGCGCCGTTGACTGCGCTGCCCCCCGCACGATTCAGGATTCATTAATGCGACTGCAAACTCCCCCAACCGCCCCACCCCGAAAGACAGGACGGCTTGCCGGTTTCACGCTCGTCGAGCTGCTGGTGGTCATCGCCATCATCGGGGTGTTGGTCGCCCTGCTGCTTCCCGCGGTGCAGGCCGCCCGCGAAGCGGCGCGGCGGACCCAATGCACCAATCAACTCAAGCAGATCAGCCTCGCTTGGCAGTACCACCACGACGCGATGAAGCACTTCCCGACCGGTGGTTGGGGGTGGGGCTGGCAGGGCGACCCCGATCTCGGCTACGGAGTCGATCAGCCGGGGGGTTGGGTCTACAACCTGCTCCCGTACATGGAGCTCGGCAACCTCCGTGAGATCGGCTCCGGCCTGCCCGCAGCGGACAAGCGACTCGCGCTAGCCCAGCTGTCGCAGACGCAGCCGCCCGGGTTCATCTGCCCGTCGAAGCGTCCGTCGCAACCAACTGCGCCCAAGAACCACTGGTCGCCAAAGAACTGTGCGTTCAAGGTGGGGGACCTGGCCGGCAAGAGCGACTACGCCGCGTGCAGCGGTGACCCGGCCGTGCCCGAAGCGCCCACCAAGGCCGAGGGCCCCGCCAACCTAACGGTCGCCGACAGCCCGCTGTGGAAGTGGGGCGGGCCGCACAACGGCGTGTGCTACCTCCGCAGCAAGGTCAAGTACAAGGACATCACCGACGGGACCTCAAACACCTTCTTGGTCGGTGAGAAATACCAGCGACCCGAGAGCTACGACGGGTCATTCGCCAGCGGCAGCGCCACCTACGACTTCGGCGACAACGAGTCGATGTTTTCCGGATACAACCGCGACCAACACCGCTCAACCAACCCGCAACTGCCCCCCCATCAAGACCGCCCCGGCATCCTGGACGACTACGCCTTCGGCAGCGCCCACTCCGGCGCCTTCGGGATGGCGATGTGCGACGGCTCCGTCAAGCGGGTCAACTACGATATCGACATCACTGCGTACCGTTGGCTCGGCGTCGTCGACGACGGGACCGTCGTCCAGGAACGCCCCTAGGAATCGGGGCGCGTTGCTCGCCTTGTGCATCCCACTTATCTCTCACCCGACGCCGATGAAGGCTCACTCGAATGTTAGTACGCTCCCGGATCGGTGACGCCCTGCTGCTTAGTCTCGCGGTCGCACTGGGGTGCTCCGGCGCCCAGTCACGACTGTCGCAGCCCGGAGTCAAACGCGACGCCGCGAAGAGTGCTGTCGACAAATACGACACCGACGGTGACGGCTCCCTCGGCGCCGCCGAGATCGCCGCATCGCCGGCTTTGCAGGCCTCGCTCAAGCGGACCGACAAGGACGGCGACGGCCGGATCACGCCCGAGGAACTCGACGCCCGGTTCGCCGTCTGGCGCAACTCGGGGGTCGCGCTGACCCGTCTTGCGATCACCGTCCGCCAGAGCGGGCGGCCCGTTGCGGGCGCGAGTGTAAAGCTGGTCCCGGAGGAATTCCAGGGGCAGGCAATCAAGTCAGCTTCTGGAACCACTGACTCCGAAGGCGTAGCCCACATGAAGATCTCTGACCACCCCGATGAGGCCGGCGTCCACCTCGGATTCTACCGCATTGAGGTTTCGAAGACCGATCAGGCCGGCCAGGAGACCCTTCCTGCGAGCAACAACACGGACACCAAGCTCGGCGTCGAGATCAGCCCGGACGACCCCAGCTCAAGCCGTCTCAACCTGCAGCTGCTCGACTAGAGCCAGCGTTCTGTGGCCAGCGCTCTGGCCAGGCAGGTCGGGCCAGGCGCCCAATTAGTCGGTGGGCGTTCCCATCGCGACCAGGTCCTTGCGGCACGGGGGACAGACGGTCCATGCGATTTGCACCCGGCCCTGCTGGTCCATCACGGCGTCGCACTCAACCGCTGTGGACGCGTCGGTCCAGTCTCCGCATTGGAGCTCGTAGAGATTGCACAGGCTGCAGCGTTTGAGCACCGAGAGCCCGACGTCGTAGGCGTGGGCGACGAGCGGCTTCTCCTGCTTGATGACCGACAGCGTGCGGCTGGTGAGCTGCAGTCGCCCACGTCCGAGGTGCGCGACCGTCATCTCCATCCGACGCTGAAAGTTGGGCGAGTCGCAGCGGCAGTCGAACCTGACCGGCCGGCCGGTGTCGCGGACCCGCCCGAAGATGTCGCGGTAGAGCTCAACCAGCGTCTGCCCGCGGACAAAGTCCCACAGCGTCTTGCCGACCACCGAGTCGGGTTTCAGCCGGTCGCCCTCGCCGTTGCTCGCGGCGAATTCCCCCCAGGCGTCGCCAACGCCGAGGATTTTGTCTTCGCTGTCCACCGAGTAAGAAACGACTCGCGATGATGCCGCGTTGTTAGTGCTCGCCATTGCTGATAGCCTCCGCGACTGTGCGGACAAGCTGCACGCGGTCAATTGGTTTAGAGATGAAGCCGGTGCAGCCGGCTTCGAAGCACTTCTGGCGATCGCTGGCCATCGCGTTCGCTGTCAGCGCTAGGATTGGGCCGGAGTATTGACGGCTACGCAGCTGACGGGCTACGGCGTAGCCGTCCATCTCAGGCATTTGAATGTCGGTGATGACACAGGCGTAGGGCTCGCTCGCCTGATCGGCCTCGGCGACCGACTTCAGCCCCGATGCGCCGTCGCCAACCACCTGCACCTGGGCGCCGACATCAGCCAGCACCTGCTCCGCCAGGAACCGCATGTCGCGGCGGTCGTCGATCACCAAAACCCTTGCGCCATCGAGCCGCGGCAGCTCCTCGATCAAATCAGGCTGATTGCCGGTGCCCCTGGCGACCGGGAGGAGTTTCCGCCACGGCAGCCTCACCTGGAAGACTGAGCCCAGATCAACTTGGCTGCGAACCAGCATCCGGCCCCCCATCTGCTGGACAAGCTGCTTAGTGATCGCGAGACCGAGACCCGACCCTTCCTGGGCCCTGGCGTTGGATGAGTCGACCTGGGTGAAGGGCTCGAACAGCCGCTTTAGGTCGCCGCGGGAGATCCCGCATCCCGAGTCGGCGATGGTGACCCACAGCTCGTTCCGCCGACGCGACCGCCGCGCCGAGAGCACAACTCTACCACCCTCGCTGAATTTGATCGCGTTGGTTAGCAGGTTCAAGACGATCTGTTTGAGCCTCCGCGAGTCGGTGAGCATCCCCGCCTCGAGGTTGTCGCAAAGCTTGGCCTGCAGCGAGACCCGGTTCTGCGCGGCGCGGGGCTGCAGCGTGTTGCAGGAGTCGGACAGCAAGGTCCGCACGTTGACGATGTCGCTCGACAGCTCGACCCGCCGCATCTCGATCTGCGAGAGGTCGAGCAGATCGTTGATGAGGCTGAGCAGGTGCTCGCCGTTGCTGCGGATGATCTCAATGCAGTTGACGTTGTCCGGCTCCTTGAGCTGGCGTTTTAGCAGCTCCGCAAAACCGAGTATCGCGGACATCGGGCTGCGGATCTCGTGGCTCATCTTGGCGAGGAACTCGCTCTTCGCCTCGTTGGCGAGCTTGGCGGCCTCCATCGCCGACTCGAGCTCCCGCTCGGCCTGCTTCAGCGATGAGATATCCGAAGCCGACACGTAGAAGCCGGTGACCTCTCCCGCCGCATTGCGTTCGGGACGGTAGTCGACGATCGCGGAGATCTGCTTATCGGCATTGCCGAAGACGGTCTCGAAGTGTTGGGCCTCTCCCGCCAGGGCCCGCTCAATACGGGGTTCGCTGCGGGCGTAGGCGTTGGGGCTCAGCACTTCGCGGACCGGCATGCCGATCATCTCTTCCGTCGGGATCCCGAACAGCTCTGAGTAGGCGTTGTTGGCGTACTCGTAGCAGCGCTTCCGGTTGACGAACGAAACGAACACCGGCACGGCGTCGATCGTTTTCTGCAGCCGCCGCTGCGCCTTGTCCGCCCGCTCGCGAGCGGCAACGAGGGTCTCGATGTTAGTGAGCGTCAGCGTTACGCCGGTCACCTCGCTCGAGACCTCGTACGGAAGGATCCGCAGGAAGTAGGTGGCGCCGCTAAGCGCCGTGACCTCGCGTTCAAACGATTTGCCGGTCTGCAGGACGTCGCGAAGCCGGCCGTCGAGCCCCCGCATGTCGAGGCTGTGCGAGAAAACCGAGATAGGACGTCCGACGTCCTGGTCCTCGAGGTTGAACAGGCCGCTGATACCGGGAGTGAAACGGCGGATCGCCAGCTGAGGATCGAGGAAGATGGTGCCGACGTCGGTGCTCGCGAGCAGATGATTCATGTCATCGTTCAGCTCCCTCAGCTCGGCGTTCTTGTTCTGGTACTCGACGTTGACAGTGTGAAGCTCTTCGTTGACCGAATTGAGCTCTTCGTTGGAGCTCTGCAGCTCTTCGTTGCTAGAAACCAGTTCCTCGTTGGTCGCCTGCAGCTCCTCGTTGCTGGTCTCAAGCTCCTCGATGGTCGCCTGCAGGTTCTCCTGGGTCGCCGCAAGGTCGTCCTCCAGCTCGCGGATGCGTTTCGAGAGTTCGCCGTCCTCGTTGTTGATCTCGAGCAGGACGCCATCCTGCTCGCTGGGGGGATCTGCGTCGCCCTCCTCGGCCGTGTGCGGAGTAAAACATACCGCCACGTACCGCTCGCCCGCCGGCATCCGAACCGCGTTCATCGTGATGCAGACGAGTTCTCCGCCCTCCCCACCCGAGTCGATGCGCGTGGCCGGCAGCCGTACAACCTCCTCGCCACCGACGAGCACCCGCCGCATGCCGATCGACAGCGTTCCCTGAAGCGACTCGGGGCACATGTCCAGCAGGTCCGTGCTCATGCGTCGACGGCGCAGAGTCAGGAACCTCTCCGCGCCCCCATACAGCTCGACGACGCGGCGGTCCTGGTCGATTAGCAGCGTCGGGGGGAGCAGCTGATCGAGGAGGGCGTCGTAGGTGTCCTGCTTCGCGGTGGCGGCGGCGGTCTTGCCGACGCCCGGTATCGAGGCCGCCGCGCCGGTCCGGCGAGGTGAGAGCGTCACGGGTAGCGCGGCGTCGCGTGGCAGTCGGGCGCTGCCCACCTTGCGGTAGAAGCGGTACTTGTCGTGGACGGTGCGGAACTCGTTCGCCAGGTCGCCGACGGTCTCGCTGGGGCCAAGGAACAAGACGCCCGCCTGCTTGAGTCCGAAGTGGAACAGGGTCAACGCGCGATTCTGCGCGGCGTGGTCGAAGTAGATCAGCAGGTTGCGGCACGACACCATGTCGAGGGACGTGAACGGTGGGTCTTGCAGCAGGTTGTGCGGGGCGCACAGCACCAACTGCCGGATGTGCTTACGGATGCGGTACTGGTCCTCGTGCAGCTCGAAGTGGTGCGCCAGCCGCTCCGCCGAGACGTTCTCGATCGCCGCCTCTCGGTAGGTCGCGAGGCTGCCGAGGCGTAGCGATCCGGGGTGGATGTCACTCGCAAAAATCTTGATGCTGACGGGCCGCGGGCGGACCTTGTTGAGCTCGTGCAAGATCATCGCGATTGTGTACGCCTCCTCACCGGTGGCGCACCCGGGGACCCACACCCGCAGACCGGCGTCGGGGTCGGCGTCGTGGAGCAGGGCCGGCGCGACTTCTTTCTCGAAGAAGTCGAAGCAGGCGGGGTCGCGGAAGAACTTCGTGACCCCGATCAGCATGTCCTGGTAGAGCTGATCGATCTGCCCGGGGTCCGACTTGAGCAGCTCAACGTACGACTCCAGCGAGCTCACGTTGCTCAGCGACATCCGCCGGTCGATGCGTCGCGTCACGGTGGCCGGCTTGTACTGCGAGAAGTCGACCTGCAGGCGCTCGCGCATCAGACGCAGGATGGTGTCGACGCTCGCCTCGTCGGGCTGCTCCGCGTGCGACAAGCCGATGATTTGGCGGACAATTATCCGCGGCATGTTCTCTGCCGGCAGGACGTGGTCGACGCAGCCGGTCGACTGGGCGCTACGCGGCATCCCGGAGAACTTGGCGGTGGCCTCCGACTCACAGAGCACGAGGCCGCCGGCGTTGCGGATCGCCTGGACTCCCTTTGATCCGTCGCTGCCGGTGCCGGACAAGACGACGCCGACCGATCGGTCGCCAAACTCCTTGGCTATCGATGCGAACAGCCGATCAATCGTCAGGTGCGGCATCTCCATCGCGTCCTGATCGCTAAGCCGCAGCTTGCCATCGGCGACGATGAGATCCTGCTTGGGCGGGATGACGTAAACGTGGTCCGGCTCGAGCGGCTGTCCGTGCTCGGCGATTGCCACCTCCATCCCGGTGTGCCGGCCCAACAGCCGGTCCATCATCGTCTCGTAATTGGGCGAGAGGTGCTGGACCACGACGTACGCCGCGCCGGTGCGTTGGTCGAGCCGGTCGAACAGCTTCTCTAACGATTGCAATCCGCCAGCCGACGCCCCGATGCCAACCACGTACTCCGGCCTCTTGTCGTTCATAACGCCTTTCGAGATCTCTGTCGCAGCGGGTCGGCTCCGGCCTGCGTCGGTCGAAGGCCTTTTTGCTGAACTCGTACGCCGACAGAGAATGCGGTCGGTCACGCCCAGTGTTGAGGGCCCTAATCGGCGAGTCAGTGAGCTGATTCTCTTCTGACCCCGACAGGTTTGTCTAGCGTGTCAGCATCGCGATTCCCGAACCTGGTCGAAGAGAAGCCAACCTGAACAGCAGGCGGTCAAAGCTCGTCCACTAGCGGAGTGAAAGAGGGGCGGGGTGAGTCTTATCAGTCGCGATCGGAGGGTGCGCGACGCGGCGGACGAAGAGCATATGCCGCTCGGTCGACCGTGACTAATGGCCACTCGACAGCTCGCGGTCTGCGAGATTGCTGTCTGAAGCGAACGGTCGCACGTACCACCGCTTCGCAGCTGCCAGCTTCAGTAGGCAGTCCTCGGTCAGCAGCAGCGTGCACGGGATCAGCAAGAGCGACACGAGCGTTGCGAAAACCACGCCGAACGCTAGCGACACCGCCATCGGAATCAGAAACTGAGCCTGCACCGAGTCGTCGAGCATCAGCGGCACCAGGCCGACAAACGTCGTGACGGAGGTCAGCATGATCGGCCGGAACCGCCGTGCTCCGGCCTGCAGGGCCGCCTGCCGCAGGCTCTCCCCCTGGGCAAGCCGTTGGTTCACGTAGTCGACCATCACCAGCGTGTCGTTCACCGAGACGCCCGCCAGCGCCAGCATGCCGAACACCGACAGGTAGGACGGCGTGATGCCGAGCGCTATATGGCCGAGCAACGCCCCAATGATCGCGAACGGCACGGCGATCATTACGATCAGCGGCTGCCCTAGCGACTTGAGAGCGATCGCGAGCAGCCCGTAAAGCACGAACGCGAGCACCAGCGCCCCCAGGATGGTCTGCCGCCGGGCCGCAGACGCCTCGGCGACGTAACCGACGTACTGGAAGGTGTAGCCGTACGGGTAGCAGAGCTTCTCGATCTGCGGATTGATCTCGGCGGCGATCCCCAGCACGTCCACCGCCTCGCCCGCCGGCTGGGCCCCAATCCGCAGGATCTCGGCGCCCCCCTTGCGCTGCACCGACGACGGCGCCTTTGTGAACGAGACCTCCGCCACAGTCGATAGCGGTACGCTCGCCCCGCGCGGCGTGCGCACCCGCAGCTCGTCGAGCGTGTGCAGCGACTCGCGTTGTCGCCGAGGCAGCCGCACCATGACCCGGATATCGTCAACGCCGCGTTGCACGCGTTGCGCCTCCTCGCCGAAGAACGCTTGGCGGATCTGTTCGGCCAGCAGCTGCTGCGTGAGCCCAAGCTCCGCCCCCATCGGCTTCATGGTCAGCTCGAGCTCGTCCTGCCCCATGTTGATGTTCGCCCAGGTCGAGCTAAAGCCCTCGTACTGCTGCAGGATCTTGCGGATCTCGCGGGCGACGTTGGCCTTCTCGTCGGACATCGGCCCGCGGAGCTCGATGTTCAGGTTTTCGCTGTCGAAGTCCCGGTCGTTGCGGATGCTGGGGTCGGAGCGGACGCGGAACTCGGTCGCTTCAGGGATCGGCCCGACCAGCTCGGTCCAGCGGTTGACCAGCTCACTGTTCGTGGGTCCCGGAGTGGTGCGGGCCGACGGGGGCAGCACCTCGAATGCGATCGCGCCCCTCGACTTGTCGAAGTCGCGGTGGATCCTGGCGGCGCCGACCAGCTTCGAGATGTTCTGCACCATCGACTCGCCGGTCCCGGGGTCGACGTACTCCCTACTAAGCTCCAGCAGAGCGCGCTCGACTCGTCCGATGTACTGGTTGGTCACCTCTATTGGGGTGTCGTCGGGCATGTCGAGCGAGGCAGAGATCCGGCCCCGATCGACGCTCGGGAACGAGATAAACTCCATCCGCCCCCCCACGCAGTACCCGGTCATCAGCAACGCTGCCGCCACGAACGCCGCCGCCACCGACGCCCGGTGACGCACGGCTGTTTCAAGGATTGGCTGGTAGCAACGCTCGATGAACACTTCCAGCCCCCGGGCGACGCCCGACTGGAACCGCGTGATAAAGTTGTCCCTTGGCACGGGACGCAGGTGCTTGAGGTGGGCCGGCAGGATCAGCTTCGACTCGATCAGCGAGAACATCAGCACCGGGCCGACGATCGGCGGCACTTGGCTGGCAAAGTCGCCCCACGAGCCCTCGAAGAACATCAGTGGCACGAACGCCACGATGGTGGTCAGCGCTCCGAAAGTAACCGGCGTGGCGACCTCCTCGGTGCCGGTGATCGCCGCCTCGAGCGGGGGCACACCGTTGCTCATCTTCAGGTAGACGTTCTCGCCGGTCACGATGGCGTCGTCGACAACGATGCCGACGACGATAATGAACCCGAACAGGCTCATGACGTTCGCGGTGACTCCAAACCAAGGCATCAGCAGCACACCGCCGGCGAAGCCGACCGGGATGCCGATGACAATCCAGAACGCGAGCGCCGGACGGAGGAACAGCCCCAGGAGCAGCATGACCAGCACGCTCCCCTGCAGGAGCGACTGGATCAGCGTGTTGAGCCGCCCGCGGATCGACACCGACTCGTCGTCCCACACGTACAGGTTGATGCCTTCGGGAAACCTCGACCGGGCAGAGCGGACGTACTCGTTGACCTTGTTCGAAATATCAATCGCGTTTTCCTTGCCGGTCCGCATCACTTCGACATAGAGCGCAGGCTGCCCATTGAACTCGACGATCTTCTCGCCCTCTTCGAAACCGTCAACGACGGTCGCGACCTCTCCGAGCAGCACGTCCGAGCCATTAGCCGACCGGATCGGCACCTTGCTAAATTCTTGCTCGGAGTACGCCTGCCCGCGGGTGCGAACGATGAATGTGCCGCTGGCGCTGTCGATCGAACCGGCCGGCAGGTCGATCGAGAACTCACGAATCGCGTCGGCCAGATCTTGGAAGCTGAGGCCGTAGGAGAGCAGCCTCTCGGTGTCGGCCTCGACCGAGATCTCGTACCGGCGGTCTCCCTGCAAGTTGGCGCGGCTGACCCCGGGGAGGGCAAGCAGGTCCTCCTGCACCCGGCGGGCAACCTCGCGCAGCTCGCGCGGGCCCAGCTCACCGGTGACCGCCACCGTCAGCACCTCCCACCAGTTGGACGAGTCCGGGATGAACACCCGGGGGCGTTCGGTCTCGTCGGGAAAGGTGGTGATGGTGTCGATCCGAGCAGTGACGTCGTCCATCAGCGCCCGCAGGTCGGCGCCCGGCTCGGCGTTGAGGAAGAACCAGGCCCTGCCATTCGAGCCATCAGCGTTCATCTCGCGGATTCCATCGACGCCTTCTAGGGCCTCCTCAATCGGGATGAGGATCGCCCGCTCGATGTCCTTGGCGGTCCCGCCGCGGTAGTTCATCTCGATGATGACCGACTCGAAGTTCCGCTCCGGCGAGACCTCCAGTGGGATTTCAAATGCGGCGGTGTACACGCCAGCGACCAAGATGGCGAGCATCAAGAAGTTGGCCGCGATGCCGTTATTTGTGAACCAGCGGATCATCTTGCTTTAGTTGGTCGACCGCTCTTCTTTGGCCGGCGAGCAAGACTCGGCCACCGCCATCGGCGACGCCTGGTCCTCGATCACCTCGACGACCGTCCCTTCCGGCGTGTAAATCATGGGAGTGGTGGCCAACCAGGTGCCGTCGGGGATCGCCGACGCCGTCACCACAACGTGCTGGGCGTCGGACCACACGGGCTCGATCGTCATCGGCAGCAGCGTCTGCCCGTCTTGCTTGACCAGCACAATCTTGTCGAGTTGCCGCACGGCCGCACGCGGCAGCGCTACTACGTCCCGCAGCACGACCCCGTCGATCGACGCGACCACCGGCTGACCAATCCGCAGCGGCGGCAGGCCCGACTCCAGGCCGAACGGGTCGTCGACCCGCGCTATCGCGAACATGTCCCGCGAGTCCGCGTCCAGAACCCCCTCGGTACGCACGATCCGGGCCGGCCAGGTTGTCTCGACAGACCGGCTGATGGCGTCCCGCAGCACCACCCTCACCGCGGGGTCACCCTCGACCTCAGGAAGCTCGAGAAACCGCCGCTGCTGGGCGGAGATCGGCAGGCGCACCTCGGCGAAGTCGATTGCGAAGATCTCGCCGAGCGGGGTGTTGGCGTTGGCCATCTGCCCCAGTCCGATGTTCTTGGTTCGCACACGCCCGTCGAACGGCGCGGCCACCTTGGTTCGTTTCAGATCGAGCTCCGTCCGCTCGAGCTCCGCCTGCGCGAGCTCGACGTCGGCCTCGGCCTGCTCGCGGGTGGCGGAGGCGACGTCCACCTCGGCGCCCGACACGGCGTTGCGTTCTATCAGTCGCAGCTTCCGCTTCTCGTCGAGTTTGGCGAGATCCAGCGCGGACTTGGCCGCCTGGAGCCGACTCTTGGCGATGGCCCGCGCCGAGGCGTAGTTCCGGGGATCGATCTCCACCAAGATATCGCCCTCTGAGAAGTAGGCGCCCACCTCGAATTTGGGGCTCACTCGCGTAACCGCCCCGGCGACCTCTGCAGCCAGCACCACCTGGTTGTGCGACTGCACGACCGCGTTGGTTTCGACCGCGATCGGGTAGCTGGTAGGCTCCACCGACGCCACGCGGGTGCGGAGGGTCCGCTTCTCCTCGGCCTCGGGCTGCTCTTTGACCGTTTCAACCGATAGCCGCACATACCCAAACCAGCCGCCCGCCAGGATGGCGAGCGGCAACAGACTACGCAGGAGGACCCCGGCCAGGCGCCCTGATTTTTCACTAGAAGTTGGCATTCTTGCTCTTCGGACCGCATTAACTCCAGCACGCCCGTCGTGTCAGACCTGCCATTGTAGCCAGTATCCCAACCCCAAAGCCGCCCGGCGGCCTCGGAAATCCGGGCGAAAAGCTGCACTTTTCTTCGACGTTTTCCCGCAGCTAGGCCCGCCGACCCAAGAGCCCGGGGCCAGAACCCAGGGCTCCAACCGAAAGCTGTAGCGATTTTGACGGTGGAACGGGCCGCCGACCCGCCGAGGACCAGAAGCCGCCCAGGTCCGGTCGCACTGGTTGCACCGCTAACGCCGATGCTACGGGAGATGCCGAGCGCTACGCGAGAACGGCCTCGCCACCGCTTGCCGGATTTATAGACCAAGGGCGCCCGTTGAACAGCCGAGAGAAAACCCGACCCACTCCCCTCGTCAGGCAGTGCTCGATTGTGCTCCGCCTGGCGGCCTGCGTCTCGCTGGCGGGCTGCACCAGCCCACGACAGTACTGGGCCAACCACTGCAAGGTTGGACCGGAGTACTGCACGCCTTGTGTGGAGGTCGCCCCCGACTGGATCGACGCCGACGACAAGCGGGTGCTCCACGACCCGGCCGAGCTCGCCGCCTGGTGGACCACGTTCAACGACCCGGTGCTCAACAATCTGATCGCCGAGGCCTACAGCCAGAATCTTACGCTCCGCGAGGCGGGCGCCCGCGTGCTGGAGGCCCGCCGCCTGCGGGCGATCGCGGTCGGCCAATACTTCCCGCAGCAGCAGTCGCTGTCGGGCAGCTACTCGTACAACAAGTCGACCGGCACGGGCCCGGGCAGCCGGTTCAGCAACTGGAGCGACTCGTTCAGTCTCGCCTGGGAGCTCGACTTCTGGGGCCGCTACCGCCGCGCCATCACCGCCGCCGACGCCGACCTGGACGCGTCAATCTACGACTACGGCGATGTTGCGGTGACGCTGATCGCCGACGTCGCGGCAACCTACGTCGACATCCGCACCACCCAGGCCCGACTGGAGCTGGTCCGACGCAACGTGGACAACCAGCAGCGGACCTACGACATAGTCGAGGCGCGCTTCGAAGAACAAGACGTCAGCCAGATTGACGTGCAGCAGGCCAAGAGCAGCGTCGCGCAGACCCAGTCGTTCGTGCCGCAGCTCGAGTCGGCTCTGCGGCTATCGCAGAATCAGCTCTGCGTGCTGCTAGGCGTGCCGCCCGAGGACCTCACCGAGCTACTGGGCAAGGGCGAGATCCCCGACGTGCCCCAACAGATCGCCGTCGGCATCCCCGCGCAGACCCTGCTCCGCCGCCCCGATGTCCGCCGCGCCGAACGGCAGCTTGCCGCCCAGAGCGAGCTGATCGGTATCGCCGAGTCCGACCTCTACCCGCACATCACACTATCCGGCAACGCGGGAGTGAGCTCCCGGCGGATCGACCAGCTGTTCACCGAGGGCGCGTTCTTCGCGTCGATCGGCCCGTCGTTCCGGTGGGACCTGCTGAACTACGGCCGGATCGTCAACAACGTTGGCGTACAGGAGGCCCGGTTCCTCCAGCTGCTGGCGGCGTACCGCCAATCGGTGCTCCTGGCGAACCTCGAGGCCGAGAACGCCATCAACCTGTTCCTCCGTTCGCAGGAGCGGCTCGACTTCCAGCTTCAAGCCGCCAAGGCCGCCGACGAGACCAACCAGCTGATTCTCTTCTCGCTCGAGGAGGGGCAGGTCGACTACAACCGCGTGTTCAACGTTCAAAACTTCAAGACTCAACAGGAGGAGTCGGCGGCGGTGGCCAAGGGGCAAGTCGCGCAGAACCTGATCGAGATCTACCGGTCGCTCGGCGGCGGCTGGCCGATGCGGCCATCCTCCGCGGTCACGACAACCGGCTCTCTTGACGCCGACGACACGGGAGAGCAAGACTCGGACGCCGAGCCGCTGCCCGTTCCCGACAACAACCCGCTCGATGCCGACGCGTCCGAACTCGAGCTGCCCGACTCGGTTGATATTCGCCTGCTGCCGCGGGACGCAGACGCTCCGCTCGTCTACCCTAGCGAGCTCTGACCGACTCAGCGTCGAGCGACGCGCCTTTGGCGGGCGAGGACGCCGCCCGCCAGCCCGGCGAGGACCAGGCACCCCGGCTCCGGCGCCTGCTCGGCGACCGACGCCGAGGACGCCGCGGCGCCGTAGTTGTTCTTCCAGACGAGGTAGTCGCCTGGGCCGATGCCGCCCCCGTCGCCGTTGTTGCCGATGGCCGACTCGTCCGGGTCGCCCTCGTTGTCGCGCCACAGCGTGTAGTCGGCCGCGTCAACAACGCCGTCGTTGTTGAAATCCCCCTGCAGTCCGCCGCCGGTGACAAACTCTAGCAGGCCCGTCTGCAGCGCGCCTGTGTCGGCGCGGCGGTAGGTGAACTCCAGGCCGGTCGACACGCCGGGCGCAATCGGACGGCCGAGCGACAGCATCTCGCTGGGCGACAGTTCAGAGCTGCCGAACAGGAACGACTCGGCCAGCACGCCAGGACCGGCCCCGCCCGCCTCGTCCCAGGTCTCGCCAATGCCATTTCCAACAATCGAGTCGGCGTCGTCGCCGTCGACGGAGTCGACGCCCTGGTCGCTCAGGCTCGACCACTTGGCGTCGGCGGACAGCAGGGCGTCGGTGTCGCTGCTGACCCGATAGGAATCGAACGCGTACGCCGCGGTTGAATTGTTGACGATCCACATCTGACCGGTGGTGGTGTTGACCCGCAGCGTCAGCGGGTCGAGGACGTCGACAATCGGCGACTCGTCGGTGACGTAGATCCGGTCGAGGTCGAAGAACTCGCCGGTCCCGCCCATGCTGTTGTTAACCGCGAACCGGACACTGTTGGCGTCGCGGGTGGCGGAGGTTGTGCCGGCGCCGTAGCTCTCGAACGAGCCGGCGCCGTCCTTGCCGAAAATCTCGTAGGCATTGGCCGTTGCGTCGTATTCCAGGACCATCGTGAACGGCGTCGACCGCGACAGTCCCAGCGTCGTGCCCGACACGGTGCTGCCGCCGCCGAGCGCCTGCCCCTGCAGCACAATACTGCCGTCAGCCTTGCGCTCGATCTCCATCTCGGCAGTGATGGTGCTGCCGGAGTTGTCGTCGTTGTCGAGGAAGTCGAAGCGGAACTCTTCAAGTTCGCCAGAGTCGAACTCCGTCGGTCCGACAATCGATGAGAAGTGCCAGCCGGAGATCTCGGCCACGAGCCAAACTTTGCCCGACGTGACATTCGAAATGTCCAGGTAGTTACTAGCCAGCGAGTCGTTCAACTTGGTGACCCGCAGCTTGTTGTCGAGGACCGCTGTGGGCGTCAGGTCGGTCGTGTTTTCGGTCCAGGTGTTGTCCGGGTTGATCAGGTTGGTCGCCTCATTGAGGGCCGTGCCGTCGACCTCGTTGAAGGTGAAGTCTTCGAGGATCCCGGCCTGGACACCGCGGCCGGCGAGGGCGAGCGTCAGCAGCACCAGCAGCGACGCCGTTCGGCGTCTCAGGGCGAGTGGCGTTAACGCCCCGATTGCGAGCAGCGTGGCGGCTGGTTCCGGGACGCCGGCGATCATCGCGGCGAATGCGCCGGAGCCGTTGGCGGTGTCGTAGGCGGACTTGAAGGCGCCGATGTCCAGGATGCTGTTGACGCCGTCGGCGTCGAGGTCGCCCCGACGGTACGCCTCGACCTGCGACAGGCTGGTCAGGTCGGTCTCGTTGAACATGATCAGGGTGCTCCAGTCGGCGGCGGTTACCTGCCCATCAAAGTTGAGGTCTCCCAGAGCAAATCGGCTGCCGCCATTGCCCATGAACATGACGTCCGCCGTGCGGCTGACGCCGCCTGCGAAGGTGAGGGTCACCGCGATGTCTTCGATCGGCGACTGCAGCCATACGCTGTCGCCGGTTTGGTTGAGCACGACGCTCTGGCCGGCTGCGAGGGCTCCTCCGCTGGCCGTGTTGGCCGACTCGGAAAGGACGTAGGCGGTGGTCGTGTCGACACTCCAGGTCCCGTCGATGTCGACACTGCCATTGCCGGCGCTGTCGTAATTGCCGGCGACCGCCTTCCAGCCGCTCGCGTCGAGCGCACCGGCAGCCGACTCAATCGAGTACGACAGCAGCGTCGGCAACGCCTGGCCGGTGCTGTTAACCAGCGTCATCGCGCCGGTGGCGCGGTTGATGCTGACCGTCAGCAGATCGGTTAGCGGGTTGGTGGTCGCCAACGCGAGGCGGTCAATATTGAACTCCTCCTCGATGATGTCCGAGGGCCCGATACCTACCAGGTTCCCGTTCGCGAAAAAGTTATTTGCAGCCAGTCGGACGGAATTGGCCGCCCGCGAAGGCGACATCGATCCAATCCCCAGCACCTGGGACGGATTTGAGCCGTCCTTGTAATAGACCTTGTAGGTCGACGAGTCGAGGTCCACCGCGAGCACCGCAGTGAACGGCGACATCTGATCCGTGGCGAGTGGGGCCGTGTTGCTAACCGCGGTCGCCCCAGGGCCGAGGGCCCGGCCTGCCAGCTCGATGCCGCCGGACGCCTCGCGGCGGATGATCATCTCGGCGGTGATCGTGCTGCCGCCCGTCCCGGAATCGTCATTGAGGAAACCGAATCGGACCTCTTCCTCTGCCTCTTCTGGCGAATCTTCGCGGAACGCCCACTCCGACATCCGCGCCACGAGGAAGACCGAGCCGCTGGTCACGTTGTCGATCTGCAGGTGGTTGGTCGCCAGGCCACCCTGCTCCTTCAAAATCTGGTAAGAACCCGAAATGACGCGCGACGGCGTCATGTCCGAGAAGCCGTTGGTCTCAGAGCTGACCCAGCTGTTGCCCGGGTTGGCCGTGTTCGCCGCGGCAGTCAACTCAGTCAAGTTGGGGTCGTTGAATTCGAACGCCTCGAGGTCGACAGCGTCCGCCGGCGGGGACAGCGCCACCAGCATCAGCAGACCGGCAGTGGTGAAGGTAGTGAACGTCAAGTTGCGGTGCATAGGATTCGGCTCCGGTCGAAGATCGGCACTCGGGTGGTGGCAAGGAGGCTCACGGACAGGACAAACGACACGCCGGCTGACGGCTCGGGCGCCGCGATGAGTTTGGCCAGGGATCCCAGCCCGTGCGCGCTTTCGTAGGCGTTCTTGAATAGCGAAAAGTCTTGGATGCTGTTAAGGCCGTCGCCGTCGAGGTCGCCGTGCAGGTAGGCGTCGATCGGCGAGAGGCTGCTGAGGTCGGTCTCGGCGGCGGCGATCAGCAGCGCCCAGTCGGCCCGGCTCAGTTCGCCATCGAGATTCAGGTCGGCGAACACGACCAACGACTCGGCCAGGGCGTGTCCCCAACTCTCGCCGATCGCGAGGTAGCGGTCGATGTTCTCGCCCGCCAGGAACTCGGTCTCAAAGGTGATGGAGAACGCGGCGCCGAGTTCGTCGCGGCCGAACTTGGGCAGCGTGTCGTCGGACAATACGGCGTTGCGGGTCTCGACCGTGGGCTCGTGCTGGAGGAAGCTCTGCCACAGCGGGTCCGACTGCATATCGGGGTGGACGAACGCGTAGTGGCCGGCCTTGCCATTCACCGTGGAATGGAAGTCGATCAGGTAATCAGCCGACTCCGCGGTGTCTGCCAGCATTGCGCTACCGATGGTCTGTAGCTCTGGGATTCCCCCGTAGGAGGGCGAGTCCCAGTAGCGGTTAGGGTCCTGCGACTCGTTTGCGACCGTGCTCCGATTGTATCCGGCCAGGCGCCCGTCGGGATTAGCCAGCGGGTAGACGGCGAAATCGGCGGCTTTTCGCAGCAGCGCGGCCTCCAGCGAATCGCCGATCAAGAAGTCGACCAGGCCCTCGAGCACGAAGTTGCCGAGCGTCTCGTTTGCGTGAACGCCGCTCGCTAGCACGACAGTAGCGCGGTCTGCCGCCCCAGACGGGTCGTGCACGCGGTAGCCGTACAGGTCGCTCGGCGCGATGGCGCGGCCAAGGTCATCTACACCGCCGGGCGATTGCCCCACCGTTAGCAGACCCACGGACGACGGCAGGTCGGTCACCCACGGCGAACTGGCCAGGCTGAGCGAGTGCGACGCGGCGCGCCCGGCAGGGTAGGGCAGGCCGTACGCGACATACACCCCGTCCTGGGCGAACGGAGTGGAGTTCCAGAAGCGGAACGTCCCGCTGGCGGCGTTGCGAACGTTGTTGTCGAAGAAGAACCAGTCCTGTTGGTCGTAACTGTAGACCATCGCGTGGCCATTGAGGCTGCTGGCGCCGGTTTCAAAGTTGTCGCCGATCGAGAACACCGGCGACGTCGACTGCACGCCGTCGGCCCGGAAATAGAGCCACTTCCAGTCGCCGGTGTTGTAGTTGTCCCGCCCAACGAGTGTGACGTCCCCACCGATGACCGCGGAGGCCGCAATGTCGAGCGACGCGCTGTCAAAATCGGCCGAGAGCGACAACGCCAGACAGGCACGCGAGGCCGCCAGCAGCAAGGCGGCGACGCCTGCTGCAGAGCCACGCCGCACGGCGCCGCGGGTTGCGATTCGTTCCGCCATCGTTTGCCTACTGTCCCATCGCGTCGTTCGTGCGCCGCGGATCGGCGACCGCCGCCAGCGTCCCGTCCGGCAGGTACTCGACGCCGTTCCCGCCGCCGAAGTAGCTGCCGTCGCATCGCCACTCCGCGGACCGCCAGCCACGCGCGGCAAGCCGCTCCCGCAGGTCCTCGGGCGCGCCCTCCTCGAGGTCAATTTGGTTGTGCGGCTGGCCCGGCTCAACCGGCCGCCGAAGGTGGTAACGCCAGTCGATCAAGGCTTCGGACAGGCTGTGGCCCTTGCGCAGCGTGTCGAGCAAGATCAGCGCGGTCGTCGACGCAATCCGCTGCCCGCCCGGGATGCCAAACGCGAGCCGGACCTCGTTGTCGCGCATGACGATCACCGGCGCGATGGTGCTGCGAGGCCGCTTGCCTGGCGCGATCGCGTTGACCGAATCCAGGTTGCGGGTGTTGAAGTTGCACATGCTGTTGTTGAGGAGCACGCCGGTGTCTGCCGCCACGACGCTCGCGCCGAAATGGTAGCTGAGCGACTGGGTGACGCACGCCACGTTGCCCTCGGAGTCGGCGACCACGAGGTGCGAGGTGCTGGCGTCCGCCGTGTCGTCCAGGGTGCCCTCGAGATCGTCGCCCGCGGACTGCCCAACCCGGCTCGCGGCGGCGCCGACCGCGAGGGCCTCGTTGCGGATCGCCTCGATCCCTTCTGTCGACAACAACTGGCGGGCCGCATCGAGCGACTTTACGTGGTCCGCGATGCCGCGGTCGACCAGCGGGTAGAGCTGGTTCAGCACCCGGCTGAGCTGCTCGATCGACTCCAGGTCGCGGAGGTCGCGGCCGGCCCAATCGACCTGCTCGAGCGCACCGAGCGCGGCCAGCACGGTGATCCCGCCCGTAGTCGGAGGCGGCGGGGTGGCGATCTCGTAGTCGCCAAAACGCCGCTCCAACGGCTCGATGACGCGCGGCCGGTACTGCTCGAAGTCCGCCAGCGTCAGCGCCGAGCCGTTCGACCGGGCGACCTTCACAATCCGCTGGGCGACATCGCCCCGGTAGAAGGCGTCGGCCCCGTGAGCCGCAACCTCGCGGAGCGTCTGGGCCAGCTTGGGGAATCGCAGCTTCTTGCCCAGCGCCGGAAGCTGTTTCTCGCACAAATACATCTGCGCGGCCGCAGGGTTGAGGCTCAACCGCTCGGTCTTGTGCTCAAAGAGTGGCTGCATCTCCGGTTCGAAGTTGACCCCGGCCTCAGCAAGCTCAGCCGCGGGCGTCACGACCGCCTCCCAGGAAAGTTCGCCCCAACGACGGTGGGCCAGCTCGAGCCCGGCCGGCAGCCCCGGCACGCAAACCGACGCGTAGCCGTGGCGTCGCTGCGATCTGGGGAGGTTGATGAAGGTTTCGGTGTCGAGCTTCTGCGGCGCGGCGTTGAGCGCCTCGACACAGTAAATCTTTCCGGTGTCGCCCTCGCGGTAGAGCATAACCAGCTTGCCCCCCAGGCCCGACCCCCAGGGCGCCGCCACCCCCATCGCCATCGAGGTGGTGACCGCGGCGTCGATGACATTGCCGCCGCTCTGCAGCACCTTTAATCCGGCGAACGACGCCGCCGGGTGGCCACTGGTGACCGCAAAACGCTTTGCGACTACAAGTTCCCTGCCGACCGCGCAGGGGCTTGGACCTGCGCTCAGCAAGAGCGTCAGCGCAACGAAGGTCAATCGTAACGGGAGGCGTGAGTGCATGGGGCGGGACCTCGTGATGCGCGGCCGGCGGCGGCCTCGGGGCCACCGCCGGCGCATCGCAGCATTGCTCATCGCAGCAGACTAGCCGCGCCGGCGACGGGTGGCGGCCAAGGTCATCACCAACGCCAGGCACGCGGCCGAGGGCTCGGGGATGTTCTCGATGCTTGGGATCAGCCCCGGGTACGGGTTGGCGTCGTAGAGGGCAATTCGGTCGATGAGGACCGCGTCGTCCGAGAAGTCGTTGTTGAGCGTCAGGCGCAGCGAGCCGAGTCCGCGGTCGGGGTCAAGCTCGCCGCCAGTAAGGGTCGTGAAAGAGGCCCCGCCGTCAAGCGAGTAGTGCACCTGCATCAGGTCCGCGTCCAGGTTCGCCGCCACAATGGCGATGATCGAGCCCGAGAGTGGCAGGGCGGTTTCGCCGATGTCAACCGCGCCGGTCCCTACGGCGTTGCCGAAGATGACCGCGTCGGTCGCGCTGTTGCGTGTGATCTCAATTTCTCCGGTGACAAAGGTCGAGCGGGGGTCGAATTGGATCAGGCTAATCCGGATTTCTTCGTCTTCTCCCGTGGTGTAGGTGGCCTCGTCGAAGGCGTAGGAGAAATCGATCAGGCCGTAGTACGAGCCCGTTAGCGAATCGGCGGTGTCGACGTAGGTCGTGCCGAAGTCGAAGTTGGCCTTGAGCGAGGCGTCGAGCTGCCCGGCGCCGTTGGTCTTCACGTCGACTAGATCGGCGTCGACGTCAAACAGGTTGCCGGTGCCGGCGTTGTTGGCCGCGGCCTCGATCGCGGTGCCCCCTGGGTCGTCGAAGAGGAACTCCTCGAGCACCACCGCCTGGGCGGCCGGTAGTGCGATGGTCGCGGCAGCCGCGAGTAGAAGGGGAATCAAAGCGTGCCGTCTCATTAGACAAATCTCCCAAGATCGAAGTGGCTCAGCGTGCATAAACCGAGACAGGCATAAAAAAAGGAACGCCCCAGCCACCCCCCCCCAATGGGGAGTATGTTCCGGCCTGCGTTCCATTCCTGAGCCTGCCAACGCAGACTACGCTCGCTGCTACTGCATCAGCAGCAGCTCGCCCGATTATTACTGCTGCGGAGATGAGGAAGCAATACAATTCGCCTGGTATTTTTGACAATGCTATTTAAATCGCTGCCAGACAGTGGATAGAATCCTCATGGCACGTAGCGCCCCTCACGACCTCAGCCACCGGCTGCGTCTGCAAGACGCGAGTGGGGAATCCTTTGCTACAGGCGATGGGAGAACCCTGGATGTCGCTACCTCTTGAGCAAGCGGCTGCTGCGCAGTCGCCACGCCGGACCGCATTTACCCTGGTCGAGCTGCTGGTCGTGATTGCGATCATCGGTGTCTTAATCGCTCTGCTTCTGCCCGCAGTGCAGGCCGCACGCGAAGCGGCCCGGCGTTCGAGCTGCCAAAACAACCTCCGCCAGATCGGCTTGTCGGTCGCCAACTACGAGTCGTCGCAGAAGCGGCTGCCGATTGGCGCGGTGCAGCGGTTTGACGTCTCGGCCGACCCGACCCTTTATAGCTGGGTGACGCAGGTCCTGCAGTATGTCGAGGAAGCGGCCGCGTACGGCCAGGCCGATTGGACTGTGCCGCTTGCCGAGCGTGAGCGCAACGACAACAAAGCTCACCATATCAAATTTGAGACCTTCAGCTGCCCTTCACTGGAGCCTGTGGACATCATCAATGACTTCTACGGCGCTCGTGGTTCCTACGGGGTGAACGCAGGCATTGGCCAGGTGTACATGCACAACCCCGACCCGAAGCAGCGCACTGCGGGCGTCTCGCCAACGCCGCAGAAGTGGCCTTTCCCGCCCTACGCGAGCAGCACCTCGTCGCTTGGCGCCATCGGAACCTTCATGGTGAACCACGGACGCAAGATGGGCGAGATTACCGACGGCACCAGCAAGACCGCCATGGCCGCGGAAATCATCAATGTGCCAGGAGAAGACACCCGGGGAGCTTTGCACTATGGCGCCGCGGTGATGTACATGCACAACGCGCCCCCTAACGACTTGGCTTCGTTCGACTTCACGAGATATTGCGTCACCGTTCCAGAGCAAGCGCCGTGCCGCCCTACAACAAGCCAGTGGCGCGGCGGCTGGCACCAGGTTGCCCGCAGCAATCACGTTGGGGGCGTGAACGCGATCTACGCCGACACCAGCCTACACTTCGTTTCTGACGATATCGATTTAGCGGTCTGGCAGGCGATCGCGACTGTCAATGGCGAAGAAGTGTACGAGGCGCCCTAGCCATGGCCGCGACAACCAAGACACGATATCGACTGGTGCTGGCTTGGCTGCCAATGCTCCTTGCTGGCTGCGCCGAGCCACCGACCGCAATCCCCTCTGGCGCCGTGACCGCCAATGGTCAGCCGGTAGAGCTCGGCACCATTATGTTCGCCCCCACGGAATCCGGAACCACACCGGAGGGAGTCAAGCGGAAGCCGGTCTCGGCCGGCATCGATCAGGGCCGCTACAGCGTCACCGTCACGCAGAAGATGCCACCCGGTGACTACAAGGTGATTGTCATCGGCCAGCGAAGAACGGGCCGTAAGCTTTCGCCCGAGCCGGGCGCACCCGCCACTGAAGACGAGCTGGTCGACTTCCTCCCGCCGAAGTTCAACACGCAGACTCAGCTTGTTGAGACCATCGGGGAAGGCGAGTCGACAGTCGACTTCAACCTCGAGTTCTAGCGCCGCCCCGATAGCAGCGTGCGAACACCGAGCCAGGGCCGCAGCGGCTTGGCAGCCGGCAGGGTGTCTTCACCGCTGTCGTCCGTAGTCTGGGTACGTGGCGGTTCGGCGATCGGACGATGCGGCGGTAGCCGCCGCGGGCGCGTTGCCAGCAGCAAGTCGTCCTGAGCAGGAGAAGCGGACGTCGCCTGCTGGGCCGCGTTGACGTCGTAGCCGCGAACCAGCCGCGGCTCTTCTCCGAGTGCTGCGAAGTACGCCGCAGGCGCCTCGGCGGCCTCAACCGCGGCAGGCCCTGGCGAGGCAGCCGCAGGGGCGACGGTCCCGTAGAGCGTGGTCGAGTCTCCCTGGTGGTCGCGCCACACGGCGTAGTCGGCCGCGTTCACGAGGCCGTCCCGGTTGCCGTCGGCGCCGTCGCCCGGGGTAGTTGCGAGTGCGCCGTAGGCCGCCCGCCAGGCGTCACGGTCGGCGTCGTCAACGACGCCGCTCCGGTCGTAGTCGCCCGGCAGCGGCAGACCGTCAGTCCCCGGCGAACCATAGAAGTACAGGCTCGCCCGCCAGTTGGCCGGGTCGCTCGCATCGCCGAGCGGGTCGATGATCTCGAGTGACGGGCCGAGGCCATCGGGCGTGGCCGGCCAGGGAGGATCATCGCTGTAGGTGAAGCTGTGGATCACTTGGCCCGCAGGCCCGAGCAGCGTCACGGACTCGCCCCCGTTGCTGAGGTTGCGGTCGGAATAGCCGCTGGACGCGACAAAGATCTCGGCGCCGTAGAATGACTGGAACTCTGCTACGTTTCGGGCCACGACGATCCGCTCGCCCGCGTCCACGGTCAAGCCGGCTTCAAAGTCGTACGGCAGGCTGGCGAAGCCGGTAATCTGCACGCCGTCGAGGCTGACGGCCGCGTCGCCGGTGTTGAGTATCTCTAGGTACTCGAGGTCCTCGTCGTCGAGAACGACGGGAAAGTCGGCGGGGTGGTACTGGAGCTCGGTGATACGGAGGGCGCCAATATCGCCGGCCGCCTCCGGCGAGAACTCGGCCTGGTTGAGCGCCGACCACTCACCGAACTGCTGCGCCCGGGCATTGACCGTGACGCCGGCGTTGATCGCGATCGGCTGGCCGCTGTAGAGCATCGCCGCGCCGCTGAGGGCGCCGCCGGGCCGGCGGGGATCGCTGCCGTCGAGGGTGTAGTAGACGGCGCCGCCTGCCGACTGCATCGTCAGCTCAAAGCCCCCCGGCACGACGCCGCCGTGCTGGCTGAATTCCGGCGCATCAACATTGGGGTAGAATCCGAAGTCGCGCAGCTCCTGCATCACATAGGACGAACGCTGCGGCAGGTAGGTGTTCAGGAGCCAGTCGCGTTCGACCTGCCAGTCGGCGGGTGTCAGCGGGAACGACGCGTGCAGATCGCCCCAGCGGGCCGACTCGGCGACAAGGATCTCTTGAACCTGATTGGTGATCGCCTGGTAGCGATCGATCAGGCTGCCGGGCGTCAGCAGGCCGTCGTTGAAGAAATAGCGGTGGACGCGGTCGGCGAACTGCAGTTGGTACTCGGGGTTCCACTGCAGGTACTGGTGGGGCTGCCCGACGTTGAACGCGCCGCCGAAGTCCTGATCGAATGTCCGGGTGTCGAGCGGCGACCACTTCCGTGTGTTGCCCATGACGCCGTCGAAGTCCCAGAGGAAGAATTGGAACCCCTCGGTAGTGAGCGGCGACCGATCGCGGCCGGCCCAGAAGTTGTGGTGGGGCCAGTCGTCGTTGCCGGCCCAGACGTTGATCAGCAGGTAGTCGACGTAGTTCTCGACGTCCAGCAGCGGCGCGGCGCCGGCGTTCGGCGTGCCGTCGGGGTTCCTGCCCTGCAACTGCAGGTACGACGCCAGTGAACCGCCCGCCTGGTACGCGAGGTTCAGCATGTCGAACCACGCGGTCGAGTCGCCGCTGTTGAACTCGTCGTCGTGCAGGGCGTCCCAGGCGTCGGGGTGGACGCCGAGGTAGCTCTCGGCGAACTCTGCGTCGGGCCGTTCCTGCACCGAGTACACGCCCCAGTACATGCCGTTGATGTACAGGTGGGTGTAGGCGTCGTGCGGGCTGGCGTGGCCCATCGCCAGCTGCAGGCTGTGGCCGAACTGGTCGCGCGCGTACTGCAGGGTCTGCTGCCCCGCGTTCCAAGAGTAGCCGTCGTTGGCGGTGGCCTTCAGCACGAGTGTGTTGAACTGGTCGACGGCGCCGTCGCCGTAGAGCGGGAAGTTTAACTCGCTCGGTCCGTACTGGTCCTTGAACACCAGGCGGAACGAGTGCTTGCGGGTGAAGAACTGTGAGCGGAACGCGCCGCCCTGCATCTGGATGCCGGCGTCGACCTGCAGCCGCGTCGCGCCGTCGGGCGTGATCCACTCGACCGAGGTCGCCCTTTCCGGTTCTGGGTTGCGTCCCTGACGCGGGTCGATGTAGATGCCGTCGACGTCCGAGTCGTCCTGCAAGAACAAGTCGTCCCGGTCCATGACGATCGAGATCGTCGGCGCCGAGAGCAACGCTTCTCGCAAATCGGCCGCGTAGGCGCCACCGAACAAGTCGCCGCCAAGCGGCTGCCCATCGGCGCCGAAGTAGCCGACCACTTCCGGGTCGAAGCCGTAGTCGGCGAGGAAGTCCCCGTTGGCGGCCTCCCACACGCCCGGGTAGCCGGCGTCGAGGGCCGCCTGACGCGACTGGCCGACAATATTGTCGAGGAACAAGTAGGTCTGGGTGTCGACGTTGGTCGGCAGGTAGCCGGCCTTGCTGGCGGCCGCCCGGAGCACGGTGGTGCGATCGACCTGCACCGCGGCGGTGTACAGCTCGCCGTTGGTGGGGCTGGGCGCCGAGCCGTCGGTTGTGAAATAGATCTCTGCGTCGGGCGTGTCGGAGGTGATCACGACCTCGAACGGCGCGTCGTGGAATCCGCGGTCAACGCTGAACCGGGTGTCCGCCACCACACCGAGCAAGCCAGCGCCGTTGGCGGCGCCCGGCGTGGGGGTGTCGAAGTACCGCAGCTGAGTGTCGGACGCCACGCCGTAGGAGACGTCCGGGTACTGTTGGGGAAACTCCGGGAAGATCTGGTCGACTACCGCGGTCGCGTGCGTTCCCGGGTCCTGGTAAGCCAGCGTGAGGGCCTCCCCCTCGGAGTCGAGCTTGAAGCTAGTGTGGGAATAGCCGGCGCCGTCGACTTTGTCGATCACCGGGGCGCCCAGGTAGTCGACCGGCGCCGAGGCGAACACCACCAGGTAGCCACCGCTGGGGAGCGTCGTGGCGGGGAGCCTCCACCTGGTTGGGTCGCCGGCGTTGTCGGACAGGAAGTAGTCGCCGAGGTTAACCGCCACACTGTCGGCGTTGTGGATCTCGATCCAGTCGTCGTACGCTCCATCGCCGCTGGCGAGCGTCGTGACGTTGGTCGCCATGAGCTCGCTGATGACCAGGTTGGCCGCCGCCAGCACCCGACGGGGCTCGAGCGTTTCGAAACCGAGCCGGCACGCACCGCTGCTGCACATCCGACGCATCAATGAACTCCACCCCGTCTAGGAACCGAAGCGCCGCTGAGATTCCAGCAGAAACGCGAATGCAATACCGCCGCTGAAGGCGACCTTCTGATTGTAGTACAAGTCGCCGAAGGGGTGTCGGCCCTGCGGCTCCGTCTCAAAACAAGGCGGCGGCGGCGACAACCGCCCCGACCGGCCCCGTAGAATAAGAGTCTGCCTGTAGGCCTGTGCTTGTCGCTCCCCTAATTCCGCTCTGCTTTGCGCCGGCTGTTCGCGCCGGCGCCGCCTCCTGCCCCTACGCACGACATCTTATGCCCCGTCGCTCCCGCTTGTCTCGCCGTTTGTTTTTAGCCCAGCCAAAAAAGCCAACCACCGCTAAGGGGCGTCCGCTCCAGTACGAGACGCTTGAAGACCGCTTGGCCCTGGCGGTAGTGATCAGCGAGTTCCTCGCCGAGAACGACGCCGGCGTCCGCGACACGGCCGGCCACCGCCACGACTGGATTGAGCTCACCAACACCGGCGCCGTGGCCGCGGACATCTCTGGATGGAGCCTGACCGACGACGCCCTGGACATGGCCAAGTGGCAGATCCCCGCCACGCCCGAAACCACCAACCTCGCGCCGGGCGCAAGCCTGCTGGTGTTTGCCTCGGGCAGCGGAGCCGAGGTCGGCGTCATCGGCGGCGAGCTGCACAGCAACTTCCAGCTGTCGCTCGAGCCGGGCTACCTCGCCCTGGTGCAGGACGACGGTGTCACGGTCGCCTCTGAATTCAACCTCTACCCACAACAGTTCCGCGATGTCTCGTACGGGCAGGGCGTTGGCGTTGGTTCGACGGTCACCGAAACGCTCCTGACGGCCGGCACATCGGCCGTCGGAGACGGCTCGCCCGCTAAGTTCCGCCCGTTCACCGGCCCCAACGCCAGCGTTGACGACCACTGGACCGAGGTCGGCTATGTCGCTACCGCAGGGGACGGTTGGGTCAACGCCACTGACGGACTCGGCTTTGGTTACGGCAGCCCCTGGCAGGATAGCACGGTATCGTTGGCCGGCCAGATTTCTGGCTACGTCCGCATGCCGTTCCAGGTGACCAACAAGGCCGAACTTGCCGAGCTGAACCTCGAATTGCGCGTCGACAACGGCTACATCCTGTTCCTCAACGGCCGCGAAGTGCAGCGTGAACGGCTGCAGATGGACCTGAAGATCGGCAACGACTGGGAGCTAAACTCCCGCCAAAACGTCAGCAACTCAACTCTCACCGGCTCGCCCACGGTGATTGACCTGACCGAGTGGCTCGACACGATCGAAGAGGGCGACAATGTCCTCGCGATCTACGCCGCCAACCACTCCAGCGACTCATCGGACCTGCTGGTGCACGCGGAGCTCACCGCGCAGCGGGCGTCGGGTCCGCTCGCGGAGACCTTCATGGTCACGCCGACGCCGGGCGGCGGCAACGGGGCCGGGTACCTGGGCGTGATCGCCGACACGGTCTTCTCGCACGACCGCGGCTTCTACGACGCGCCGTTCCCGCTCACCATCACGACCGCCGAGCCGGGCACGACCATCCGCTACACCACCGACGGCACCCGGCCGACGCTCGCCAACGGCCTGACCTACGTCGACGGCAGCCCGATCATCGTCGACCCCGCGGCGCTCAGCCACGCCGACGCCGGCGTCGTGACGGTCCGCGCGGCGGCGTTCAAGGCGGGTTACTTCTCGACCAACGTCGACACCCAGACATATGTGTTCCTCGACAGCGTGCTGACCCAGGACGCCACCGGGCTGCCGGCCTACAGCCCGTGGGGCTACGCGGGTCCCGACTGGGCCATGAACCCCGCGATCGTCAGCGGCGTGGGCGCCGAGAAGTTGAAGTCCGACCTGCAGTCGATCCCGACGATGTCGCTGGTGATGGACTGGGAAGAGTTCTTCGGTAACGGCGGCTCGGGCGACGACGACGGCATCTACACCCAGGACACTAGCTGGCGGGACAAGAGCGACGAGCGCTTCGCCTCGCTCGAATACTTCAATGGCTTCGAGGGCGAAGACTTCCAGATCGACTCGGTGGTGGAGATCCAGGGGCACTCCAGCACAAGCCGCTGGCGGAGCGACAAGCTCTCGCTGCAGGTCAAGTTCAAACAGCCTTACGACACACGGCTCAACTCGGACTCGCTGTTCGCCGGCACCGCCGACGGCGATAACGCGGCCAACGGCTTCGACACGCTGGTGCTCGACTCGCAGTACAACTACTCGTTCACGGTCAACAACACATCGACCCAGGGGCCGTACGCCACCTACGTGCACGACCAGGTGGTGGCCGATATGGTCAACCTGGCCGGCGGCGAGGCGGCTCACGGACGCTGGGTGCACCTGTACATCAACGGCCTGTACTGGGGCATCTACAACGCGCACGAGCGGCCCGACGACTCGTTTGCCGAGGAGTACTACGGCGGCGACAAGGACGACTACCTGGTGGTCAAGGGCTTCGACGGAATCGGCATGACCCACGGAGGCGCCCACGACAAGTACCTGCAGGTAGACGGCGGGCTCACTGCCGAGGCGGCCTACGTCGACCTGCTCGACCAGGTGAACGGCAACCTCGCCTCGCTGAGCGCGTACCAGCAGGTAGAGCAGATCCTCGATATCGACTCGTTCATCGACTACATGGTGGTGCTGTACTACGCCGGCAACTACGACTGGGGTGAGAACAACTGGTTCGCCTCGCTCGACAGCGCCGACCCCGACGGTCAGTGGCACTTCCACGAGTGGGACCAGGAGCACGCCTTCCCGAACGACCAGAACGCCCCCGCCGGCGACGGCCGCAACCAGGACTACGACCACACCGCTTTGGTCGCCAACGACTTTGGCGAGCACGAGTTCGGCCCGACCGGCATCCACCACAAGCTGATGCAGAGCGCGGAGTACCGGCTGAGGTTCTCAGACCGTGTCGAGGAGCTGCTCCGCAACGACGGTCTGCTGACCCCCGTCAACGCCCAGGCCGTGTGGCAGGCCCGTGTTGACGAGATCGCCGGCGCCATCAACGCCGAAGCGGCCCGCTGGGGCGACAACCGATCGCCCGCCAAGGATGGCGGCACGTGGGCCACGAACGTGCAGTACACTACTGACAACTTCTTCTTCGCCAACGGCCCGTACCAGAGCCGGACCGACATTATCCTCGGCATCTTCAACAACACCATCGCCCCCGGCGGCAGCGGCCAGGTCGGCAAGACCGACTGGCTTGTGAACCTCAACGCCCCGGTGCTCAGCCAGTACGGCGGCGAGATCGCTGCGTCCTACCTGCTCACGCTCGCCAACCCCAACGCAGGCGGGACGATCTACTACACGATCGACGGCTCCGACCCGCGGACCGCCGGCGGCGGGGTAAGCCCTTCCGCCGTTGCGTACACCAGCGGCGCGATCAGCCTGACCGAGGCGACCCGCGTCCGCACCCGGGTGCTCGATGCCGGGCAGTCGGGCACGGCCGACGACTGGAGCGCCGAGGTCGACAAGACCTTCACGCTCGACGAGCCGCTTTCGCTGCGGGTCGTCGAAGTGATGTACAACCCAGCTGCCTCGGGGGACCTCGAGTACCTGGAGCTGGTGAACACGGGCAGCCAGCCGATCGAACTGGGCGGCGTTCAGCTCGCCGACTTCTCGACCGGCGGCTACACGTTTGTGGCCCAGACCCTGGCGCCGGGCGAGCGGATCGTCGTTCCGCAGGATGTGTCGGCCTTCCAGGCGGCGTACCCTGCGGTCACGAACGTGACCGCGACCGCTTTCTCTGGCAGCCTGAGCAACAGCGGCGAGACCGTCACGCTGCTCGACTCGTTCGGCGTGGTGCTGCAGTCGTTCACCTACAGCGACCTCGCGCCGTGGCCGGCCGACGCGGACGGGGCGGGGCGTTCGCTGGAGTACGCCGGGCCGTTTGACGCGGACTCCGCGGACCCAATGCAGACCGCTGGCGACCCGTACGACGACGCCTCCAATTGGCTGGCGAGCCTTACCGACGGCGGCTCGCCCGGCGTGGGCCGTTCCCTGCCCGGCGACTACGACAGCAACGGCCTGGTCGAGCGGGCCGACTACGATGTTTGGCGCGCGACCTACGGGTCGACCACCGACCTTCGCGCCGATGGCAACGGCGACTCGGTGGTGAACTCGGCCGACTACGCGTACTGGCGAGATCAGTATGAAGCAGCCCAGGCGGCGGCCCTGCCTCGCGCCGCGGCGACCGAATCAGAAGCCCACGGATCGGCTTTCACCCTCGTGGCGGCGCCCGCTTCCGCGCAGCCCGCTATAGCGGTCGGAACCGGTCAAATTACTGCCCCGGCGAGCGAATCGGCCCTTGCAACACCGCAGCCGGCCGCAGGTTTCGCTTCTTTTTTGATCCCCCCCCACAACCAACACGAAGCGACCAGACCCGACCGGAATTCACCGCACTCGGCCGAACTTGGCGAACATCTCACTGGGATCGACGAACTGCTGATGCTATTATCGATAGATCAGGCCCGCCGCTTCTGGGGCCACAGCGACTTGGCTAACGCCCCCACGACTGCCTGGCCGGGGGCCGCAGACGCCGCATTCTCCCAGATCGCCGAGGCCGAAGAACCGCTCGGCCGAGCGTACCGTCCCCGTTGGCGGTAGCGGCCGGCGCGGCCCTCCTTTAGAGCGGACAGGCACGACCGGGATGAAGAAGCAGGCACATCGCAAATTACATCAAGGCGCCAGCGGCTTCACGCTGGTCGAGTTACTGGTCGTCATCGCCATCATTGGCGTGTTGATTGCGTTGCTGCTGCCGGCAGTTCAGGCCGCGCGGGAGAGCGCCCGCAGGTCCGCCTGCCAGAACAACCTTCGGCAGGTCGGCCTGGCGATTGCGGGGTATGAAACGTCGCACCGCAAGTTCCCGCCCGGCAAGCGTTGGTCCGCGCGGCGTACCGACCCGGCGACCTTCGACTACGCGTGGTCGAGCATCATCCTGGCCTACCTGGAAGAGTCCGCGCTGAGCGTGAAGCTGAACTTCAAGCAGCCCCTGACCTCGCCGTCCAACAACGAGGCGGCGAGCACGATCGTGCCGGCGTACCTCTGCCCGAGCACCGCGATCATCGAAGAGCACCGCTCTGCCGAAGGCCGGCTGTTCAACCTTGGGGGGCAACCCGGAGAGGGGCTCGCCTGCATCGATTACCTCGGCGTGTCCGGCCCCGACAAGGACAAGAACAACCCCGAAACCGGCGTCGACTACGGCCCGCAACGGGGCGTGCTGCTGGGCACCAAGGGCCTTCCGGATGGCGACACGCTGACCGAGCCGCCAGGCGTCACCGCCGCCCGCATCACCGACGGCCTGTCCAAGACCATCGACGTGGTCGAGTGCTCCGGCCGCGGAGTCGACCTGAAGAAGTCGGGCGAGGTCAAGAGCCTCAACGGCGCCTGGGCCTCCGGCAGCAACATCAGCCACATCAAGAAGGGCGTGAATGAGGAGGCCCCGCCGGTAGCGTGGGAAGACGAGCGCGTCTACTCGCAGCACACCAACGGCGCCCAGAGCCTGCACTGCGACGGCTCGGTACGGTTTCTTTCGATCAACACCGATGAGGCCCTGCTGGGGGCGCTCTGCTCGCGCGACGGCGGCGAGCTTATCGACGAGTAGCGTCTCGAGCGGCGGCCCGCTGAGGCCGCGCATTTCGTATGGCGTCGGTGATCGTGGGTGGGTAGGTTGAGGCGGCTCGAAACCGCGACAACCGACCCCCCTCCCCCGGCCACAACTCGTGCTAGCCCTCCCGCCTATCTCTGCCCGCGCGGCCAGGCCGCTGCGCGTTGCGGTGCTGCTAGTGCTGCTAGCGGGCCCGCTGTCGGCCGGCCCATATAGCGAGATGTTCGTATTCGGCGACAGCCTGTCGGACGTCGGCAACACACACTACTGGACCACCGTGCACTGGACCGGCTGGGCCGCTCCCGACACGCCCGGAACCGCCTACTGGCAGGGCCGGTTCTCCAACGGCCCGGTGTTCACCGAGTGGCTGTCGGAAGGGCTGGGGTTCGGCCAGCTGACGACCAGCACCGCCGGAGGGAACAACTTTGCCTACGGCGGCGCCTACACCTCCGACGCACCGGCGCTGCAGCAGCTCTATGTCAACGACCTCGACACTCAGATCGACGACTTTACGAACGAACGCGACCCGGCCCCGGGTGCGATCGCGAGCCTGTTGATCGGCGCCAACAATTTCTTGCTCGGCGGGCAAACGAATGTGCTCGCCCCCGCCGCCACGGTGGGCGCCGCGTTGAATGACCTGGCGGCCGCCGGGATCAACAATTTCCTGGTGCTCAACCTGCCGTGGCTCGGCCTAACGCCCGCCCACAACGGTTCGTCCGCCGAGGCCGAGGCGTGGAATCAACGCTCACGAGACTACAACGCTGCACTCTCATCTCAGTACGACGCGTTCGAGGCGTCGCACCCCGACGCGACGCTCTTCCGGCTCGACCTGGCGGGCCTGCTGGGCAACCTGATCGAAAACCACAACGATTTTGGCCTTACCAACGCCACCAACTCGGCGGCGCCGGGACTCGAGGCGGGCGCCTCGAACTACGACATCAGCCAGATCGTGCCCAACCCCGACGAGTACGTCTTCTGGGACGGCGTGCACCCAACGGCCGCTGTGCATCGGCTGCTCGGCTACGCCGCGGTCCGCGCGGTCCTCCCGGAGGGCGACTACAACTACGACGGGCAGACAACCCTCGACGACCTCGACGCGTGGCGCCTCGGCTACGCGGACCCCACAGGCCTATACGCCGACGGGAACGGCGACGGCCGCGTCGACGCCGCCGACTACACGCTGTGGCGCAGCGCGTTCGACGGCATCCCGGCCGTTATGGGCGGCGTGGTCCCAGAACCGGCCGCGGCGCTGCTGGCCGGCTTGGCGTTGATTGCCCGACGGCGTCCACGCTGTGTTGCAGGACAGCAAGTCTAGCGCTGGTACTTATCTTCCCGCAGCGCAACAAGAATGGCGCCCGCCCGTTGGGTTGCGGGAGACCTGCAACACCAACGGACGGAACGCCGCCCAACTCGAGTCTTTTAGCAACGGCGCCCGCGTGCGTTACCGCCACGAAAGCACGCGGAACAAGCCGTCGCCGTTGCGGATCCGGTCCGGGACGCTCAGCAGCCGGTCGCGGTAAACGCTCAGCAGGACCGCGACGCCGAAGAACGCCCCGCCGCCGACCATCATGTAGACCGACACGCTCTGCAGCCGGTCCGGCACATCGATCAGCATCACCAGGCTCGCGACGTAGATGGTCATCGTCGCGGCCCCGACCAGCGTGGTCGATCGCACTCTACACAGCACCCCGGCGCCGAGCAGCCCCAGGCCAACCGCCAGCACGCCCACGTCGTGCATCAACAGCCATGCCCAATGGGCGGTGTCAGAGTCGAAGCGGTTCGACAGCAGCCCTAAGCAGAGCGGAACAGCCGCCAGCAGGCTGCCGGCGCCCAAGTTAAACGTCACCAGGTTGCTCCGTCGCTGGCCCTCGCGACGCCAACCCATGTGCCCGGCGATCAGCAGCAGCCCACCAGTTGCGACCAGCAACAGCTCCACCCGCTGACCGAACGACAGCGCCGACAGAGCATTCACGACAAGCACGCCAACCCCGGCTTGGCACCCAGCCAAGGCGAGCAGCCCGCGCCGTGCGCCCTCCGACCGGGTCAGCGCCGCAGCAGCTAGCCCCACCAGCGTTTGCCCAAGCATCAGCCCGACAAGCTCCCACACCTCCTCGCCGGCGGCCAAGCGGTTGAACGCCAGCAGCAACCCGGCCAACCCGCCAAGCCCCGTTAGCAGCAGACCCACCTGGCCAACCCCTTGGTGCGGGACCAGGGCGCCAGACTCGATCCGCTGCGAACGGAGGCGATCCACCATCAGACAGACCACGCCAACCACACTGCCCGCGAGCATCGGGGAGTACGTCTCTAGGCCAACCAGCTGCAACCACTGCCAACCGGCCGCCCACGCCGACAGCGCGGCGAGGACCTGCCCAGTGGCGTGGCGGTTGGCGCCGCTCGAAACCGCGAACAGCACCGCGGCCTCGGCGAAGAAGGCCCCGAGCCACAGCCGCGCCGCAAACACCGAGGCCACCGGCGCCGCCCCCATCGTCGCGGGGACTGAAATCAGCAGCAGCGTCGCGCCCGCTACTTCCGCAGCGTTGAGCAGGCCGCCCCGCAGCTCCGCGTCGGCCACTCGCCCGACAGCGAAGTAGGCCACAAGCGTCACCGCTGCCATGGCCGCCAGCACTACCGGCAGCGAAGACACACCAGCGACCCCCAGAGCCCCTGCGCCCGCCAGCGTCGCGGCGACCGCCGCGAGCTGAAGCCCAAACGCCGCGCCGGTCCGCCGGCCGCGGAGCAGATGGACTCGCTGGGTGTAGGCCCCGGCGACCGCGACTAGCGCCATCGAAATCACGTACATCCAATCCGCATCAAACACCGGCAGCCAGTCCGGCTGGAAGGCCAGCCTGGCATACTGCACGGCGCCGAGCACCAACGCAATCACAGAGAAAAGGTATGCCATCCCGCCGGCGGCGTTGACCACCTGATCGGTCGCCCGATCGGCGGTCCCCTGGCCACGACCGTCACGCAGCCGCAGCGCCACCGCGGCGCCCGCGCTCGCGGCCACCGCGGTGGAAGCCAGCACAACGACCAGCAGCTGCTCGGTGAGCGGCTTGGCCAGCACGTCCAGCGCGATGACCTCGCACCACAGCAGCATCCCGATCCCAGAGTACGCGTACCGGGCGCCGCCCTTGTTGCTGAACAGCGAGTAAAAATAGGTGTAGGCGCCCACCGCCGCCAGCGCCAGGGCCATTAGCTTGGCGTTTGCGATCGACCCCACAAGCGGCGCGGCCTCGAACAAGCCAAGGTCGGCAAACACCGGGTCGTAGAACCGCCCCACGACCCGGCCGACGAGCAGCACAACCAGCCCAACGCCCATGACCAGATGGCCTGAGTTGAAGAACGCGGTGCCGAATCGCTCTCGGCTAAACGGCCCGTCGCCCGGGGCGAACAACCGCTCGACGTGCACACAGACAACGCCGATCACCACCAACAATGCCGAAGGCGCGATGACCTCCCACAACCGATCGACGTGCTGGTCCGCCAGGAACAGCAGGCCGGTCATCGTGACCCCGCCCACCAACGCGTACACGAAAGTGGGGTCCTTAAGCAGCCTGGCGACGCCGGCGTACAGCGCGCAGATTGCTAACGCGGGCGCCCACAAGTGGCCGCCATCCTTGAGCGTGATCAAACCCTGGGCATCGTACAACCAGAGGTTGAGCGGCATCACCAGACACGCTAGAAGCGTCACTGCCCGGCCCGCGGTCTGGTAGGGGGTCCGCAGCACGACCGCCGCTCCGGCGGCGAGCGCCGCGATGTTGACGCCGCCCAAGAGCGACGCGACCACCAACCGGTTCTCGAACACGCCGACCGACCACAGCCAGGCAACCAGGCCGAGCACCAGCAAGCCGCCGCCGCAGCCCATCAACGCGTGCAGGCTGCGCGGGTCGAGCAGCATCTCGAACCAGCCGCGGGTTGGCTCCTGGTCAGCGTTGGCATTCGGCTCACCGGTGGTTTGACGCTGGCTGCGGATTGCGACCGTACGGGCGTCGACTTCCTTCTGCATCTGCTGGGCCGCCCCTTCGGACAGGTGCTGGGCTCCTTTACGCCGCTGGATTTCACGGCGGAGGAACGAAAGCCGCCGAAGCTCGGCCTGGACGTCGACCCCGAGATTGGCGTCGGGCTCGACGGTGTCGAACAGATGGCTGCCGTCGGTTTCGGGTGTCAGCTGAGAGCGCCACTGGCAGTAGTGCTCCCGGATATTGGCCATTTGCTGGGCCGAGAGCAGGTGTCTGGCGCGCCAGGCGGTGAACTGCTCCTCGGCAAAATCGATAGCCGACAACACGTCGGCGGAGGTCGCACTCATGATGGTCTCCCCGTGCAGATGAATTGGGCTCTGCCTGCGAGTTGGGTTGCAGGCCGCCGGAAAACCACGAACGGTTGGCTCACCCGGCGATGCAGACTGCTAAAGCAATGGTTGCGCCAACCTAAAGAAAATGCCACAAGGCACTGATATCAAAAGAGTTACTACAAACCCAAAGGCACTCAACTGGAATGCAGCAAGCACTAGGCGTACAACAGATGGCATTCGCATGGCACACAATGTCACCCAGCTTCCCCGCCACATGCCGCTCATCACTCCCCATGAAGCCGAACTCCTGAGGCCCCTCTCTCGGCTGGCCTACTGCAACCCTTTCCTTCCCGAGCGGCTGGAGCTCGAGCAGGCGGCGCTGGGTGGCGAGTACGAGCCCGAGGAGCATGTCGCTTGGAGCCGAACGGCGGCGTCGCACTACGAACGCCCCAACGTGGTGAGGCTCACAGCGCTGGCCGACCGCCTCGCCACAAAACTGCGGGCAAAGCTCGCAACCGGCGTCACGGCGACCGCCGAAGAGCTCCGGCTTTACGACGACTTGGTGGTCTACGTACTGTACTACCGCTGGATTGCGACGCTGTCGCCAGCCGGGGTGTCGGGGCACAAGGCGGCGGTCGGCCCTGCTTGGGAGTCGTTCCGGCACGCCCACCAACACTTCCACGAAGTCGCCGGCCTGCCGACAGGCGACGACGCCGCGGCCCACCTGTTTGCCTGCCTGCACCAGGTGCGGCGGGCGTTCCGCGGCATCTTCGACTGCATCCTGGGCGACTCGCTCCCCGCCGCGCGGCTCCGGGCACAGGTCTGGCAGTCGATCTTCACGCACGACATGCGCCGCTACCGCCGATCGCTCTACAGCCAGATGGGCGACTTCTCAACACTGATCACCGGGCCGTCGGGAACCGGTAAGGAGCTGGTCGCCCGCGCGATCGCGTTGTCGCAGTTCATCGCCGTGGACCCACAGACCGGTCGGCTCTGCTCGAAGCCCGACCTGGGCTTCGTCGCGATCAACTTGTCGGCGTTGTCGCCAACGCTGGTCGAGTCGGAGCTGTTTGGCCACTGCCGCGGCGCGTACACCGGCGCCGTAGGTGATCGGACCGGCTGGCTGGAAACGTGCCCCGAGCACGGCGCGGTATTCCTCGACGAGATCGGCGAGCTCGATCCGGCGATCCAGGTGAAGCTGCTTCGGGTGGTGCAGAGCCGCTCGTTCTGCCGACTGGGCGAGACCACCGAACGCCCGTTCAAGGGCAAGGTCATCGCCGCCACAAACCGCGATCTCGCCGCCGAGATGCAGGCGGGGCGGTTCCGCGAGGACCTGTACTACCGGCTCTGCTCCGATCGGATCGAGACCCCCTCGCTCCGCGAGCAGGTGGACGACCGCCCCGAGGCGCTCGGCGGCCTGATCCTACTGCTTTGCGAGCGGGTGGCCGGCGACGAGGCGCCCGGCCTGGCGGTCGAGGTCCAGCGCTGGATAGAGCAGCGGCTCCCCACCGACTACCCGTGGCAGGGCAACATCCGCGAGCTGGAGCAGTGCGTCCGGAATGTGCTCGTCCGCCAGGAGTACGCTCCTCGGACCGTCGACCAGCCCTCTGCCCAGCGGTTGCCCGGCTGGCTGGCGGGGGCCGATGAGCACAAGCTCTCGGCCGACGATCTGCTGCGACGCTTCTGCACCTCGGTCTACGCCCGACTGGACAACTACGAGCACGCCGCAAAGCAGCTAGGACTCGATCGACGCACGGTCCGCAGCAAGATCGACAGCAGCCTGCTCGCGGAGCTGCGGCATAAGGAAGAACCGTTAAAACCGAGCTAACCCGGCAATCGCCCAACTTGGCGGCTACGCTGTGGCCAGATCGCATGCGGAAGACCATAATAGGCGCATCAGCCCCCTCCTCAGCTTCCCGCCATGGACCGCCCCCCTCTCCCCATCCGCTTGATCGAATCGCTGCGCGAATTCGGCGCCCGCATCATCGACGTGCGGGAGTGGTGCGCCGAGCGTTGGGACCTGTGGTTTGGCCGGTCGGTCGACTTTGTGCTCGACGCCTTCGACAGTTTCGAGTCACTGGAGTCCGCCACCATCCGGATTGTCGGCGTGCTGCTGTGGCCCTTCGCCGCGATTGCCCGGCTGCTGCGGGTGCCTGCCCTGTTCCGGTGGGTGATTGAGCTGCCGGGCAACACCGCCTGGTGGCTGTACCAGGCCATGGCCTGGTCCGCCGAGCGGCTGCACCTGGGCGGCGCCTTCGCTCGTTTCAGCGACTTCGTCTACTGGCTGTTCACACCGGTGCGGGCCTTCGGGTTCTTCCTCTACGCATGGTGCGTCACCCGCAAGCCGCGCGACTTGGCGCTCGCCACCCCGGCCATCCTGATGCTGCTGCCGTTCGTGTATGTCGCGATTGCGGGCGCATCGCGGAGCAGCGGCGTGGTCGCCGGTCGCTACCGCGACGCGGTCAAGGAGTACGAGCTGGCCGGCGATCAAGAGACCGCCGATCTCATGCGCCGCAAGCTGGAGCAGCTCGGCGTGAGCACGAGCCGCTCTGATTTCATCGACGCGTTGAATCTGGCGGACCGAGGCGACCTCGACGAGGCACGCGCGAAGATGGAACAGCTGGCGCCACTGGACAACCCGGACGACGCGCCTGGCTACGCTCCTGCGCACCGCTGGTGGGTGCAGCACCTCCTGGCAGACAAAACACAAGACGGCGACATGCCCCTCGACCGCGGGGCACGCCTCGCCCTGGCGGCGCAGCACCTCGAACGCATCCGAGCCGCCGAGGGCGACAGCGAGCCGCTTGCCGCCACCCAGGCGTACCTGCTGGCCGAACAGGGGGACATTAAACAGGCATTGGCAGCCATCACGCCCTACGCGGAGGAATCGCTCAAGGCCTCGTCGATGCGGCTTCGCCTGCTTGTCATGGACAAGCAACAGGCCGCGGCGGTCGGACAGGCGCAGGCCTTCCTCGCCCGCTTCGACGCCAGCCCACCTGATCCGGTCAGCGCTGACGACCATCGCAGCCGAGCGCTCGCGGGCCGGCTGCTCGGCCGGCGTCTGACGGTCGAGGAGTCGCTTGTCGAGCTCACGCGGCTCGATCCCGATGCTGCCGACGCCCGACAACAGCTGGCGGTGATCAGCCTGCAGCTCGCCCAGCAATCGCTCACCTCGCAGTCACTGGACGGCGGCCTACTTGCCGAACGCGTCATCCGGGCAGAACGAATGGGCGCCTCCGCCGACGCGGTCGGCCAGACACTGCAGGCAATCGTGATCCAACGCCGCGGCTCGGAAGCGTGCCGCGCCGCCTGGAACCAGATGCTCGCCTCGCCCGACAGCACGGTCACCCTGCTGGAGATCGCCGGCTCCCTCGCGGCGTCGACGGGCGAGATCACGCAAGCTCGCAAGGCGTTCTGGCAGGTCACCGAGTCGGGCGACGCACCGGCCGTTGTGTGGAACAACCTCGCTTGGACGCTTCTGCAGGAGCCGCTGCCGCAACCGACCGAGGCGCTCAAAGCGGTCAACAAGGCCCTGGCGAAACACCCGCAAGACCCCCACTTCCGCGAGACCCGCGGCCAGGCGCTGCTGCGTCTCAAGCAGTGGCGAGACGCCATCGCCGACCTCGAGTTTGCCCTCAACGCGATGCCAGATTCGCGCGACGCCCACTCCGGACTCGCGACCGCCTACGAGGCGATTGGCGACCTGCAACTCGCCGACGTCCACCGCCGCTTGCTCGGCGAGTAACCCCCACCCCAGACCCCGCAACGCCCCGCTATGCGCACAACACGATTTTCCGCACTCCTGCTTGCATGCATCGCTGCGCTGCTTGCGGTGGCGACACCCACCCTTGCCGCCCTGCAGCCGGACGAGATCGCCCTAGTAGTGGCACGCGGCAACCGCGAGTCACTCGGCCTGGCCAAGTACTACTGCCGCCAGCGCGGCGTGCCGATCATCAACATCTGCGAAGTCGACGTGCCGTCCACCGAGGAGATGGAGCGGGAGCACTGGCGGTGGGCAGTGCGGCCGGAGATCCAGAGGTGGGTTCAGGAGAACGACCCTGAAGGCAAACTCCGTTGCCTGGTCACTACCTGGGGAGTGCCGCTCAAGATCAAGCCCGCAGGACCAGACGAGAGGACCGCCCGGTACCTCGCCTACCTTAAGGGCGAACGCGACCTCCGCATGAAGCAGCTCGAGCAGGTTTCCGCCGCTCTCGACAAACTCGGCTTGGACCCCGAACAGGACGGTGACAACCTCCAGCTCCCCGATCTTGGCGGAAAGAGCGACCTCAAGATTGAGCAACGGCTTGAGACATCGCTCCAGGCCGCCCAGACGCGGCTGGCGGGGCAGACAAGTGAAGCCGCCCGAGCCGACAAGGCAAAGCTGCAGCAGCTCGCTACGGTGACCGCCGGCGCCAATGTGCTGCTGCAGGGCTTGGGCCAGCAGCTCCAACAATTCGCCTCGCGCGAACAGACTCCTCCGGCCGAGACGCTGCAGCAGTACCAGCTGCTGCGGGGCCGCGCGTCGGCGTTCTCGGAACTCAAGCTCATGCTCGAGCTTCGCGCCCCAAGCTACGAGCGGGACGAAATCGCCCTGACCGCCATCCAGCAAACCGGCGGCATGCTGGCGGCCGTGAAGTGGCTCGACGAGCAGATCGCAACCGCACAGAAGAACGAATCCGGCTCGTCCTTCGACAGCGAGCTAAGCCTGGTGATGTGGCCCGAGGATTACGAGCTGCTGCGGTGGCAGCCCAACTACCTGCGGACCGCGTACCAGGGATCGCAGCTCGGCAAGACGTTCCGGACGCTGATGGTGTCGCGGCTCGATGGGCCATCGATCAAGACTGCAAAGCGGCTAATCGACGACGCGATCGCGGTCGAGAAGCAGGGCGGCCTCAAGGGCAAGGTCTACTTCGACGCCCGCGGGCTCGCCGAGCTCGAGGGCGAGCCGCTGCTGCCCGGCAGCTACCCCGACTTCGACCGCTCGCTTTTAGTCACGGCCGAGTCGATGAAGCAGATGAAGGGCCCCGATGGCGAGCCGCAATACGACGTCGTGCTCAACACCTCGCCCGAGTTGTTTCAACCGGGCGAGTGCCCCGACGCCGCGCTTTATTGCGGCTGGTACAGCCTCGCGAACTACGTCGATGCGTTTGAATGGCGGCAGGGCGCAATCGCGTACCACCTCGCGTCCTCCGAGGCCCGCACATTGCGTGAAGAAGGGGCAAGAGTGTGGTGTAAAAGCTTGCTGGAAGATGGGGTTTGCGCCACGGTGGGTCCCGTGTACGAACCCTATTTGCTCGCCTTCCCACGCCCGAACGACTTCTTCGCGCTGCTGACCAAAACCGACCTAACGCTGGTCGAGGTCTATTACCAGTCGAAGCCGTTTAATAGCTGGATGATGGTGCTGGTGGGGGACCCGTTGTATCAGGCGATACCACCCGCGAACTGAAACACTCCAATGAAGGTCAAGGGCCTTGCAGCAATGCTTCTCTGCGGCGTAGTGCCGCAGCTCGCTCATGCAGATCTCGTTCTCAACTTATCGGGCGTGCCGGTAGTTAAGTTATTACATGGGAAGCGACTGGGGAGGTGGAAGTCTCCGACGCTGTAGTAGGTATTTCCAACTTCCGCGGCGCCGCTCCAACTTCTGACACATCGGTTGTCGCATGGAGTACTCTCTACGACAACGATATTGGAAATGCGATCGTCAACGGTGTTTCCAACGATCCAAACCTTCTCCTTGGAGGAGCAGGAGTATCGTATCGACTAAACTCAGTGGAATTCGCAACTTTCGATGCAATCGACTTTGTCTCATCGAACGTTGACGGCAACGACGACATCGAACTAGATCCAGATGGGACAATTGCCTACCCAACTTTGGTTCCGGGCGATTTCCTATCTTGGCTTGGTGCAGGGACCCTGACTCTTAGCAAGAATGTAGAAGGATTCCTGATCCCAGGGACCTACTCGTCACCAATCGCGGGTGGCAATTACGTGGTCAATATCTCGATCGCCGCCGTCCCTGAACCAACCGCCTTCCCGTTCGGCAGGTTCGTCGCCGGCAGTGTTGGCATGGTGGTCGCCCGGCGGCGGCCAGCTCGCAAGCCACTAGCCGACGCCGCGTGAGCGATCATCGCCCGATACGAACCAAGTCCCCCAAGGCCGCCCATCTTCTCGATGGGCGGCCTTTTTTTCTGCCGGAGTAGGCTTCCGCCAGCTGCTGCCCCCACAGACGGTCAACGGGTGTGCGCAAAGCAGAGATCAATTCGAGTCGCATTTTGGGCGGGTGATTCTTTACAATTGGGGGGCGACCTGTTGCAGACCCGCCCTACCGCCCCCCCTCGCGACGCCGTTCGATGAATCGCTCGCTCACCTGCCTGACCGCGACGCTGTTTGCCGCCGCCGCTCTGCCCGTTGCAGCCGAAAACACCGACCGGGCGCTCGAGTTGTTCGAGAATAAGATCCGGCCCGCGCTGGTCGAGCACTGCTACGCCTGCCACTCGCAGGCAGACGGCGCCGTCGAGGGCGAGCTGTCACTCGAGAACCACGCGGCCGCCGAGCGTGGTGGTCGCGGCGGTGCGGTGATCGTTCCGGGCGACCCCGATAATAGCCGGCTGCTGCAGGCGATCGAGCACCGCAACGCCGACCTGCAGATGCCTCCCTCCGGCAAACTGCCGGACGAAACGATCGCCGCGTTCCGCGAGTGGATCCGACTCGGCGCGGCAGACCCACGCGACGGCGCCGCGCCCGAAATTGACACGATTGATTCTCGCGCCGCCAGGCACTGGGCGTTCCAACCGCCGCAAGCCGCCGAGCTGCCGAGCCCGCGTCCCCGATGGGCACGCACCGACCTCGACGCACTCGTCTTGGCGGAGCTCAGCAGCGCCGGGTTCGCGCCCGCGACCGAGGCCAGCCGCCGCGAGCAGGTCCAGCGTCTCTACTACGACCTCAGCGGCCTCGCGCCGACCGCGGAGCAGATCAAGCAGTTTGAGAATGCGGGGCACGACGCCTACGACAAGCTAGTAGACGAACTGCTCGCGTCACAACGATTCGGCGAACGCTGGGCGCGGCACTGGCTCGACGTCGCGCGGTTCGCCGACACCAAGGGGTACGTCTTCACCGAGGACCGCACGTTCCCCAATGCCTACAAGTACCGCGACTGGGTGATCGCCGCGTTCAACGCCGACCTGCCGATCGACCGGTTTCTGCGGCTTCAAATTGCGGCCGACCAGATCGACCAAGAACAGCTCGCCGCGCAGGGATTCGTGACGCTCGGTCGCCGGTTTATCAACAACCCGCACGATATCGCCGCCGACCGCATCGACGTCGTGTTCCGCGGGATGATGGGCCTAACGGTCGCCTGCGCGCGGTGCCACGACCACAAGTACGATCCCGTAAGCGCCGAGGACTACTACGCCCTGTACGGCGTCTTCGCGAGCTCGGCCGAGCAGCAGGACGGTGAGCTGCCGCTCCGCCTAGTCGACAAGCCCCAGCCCGAGAACGTCGGCGTGTTTATCCGCGGCGCGGCTCACAACCGCGGCGAGATTGCCGAACGCGGATTCCCCGACTTCTTCAGCGACTTCGCCCCCGCGGTCACCACGGGTAGTGGGAGGTTGGAGCTTGCCGACGCGGTCGCCGACGAGCGGAACCCATTGACCGCCCGCGTCTTTGTGAACCGAGTGTGGGGGCACCTGTTTGGGGAGCAGCTGGTCCGCACGCCGAGCGACTTCGGGCTGCGCTGCGACGCACCACGACAGCAAGCCGTACTCGACCATCTGGCCGTGCGTTTCATGGAACACGACTGGTCGCTCAAGTGGCTGGTCCGCGAGCTGGTAACCTCGAGCACCTACCGCCAGTCGTCCCATGCCGACGCCGCTCTGCTGGCGGCCGACGCCGAAAACGTCCTGTGGGGTCGCACCAACCGCCGGCGGCTCGACTTCGAGTCGATGCGTGACCGGCTGCTTGCCGCCGCCGAACTGCTCGACACCGGCACCGTCGGCGGTCCCTCTGAAGAAATCTCCACGGACGACGGCGGACGTCGCCGCACGCTGTACGCCCACATCGACCGCCAGAACCTGCCCGGCCTGTTCCGCACATTCGACTTCGCCAGCCCCGACGCCCACTCGCCCGAGCGGCCCCACACGATGGTGCCGCAGCAGGCGTTGTTCCTGCTGAACAGCCCGATGGTTCAGCGGGCGGCGCTCGCTATCAGCGTCGACCTCTCTGAGCTGCCCTCAGAGGATCAGGTCACGGCTGCGTACCGGCGTGTGCTGGGACGCGAGCCGCGCGAAGAAGAGCTGATGCTGGCCACAGAGTTCCTTGGCCGCCCGGCGCCGTCCCCACTCCCGCCAGGCGATTGGGCGTTCGGGTACGGCGCCGTTCAGGGCGCCGCTGAAAATCCGGCGATAAGCTTCGCGCCGCTCTCTCACTTCACCGAGAACCGCTGGCAAGCGGCTTCGCAGTTCCCCGCGCCGGAAATTGGCCACCTGTGCGTTACACCGACCGGCGGTCACCCAGGCAACTCAAGCGACTACAGCGCGATCCGCCGCTGGACGGCGCCAGCCCGGGGCGACCTCACCGTCGACGGCCAACTCGAACGCCCGGAGAAACGCGGGGACGGCGTCGACGGGCTGCTGATCTCGTCACGTCGCGGAGTGGTCGGCAAGTGGACGACAATGACCGGCGCCAGTCCAACCCACGCCCACGTCGAGGACGTCGAACCGGGCGAGAGCTTCGACCTGGTCGTAAGCTGCCGCGCGGAACCTTCGTACGACACGTTTAGCTGGCAGACCAAGCTGACGCTCGAGACCAAGACCAGCCGCCGCGTCTGGAAGTCCGAAGAGGGTTTCACCGGCCCGGTCGCGGCGCCGCTCGAGCTGCTTCCGCAGCTGGTGCAGGTGCTGCTGGTCTCGAATGAGTTCTTGTATATCGATTGATCACCCGCCCCGACCACGGGCCCCCAGCAATAGCAATGCGAAGCCAATCAATCCAAGCCAACCAGACTACTGCCTCGCGGCGAGAGTTCTTCGCCACCTGCGGTATGGGGATGGGCGGCCTGATGCTAGGCGGGCTGCTGGCGAACAACGCCTCGGCGGCGGCCGAGCAGTTCGCCACCCGCGAACCCCACTTCCCAGGCAGGGCGAAGCACGTCATCCACCTGTTCATGAACGGCGGTCCTTCGCACATCGACACCTTCGACCCGAAGCCGATTCTGGAGAAGTATGCGGGCAAGCCGCTCCCGTTCGCGAACCTCGGGACCGAGCGGCCAACCGGCGGCGCGCTGCCGTCACCCTTCAAGTTCAAGAAGCACGGCCAAAGCGGTATTGAAGTCAGCGAGCTGTTCCCGCACGTCGCCCGCTCGATCGACGACATTGCGGTGGTGCGGTCGATGCACGCCGACGTGCCCAATCACGAACCCTCGCTGCTGCTGATGAACTGCGGCGACGGACGTTTGATCCGGCCGAGCGTTGGATCATGGGTAACTTACGGACTGGGGAGCGAGAATCAGAACCTGCCGGCGTTTGTGTCGCTCTGCCCTGGCTACCCGATCCAGGAGTCGCAGAACTGGCAGGCGGGGTTCCTGCCGGGCGTGTACCAGGCGACCCACGTCAATACGAAGCACACCCGGGTTGAGGACCTGATCGCCAACATCGACAACCGCCGAACCGCGCGGACCGACCAGCGGCGGCAGCTCGACCTGCTTGGCTCGCTCAACGAACGGCACGCGGAGGCGCGGGGCGACGATCCTCAGCTCGAGGCGCAGATCAAGTCGTTCGAGCTCGCCTACCGCATGCAGGTGGAGGCGACAGACGCCTTTGACGTGACCCGCGAGCCACAGCACGTGCTCGACATGTACGGACCCGGCCTGCAGGCGCGGCAGATGCTGGTCGCCCGTCGGCTGGTCGAACGCGGGGTCCGCTTCGTGCAAGTGTGGCACGGCGACGGCCAGCCGTGGGACCACCACGACGACATCGAACAGGGCCACCGCCGGCTCGCGCAAGAGAGCGACCAGGCGATCGGGGCGTTGCTGGTCGACCTCAAGCAGCGCGGGCTGCTGGACGAGACGCTCGTGCTGTGGGGCGGCGAGTTCGGCCGAACACCGGTCGTCGAGCTGCCCAAAGAGGGGGCCAACCAGGGCAAGCTTAACGGCCGCGACCACAACCACCACGGCTTTACTGTTTGGATGGCGGGCGGCGGGATCCGCGGCGGAATGGTGCACGGCGCGACCGATGAGTGTGGTTTCCGCGCCGTCGAAAACAAGGTGCACGTGCACGATCTGCACGCAACGATGCTGCACTGCCTAGGCTTCGACCACGAGCGGCTAACCTACCGTTACGCCGGCCGCGACTTTCGCCTGACGGACGTGCACGGCAGCGTCGTTCACGATTTGCTGGTTTAATTCTCTTCGCGCGATGCGAAACGCAGCATGTGTCACACAGACGCTCCCAGATACCCCAAGGCGCCATCGTCGCTGGTGGCTATGAGACCAGCACGCCATCGGCAGCGGGGCGGCTGTCCGCGAGCGTGCCCCTAAGTCGTTTGGTTGTCGACATTTGCCTGTCTAATCACTTTTGGAAAGCTGAGGAGCGGTGATCTCGCTGGGCCTCGCAGGCGTGGCGGACCCGGGCCAACGAAACTTGACCGATTGCAACGACTGTGCGGCTAACCAAGGCAAGCTCCTCGGATTATTCTGTAGAACTACGTGCAGACCATTTGTGCGCTAGGCCGCACGTGGTTAAAACGAATGGTGGGGACGTTCTTCGTTCCCAAGCATCGCCCCTCCCCACCCCTCCCGCCTCCGACTTTTCGGCGCCTTATGAACCCCCTTGTGACGACACCTCACGGTGCACTCGACAGTGAACCGATTGGGCAGATGCAGTCGAGCGCCGCGGCCCCGCCGCAATCCACCGACCTATTGGCGCTGGCCTGGCAGGGACGCTGGCTGATTCTGATCGGGGTGCTCATCGGCGGCTCGGCGGCGTGGGTCCACCTGCAGCGCGTGACGCCCCTCTACCAAAGCACATCGCGGGTGTACGTCGAACGGTCGCTCCCCAAGCTGCTCAGCTCGGACATGCAACTCGGGCACTCTAACTCCTACCTGTTCACGCAGAAAGAACTGATTAAATCGACCGGCGTCCTGGCAAGTGTTGCCGATAGTCCGATGGCCTCCGGCATGGAGACCTTCCGTGGCGTCGAAAACCGAGTGGGGCTGCTGTATAGCGGGCTGAACGTCGATGTCGGTCGCGACGACGAGATTATCAATGTCAGCTTGACTCTGCCAAATCCGGTTGAGGCGGCGCAGCTTGTAAACGAGATCGTCGCCGCGTACATCACCCAGTACGCCGAGAAGCACAACACCGAAACCTTCAAGATCCTCGAAATCCTAAACGGCGAGAAGCAACGACGCGACAAGGTTCTGATCGAGGCCCGCCGAGAGCTCACCGCTTTCCGCGAAGCGAACCCCGAACTCGCCGTGCTGGTCGACAACCAGGATGTCGCGAGCGACCGCTTCAGTCGATTGATGTCCGAGCTCAACCAAACCGAACTAGAGCAGCTGACGGCGAAAGCAGAGTATGAACGGGTCAAGGAGATGGCCGCATCGCCGACACTCCGCCCGATGCTTCTCGACATGGCCCTCGACTCCGTCGGCAAGGCCAACCTGAACGACGATCTCGAGGCATTGCTGAATCAACAGCAAGAGCTAGAGCTGCTGCTGATGGCCGAGCAAGCCAAATGGGGTGATGCCTATCCCACCGTTAAATCGATCCAGCGTTCGCTCGACCAGTCTGGGCTACGCATTGAGGCCAAGCGGGAATCAATCGAGGCCGAAAAGGAAGCCGCCCTCCGCGCCTATGCGTTCAACGTCAAGGAGCGTTTCGAGTTCCACACCAACAAGCTGAATGGGCTCCGCAGCAAGTACCAGGATCAGTTCGAGGCCGCCAAGGAGTCGAGCGCAAACTCGCTGAAGCTGTTTTCGCTCGAAGAAACGTACGCCCGGGCGATTTCCGATTCGGACGAGGTTGAAGAGCGAATCAAGGAGTTGGACCTGAACAAGAAGGTCGGCGCCATGAACGTCAGCATCATCGAGACCGCCTCCGCGCCTAAACTGCCAACCTACCCGAGCCGGGCAAAATTCCTTGGCGCGGGGGTAATGCTCGGCGCCCTCTCCGGTTTCGGACTCGCCTGGCTGAGGGACATGCTGGACCATCGCCTGAAGTCGGTAGACGAGATCCAGGAGCTGTTGCAGCTGCAGGTGTTCGGCGCGGTCCGCCGCCAACTGGGCAAGATCGGCCGCGAGGAACTCGGCAAACTAGTTCACCTCCAACCCCGATCGACCTCGGCCGAGGCGTTCCGCACGCTGCGTACCGCGGTGCACTTCGGGCTGGCGGGCGACGACTGCAAGGTGCTGGTCGTGACAAGCCCCTCTCCCGGTGACGGCAAGTCGGTGGTCACGAGCAATCTGGCGATCGCTACCGACCAGGCCGACCGACGCACGCTGCTGATCGACGCCGACATGCGAAAGCCGACGCAGCACACGATCTTCGGCGTTGACAACACCCAGGGGCTCTCGACAGCCCTCAGCGAACGCCGGCCGATCGAGGAGCTGATCGTATCTAGCGAGATCGGCACACTCGACTTCCTGCCCGCTGGCCCCACCCCAAGCAACCCACTGGAGCTGCTCAACAACGACTACTTCGCCGAGATGCTGGAGCGGCTCAAACTGCAGTACGACCGGATCATCATCGACTCGCCGCCCGTCATGCCCGTGGCAGACTCCCGCGTGATCGCGTCGATGAGCGATGCCGTGCTGCTGGTGTTGCGGGCCGAAAAGTCGACGCGTCGCCTGAGCCTCGCCGCCCGCGACGAGCTGTGGCGGGTCCGGGCCCAGCGGCTGGGCATTGTGGTCAATGCGGTGCCGCAGTCCAAGGGCGGTTCCTATGGCTACGGCTACGGCTATGGTTACGGCTACGGCAACTACGGTGAGGTCGCGTATGGGCACGAGGACCAGAGGTCGCTCGGCAACCGCAAAAAGCGTCTGATCCAAGCCCGCCCCGAGACTCCCGCCGTCGTCGAGCAGACCTAAAGCCCGGCCCTGAATGCGAACCCCAGACGAGCACCCACGCTGGCTCCCGGCGCAGCGCGCGAGAATCGACGAGAGCGGATGCCCTCGGACCGTTGATGCGCACTGCCACTGTCTCCCCGGAATCGACGACGGGCCTCCGACGCTAGAGGACGCGATGGAGCTGCTCGCGGCATTGGCCGACGACGGCTTCACGACAATCATCGCGACGCCCCATCAGCTCGGTTCGTACGACCGCGAGAATGGACCCAAGAAAGTCCGCAAGCTAGTCGCCCAAACGGCCGTCGAGGCCGCGGCGCGCGGCATCCCGATCGAGTTGGTCCCGGGCGCCGACGTGCGAATCGACGAACGGCTAATGGGGTTGCTCGACACCGACCAGGTGCTGACGGTGGCCGACTGCGGCCGGCACCTCCTGCTGGAGCTGCCACACGGCCAGTACCTCGACCCCTCGCCGCTGTTCGCCCCGCTCGCCGAACGCGGCGTCCAAGTGGTAATGACCCACCCAGAGCGCCACCGCTACCTGCGTCAGGATCTCGTGATCGTGGAACGCTGGGTCGACGACGGCGCATTGGTGCAGGTGACCGCCGGCAGCCTCCTGGGGGACTTCGGCGAGGGCGCCTACCAGGCGGGCTGGGAGCTGGTCTCTTGGGGGCTGTGCCATATCGTGGCGACTGATGCGCACTGCGTCGCGCGGCGGCCGCCGCGGATGTCCGCCGCCATCGAAGCCCTCCGCGATCAGGCGCCCGAATGGGCCGTCCGACGGATGTGTCACGAAAACCCCTACCGACTACTCACCGGCCAAGCTGTCCCCGCCGGCCAGCTCTCGGAAAGTGACTGACCCATGCCCGGACGCCACCGAACACGAGGCTCCTCGGCCGCCATTGCAGAGTTCGAGCCGCTGGCGCCTGCCGGCCGTCTCAGCAAACTCGCCTTCGTGCTGATTGCCGTTCTACTGTTCTTCGAGGCGTTTGCGCACGGCGCCGTCGAGGCTTGGAGCGAACTCGCGGCGCTCGGGCTCAGCGGGCTGCTGGTGGTGGTGCTGCTGCTGCGGCACGTCGTTGACCGCGAGAGCCGCCCGCCGGCGACCTGGCTGTGGTTCCCCCTCGGGCTGTTCGCCGCGTTTGCGGCCCTGCAGGCGATGCCACTGCCGGCGGCGTGGTCGGAGTGGCTGGCTCCGGGGACACTCTCGCGGAAGCAGGACCTGCTCGGCAGTGGCGACCTGACCATGTCGACTATCTCCTACTACCCTCGAGAAACCTGGCGGCTGCTGCGGATGACGTTTGTCGGCGGCGCCCTGTTCGCGGCCGCGTGCACACTCGGACGGGATCGCGGCGGCGTCACCCGGCTCCTGATGATGGTGTTCGTGGTCGGTGCAGGTGAGGCAATCATGTCGCTCGCTCAGATCATCTCGCAATCGGACTGGACGTACGCTGCAATCGGGCGCGAAGCGCGGCGGGCGGTCACCGCCGGGTCATTCTTGAACTACAGCAACTTCAGCCAGTTCGTCAACATGTCGATCGGCGCCGGGCTGGGCCTGCTGCTAGTGCGGTCGGAGCACCGCCGCCGGGTCACCGGGAGGACCCCCTCCTGGGACGAATTCTGGAGGTCCGAGGGCTGGATCGTCGCCGGCCTGTCGTTCTGCTGCTTGTCGGTGTTTACCTCAATGAGCCGCAACGGCGTCCTCTCGATGGCGGTTGCAGGTGCGGTTCTGCTAATCATGCTTCAGTGGCGACGCTCGTCGAGCGTCCAGGCTTGGGCGCTTGTTTCAGTGCCGCTAGCTGTATTCGTGGGGCTTTGCGTCGTTGGCTTCGACGCGGTTTACGACCGCCTGGGAACCCTCTCACAGGAAGGCATCCTTACCGACCGCTGGCAGCTCACGCTCGACACGATCCACGCCTGGCACGACCACCCGGTTTTTGGGATCGGCCTGAACGCACACGAGTACGCGTTCCCCGCCTACGACACGACCGGGTCGCTCGCGATCGCGCAGACTGCCGACAACGACTACGTGCAAATCCTGGAGGAGACAGGACTAATAGGCGTCACACTGATCGCCACCGTGCTGGCGATGGTGACAGGACAGATTGTGAGGCTCACCGGCTCCCATGGCCCATCGACTTCACTAGCTGCTCACGGCATCGTGTTCGGCTTGGTGGCGGTCGCCGTCCACAGCTGGACCGACTTCGGGCAACGGATCCCCGCGGTGTTCTCGCTCACTTCGCTGATGGTCGGCGTGGTGGTAGCCGCCGGCCACCGTGAGCGGCGTCATCGGCAAGCGAGCAAGGACGAATTGGCGGCGCAGGACCCCACTTGGCTACCGCCGACGCAGCGTCGACTCAGGGGCGGCGCCGCGGCCGTGGTGCTGCTGCCGATCTGGGCGTCGGCCCTGGTCGTAGCGTTTCGGGCGGCGCAGGCCGAGGAGTCCTGGGCCAAAGCCTACCAGTTGGAAGTGCCCCTCTACGAGCGGAACTGGCAGGGCAGCGTTGAGGAGTACCGCCTGCTGCTGCAGCACGCGGGGTCAGCAGCAGCGCTCGAACCCAACAACGTCCGCTACGCGTTTCGATTGAATCTCTACCGCTGGCAGGCGATGCTGATGGCCGGCGCCGAGGTTGACCAATCAGTGACGATGTCGCCCGAGTTCCAAGCGGTCACCGGATCGCTGGTAGACGCCCTGGCTCAGAACCGTCAGCTCTGCCCGACTTTCGGTCTGCCGTACGCCCTGGAAGGCCAACTACGATACTCGGTGCTTGGCGACCTCGCTGAAGGCCGGAGGCAGATCCTGGTGGCCGCGGAACTCGCACCCAACGACCCAGCGGCGTTGCTGAATGTCGGACGCCTGCACGCAGCTGAGGGCGACCTCAAGGCCGCCTCGCAGGCGTTCGGTCGGCTGGTAAGTCTGCAGGGGTCCTACTTCCGCCAAGCCGCCGAGCAGCTCGTCAAGACGCTCAAGGCGCCCGACGAAGCGGAGCGTCTCTGCGGAGACTCGCCAGAGCGGCTCGAGGTGCTCGCCAAGCTCTACCTGGACCTCGGCGACCCCATCGCCTCACGGGCGCCCGAACTCCGCCTACAGGCATCAAGGTTGCTTGAGAAACGCGTCGAGTCCAAGGACGCGACCCCTCAGGAGCTTGCCAGACTGGCGCAGCTCGCCCACGCCGATGGCGACCACCAACGCTCCGTGTCGCTGTACCGCAGAGCGCTCTCGCTCCAGTACAACAACGTTCCGCTGCGCCTCGAGCTGGCGGCGACGCTACGCGACGCTGGCCTTCTTAGCGACGCCATGGAAGAGATAAGGGTCTGCCTCCGGCTTAAGCCCCAGCACGCCGCCGCAGGTCGCCTCGAGAGCCAGCTCTACGATCTGCTCCACCAGGACGGTTCATCGGACCAGTAGCCAGCTGGCAACCGCCCTGTCAGCGCCCCTACCACTTCGCGAGCGGTATCTCGCTGTGCCCGCAACGCTAGCGGCGCCAGCCACCCACCTGTCGGCACATTCGGCGTCACCCTCAAGGTTTCGCTAACCGATGCGGGAAGCGCGGTCGATACAACCCGTAGCTCAAATGCATGCGCCGCCCGGGCGGCGCGTACTCGCTCATAGATGCCGATTCATATGAAATTCCGAACAGCCACCGCCAGCGTCCTGCTAATCTGCTGCACTACCGGCTGTCTGTCGGTCTGCAACAACGCGTACCGGACGCTGATCAAAGAGCCAAAGCAGTTCAGCTGGCGCCGCGACCGCTGCGAGAGCCGCACGCTGTACGCCGCCTGGGCGTCCGACGCCTGGGCGGAGCAGCGTGCGTCGGGTGTCGAGTGCCGGTCGGCCGACTTCGTACTAGGCTTCCAGGAGGGATTTGTCGAGTTCTGCTACGCCGGCGGCACCGGTGAGCCACCGCCAGTCCCGCCGCGTCCCTACTGGAACTCGCTGAACCGCGTGGCGCCGCTCAACAAGGGCGCCTACGAATGGTTCGACGGCTACCGTCTCGGGGCACGCATCGCCCGCGAGGGTGGCTACCGCGACCAGGCGGTTGTGCCGGCGTCAGCGAGCCTTTGCTCCAAAGGCGGGGCCATTGAGGGAGGCGCCGGTTGCCCCTGCAACACAGGCGGCGATGACGCCATCGCGCCGCGAGCGCCCTACCCGGGCGATCTCGAGCCTGTTCCGGCGATGCCGATTGACGCCACGGCCCCCGACGCCCTGTTGCTGCCGATGCTGGATGGATCTACTTCGCCCCTCTCCCCGCACGCGGTGTCTCCCGCGGCCTTCGGGCGAAAGAACCCGTCGGCAGTCGTCGTCGACGCCCCTCGGGGCGAGGCCGCCGAACCAGTCGGACCGTCGCACGAAGCGGTGCCGAACTACTCCGCCACTGCCCCTTCCCAACGCTCACTGCATCGCGATGTCGTGCCGCCATCTGCGTCGCGGCGTTTCGGAAACGACTTCCTCAGGTAACGCCATCGGCGGCCCTTGTGTCCTACTGGCCTAAATCGATATGTCCAACTTTCCAAAGATTCACACGAACATGTCGCGTCGCCCCGGAGCGTTCGGCTTGCTGCTGCTCGGTCTCGGATCGCTCCTGCAAGTCGGCTGTGCAGCGGTAACCAACCCGACTGCCAACGGCGTCCCGGCCCACGCGCTGCCGCCGGAGTTGCTGGCCGAGTCTAAGGAGGGCTACTCGCCGGTCGACCTGACGCTGCTACGCGTCCCGCCGCCGGAAGTGTACCTGCTCGACGTCGGCGACACGCTGGGCGTCTACGTCGAAGGGATCGTCGGCAGCGTTGACGCCCCGCCGCCGGTGAGCGTCGCCGACTCGACCGAGAAGACGCCCTCGATCGGCTACCCATTCCCCATCCGCGACGACGGCAACGTCTCGCTGCCGATGGTCGGAAACGTGCCGATGAAAGGGCTCACAATCGAGAAAGCCGAGCAGGCCATTATCCAAGCCTACCTCGACAAGGAGATCCTCCGCCCGAACGAGTATCGGATAATCGTTTCCCTAATGCGTTCGCGGACCGTAGGGGTAGTTGTCGTGCGAGAAGACTCTCGATCAGGTTCAGTAACGCTCCAGAACAACTCGCTAATTGGTATCGGAGGCTCGTCGACGACTATCGGCGGCGAGCAGAAGCCATCGGGCCAGATCGTAGATCTTCCGGCATATCAGAACGATCTACTGAACGCACTGGCTCGCACCGGCGGGCTGCCCAGCGTTAGCGGCGGTCGAGATATCCTAATCTATCGCGGAAGCGCGGGATCCGACGGGTACGCCGAAGCGCCTTGCCGACCGCTCTGCCCCAGTGACGACCCAACTATTGACGGCGAGCGTATCATACGCATCCCTTTGCGAACCAAGAATTGTGAGTCGGTTCACATACCTCGAGAAGATATTGTTCTGCATGACGGAGACATCGTCGTCGTCCGCGGACGCAACCAAGAAACCTACTACACGGGCGGCATTCTGCCTTCAAGTGTTCAGTCGCTGCCGCTGGACCGCGATTTGAACGTGATTGAAGCGGTGCTAAGGGCCCGCGGCCAGCTGCTGTCTGGCGGTTTGAGCACAAGCAACCTTAATGGCAGCTCGGTCGGCTCAGGGGTTGGGAATCCCTCTCCAAGTCAACTCGCTATCCTTCGTGAGACGCCCGGCGGCCAACAGGTCATGATCCGCGTCGACCTGAACGAGGCGCTCCGCGACCCGCGGCTTAACTTGTTGGTGCAGGCCGACGACGTTTTGATTCTGCAGGAGAACACCGACGAAGCGTTCGCCCGCTACGTCAGCCAAGCGGTCCAGTTTGACTTCTTCTTCCGGATCCTTAACCGCAGCGACGCTCAGGGTGGGGCAAGCGTCATCCTTCCGTAGCGGACAGGTCCGCAGTTGCGTTGAAGAAGAATTTCTGGCGCAACGATACTGGTCCTAGCGTGAGTCAACATTGGGCACAAGAAAAAGGACGCCGCGGAAACGCGGCGTCCTTTTTCGATTTATCCAGCTAAACACACCGATCCAATACAAACGTCCGGTCGGCTAGAGAGAGCAATGCTGCCCCTCTGGCATCAAATGCGTTGAGTCGCATTCTCGCGGGCCGAGACCTACGGGAACGGGAAGAACGGCGGGCGTGGCGGCGGGGCGTACGGGCTGCGGAAGGGCGGCGGCGTAATCGGACGGCCCGCGGCAGCAACCGGCGCTGCAACTGGAGTAGTTCCGGTAGTCGTCTTTTTAGTGCTCGCAGAGAACGAACTGCGAAGTCCCGTCGACGCCGACGGGCTCTGGAACACGCTAAACCAGCTTGGCGAAGTGCTGCTAGCGGAGGTTACGGAGAACGGGTTGAAGAATCGACTTCTTCCCGCGTCGTCAGCCCGTGCCTCGGCACTAAATGCCACCACCAAAGCAGCAGCGGCGACTGTTGAGCCAATCGAAAGTTTCATAGAGTTTGCCTAGTTGCTTCTTCTACACGCCTGACTTCTCTGAACGATAGGTCCGGAGGCATGATTTGATCATGCCTCCGGATATCCTACCTCAACTTCTCTATCTTAGCGACGCTGACGGCAGGCCGCAAGAGCTGCGCCGACCGAGAGCAGCAGAATGCCCGCCGGCTCGGGGATCTTGGCGGTGTCGGTACCGAACACATAGTAATTGTCAAAGTAGGCCGTGCCGGTCAGACCCTGGTAATAGGGAGTGTCGGCAGCGGCGATGGCGGCGATGGCGGCGTCGGAGAACAGTTCGGCGCCGGTGTCAAAGAACGGCACATCCACGAACAGAGCGCTGCCGTTCATAAAACCATCGTAGGTCTTGGTGTCATAATCGAGGAACAACTGGAACGAGTTCCAGACGCCGGCGGCGACAGTCTCACCAGTCTCGGAGAAGACTCCACCACTGATGTTGAGGATGTCGAGCGTTTGCGAGTCGACACCGAGGAACGCCAGCGGGAGGGCCGCACCGGGGGGGCCTTCGTCTTCGCTAAAAGCCTGAATTCCGAAATAGGGGCCAAACGGATCGTCGCCGCCCGAGGGGGTTCCCATCGAAGCTTCGACGAGCATGTCCCACTCGATGCAGATGTAGGGCAAACCAGGAACCGGAAGCGCATCCACCGTGGCGCCCCAGAAGCCGTTGATACCCGACTCCTTAACTACCTCAACCCCTTGCGAACCGCCCACGCCGGCGCCCGCTACTACGGTCGCGGTGCTCGGAGATCCAGCCGGATTGGGGCTCTCTTTCCACAAGGTGGAGCCGTCAATATTGACTAGCGTCTGACCCTGCAGTTCGCCGGTGCCGTTGAACGCAGGCGAGTAACCAGCTTCAAAACCTTCCGCATCGAAATACATCAAGTCAGCAGCGTGGGCAGTCGCCCCAGCCAATAAAACAACCGCGACCGCAGCCGCAGCGTTGGTAAACCAGTGTGATCTCCGAGACATTAGCGACCCCTTCAAGAATGCTGTTTCAAATGGTGCGAGCCGCCGGTTTTATCCGCCCGGAAGCGTCGGCCGCGATTACGTACGCCTATCCGCACAACCGTTAACGTTACTAAGGGCTCAACGCCCGGTCAACCTATTTCACCTAAGTTTGAAGTCATTTGTTCCGGGGCACCATTGTCTGCGATATGTCGCAACCCGTATACGCATCTGAAGATGCAAGGATCCTAGCGATATCTCGCTGTAGGCGACGCCAAATCCTTGTTACGGCCTACCGCCCGCGTATACTCGGGGTTGCGAACGGTCGTACACCCCGTCCGCCCCCCGCCCTCTGATTCCTGCCGTCCCCTCGCTCTAGAGGTCCCCGTGATCACTCCCCTGAAGACTTTCTGTATTTACTCAGCGGTACTGGCTGCCGTCGGGGCGATGGGAAATGCATCCGCCACTGTGCTGATTGACACCAACCGCTTCGAATCTTACCCACTCGGTGCACTAGCCGTGGACCCGTATGTAGCTGGCAGCTGGTACGAATTGAGCAGCGACGTAGACGGCCCGGAATCGACCGCGATCGTCCAGAACAGTGTGTCGCACCCCTACGGCGGCGGCGACCAAGCGGTGGAAGTGACTCGTACACCCTTCGACGACACGCACTGGCTCGTTGCTCGCGAGGACTACGAGACGCCGGTCAACGGAGTGATCGTCGTTGAGTGGGACATGAAGGTGGAAAACAGCGTATCAACTGGCGGCAACGGGCCGTTTTTGGGCGTGCGCGCTTTCGAAGGATTCAGCGCTACCAACTACCCATTCACGATCGGTTCGTTAGGGGTAGACGCCCTAACTCGCGAGATCTTGTACCAGTCAAACCCCAACGGGTATTTCGAGGCGGTCGAAGGCATTCAAGTTGACAATCAATGGCACCAATTCCGGATGGCCTTAGACTACGATCACGACCTCTACCAATTAAGCTACGACGGCCAACCGATTCTCACTGAGCCGTTTGTCGATAGCAGCAACGGCACGATCGACTCACTCACAGACGTGGACATAGCGGCGATCGCCACCGGCGACGACGCCGCATCCCAGGCCGCTGAGGGCGTCGCGTATTTCGACAACTTTGTCGTGGTCAACTTTGCCCGCGTCGACGGCGATTACGACGTCGACGGGGACGTCGACCTTAACGACTACCTGGTCTGGCAGGCCAACTACGGGGCGACGACAATCGCCAATTCCGGGGCCGACGGGAATGGCGACGGGGTTGTCGACGCCGCCGACTACACGGTCTGGCGCGACAACTACTCGCCCTCAATGTCGGCAGTGGCCGCAACGCCAGAGCCAACTACTCTCGCGACCGCGGTCTGTGGGCTGCTGATCGCCGGGCGACGACGCTCCCGCTAACTGCAGCGACGCCGTGTCTGGCAGGAACTCCACGCCGCTGCTGCGGCGACCAAGGTCCCGAACAGGAACCCGGTCGGCTCGGGGACTGCGGCAACGGCTGTGGTGAAGGTGGCGGTGATGCCTTTCACTAGGTGACGACTCGTCGAAATGTCTGCGCCGGCGATCGAGTAGAGCTCGGTTTCTACCCACTCCGGCAGTTCGACAACGTCGATTTCCCCTGCGGTGCTTTGCACGGCAGCTGTGCCCACAGGAATGGTGGAGCTCGGGCTCAGATAAATCTCGGGCGGTGGCAGAAATGAAAACGTCGAGTAGTCGACAAAACTGAGCCTCGCCTCAGGCACGGGACCGCCGGTGGGATTTGTCACTTCAAGCGTGAAGTGGAGCCACTCACCGCCATCTACCTGGTGGAAATCTTCGCTGCTCTTTACCCCCAGGCCGGACGGATCCCCCAAAGTGAAAAACGTGAAGCTATGACTCGAGGTAACTCGCAGGGTAGCGTTGAAAGTGATGTCACCAACCTGCAGATTCGTCTTCTGCAACTCGATCAAGTTGGGATCGTCCGGCGACGCGGCGGTGCCGTCGACCGCCAAATCAAAGTAGTGATTTACAAGATCGGCCCGGCACTCGCAGATCAGAATTAGGAACGCCGCGAGGGACGCGACACAGCAGCGCAGACGGGAGAGGTTCATCGGGTGCCTTCAGTCTTGAAGTTCTTGGGCCCATCCCTCCTTGGTGTAAGAGAAAACTGGTGCGTCTCGCCGCACTACCCCCGTTCTAACTAGCGTGACACCGCAAAGCAAGAAAATAGGCAGCATACACAGAGTGCGCAAACCCAAAGCGATCTGCGCGGCTATTGGCATCGCGGCCAACTGCAGTTATCCGTTTCCCAGATTAGGTTTACGTCAATCTGACGTCCGAATCACCGCAGTCATTGGGAAGTGATCCGACGGCATTTTCCCCTCGATCAGATTTTGAATGACTGCTGCCGACTGCACCTGCCACCCAGGTCCCACCAGCAGCCAGTCGATCTGCGGTCCTGTGGCGGGCAGCCGGAAGCCATTGAAGGTCGACGGTCGGGCGGCGTCTGGGTGAACGGCGGCCCAGGTGTCTCGGAGCCCTGAACCGTCTGCCCTAAGCTGCTGGATCGCCGGGTTTTCTGGCCCGGCATTGAAGTCGCCCATTACGATCGCCAAGTCGCGACCGCTCGCGACGCCGTCCAGGTGCTCGAGAATCGCCTGGGCGCTCTTTTCCCGCGACTCCTGCGAGCGGTGGTCCCAGTGGGCGTTCACCACGTGGAGTTCTCGGCCAGACGGCTTATCGCGGAGGTTTGCCCAGGTGTAGATTCGCGGCAGATCGCCCCCCCAGGTCTTGGATCCTGGCTCTTCCGGCCGATCGCTCAGCCAGCGGGTCCCCCAGTCGACGACTTCCAGACGGTCGCTGCGGACCAGCAGGGCCGCGAACTCGCCGCGTCGGCGGCCGTCGTCGCGGCCGACACCGATTACCTCGTAGCCATCGAGCTGTTGGTCTAGGTAGTCGAGCTGGAAGTCGAGCGCCTCCTGGACGCCCAGCAGATCTGGGTCGCAGCGGCGGATGGTCTCGGCGACCGCTTCGCGGCGGAGGGGCCAGCGGTTCTCGCCGTCGTTGGCCGTGCCGTAGCGGATGTTGAAGGTCATCGCCTTCAGCGGCTCGTCGGCCGCCGCCCGCGTGGCCGCTATTCCGAGAATCGCGACGCCCACTGCCGCCCACTGAATGATCTGCATGCCGCCCTTCTGCTTTCTTGGAGAGCCTGTCGTTATCAACACTTCCGCCTACACTGGGGCTTCCGACAGCCCGCGGCCGGCGAGCCACGCGTCGGCGATTGCCGGCCGGCTGATGGGCGCCTCGTTGAGGGTTTTGTCCGCCGCCAATTCTAACGCCAGCTGGCCGCCGACCGATCCCCGAAACGTCTTGCCCTGCTATACAAGCCTCAGACGCGATGCCCGACTCGGTCCCGCGGTGGGGGGTTTTGTCCGAAACATCGCGCGGAGGGGACAAAACCTCCGCGCGAACTTCGCCCGGCGTCGACTGAGCGTTGAGCATCGGCGGACCCCTGGGAGCGACCCGCGTGTCGGCATCCCTCGCCGACCGCGCAGGGGACGCCCTCCGGCTGCCGGCTTCCGCCGGCAGCTGTTTCACTGGTTCCGTTTCACCGGGTAGCGAACCATGTCGGTCTACCGCCCTCACCATTGGACCGCGCACCGAGGGTCAATTCCACAACGAAATCGCGAGACGCCACGATTCGACTGGCGACGCGCCCCGCCACTGGAACGGGCGGTTTAGCGGTGCAGCGAACAGCTGCCAGAGTCGCAGTCGGTGCGACCGGCGATCAGGTAGCGGTTCCGAGAGATCCAGCGGTACACCGGCTTGGCGAGCAGCATCACGCCGGGCAGGTGCATCAGCGGCATTGCCCACCACAGCCGACGCAGCCGCCGGGTCAGGTAGCGGAACGCCTCCGGGCCCCAGTGCCGATGGCCCTGGCGATCGACCAGGCACATCTCGTCGAGCAGCCGCTCTTGGGGAAGGTCGGGCCAGCGTCGGCCGACCTCGGGGTCGTGCAGCGAGAGGTACGCCAGCTTCCCCTGGCAGTCCCACCACTGCAGCCGCTTGATCTGGGCCCGGCAAAAGTTGCAGTGTCCGTCGTAGATCACGACTTCCGCCAAGGGCCTTTCGGCGGGCGACGGCGGCGTCACGGCGGTTGCGGGGTTTTCTGTCATGGGGCGACTAAATCTGGCTGGGATGTTCGATTCTACCTTATTTGCGCAGACAATGGTCGTTGCCCAATTGGTCGATCGCTACTGGCAGAACCGCGAACCTTGGAAATCGGCCCGTGTGGGCCCCAAGAACCCAAGAAACCGTGGGCCCGCGGCTGGGCTGCCCGTATAATCTTGGGTCGAATCCCTACGAACCGGAGCGGAACGTCATGGACACCTTGCTCGCCCAAGTTAAAGCCGCCCACCGCCGCCTGGTGATGGAGCAGTTCGTCCGCCGGCTGGTGTGGTGCCTGACCGGGGCCCTGGCCGTGGCCGCAATCGCCATCGCGGCGCCCAAGGTACTGGTAGTCGAAAACCTGCCCGCGATGTGGGCGCAGTACTGGTTGATCGGCGGGGCCGCGGCCGCGCTCATCACCGCCGGGGTGTGGACCGCGGTGCAGCGGCGTAGCTCGCTTGAGGCCGCCATCGAGATCGACCGCCGCTACGGCCTCCGCGAACGGGTGTCGAGCAGTCTGTCGCTCCCCGAGTCGGCTTTGGAGTCCGAGGCGGGCCAGGCCCTGATGAACGACGCCGTGCACAGCGTCGGCCGGATCGAGATCGGCGAGAAGTTTCACGTCCGCCCGCCGCGCAACGCCTGGCTGCCGCTTGCGCCGGCCGTGATCGCGTTCTGCCTGATGGCGTTTGTCGGCAACAAGACCGCGATGAGCACCACCGGCGCGACCCCGATCACGCCCGAGGCTCAAAAGGAACAGACCAAGCGGTCAATCGAGGACCTCCGCAAGAAGCTCGAGGAGCAGAAGAAGGAGGCCGAGAAGAAGGGCCTGGAAGACAAGACCGGCGTGCTCAAACAGGTGATGGAGGGGACCAAGAACCTGAACAACGAGGACCTCGCCGACCGCAAGAAGTCGACCGTCAAGCTCAACGAGCTCTCCAAGCAGCTCGAGCAGCGCCGCCAGCAGCTGGGCGACAAGAACCGGCTGCAGAAGGAACTCGAGGCGATGAAGGACATCGGCGCCGGCCCGGCCGACAAGGCCGCCAAGGCGCTGCAGGAGGGCGACTGGAAGAAGGCGATCAACGAGCTAAAGAAGATGCAAGAGCAGCTCGCCAAGGGCGAGATGCCCCCGGAGAAGGCCGAGCAGCTTGCCAAGCAGCTCGAGCAGATGCAGAAGAAGCTGCAGGCCGCTGCCGACGCGCACAAGCAGAAGATGGAGGACCTCCAGAAGCAGATCGAGCAGCAGAAGCAGCAGGGCAACCAGCAGCAGGCCCAGCAGCTTCAGCAGCAGCTCGACAAGATGCAGCAGAACCAGCCCCAGATGAACCAGCTGCAGCAGATGGCCCAGCAGATGCAGCAGGCCCGGCAGGCGATGCAGCAGGGCGACCAGCAGCAGGCCGCCCAGGCGATGCAGCAAATGCAGCAGCAGCTCCAGCAGATGCAGCAACAGAACGCCGAGATGGAGATGCTCGACGGCGCCATGGAGCAGATCGAGGTCGCCAAGCAGCAGATGGGCTGCCAGCAGTGCCAGGGCCAAGGCTGCGAGGCCTGCCAGGGAATGGGTCAGGGGTTGGGCATGAACGAGGGCCCCCCCGGCATGGGGATGGGCAAGGGGCAGGGCAAGGGCCCGCGTCCCGACGAGGAGAACCCCACCAACCTCCGCGACACCCGCGTCAAGCACGACCCGAAGAACGGCGCCTCGGTGATCACCGGCGAGGTCGAGGGCCCCAACATCAAGGGCGACGTCATGCAGTCGATCAAAGATGAGCTGTCGAGCGGCGTCGAGCAGGAGGCCGAGGCCCTGAGCGAAGAACGACTACCCCGGCCGCAACGCGACCACGCCCAGGAGTTCTTCAGCAAAATCCGCGCGGATTTGTAGCCCCGTCGGCGCGTCCCCCTGCCCACCGCCCACGTCCCGGCGGCCGCGGGCGGGCGGTCGATTGGCCGCTGTCTGCGTCGGCACTTATACTGGTTGCTAACCTAGACCCAGCAACACAGTCTCCCGCCGGCGGCCCCCGTGAAATCTTCCCTGCTGCGACGCTCCCTGCTGTGGGGGGCGACTTTCTGCTGCCTGCTGTCCGTGCCTTCACCCGGCGCAGCGCAGGCCCCAACGCCCGCCGTCAGCGAGGGCGTCCGCGCCCCCACCGCCGACGAGATCGCCGGCGCCCGGGCGGCGCTCGCCGGCAGCCTCGAGCGGTTCGAGCGGCGGGTTGGCGTCGGCTCCTCGAAGCTGGACGGCTGGAAGAAGTTCCTCCGCTGGAAAACGCTCGAGCGCTTCGCCACCGACGGATCCGACCCCACGCTGGCCGAGCTCCAGGAGTCGATCGACCGCCTCACCTCCGGCGACAAGGGACTCGAACTCCCCGAGTTCCAGCAGCTCGCCCTCGACGCGCGGCGGCTGTTCGACCTGCTGCTGGTCGGCACGCTGCCCGACGCCGCGGCCTTCGCCGATCAACAGGCCAAGCAGCTGCAGAAGATCCTTGACACCGACCCCAACCTGATCGACGCGCGGGCGAGCTACGCGGTCGAGCAGCGGCTCGACTTCTTCCGCGGCGCGCCGGGCGGCGGCGAGCGGGCACGCACGCTGGCGGTCCGATTCAGCGAGCCGAACCTCCATGTCGACCTCTCCGAGCGGCTGCTCGAGCAGATGGTCCGCCGCCCGGTGCACGACGTTGGGCCCGTGAGCGAGGTCATCCTCGGCACCCGCATCACCGGCACGGGCGACACCAACGGCCAGCTCTCTGTCACGACGCTCCCGTCGGTGGGTTCGGCGCGGCTGCTGTTTACGATGAGCGGCGCCACGCAGTCGAAGACGGTCGGCGTAAACGGGCCGGCGGTCATCCACAGCGACGGCCTGACCGCGTTCACCGGCAGCAAGCTGGTCGAGATCACCCGCACCAACTTCTCGTCGGCTAGCTCGACGTTCGACGCCACCACCAACACCACAACCACCGCGATCTGCAAGAAGGGGGGCGGCTTCGGCCAGCGGATCGTGCAGTCGGTCGCCCGCCGCCGAGTTGCGGAGCAGAAGGCCCAAGCCGAGGCGATCTCTGCCGACCGCGCCGAGGGCCGCCTGCGCACCGAGTTCGACCGGCAGCTAAACCAAGAGCTGGCCGTCGCGCGACGCAACTTCGAGCAGGAGTTGATCGCCCCCCTGAAACGCCGGCACGCGGAGCCGCGGCGGCTCGAGTTCCACACCGGCGGCGACCGCCTGTCGGTGCGGGTGCTGCAGGCCGAGCGCGGGCAGCTGGCGGCGCCCGCCGGCCCGACCACGCCGCCGGCGGACGACCTGTCGCTCCGCCTGCACCAGTCGGCCGCCAACAACATCGCCGCGTCGATCCTGAGCGGCGCGACCGTGTCCCGTGAATCGGCCGACCAGCCAACCAAGGTCGACGTGCCGGTCCCCGACTGGGCGACCAGGCTCGCCCGGCAGGGCGCGCAAGACACCGAGCAGGCCAAGCCGAGCGAGTTCAAGCCGTGGGCGCTTACCTTCCGGCGGAACCGCCCGCTCTCGTTCCGCTTCGACCAGAACGAGGTCGAGGTGATCCTGCACGCCGCGGAGCTCGCCGCGGGCGAGGACGCGTTTCAGGGCTGGGACCTCATCCTCCGCTTCGAGCCCGCGGTGCGCGACGGCCGCACCGTGCTGGCCCGCAAGGGCAGGGTCGAGGCGCTCCCTACCGACTTCGACCCCAGCAGCGGCCGCCGCCTCACCTCGCGTCAGGTCGCGTTCCGCCGCAATCTCGAGGCGCAGCTCAACAAGCCGCGAGACGGCAAGCAGGGCGTCCCCGACTTCATCGACCTGGGGCCGATCAAGCTCCGCGAGGGCCGCGGCGAGCTGCTCGCTACCGGGGTCAACGCGATGGCCGGGTGGATGTCACTCGACTGGATCAGTCGCTAGCTGGGTGAGCCGCTAGCTGGGCTGATCACGAGCTGGTTCGTACGCTAGCCAAGGTCCGCCCGGCGGGACTCCACCAGCTCCAGCAGCGCCCGCTGCGGGTCGGCGAACTTCTTGAGCCCTTCCTCCATCAGGATCCGCTCGAGGTGCTCGAAGTCGACCTCGCGGTCGATCTCGGCGAGCACCTCGTCCGGCGGCAGCTGGTCGACCTGGCGGGTGAAGCTTTGTCCGCTCTCCTGCACGGCCTCGTTGGTGGCCGGCGGGTTGGTCTGGATGTCGCTGCCGGCGAGCGCCGCGACGTACTTCCACGGCGGGTCCTCGGGCTTCTTCGTGCCGGTGCTCGCGAACACGATCTCCTGATCGAGCTTGGTCGCTTTGTCGGACCAGAACTCCTGGTTCTGACTCCACAGCCGCTTGGCGTTCACAGTGCCGACCTGTCCCTGCGCGGCGTCGGAGAGCTGCGCGACGTGCTGCTCGGTGTAGACGTCGATCCGCGATACAAAGATGCTGTAGACGCTCTTGAACGCGTCGAGCGACCCACGCCGCTGCGCGCCACGCCAGGCGGCGTCGCGGGCCTCCTGGTACTGCCGCTCGCTGAAGATCAGCGTGACATTGAGCGTCACCCCGGCGGCCGCCAGCTCCTCGATCGCGGCCAGCCCGGCGGGCGTCGCGGGGATCTTGATCATCCGGTTTTCGCAGCCGGCGGACCACTGCTTGCCGAGCTCGATGTACCGGGCGGCGCGCTGCTCGGTCGACAGCGTGCAGTCGGCGTCCTCGAGCAGCGGGTCGAGCTCGAAGCTGACCCAGCCGTCGTTGCCGGCGGTCTCTTTCCACACCGGCAGGAACTCGGCCTGCGCGTCCTTGACAATCTGGTCGGTCAGCCGCCAAGCGGCGTCCGCGACCGACAGCTCCGGGTCCGCTAGCAGGTCGGCCAGCGGCTGGTCGAAGTCGCCGGTCTTGATCAGGCCGGAGATGATGATCGGGTTGCTGGTCGCCCCGGTCGCCCCGAGAGCGCGGTTCTGCTTCACGAGCTGTGGCTCGACAGAATCGAGCCACAGCTTGGTCCCCGTGGCGATGAGCGATTCGATGGGCGTGGACATTCCTGGCCGACTCCGTGGATTTGAAGGGGGCGACTCGTGCTGGCGCCTGGCAACCTTTACCAGATGCGCCGGTTGGCACGGTTCTCGCGATTCTACCGGTAATTCCTGAACTAGGGCGCAAGCGTGGTCGATGAACAGTCGCAGGCAGACGGAAGTATCCGCCTGCTTCCGGGGGGAAATCTGCTCCCCGCCCACTACCGACCGCCGGGCCGCGCCCGCCGGTAAGTGTAGGCGGCGCGGGGACAAGCGAGGAGGTCCGACAGGTGACCAACACCGTAGGCATTGCAAAAGTTCTGACTCTGTTCTCCGTGGCGCTGCTCATCGCGCCGGGCCAGACGCGTGCGGAGGAAACCCCTCCGCTGCCGATGGACTTCTACGAAGAGGTCCCGCGCGGCGAGGCTCCGAGCATCGAGGAGTACGTGTACTCCGAGCCGGGTTCGCCGGTGTCGGACCTCACGACCGACTCGTTCAACCTGTGGGACTCCTGCCCCGCGGCGCCGGAGAGCTCCGGCACCTGGCTGCGTCGCGGCTGGTGGGCCGCCGAGATCGACACCTTCGTGTTTGTCCGCAAGTGGGACATCGCGAACCAGACAATCGCGACCGACGGATCGATCTTCAACCCGAACACGCTCCGCAGCATCGGATTTGGCCGCACCATGCCGACCGCGGCGTCGGGACGGCTGAACCTCAGCCGCTTCCTGTTCCGCGACGGCGAGAACCGTGACCACCGCTTCGAGTTCAACGTGATGGGCGGCGGCGAGTCGGTTGCGTCGTGCCACCTCGACTCGAACAACGCCAACGCTATCCAGGTGCCGTTCACCATCGACGGCGCCGCCTCCATCAGCTTCGACGGCGCCTCGAGCATGGACGCTTCCTACAGCAGCCAGCTCAACTCGTTCGAGCTCAACTACACGGTCACCAGCCGCATGGAACGCGACCGCATGGAGCTGCAGCCGGACGGCCAGTGGGTGCGACGCGCCAACTCGGGCGTCACCTACCACGGCCTGGCGGGCATGCGGTACATCGACCTCTCCGAGAACATCTTCTGGACCGCGAACGACATCATCAGTGTCCCCGGCAACGCGGACCCACTGACCGGCGAAACCGGACAGTACAACGTGAAGACCAACAACGACATGTTCGGCTTCCAGGCCGGCGGCGGCGTGGCGTACGAGTCGCACCGCTGGAGCGTGACCCTGTTCGCCCGCGGCGGCTTCGCCTTCAACGACGCCAAGAGCAACTCCAACCTGACCTACACCGACCCGGTCACCGGCGACGCCCGGACCGACATCGGCTTCGCCAACAGCGACCGCACCGGCAGCATGCCGTTCTTCATCCAGGGCGGCCTGCTCGGCCGCTACCACCTGCGACCGAACGTGAGCATCCGGGCGGGCTACGAGTACATGTACGTGACCGCGGTCGGACTGGCGCCGCACCAGCTGAACTTCACGCCAAACGACGGCAAGGTGGTCACTTCCGGCAACCCGTTCATGCACGGATTGACGCTGGGCGGCGAGTTCTACTGGTAGGGGGTGCGGGTTAGGCGGACCTGGCCGCCGCGGTGGGAGGCCGACCCGCCCCTAGCGGCGTAGACTCCCGCGGGCGAAAGGCTTACGCTGGTTGTTTGCGACGCCCCGCCCGATCGGCGGGGCCGCTCCAGGCCCCGCCACGCCAAACCCATGCCGCAAGAATCGTTCCTCGCCCGCCGCTCGTTTGGGGTCTCTAACTGGCTCCTGATCGCTGTTGCGACCTGCTTCCTGCTGGGGTTCATCCCCCGTGGCGTGAAGCAGTCGATCAAGACCAACAGCAACAACGCCGCGGACTGGCTGCCTGCTAGCTACTCGGAGTCGCAGGACCTCTTGTGGTTCCGCGACCACTTCATCAGCGCCCAATTTGTGCTGGCGAGCTGGGACGGCTGCACGCTGGGCGACACGGACAAGCTGCGGCTGCTCGCCACAAAGCTCCGCGCCGCCGAGGTCGAGGGGAAGCCGCTCTTCTCCAAGGTCATCACCGGCCCGGAGATGATCGAGACCCTCACCCAAGAGCCGGCGCGGCTGCCGACCCGCACGGCCATCAAGCGGCTCGAGGGCGCCCTGATCGGCCCCCCCAAGCTCGGCGCCGACGGCGAGTCGCTCGGCGCCGACTCCCGCACCACCTGCCTGATCGCTTACTTGTCGAGCTACTCGCAGGAGAGCAACCTCAACATGCGCACCGCCGTTACGGCGGTGCAGTCGATCGCCGCCGACGAGTGCGGCGTCAAGTCCGAGCAGCTGCACCTGGGCGGGCCGCCGGTCGACAACATCACGATCGATATCGAGGGCGAGAAGACCCTGCGGCGGCTGGCGATCCTCTCCGGCGTGGTCGGGTTGTCGCTAGCCTTCTGGTTCTTCCGCAGCGTCGCGACGACGCTGGCCGTGTTTGCCGTCGCCGGCATCAGCGCCGGCGCGAGCCTGGCCGGCGTCTACTACTACAGCGTGGTCTGGGAGTCGTGGCTGATGCAGATGGACCGGCCGCGGATCGGCACGGTCGACGCCATCCTGCTCTCGATGCCCGCGGTGGTGTACGTGCTCGGCCTGGCGGGCGCGATCCACTTGGTCAACTACTACCGCGACGAGCGTGACGAGCACGGCATCGCCGGCGCCGTCGAACGCGCCGTCCGCATCGGCTGGGGCCCGTGCGCCCTGGCGGCGCTCACCACGGCGGTCGGCCTCGGCTCGCTGGCGGGTAGCGACATCGTGCCGATCATGAAGTTCGGCGGCTTCACCGCGCTTGGCGTGATGGTGACGGTCGCCATCCTGTTCACCGTGCTGCCGGTTTTCCTGCACGTCGCGCCGCCCAAGCTGCGTGGGGACGACCACCCCGACTCCAGTGGCCACAGCGGCGTGCTGCCGCCGTGGGCCCACCGGTACGTGGCGTTTGTCACCACACGGCACGGCCTCGTGACGGCCGGCTGCTTCGGCGCCATGGCGTTGCTCGCGCTCGGCCTGCCGCAGATCAAGACCTCCGTCCAGCTGCTCAAGCTGCTCGATCCGGACGTCGACCTGATCCACGATTACGCGTGGCTCGAGGAGCACCTCGGCAACCTGGTGCCCATGGAGGTGGTCGTCGCGTTGACCCCCGACCAGCTCAAGCAGGCCGACGAAGACGCCGTCGGACCGGACGGCCAGTACCGCATGTCGATGTACGAGCGGATGCACATGGCGCAGCGGCTGGAACGCCGGGTCGAGTCGCTCGACGAGGTGAGCCGGGCCCTCTCGGCGGCGTCGTTCGGCCCCGAAGAGGAGGGGGGCAACGGGATCTTCAACAGCCGGGCGATCTCCACCACCAGCCGCATCCTCGAGGCAAACCGCGGCCAGCTGGTCGAGTACATGCGGGAGGAGATCACCCCCGAGGGCGAGCAGCCCCGCGAGCTGTGGCGGGTTAGCGCCCGCGTCGCCGCGCTCAAGGACATCGACTACGGCCAGTTCGTCAACGACCTCCGCGATGCGGTCGAGCCGGTGCTCACCACGTACACGCTCCGCTCACAACTCGTCAAGCAGCTGCACGACGAGGGCGCCGGCCTGCGGGGCGCAAAGGTCTGCATTGTTTACCAAGGCGAGGGCGAGCAGCCGCTCGACCCGAGCGAGCCGGCCGGGATGTTCATCAGCGTGCTCGACGAGACCGGGCCCGGCATCCGCCAGCTCCGGATGAAGGTCAGCCCGCTGAGCCTCAACCAGCTCGCCGGGGTCGACGAACAGACGCGGGCCGCCAGCCTCAAAGCGCTCGCCGCCCAAGACGCGGTGGTCGCCCCGACGGCCCAGGCCGCCGCCGAGCTTGCGAAGCTGGCGCCGAACCTGAAAGTGATCGCCCCGCTAACGGGCGAGGAGCCCGGCGTGCCGCACCCCAGCGTCGCGTTCGACCGGCACTCCTCGCTGCACGCCGTGTACACCGGCATCGTGCCGCTGGTCTACAAGACGCAGCGCGAACTGCTCGCCAGCCTGCGGGAGAGCATTGGCTGGGCGACCCTGCTGATCGCGGGCGTGATGATGCTGCTGTTCCGCAACATCGCCGGCGGCGTCATCTCGATGATCCCCAACGTGTTCCCGATCATCATCGTGTTCGGCGCGATCGGCTGGATCGGCATCAAGGTCGACATCGGCATCATGATGACCGCCAGCGTGGCGCTCGGCGTCGCGGTGGACGACACCATCCACTTCCTGACCTGGTTCCGCCGGCACATCCGCGAGGGCCACGACCGCCAGACCGCGACCAGGCTCGCGTACGAGCGGTGCGCGGTCGCCATGGTCCAGACCACGCTGATCGCCGGGCTCGGCCTGGCGGTGTTCGCCACCAGCACGTTTACCCCGACGCAGCAGTTCGGCACGCTGATGATCACGATCTTGGGCGCCGCATTGGTAGGCGACCTGCTGATGCTGCCGGCAATCTTGTGCGGACCGCTGGGCTGGTGCTTCGCCCCCAAGGCCCTCGCCGTGCCGGACCCCGACGCGCCGTTCGTCCCCGCGGCGCGTCCCGAGCACGCTGCGGCCGTGTCCGAGCAAGGGGCCGCCCGCTCGACGGCCTCCCCTTCGACGGCCTCCCCCACTACGGCCGCCGAGTCGCCCGCCACTTCCGATACGCCGGCCGACACGCCCGACGGCTCGCAGCTCGCCCCGTCGAACGCGGCCCTGCGGTCCAAGCTGCAGAGCCTCCGCCGCCGCGAAACACCCCGCTGATCCGACACCGAATCGACCACCATGTCCCGCCGCAACCTTTCGCTCTTGCTGTGCGTGCTGGCGGCCTCGCTGCTGTGCCGGATGCGCGGCGGGACCAGCCCCCAGTCGGGCTACGTCGCCCAGGCCTACACGACGATCAACGACTGGTCGCTCGAGCCCCCGTCGCGCCGCGCCCTGATCAACGGCGCAATGCGCGGCATGGTGGCGGTGCTCAACGAGCAGGGCGACGCGCACTCGCAGTACATCGGCCCCCGCCGCGCCCAGCCGTTCATGGACGAGATGCGGCAGGAGTTCGGGGGCATCGGCGTGCGGATCCGGATGACCGGCGACCCGGCCCGGCTGCTGCTGGTCGGCATCCCCGAGCCCGGCTCGCCCGCGGCGTTGGCCGGGGTGAAGCCAAACGACCACGTGGTGCAGATCGACACCCACCCGACTGCCGGGCTCGGCATGCAGGAGGTGATCGAGTTGATGCGGGGGCCGGTGGGCGAACCAATTGTGCTCCGCGTCCTGCACGACGGCGAGACCGAACCCGTCGACCTGCCGATGGTGCGTGACACCATCAGCGTGGCCTCGGTGTTTGGCGACCGGCGGCTGTCGGACGGCTCCTGGCAGTTCCGCCTGGACGAGGACCCCCGCGTGGCGCACGTGCGTCTAACCAACTTTGGTTCGAAAACGGTCTCGGAGCTGACGGCCACGCTCGAGGGACTCACGACGCTCGGCGTCGAGGCCCTGGTGCTGGACGTCCGCGAGAACCCCGGCGGGGCGCTCGATGCGGCGATCGGCGTTAGCGACCTGTTCCTGCCCGAGGGCGCCCCGATCGTCGAGACCCGCGGCCGCCGCGGCGTCGTCGAGGAGTCGTACGAGGCCTCAGGGGACGGACCCTACCTGGCGATGCCGGTCGTGGTGCTGGTCAACGGCGACTCGGCCAGCGCCAGCGAGATCGTCGCCGCCTGCCTGCAGGACGACGGCCGTGCAATGGTCGGCGGGCAGCGGTCCTACGGCAAGGGCACCGTGCAGCGGTTGTTCCCGTTGGAGTCCGGCACGAGCTACCTGAAGCTCACCACCAGCAGCTACTGGCGCCCGAGCGGGGTCAACATCCACCGCCTGTCGGACGCCCCGGAGGCCGACCCGTGGGGCGTCAGCCCCGACCCTGAGCTGGCGGTCTCGATGACCGACGACGAGCACCTCGACTTCCTCCGCTGGCGCGAGCGGCGCGACCTCATCGTGTTCGACGCCGACACCGGCGAGGTGCTATCCACCCCGCAGATCGAACACCGCGACGCCGAAGGCCAGGCCGTTGAGGTCGACCCCGGCTACGAGGACGCGGCGCTGCTGCGAGCGGTTGAGTACCTGCAGTCGCAGCTCGACGCCGGGGCCTAGGTTTTGGCGCAAGACCACTCCAGCCACGATCACGCGGGCCCGGGCCAGGCGGGTCACGGGCACTCCCACGACGCGGGGGCCAACCTCGGCGTGGCGTTCGGGCTCAACCTGCTGTTCACGCTGCTGGAGATCGCCGGCGGCCTGTACACCAACAGCGTCGCGATCCTGTCGGACGCGTTGCACGACGCGGGCGACTGCCTGTCGCTGGGCCTGGCCTGGCGGCTGCAGAAGCTGTCCGCCAAGCAGGCGGACGCTCGGTTCACTTACGGCTACCAGCGGTTCTCGAGCCTCGGCGCCCTGATTACCGGCGTGGTGCTGATTGTCGGGCTGGGGTTCGTTGCGGTCAGCGCCATCAGCCGGCTCCGCGAGCCGGCCGAGGTAAACGCCCCCGGCATGGTGGCCTTCGCGGTGGTCGGGGTGCTGATGAACGGATTCGCCGCCTGGAAGCTCCACGGCGGCCACTCGCTGAACGAGCGGGTCGCCACCTGGCACCTGCTCGAGGATACGCTCGGCTGGGTGGCGGTGCTGATCGGCAGCATCGTGATGACCTGCTGGGATCTGCCGATCATCGACCCGCTGATGGCGATCCTGATCTCGCTGTTTGTGCTCTACAACGTTTTCCGCAACCTGAAGCAGGTGGCGGCCGTGTTCCTGCAGAGCGCGCCGCGCGAGCTCGACGCCGAGTTGTTGCAGGCCCGACTGCGGGACCTGCCCGGGGTGGTGGCCTCGCACCACACGCACGCCTGGACGCTCGACGGCGAGAGCCACGTGGTTTCGACCCACCTGGTGCTCGACGCCGCTAGCACGCGGGCCGACATCCTCCGCGTCAAGCAGGGCGTCCACAAGCTGCTTGCGGGCCTCGACGTGACGCACGTGGCGATCGATGTCGAGCTGGAGGGCGAGAGCTGCCCGGCCGAAGGCTAGCCAGCCGGCCGACTACAGCGCGTGCCGGCACGCGTTGAACCACACCACTGCTAGCGCGCCGCGACCGCCCAGCTCACCGCAAACCACGCAGCTTAACGGGCGGGTAAAACGCTTTGTAAGGTTGGCGCCATGCGCCCTCGCCAACGGCCCCGCCAGCGGCGCTGGCGCCCCGCGAGGGGAAATCGCCGTAAGACGCCTGTGCAAAGCGACTTAGAGATCGCCCATCAACTTTCTTCCCGTTTCTTGCCCGCTGGCGCCGGGCGTTTGGCACAGCCCGTGCAATAAGGCTTTCTCGACTGACGCGATAGGGGGCGGAGGTCACACCGGCAGGTCAGGTTCGCTGAGGCCCACCACGGGCCCAACCGCCAGCCGGGTTTTGAACGACAACAGGAGCGACACCGCGGGCCGTCCTTGGGAGGGCCGGCCCGCCACGCGGCAAGTCTCAGCAACGACGCTAATGCTGGGACCGCCGCGTGAGTCGCCCTGCCAACCACAGCGACCCGAGTTCTGCTTTCAAGGCCTAAACCCGTCAGGCTTGAGCAACACAAGGCCGCTGTTCCCTTTTCAAAACCACCGCGCTTGGCTCAGCCGGCGCTAACCATCCATTCGGAATTCTGGAGTACGTTGCTATGGTCGCTGAGAAGACAATTAACTGTGCTGTTGTTTGTGCGCCTGCCGAACTTAACCGCATGAACCTGCCGGACAAATCCCGCTTCCGCCCCAGTGACCTCGTCCCGTGGGCCGACCCGTACATCGCCTCGCTGGTCCGCAAGCTGCAGCGGGAGGTCCGGGAGGAACGCGACGCCGCTCAAGCGACCAGCTCTTCGCCGCAGGCAGAGCCGGACTCGGTCTGGGAGCCGCTCGACTGGGAAGGCGAAGCGAGCTCGGCCGTGCTCGATCGCTAGCCGCGGCTGGTTTGGTCCCACCCCTGGCGGGGTGGGCTGCCCCGGGACAATGTCGCAAGTGGTTCCAGCCCACCCCGCCAGGGGTGGGACTCCTCGAAACTCTCTTTCACCTCACCGTTTCTCCCCGCGGGCCGCAACCAGCGGCCGTAGCTCCGCGGCAATGAAGAACGAGCCGGTCACGCACACCAGGTCGTGCGGGCCGGCCGCGGCCAGGGCGGCCGCCAGAGCCTCGCCCGGGGTTTCGACCACCGATACTTCCGCCCGATCCTGGGCCGCTTCGCCGTACTGGGCGGCGAGCGTCTGTGGGTCGACCGCTCGCGGGTTCTCCAAGTATCGGGTAATGAAAACGCGGTCGAATGCCGGGGCCAGCTCCCGGCAGATCGCTTGGGTGTCTTTGTCTCGACTGGCGGCTAGCACCAGGATTCCCTCTCCACCCCAGTCGAGTTCAGCGAGCGCCTCGGTCAGAGCTCTGGCCGAGGCCTCGTTGTGCGCGGTGTCGATGATCATGGTCGGCTCGCCCGGGAAGATCTCGACCCGCCCCGGCAGCTGCAGCTTGGCGAGCGCCTCGCGGCACGCGTCCGCCGCGATCGACCAGCCCTGGTCCCGGAGCTCGCCGATCACCGCCAGCGCCACCGCCGCGTTGTGCGCCTGGTGGCGGCCCCGTGGCCCGAGCCGCTGCGGGGCGTGCTCGATTCGGCGATCGCCGTCGGCTTGCCAGAACGAGAACTTGGGGGAATTCTTTTCCGACTGGTAGTCGAACCCAAACTCGTACTCAATCTCCAGCAGCCGGCAGCCGAGCTGCCGCGCGGCGTCGGTGATGACGCCCCGCGGCTCGTCCTGCGTCACGCCACTGATCAGCGGCACGCCCGGCTTGGCGATGCCCGCCTTCTCGCCGGCGATCTGGCCGAGGGTGTCGCCGAGCTGCTTGGTGTGGTCGAGGCTGATGCTGGTGATCACCGACACCACCGGCAGGCAGACGTTGGTCGAGTCGAGCCGCCCGCCCAGGCCGACCTCCAGCACCACCGCGTCGCACCGACGGTCGGCGAAGTGCACCAGCGCCATTGCCGTGGCGATATCGAAGAACGTCGGCCCCTCTGAAGGGTCGCCGCATTCTTGGTCCATCGCGTCGACCACCGGCCGCAGCCGCTCGACGAGCCCCACGAGATCCTCGGCGGGGCAGGGGAGGCCGTCGACCGCGATCCGCTCCTCGAACCGCTCCAGGTGGGGCGAACTGTACACGCCGGTGCGGTAGCCGGCCGCGGTCAGCATCGCGGCGGTCATCTTGGCCACAGAGCCCTTCCCCTTGGTGCCGGCGATGTGCACGATCCGCATCCCCGCGTCGGGCGAGCCGAGCCGCGTCAGCAGCTGCCGCATCCGGTCGAGCTTGAGCTGCCGCTCCTGGTACGGGATCACCGCCACCCGCTCGTAGTTGATGCGGCCGAGCAGCCAGTCGATCGCGGCGTCGCGGCGGGTGGTAGGGGGCGCGGGTTCCATGCGGCTAAGCGTTGGTAGAATGCGAGCAGAGCGGTTACCCCTATTAGAACCAGCCCACCGCCCAACGCTAGCCGGCGCCCGTGAGCTCCTTGAACCCGTACAAATCGCCCAGCAGCGAGCCCGACCCCAAGTCTCCTACCATGCTCAACGGCAACGCAGTCCTGGAAGAGCTCTCCGCCCGGGGCAAACGCTACACGCGTTTGACGTACCAAGAGCACCAGGCGTTGAAGGCCGCGAACGCACCGCAAGACCTCCAGGCATTCTTCAACGATCACGACTACGCGATAACGGTCGCAGACGAGGCCTCAGTCGAGACCATCGTCGACGAAATCGTAGCGATCTGGAAACAGCGGCAAGCAGCCGAAACCAAGCAGGCCATCCTCTCAGGGCTAGTTTCGCACCCGCTAGGGCTCGTGCTGCTCCTGCTGGCTCTGCCGTTCTACGCTTGCTTCCGGATCGTCCGCGTGGTGGCTGGAAAGCGATCGCCAACCACTCCGCGCTTGAATCGTTGAGCCCCTTCTACCGGCAGCTGCCAAAATGCGCTCCGCACTTGCCCGCTACCCCACCGGGATCCCGTCCGCCTTGGCGATCACCACCACGCCGGACTCGGTTACGGTGAAGCCGCGGCGGCGGTCGGCTTCCAGGTCGTAGCCGATCTCGAGGCCCGCGGGCACGCACACCTCTTTGTCGATGATGGTGCGGCGGATCTTGCAGTTGCGGCCGATGTTGACGCCGGCGAACAGGATCGAGTCCTCGACCGTCGCGTAGCTGTTGACCCGCGCGCCGGGGCCGACCACGCAGCGGTTGACCATGCCGCCCGACAGGATCGCGCCGGGGCAGACGATGCTGTCGAGGGCCTCGCCGCGGCGGGGCTTCTCCCCCTCCTCGCTGTCGAACACGAACTTGGCCGGCGGCAGGTGCGGCTGGTAGGTGCGGATCGGCCAGTGCCGGTCGTACAGGTTCAGCGGCGGGTCGACCGAGGTCAGCTCCATGTTGGCCTCGAAGTAGGCGTCGATCGTGCCGACGTCCCGCCAGTAGGCGTGCGACTTGCGGTTCTCGTCCAGGAACGGGTACGCGAACACCCGCCGCTGGTCGATGATCGAGGGGATAATGTTCTTGCCGAAGTCGTGCGCGCTCTCCGGCAGCGTGGCGTCCTTGCAGAGCTCGTCGAACAGGAACGGCGCGTTGAACACGTACACGCCCATCGACGCCAGGCACGTGTCGGGCTGGCCGGGCACGGTCTTCGGGCTGGGCGACTTCTCCTCGAAGCCGCGGACGCGGTTCTCGGGGTCGACCTCCATCACGCCGAACGAGCGGGCCTCCTCGATCGTGACGTTCAGCGCGGCGATCGTCAGGTCGGCCTTCTTCTCGACGTGCGCCGCCACCATCTTGGCGTAGTCCATCTTGTAGATGTGGTCGCCGGCGGTAATCAGCACGTGCTCGGGGCGTTCCTTCTCGAGCGTGTAGATATTCTGGTACACGGCGTCGGCGGTGCCCTGGTACCACTTCTCGTCGATCCGCTGCTGCGGCGGCACAACGTCGATGTACTCGCCCAGCTCTCGGCACAGGAAGCCCCGCCAGCCGAGCGTGACGTGGCGGTCGAGGCTCATCGCCTTGTACTGCGTGAGCACCATGATCTTGCGGATGCCGCTGTTCAGGCAGTTGGACAACGCAAAATCAATAATCCGGTAACTGCCGCCAAACGGCACCGCGGGCTTCGCCCGGTCGCGGGTCAGCGGCTCCAACCGCGACCCTTTTCCGCCCGCCAACACGACCGCCAAGACATCCTTCATCGCGCCAAACTCCCTTTTGCCGAACTCCGTGGGACCGCTGCTAAGTCTTGTATTGTAGCGGGGTTACCCGGACGACTAAATACCGGACCACTCCCAACCGGACCGGGCGCCGGCAACCTTCAACGTATTTAAGCCTCTTCTACACAGTTTCGTCACATTCGCTTGGCATACTTCCGTCCGTGAAGAGCATTCGCCCACCCCGGGGCCGGCGCCGGTTTACCCGCTGCCCACCAACCGCCAATCGGCGTCCGGCCTCGTCTTGCGACGACCGCTCGACCACGTACTCCCGACCCTGAGCAACAACCAGCGACCAGGAACCGACGGAATGCCCGCTTGTGCCATTGCTGACGACCACGACGCGCTGATGGACCTCGAGGACCGCCGCATCGACTACCTGCCTACCTCGAGTGAGATCGCTCAGGCCTGCCAGGCGATCCGCGCCCGCTGGTCGCTTAATGAACAGCGTCGCCGCTACGTCGGCGAACTGGCGCCTGAAGGGGTCGAACTGACGTGGCGTCCGCCGGTGATCGACACCTCGGCGTTCCAATTGGCGGTCGGCAGCGGCAGCGAGCACCTGTAGGCTCGTCGCACGACGCCCGGCCGTTTGAGTGGGGCGCAGTTCGAAGTGTCAGGTCGCCCGCCGCGTCAGGCCCGCGGCAGCCGACACGCCTCGGCGCCCCAACCCGCCCCCCTGATTGGTTGGGGTGCGGATGCTCTTCTTCTCTGCACCTCGCGCCACCGGCCAAAAAAATTCCCCGCGCCGGCACGACGCTAAGACGGCACTACAGTCGTCAATTCCGCGTCTGCCGAACCTCCACCTGCAGGAAACCGCACTCCGCAGTGCACCCCTGCGCGAACCTAGCGTAGGTAGTGCGCGTTTGCGTCGCTAGAATTACGCTCTCCGGGCGGAAAGAGTAGAGCGATACCGCGTACGCCAACGAAGCGCGCCGCGAAAGCCATGCTTTGGCTCGTGCGGCTCGCACCTCACCGGAGTCTCCTGTCATGCACGCTGGCCTCTCGACGTTAGCCGGACGCAGCACGCCGCGGCGTCCTTTCTCCCGCACCGGCTTCACGCTGGTCGAGCTGTTGGTCGTGATTGCGATCATCGGCGTGCTCATCGCGCTCTTGCTGCCCGCGGTGCAGTCGGCCCGCGAAGCTGCCCGCCGGATGACCTGCACCAACAACCTGAAGCAGTTGATGCTGGGGACGCTGAACTACGAGTCGGCCAACGGCGAGTTTCCCGCCGGCTCCTACGGCACGTACGTTGCCACGAAGAAAAACGGATACTGGTCTCCGATGGCACAGGTGCTGCCTTACGTCGAGGAAGGGGGGCTGGCCCAAACGTTCATCATTGAAGACGACACTACCGAAGGCGACCCGTGGTCGACCCATAACTTTGCCGTTGCTCAGAACGAGCCTGCCTTTATCCGCTGCCCAAGCGACCCCTTCGGCCGTGAAACGCTTGGCCTCGATCAACGAGATCAGACGACTGGGTGGACCAACTACCATGCCAACTCGGGAAGCTGGGTCAGGTTCGGTAAGAAATGGGACGGCGTGTTTGGCGCTGATGAGATGGTGAGCTCCACCGGGGAGTACCCCGCGCTGCCGCCGCTTCAGCTCCGCAAGATTACCGACGGCCTCAGCAAGACCGCCGCCTACGGTGAAATGCTCAACAGCCTCGGTAACACCGGTGGGGCGAACGACCCTAAGCGGGACTGCTTCATCGCTCCCACCGTCCCCGACAACGCCAGCACCACCCCTAAAGACGCCCAAGACCTGCTCTTGTCCCAGAACTGGCAGACCGCAAGGCTGAATGGACCTTGGCGGTGGCGGGGCAACCCGTGGCACGAGGGAACTATGTGGCGGACCTGGTACAACCACCTGCTCCCCCCTAACAGCACGTGCTGGACCCAGGGCAACTGGTGGGACTTGGTCTCGCCGCTGAGCAGCAACCACTCGGGCGTCGTTAACGTTGCGTACTGCGACGGCAGCGTGCAGACGATCGCCGACGGTGTTGACCCCGATGTCTGGGTTCAAGCCGGAACCCGCGCCGGGCCCCCAGAGTGGCGAAAAAGGATCGGCGGCGGCCGCGGCGGCTGACCTATCGGCCACGCAGATAAGCCGGCCTGTAGGCCTGCCGACAGGCGTCAACGAATTGCGACGGCCAAGCCAGACCGGCGCCGCGATGCTTGGCGGCGTATCCCATCGCTTGGCGATGGCTTCCGTCCTCGAGGATGCGGAGCGTCGCCTTCGCCCACTCGGCCCGGTCGCCAGGTGTGACGAGCCGACCGCTTGCCGTGACCGGGATCAGCGGCTCGAGCGCTTCGCACCGATTTGCGACAAGCGGCAGGCTGGCGGCCATGGCCTGGAACACCGCCACCGGCGCTACTGCGGGCCGGCCCCCCTCCCACCACAAGTGCAGGTGCGGCAGCAGGTCCGCCAAGTCGTCGCGGTCGCCCAACAGTAGCGTGCGGTTCTCTTCGCACGCCAGGCGGGAGAACTCGGCCAGCGACTCCCGCTGCGGCCCGTCGCCAAGGACCAGCAGCCAGACATTGGGGTCCATCACCCGCACCAGGTCGAGGGCCCAGATCAGGTCCTTGAGGCCGCTCGCCGGAACGAGCGGCGCGGCGACGCCGATCAGCTTGGCGCCGACCGGCAACTGCTCAGCAATCTCGGCTGGCAACGGTGGCGGTGGTCCAAGGGCTTCCGCCACGGGTTGCGGGTCCCAGTCCGGCTCAGGCATCGGAGGGGTAAACCGAGCCAGTCGGTTGGCAGGCCAACCAGACTCGGCGTCGGGCGTGGCTTCTGCCCGCACCGCACGGCGTCCCGACAGGGCCGCGAACTGCGCGGCGTCGTCGCCCCACGCGTGCACGATATCGATGGCGAGCGACCGCACCAGTCGCCGCAGCCGCCGCCACACGAACGGGTCGCGGCGGAACCGCCGGTCGAGCCCGTGGACGCCGGCCGCCAGCTCACCGAGCCGCGGGCCCGCGGCGCCGGTCGCGTTGAGCGCGGCGACGTGCTGCTCGTACTCCTCCCGCGGCAGCCGCTCGCACAGCACCGCCACCCGCCGCGCGGCGTCGGTGGCGTGGAGTGTGGGCAGCAGGTGCAGGACGCGGGCCGGCATGCGATTGATCTCTGGCCCCGCTGGCTGTTCGTAGCCCCCGGCTCTGCCGGCGGATCGCGTCAGGGCAGTTTTGATTGGCAGTTCGATCCCCCGGCGGAGCCGGGGGCTACGAGTCGGTTGTTTAACAAAGCCGTTCGCTGAACGGTGTTTACAACCACAAGTGCAGACGGTCGTCGAGCATGTCCGGGATCCGCTTCTTGACCATGCTCTCGACCTGCCGCGGGTGGTAGCGGGTGCTCAGGTGGCTGGCGATCACCAACTCGTTCTTGAACCGCTCACGCCGGTCGACAAAGTCGTCCAGGTGCATGTGGCCGAACTTGTGGATCTTGTCCTTGCGGTGGTCGGGCGCGACGAACGTCAGCTCGCAGATCAGCACCTTGGCCTCGTACATCGCCGGGCAGTTGTCGAGGCCCGGCGGCGAGCTGTCGCCCAGGTAGGCGACCATCGGCGTGCGGACCTCGCGGGTCACCTCGGCGCCTGCCTGACGCAGGTCGCGGATCTCGTGGCCCTCGAGCTCGGCGTACTCTGGCTTCAACTTCTTGCGGCGGTCCCACACCACGAACCCGATCGACGGCACCGTGTGCGTGGTGGCGGTGGTGGTGACTACAAGCTCGCGCGAGAGCTCGATCTCCTCGTCCGGCCCGGTCGGGATCAGCTCGACCGGCATACGCCCGCGGTCCATCTTGGTGAACGCCTTGAGGATCTCGCGGACCGGGCCGATCAGGCCGGCCGGCAGGTAGATCCGCGGCGGCTCCATCTTCATCATCCGCCGGCGTGCGACGTACACCGGCAGCGCAGCGATGTGGTCGAGGTGGCCGTGCGAGATGAACCAGTTCTCGGTCCCCATGAACGACCACGGCTGCGCGCCGATGTCAAACCCGAGGCTCATCTCGGGGATCCGCCAGTAGGTCTGCACCGCCGCCCGCGAGTAGCCCTCGATGGTGAGGGCGCCGTGCTTCAGCGTTTTGACAGGGACGTTATTAACCATCAGCAGGCGGGGCGGGTCTCAGGGGTGTCGGAGCTTGGCGGGAAACGCGTCATTGTAGTCGGGCCCGCCAGCTCCCGGCAGGGCCGACATCATTCCCGCTCGTGGAGAGCGCCGGGGAAGGGGGGCTGCACGATCGCCGGGTGCGTCCGCGGAACGCGGCCTACAACCCGAGCGATTTCGCGGTGACATGCCAATAGAGCCGCCCAGCGGTGGAAGGTTCGCCCCCGCCCGGTGGCGTGTCGAACCTGATGGCGGCGATGGCGCCCTTGGCAAACCGCACCCCGGCGCCGCGGCCGCCAACCAACGCGCTGGCGACGAGCTCCATGTCGGGATTGTGGCCAACCCAGCAGACGTCCTCGCCGCCGCACGCGGCGGACCACTCGAGCAGCCCCGCGTAGCCGCCGCCGGGCGCGAGCGCGTCGTGCACTTCGACCGGTGGAGAGTGTTCGGTGCACCGCGAGATAATCTCGGCCGTCTGCAGGCAGCGGGCGTACGGGCTGGTCGCGATCCGCCGCGGCGCGAAGCCGCGGCCGGCCAGGGTCTCGACCATCTGGGCGTACCGTTCGGCGCCCTCGGGCGTGAGCTCACGGAGCGAGTCGTCGGGCCACTGCGGGTCACCAAAGTCGCCGGCCCACGCGTGGCGGGCTAGGTAGATGAACATGGTTGCGATGTTGTTAGCTCTTATATGGGACAATTCAAAAAATGGCGGCGAAGCCGACCTCGAATCCCCTCCCCCTCGTGGGGAGGGCTAGGGAGGGGGGAGGCCCCGTAGTTGGTTTTCCCGCAAAGGACCGTCCGGTTGACACTCATCCCACTGGGACATCACCCCTCCCCATCGAGGGGAGAGGGATACTTGCTCGCACTCCGGTTCAGTAAGTTCGACTCTGCAACATTAATGCGTGCAGTCACTCAACGGTTCCGCCACAGCACCCGCTCGCTCACCTGCTGCTTGACGCGCGCGTGCTCGATATCGGCGCGGTAGCGTTTGGCGTCGACCGGGTAGCCGGCGGTCGGCTTGAGGTCTTCGACGTGCCGCGCCCAGTAGTCGTTGAGCGCCTGCATCGAGAGCTCGCGCAGGTACTTCGCGGTCATCGACGCCAGAGCCGCGGGCAGGAAGCTCTCGCCCTTGGAACGGAACGCGAACGTCCATCGCCCCGCGTCCGTGGAGCAGGCGTAGCGGCTCTCGGGGCGGGACTCGTGGTGGGTCTCGATCAAGTGGTCGGGGAAGTGGTGCTGCAAGAGCGCCGCGTAGCGGTTGCGGCCGCCGTGCTTGTCGAGCACGCACTCGACCGGCCCCTCCGGCGCGAGGTCCGCCAGCAGCCCGGCCAGCATGCCGATCGTCACGTGCGACAACGCGGCGCCCTTGGTGCCGTGCTCTTCGGTCAGCTCGTTGAACTCCTCGGGGAACACTAGCCGCGCCCGCACGTTTGGCGACGGGACCCCGGCCGCGCCGCAGCCGGCCGACCACTGGACCTCGGCGGCAGCCTGATCCGCTGGGTTCAGGTGGCAGGGGAGGGCGGGGTCGAAGCCGTCGTGCCAGGGGAGTGGTGCGCGTCGCCCCGCCGGGTCGGCGGCGAGCTGAGCCAGCAAGACCGCGTAGCTGGTAGGCGTTGGGTTGAGCGCCGCGAAGAGCGCGCGTTCGAGCGTCCCCAAACCGCCGCCCGGCTTGTAGAGCAGCTTCGAGTCGGCGATGGCGATCCGCGTCTGGTTGGGCTTCTGGCAGACCACCTCGGCAAGCAGCTCGTAGAGGTCGGCCACGCCGTCGGGCACACGCCACGCCGTGGCGGCGACCGCCAGGGGCCCCAGGTTGGGCCCGTAGCCCGCCTCGTCAACGCCGATGAGCCAAGTCATTTGTTAGGCCTACCCGATCGCCTTGCCGAGTTCGTACACCTCGGCGGCGTCGAGGACGGCGTCGTTCGTTTCGAACAGCCGTGCGATCGCGGCCCGGTGGATCTTCATCTTGGTCCCGCCGACGCCGATCGCGCCGTAGCTGACGCAGCCGCTGCGATCGACTGCCTTGTCGGTCACTTCGATGCCGCCGATGCCGAGTGGCGGCGCGGCGTTCAGGTCGATCGCCACCCGCGGCGACGCCGCGGCCAGCTCGTCGGCCGTGACCATCTCGACGCCGGCTGGTCCGGCAGAGAACAAGAGGTCGCCGCCGGAGAGGATTGCGGCGACCGGTTTCTGGTCCCGCCCCACCGCCTCGAGCAGGCTGCCGTCGACATGGTCGGCGAGCCGCTCGCACACCTCACGGGCGCGGGCCTGCTTGCGTGAGGCGACCTGCACCCGCACGCCCTCGCCGGCCAACAGCAGGGCGATCCGCTGCCCCACCGGCCCGCTGCCGAGCACGGTCGCGGTGGGCTTGTCGCCGAGTTCGGCGTGGCGGCTGGCGGCCAGCACCGCGGCCGCCGCGGTGGTGTTGCAGCCGTTGGAGTCGAGCAGCACCGACACCCGCATCGGGCCAAAGAAGCATTCGGCCGCCGCGGCCAGCAGCTCTTCGCCCGCCGCCACGTCCGACCCGCCGATGAACAGCGCGGTGTTCTGGAGCTGATCGGGCGCACGGGTGAACATCGCGCCGTGCACCAGGCCTTCGACATCGGCCGGCGTGACCCCGCCGTGCCGCAGCAGGTGGTCGACGCCCGAGTCGACCGCGACGACCGCGTCGAACACGCTAGGCTGCGGATCGCTATCCAGGCACAACAGGATCTTGGCGGGCATCGGAGCAAAGGGGAAAGGGGAAGTGCGAAAGGGGAAAGGGGAAACGCGCCTTTCGGCATTCCCCTTTCCCCTTTTGAAGTCACAGACGACAGCTGCCATTGGCAGACGCGTAGACCGGGAGGACGGCTAGAACCCTTGGAAGGGGTGCGCCTGGTCTTTGCCGGCAATCATCTCGTCGGCGGTCGGCTTGCCGGCCATGGCGCTGGCGATGGCCGCCTTGGTGGCCTCGAGGTTGTAGTCGAAGATCTTCTTGTCTTCGGCGGCCTCGGGGTGGATGAAGACGCCGCAGACAATCACCAGGTCCTCGCACTGGTCCTTGGGGATCACGCCCTCGGCGACGCTCTCGGCCACCGCCTTGGCGACCGCGGCCTGGGCCGGGCCGAACATCTGCACGGCCTGCTTCATCCCTTTGATGGTCACCTTCGTAATCATCACGGTAGCCGGCTTGACCGCCAGGTTGGGCGTGACGACTGCTAGCAGGTTGGTGTGGCCCTCGCTCTGGTTGGCCAGGGCGTTGGCGAACGCCGTGCCGACCGGGCCGTCCTTGCTGCCGACCATCAGGTCGATGTGGGCAATCTCGTTGCCGTCGCCGGCCAGGGCCTCGCCGATGTACATAGACATGCTGAATCTCACTCCGTCGAAAAAGTAGCCGCGGGGGGCAAGAGTGCCGGCAGGACCGAGGTTACAACCTCCTGCCCCGGGGTATTTCCTAACTTCCGGGCGGGCCAGCGGGGTTATCCGCCCTGTGCGGGAATAGAAGCCCGCCCGTCGGGCGAGCATATCAGAGGTTGCCCGCGTTTCAAGCGTCTGGCCCCTACGATTGGTGGACAGGACAGCGGTTTTCTGTCACCATGAGGGTACGCAGGGCTGCGCAATCCGCGGTCCTAAGTGAGCGCCGGCCGAGCCGCCGGCGTGGGGCAATCCGGGAACAGATACGGCCGGGGTAGCCGCCCTCCCATTACGGCAGAGGCGCACCCTGGCAGGCGTCCCTCTTCAGGAACGAGGCAACGAAGATGAGTCTAGCGAACCAAGCCCGCCGCAAGGGCTTTACCCTGGTCGAGCTGCTGGTGGTGATCGCCATTATCGGCACGCTGGTGGCGCTCTTGCTGCCGGCGGTGCAGTCGGCGCGTGAGTCGGCCCGCCGCAACACCTGCCTGAACAATATGAAGCAGCTGCAGCTCGCCCTGCAGCAGTACGACACCTCGCTTCGCAAGCTGCCGGGCTACATCAACTCGATCGAGGACGTCACCAGCCAGAAGGACGGCAACGGGCAGTACGAGAAGGCCCGCCGCGCAAGCTGGGTCGTGATGACCTTCCCGTACATTGAGCAGACCGCCCTTTACGACCAGTGGTCGAAAAACTGGCCCAACACGACGCCCGTCCAACTCGGGGCCCAGAACTTCGCCTCGATCGAGGGGCTGATCTGTCCCAGCGACCCGCCGGAGGACCCGCTGGCGCCGTCGCTGTCGTATGTGGCCAACGCCGGCCAGTCGTTTGTCGACACCACACGGTCGTCGGGCATCCCGACCGAGAACGTGGCCAACGGCGTGTTCTTCGACCTCAGCAAGAACCTGAACGTCGAAGGGCAGAGCGATAGTCGCGAAGCACAGCCCGCCTCGCAGTGCTCCATGGACTACGTTAGCGCGAACGACGGCACCTCCAAGACGCTCATGCTGAGCGAGAACATCCACGCCCTGTTCTGGTCGTACGCCCCTTACGGCACCTACCCCGACGCCAGCAATGCAGACGTCGCGGACGGCAAGCACCATTTCGGCTTCACTTGGCACAACCGGATCTCGGACGACACCGACACCGCCGATATCGACGAGACCAAGACCACCCGCATCAACGGCGCGGCGGACCTGCTCCCTCCGAGCGTGATGGTCTCGTCTCAGAGCGGTGCGCCCGGGAGCGAGACCGCCTTTACCCCTTACTACGGCTACCCCAATTCGGCCCACCCGAGCGGCGTCAACGCGGCGTTCTGCGACGGTCACATCATCTTCCTGACCGAGAACATCGACCCCCAGATCTACGCCCAGTTGATGACCTCTAACTACAAGCGGTCGAGCTATGTCAACCAGGCAAGCAATATCGCCGACCGCAAGCTGCCGCAGCCGTCGGACAGCGACTATTGATCACGGCTGATCAGCACCAGTAACCCACGAGTCCGCCGGCGATTGCCGGCGGGCTTCTTTTGTGCGCGGCGGGTAGTTGGCAAAAAGAGCCTGCCCTGGGAGGACGCCCTGGCGGGCGACGTTAAGGGCTTGCGGCTAGGGGCGACGCTTGAGATTGTTTGGTGGGGCTACCTGCCCGGCGGGGGCTGGTAGAGCTTGCTGAGGTCGATGCCGCCGCGTTGCTCTTCTTCCATCAGCGACATCCGCTTCTCGAGCTGCTCGAGCCGCCGCGCGATCTGCGGCAGCGGGTTCTCGTCCTGCGCCACCACCGAGTGACGCGGGGCCTCTGGGTAGCCGAGCTGGCGGTGCAGCGAGTTGAACAGGTAGACCGGGTCCTTCTTGCGGTTGGCCAGCGCGATGCGGCCCTCGCGGTCGCCGAACAGCGGCGTGGCGGTCGTCGGCTGGGCGGGCGGCTCCTCGCCCCGCGAAGCGCGGGCCTGGCGGGTGGCGTAGTGCTCGCTGTTGACGTAGATCAGGTCGGCGATGTCGACCATGCCGACCTGCCGGCGGACGCGGAGGATCCACTCCCGCCAATCCGCGCTGAACGACGCGTCCTCGGCCATCGCGCCGAGCCCGCGGTCGTACGGCAGCCGGTTGCGGCACAGCACCTCGAACTGGAACAAGAACAGCCCCTGCACCATCGGCGGGTGGCCCGCCGCGTCGCCCGTGGAATCGCCGGCGCGGTACTCGGCGTCCCGCCGCAGCACCTCGAGCCCGACCCGCAGGTCGAAGCGGCCCCGCTCGTCCTCGGCCTGGTTGATGATGAACGCCTGGAACGGCGTGAAGTAGTGCGGCAGCTTGCTCATCGCCGTGCCGAAGGCCCCGGCGTGCCGCAGCTCGCTGAGCATGAAGTCGATCGCCATCGGCAGCCGGGTGGTGGCGAGCACCTCCTCGCGGACCGACTTGAGCACCTCCTGAGCCGGGATGTTCTCCCGCAGCCGGGCCGCCAGCGAGCCGAAAAAGTGCGCCTGCTCGACGTACTCCTCGCGCCCCAGCGGGGCGATCGGGTTGTCGGACGGCGGCGGGGGCGTTGCGGTCAACGGGGGACGCTCCGGGGTGAAACTTGCGGGAATGCCCCTTATTCCAAAGGGGAAATGGGAAAGGCGAACGGGGATTGCCCTGAAAGGCGCCCTCGTCTTTGGGCATTCCTCTTTCGCCTTTGGCCATAGGGCCCGGCCCCGCCCTCGCTGCGGGGTTGCCTTCGCTTGTATAATACCCCGATCGGCGGGGTCGGATAGCTCATTCGCACACGCGCCCGCCGTTGATTCCCCCCGTTGCTCCCCCGTGTCCAGGAGGTTACCGGCCGCCGTGCCCAGCCGTTTTTCGAGTATCGAGGACGCCGTCGAGGCGATCCGCCAAGGCCGCGTCGTGGTGGTAGTGGACGCCGAGGACCGCGAGAACGAGGGTGATTTTGTCTGCGCCGCAGAGAAGGTCACCCCCGAGACCGTCAACTTCATGATCACCCACGGCCGCGGCCAGCTGTGCGCGCCGCTGCTGCCGGAGGTGAGCGAGCGGCTCGGCCTGCACCCAATGGTCGAGAACAACAACGCGCCGCTGCGGACCAACTACACCGTGCCGGTCGACCACCGCACCGCCCGCACCGGCATCACCGCCGGCGAGCGGGCGACCACCATCCAGGAGCTGTGCAACCCGAACAGCGTCCCCACCGACTTCGTCCGGCCGGGGCACCTGTTCCCGCTGGTCGCCAAGGAGGGGGGCGTCCTCCGCCGCGCCGGCCACACCGAGGCCGCCGTCGACCTCGCCCGCATGGCCGGGCTGACCCCGGCGGGCGTGCTGTGCGAGATCCTCAACGACACCGGCGACCGCGCCGACCGCGACCAGCTGACCGCTTTCAGCGAGCAGCACGGCCTGCCGATCATCTCGATCGAGCAGCTCATCGCCTACCGCCGCGTCCGCGAGAAGCTGGTGCACCGCGAGGCGGAAGCCAAGCTGCCGACCAAGTACGGCGAGGGCCGCATCATCTGCTACCGCGTCGAGCACGAGACCATGGAGCCGGTCGTGTTCACGATGGGCGACCTCGCGTCGGCCGACGCGCCGCTCGTGCGGCTGCACTCGTCGTGCTTCACGGGCGACCTGCTGGAGTCGCTCCGCTGCGACTGCGGCGACCAGCTGCACATGGCGCTCGACATGATCAGCCGCGAGGGCGTCGGCGCGCTGGTGTACCTGCCGCAGGAAGGCCGGGGGATCGGCCTGCCCGCCAAGATCAAGGCCTACGCCCTGCAGGACGACGGCATGGACACGGTTGAGGCCAACGTCGCGCTCGGCTTCAAGGTCGACCCCCGCGACTACGGCGTCGGCATCCAGCTGCTCAAGGACCTGGGCCTGCGGAAGATCCGCCTGCTGACCAACAACCCCAAGAAGACCGACGCGTTTGTCTACGGCGGCTACGACCTCGAGGTCGTCGACCAGGTGCCGATCGTCGGCCCAATGAACAAGCACAACGAGAAGTACCTCAGCACCAAACGCGACAAGATGGGCCACCAGCTGCCGGGCAAGTGATTCGAAAGGGGAAGGGTTAAGGCGAAAGGGGAATGCCCCGTTCGCAAGGATTTCCTTTCGGCATTCGCCTTTCCCCTTTTGTGCTGCGGCTCTCCCCGCCACTCGCTTTGTAATTTGACGACCACCGCCGCCTTGCTCAAACTCCACGCCAACGTGTTCGCCGAGCCGCCCGCCGCCATTGATGGCCCGGTGGTCGAGCTCCGTGGCCAGTCGCTGCCGACGCTCCTGAGCCAGACCGGCGGCCCGCCCCAGTTTGTGGCGGCCATGCCGACGCCGTTCGAGCAGATGCAGCAGGCGATCCGCGAGCTGCCGCGTTCCGACACCGAGCCCGACGGCTACTTCCTGATCACCGGCCACGAGCCGGTTGCCGACGGCGACCCGGTCTTCTGGCGGCTTAACGGCCACATGCACGAGCACCAGGGCCGCATGCACCGGGTCGAGCTGCACGGCGAGTGCCCCGCGAAAACGCTCGACACCGTGCTCCAGACCATGGGCTGGCCCGATCAGCCGGTCGTGTTCCAGCTGGTCCACGAGGGCGTGACCCTGCGTGAGCCCGAGTTCCGCGCGTGGGCGGCAAACGCGTAGGTCAGGCTGCGCCCGACGCCTTTCCTATTGGTGTGGGAAGCAGAGCTCCAAAAGCCGCCATCGACGCATGACCCTACCGCGAGAGATTGTCGGCCAGTTCATCGACGCCACGGTTAACGACCACGCCGCCGCCGAACGGTTGCTCGCCAAGTACCCGGGCCTGCGCACCGCGACCTGGCTCGGCGACGAGTGTGTGCTGAACTTCCTAGTGATCGAGCGTTTTCTGGCCGGCATTGAATTTTGCTTGAAGCACGGCTTCGATGCCAACTTCCGCGACGATGACTGCGGCACGACGCCGCTGCACTACGCTTGTGTGCTCAACTACCCGGAGATCGCCGAGGCCTTGCTCGACGCCGGCGCCGACGTATCCGCCGCGTGCGGAGCTCTTGGCGCCCCACTGGCAACAGCGGTCCAGTCGGGCAACGCCGCCTTGGTGGACCTCCTGCTCACCCATGGCGCTGACCCCAACTACGAAAGCGTCTTTGGGGAATCGGTGTTCGACGCCTGGCCGGTTGGCGCGGAGACAGAGCTCGCCACGGTGTTGGAGAAGCACCAGGTTCGGCGTTAGTAGGGGCGAGGCCTACGACGCGCAAAAGCCGCGATGCTTGCGGTTGGCTAGCGTGCCTTAGGCCCGGCATTCATGCCGGGTCAGCGGTGGCGAATAAAGGCGAAAAGCCCCGTTAACGGGGCTTGATCGTTGGCTTAAGCCATGGGACCCGGCACGAATGCCGGGCCTAGCGTTCCTCCGATTGGCCGCGGATCGGAATGGGCGCTTTCTACAGCAGCTTGCCCAACAGCGGCGCCAGCAGCGTCACTGCCAAGAGCGCCACCGGGTACACCGCCACGTAGGCAGTCGACGGGGCCGACGAGTCGGCCACGCGGGTCACGGCGCCCAGGCCGGGCGTGCTGGTCATCGCGCCGCACACGGCGCCGAGGCTGTTGAGCGCGTCCCAGCGGAAGGCGTAGCGGGCCAGGCCCCAGGCGCCGGCCAGCGGGGCGATGGTGACAATCGCCGAGGCCAACAGCAGGCTCGCCCCCTGGCTCTGGATCACCTCCCAGAAGCTGGCGCCGGCGTCGCACCCGGCGCCGCCGAGGAACAGGATCAGGCCGAGGTCGTTGACGAACCGCCGGGCGGCGACCGGCATGCGGAAGTTGATCTTCGCGATCCGGCCGAAGTGCCCCGCGATCAGGCCGGCGGTGAGCGGCCCGCCCGCCATGCCGAGCTTGAACGACACGGCCGGCGAGAGAGTGATCGGGATGTCGCCCACCACCACGCCGGCCAGCAGGCCGAGGGCAAACGGCAGGAATGGGGTCTCGTTGAGCCGCTGCGCCTGGTGGCCGATGATCGGCTCGATCCGGGCGAGGTCGGCCACGTCACCGACGACGCGCACCTCGTCGCCGAACTGCAGCGTGGTGCGGCCCTGCGGCACGAACTCGAACTCGTCCCGCCAGATCCGCGAGATCGTCACGCCGTGCCGCTCGCGGAGGTGCAGGCTCTCGAGGCTCTTGCCGCAGATCGCCTCCTCAGTGACGATCAGCGTGGCGGACGAGATCACCGACTTCGGCTCCTTGAAGCCCGGCTCGCGGGGGCCGAGCAGCAGCTCGAGCTTGTCGATCTCGGCCTCTGTGCCGACGATCCGCACGTGCTGGTCGACGCACAGGCGGGTCGAGGCCTGCGGGGTCATCGCCACGTAGGTGTCGATCACCCGCGAGATCACCGCGTCGGAGACCGCCGCCGCCTCGACCTCGCCGATGGTCTTCCCCTCGATCTGCGGGTTGGTGATCCGCAGCCACACGGCCTCGATGCTGGGCTGGCCGTTGCCCTGGTTGGAACGCTCGATTTCCTTCTGCCAGTCGATCTTCAGGACACGGGGGGCGACCTGCACGAACAGCACCACGCCGATGACGCCCAGCGGGTACGCGACGCCGTAGCCGACCGAGATGGTCGGGTCCTTGAGCGTTTGGAGCGAGGCCGCCAGGCCCGGCGTCGAAGTCAGCGCGCCGGTGTAGATGCCGGTGGTGAGCATCGCGTTGATGCCGAGCAGCTTGGCGCAGCCGAACGCGGCAATCCAGGCCACACCGAGCGTGAACACAGCCAGCACGAGGTACGACAGGCCGTAGCGTTTGACCGTGCGGACAAAGTGCGGCCCGGCTTGCAGGCCGACCGAGTAGGTGAACAGCACCACGCCGAGCGCCGTGAACGCCTTCGGCAGCACCACGCCCCAGTGCCCCATCAGCATCGCGGCGAACAGCACGCCGGATGCCCCCAGCGAGATCCCCCACCACTTGATCCGCCCCAGCAGCATGCCGGCCGCGATTAGGGCCGAGAGGGCGAGCACCGGCTGCTCGTTGAACTGGGTAACTAGCTGATCCATTGGGGCGGGGTCGCGAGGTGAGGAACGCGAGGCGGGACCAGCAATATACCTCGATTTGGGTCCGCCCCCCAGCGCCTCCTGCTGGATGCGTAGTACTACCAGCCGGTGAGTCGAAAAAGGGGGACTGGCTCAAGGCCCGCTGCTGGCTTGAACCTGCAAGGGTCCGCCACGGCCTCGTACCTGTCCCGCTTTTGCGACGGTCCATTCCTAGAGCGCCGCTAGAAATGGGGACCGGCACTCAACCGCATTCGAGCTCGCCACGCGACGACTGTCTGCCTTGCGGTTGCGAGCCAGTCCCCATTTCAAGCTCCCTTAGCCGTTCGGGGACTAATACAGCAGGTGCGGCTCGGCCCGCTCTCGCCAGCCGGGCGCCGCAGTCAGCTCGGCGACGAGCCGCGGCAGGTCGCGGTGGCTGTCGGCGAGCAACTCGCCGACGCCCCGCCGGCCCACCAAGAGGTCGAAGTGCCGCTCGCCGGAAGGGTTGGCCGCGGTCGGGTAGGGGCGCCAGGCGAACGCTCCGGGCGACTGCCGCATCACAATGGCGAGCAGCGCCAAGCCGGCAGCCACCGGCCGAACTTCCGCGGGGTCGGTGACGATGAGTCGCACGCCTTGGCAGCGCTCGCCCGCGTGCGGCTCGAGGGTTGGAGTGAACGCGACGGCTTCGCTAGCGATTCCCGGCAGGGCGGCCTTGTTGAACGCCTCGCATGCGGCGTCGGCGTCGAGCCACGGCGCGCCGACCTGCTGGAAGGCTTGCGGCGTGCGCCGGCCGACACTGAGGTTGGTCGCCTCGAACAGGCAGACGCCCGGGTACAAGAGCGCGCTCTCGTAGCAGGCGATCGCTGGCGAGGTCGGCACGAACGGCGCGCCGGTCGCCGGCTGATGGTCGCCGCGGTCCCAGCCGGCGGTCGGCACGACAGTCAGCTCGACGCCGAGCTGCTCTTCGGCGTTCCAGAGCCGGGCGAGCTCGCCAATCGTGAGCGAGTGCCTGACCGGCATCGGGTACCGCCCCAAGAACCCACTGCAGGCGTCGACGTCGAGCAGCGGCCCCTCGGCCGCCGTCAGGTCGCCGCCGATGGGGTTCGGCCGATCGAGCACCGTGATCGGCAGCCCGAGTTCGCCGCCCACCTCGAGCAGGTGCGACAGGCTCCAGATGTAGGTGTAGAACCGGGCACCAATGTCCGGCAGGTCGACCAGCACCCCATCAAGGTCGGCGAGCGCCGCGGGCAATGGCCGGAGCCGCTCGCCGTACAGGCTCACGATCTCCAACCCAGTCGCCGCGTCGACCCCATCGGCGACCCTCGCCCCATCGGCCGCGTCGGCGGCAATGCCGTGCTCCGGCGAGAACAGCCGCCGCAGTTCGACGCCCGCCTGCACGACCGCCACGCGGCTCAGCGTCGCCCCGTCCACGGTCCGAGCGGCGTCGTTGGTGAGCATGCCGTAGCGGCCCGGCGGGAGCGTGGCGGCCCCGCGGGTGAGTTGGTCGACGCCGTAGGCGATGGAGGAAGAAGTCATGCATGAGCTAGTGCAGGGTGCCGGGGGCGCTCCCGTCAGGGAAGCCCCCGAACGCCGACGGAACACGGTCGCGACGCGTCGGGGGCTTCCGCTATCGCGGAGCGCCCCCGGCACCCAATTCTTGAGACCCTTTCCGATCTGTACTGCGGCTAGGAAGCGGACTCTCCACGTGAGCTATTAAGCAACTGCCCACAAATCGTCCAGTACACGTCCATGTCGGAAAGCTCAAGGTTTTGTTCGTCGTCACTGCCACCGAGAAACAGGGGAACCTTGTAACCGACGTACTGGTTGTACGCCGGTGGCGCACCGCCGGAATCGATCCAACGAGAGAAGAAGTCCGATGCCAGCGCGTCGTTGCGATATTCGACGAGTTCGACGTTGTGAAACGCTTGGAGGTCTGCCGGTACCTGCATCGCTTCCCCGGCGCCTGGTTCGAGCAGCAGCACCTGCATCCGCCCATCCACGACCCGCTTTCGATCAAGAGCGAAGTGGCGTCCCAGCCAATCGAATGCAAAGCAGACTAGGCGGTTCGCGAACCGCGGGAACACCGCTGTAATGCTCTCTGTCCACGCCATCAGATCGCCGCTGCCGTGCAAGCGGTAAAGGCCGCTCTCGAACGTCCCGCCTCCGTAGTCCCCAATCAGCTGCGAGAATCCTGGAGCGTACGGTTCGACGGCGGTCAGAATACTCTGGTTCGATTCGCGGGATTCGAGGTTGGTCAGCTGAAAACTCGAATTGAACTGATCGAACATCCGTTTGCTCTGATAGGCCTGGACTTATTCGTGATGATAGATATTGCTACGCCTTGCCAGTCGCCCACTCCACCTCATTCACCTTCGCCAACGCCAGCATCAGCGCGTGGGTGCCGTCGCGGGCGTGGCCCTGGGCATGAGCTCAATTGCGGCTTCGATTGCTGCGTTCTAGGTTGAATCGAAATGCCAGACCGACCACCAGCAGGAGCACCGCATTTGGTTCGGGCACTGCGGTGGAGCGGAAGTCGACTACCACCGGCAGGTGATCATAGAAGCCGCGGTCGACTCGGACGAAGACGTCGTTCGGTTGCAGCCCCGTGGCGGCGAGGTCTGTGGCAGACATGGTCGTCGAATTGAGGACGAACTTGTTGGCGGTGGTGAGCACGCTGTCGGTGTAGAGCACGAAGTCGAGCACCCCTGGGTCGAAGACGTCGCTGTCGTCCCGCCAAGTGTAGTTCTCCGGACCCACCCCATTGTGCAGCGGCAATGCGTTAGCAAGAGAAGTGCCATCCCAATCGGGCGGGGAGTCTTGGCCCTCATACACCACGCCGCCGTTAAGCAGGGTCTCTAAGGGTCGTCCCGAGCGAACGATGTTCAAGTCGCCAAGGATCAAAATCGGCGTCTGGGTGGGGAGGTCGACGCGACCGCCCGGTGTGCGGAGGTCCTGCAAATGGGCGATCATGCGGTCCGCTGATAGCTGCCGGCTATACTCGTTGTTGCAGCACGCGTAATGATCGTTCATGATGAACAAGTCGACGTCGTAGTGCTGATCAGGGAGATCGATGAGCGCTTCGGCCCAGCCGTTTCGGCCGCTCACGGACTTGAATGGGTAGCGGCTGACAATAACGTTGTCGCTGTACTGGTGGGTGTGCCACTGCTGGCCATCGGGCAGCGGGGCGACAGCCGACATCAGCTCAAAGACATCCTGCGCCGAGTGGTTGTAGATCTCTTGCAGGTTGAGCACGTCAGCGTCCAACGCGTTGACTACCCGCGCAAACCGTTCGGGGGTCTCCGGGTCCGTGCGAGCGTTGGGTGAGAAATTGGCGTCAAAGAACACGTTGTAGGTAGCGACACGGAGATCGGTTTCCAAGAATCGGTCGACGAACGTCGACGCGAAGACTCGCGGACTCGACAGGAACATATCGACGCCGAGCGTCAGAAGGAACGCCGCGTATCTCAAAGTTCGTTTCATGAGAACCCTTAGGAACTGCGAGCAGCCGGCCGGGACCGCGCGCCCGTCGCCAGACCCCCATTCTAGCTAGCGGCCGGGAGGCGTGCCGGTCTCCCACTCCACCGCATTCAGCTTCGCCAACGCCAGCATTAGCGCGTGGGTGCCGTCGCGGGCGTGGCCCTGGGCGGCGGCGGCTCGGTAGAGTTGGTCGCAAAGGGCCAGGCCGGGCAGGCTGAGGTTCATGCGGCGGGCCTCCTCGAGCACGATCCGCATGTCCTTGAGGAAGTGCTCGATGTAGAAGCCGGGCTCGAAGTTGCCGGCGATGATCCGCGGCCCGAGGTTGGTCAGCGACCAGCTGCCCGCCGCGCCGGAGCCGACCGACTCGAGCACCGTGGCCGGGTCGAGGCCCGCTTGGGCGGCGTAGAGCAGCGACTCGCAGACGCTCACCATCTGGCCGGCGACCAGGGTCTGGTTGACGCACTTGGTGTGCTGGCCGGCTCCGGGGCCGCCCTGGTGGACGATGGTCTTGCCCATCAGCTCCCACAACGGACCCAGGTCGGCGACCGTCTGCTCGTCGCCGCCGATCATGATCGAGAGTGCGGCGTTCTTCGCGCCGACATCGCCGCCAGAGACCGGCGCGTCGATGCTCACCACATTCTTGGCGGCGGCCTGCTCGGCAATCTCCACCGCGAGCGAGGGCTCGCTGGTGGTCATGTCGACCAGCACGGCGCCGCTGTTGGCGCCGGCGAGCGCGCCGTCGGGGCCGAGGATCACGCTCCGCACGTCGGCCGGGTAGCCGACGATCGAGAACACTACGTCGGAAGCCGCGGCGACCGTCTGCGGCGTGTCGGCCCACGCGGCCCCGCCGTCGAGCAGCGTCTGGGCCTTCTCATTGGTGCGGTTGTAGACGGTCAACTGGTAGCCGGCGGCCTGCAGGTGGCCCGCCATGCTGCGGCCCATCACGCCGGTTCCGATCCAGCCAATCTTGGTCGATTCAGGGGAGATCTTCATGCCGCCATCGTGACAGATTTGCGGCGCGGGTCCAAGCGACGGTTTGGCGGCCATTGGCCAACGCGGTCACCTGCTAAGGCCGCAGCCCCTCGGGAATCCCATTGGGGAATTCCATCTGGATGACCTCTTGAATGTACTTCACCCGGTTGGCTGGCTTGGGGTGCGTGCTGAGCATTTCGGGGGGGCCGCCGCCGCCGCTTGCTTCTTCGAGGACCTTCATCAGGCCGATCATCGCGCGGGGGTCGTAGCCCGCTTCCGCGCACAGTCGGACGCCCCAGCGGTCGCTCTCGAGCTCGTCGTCGCGGCCGTACTGCATGCTCACCATTTGGGCGATCGCCTGCGACATCCGCTGGCTGTTGACGTCGCCGCCGGCGACGCCGCCGGCCGCGGCCAGCCCGGCGAACAGCTGCTGCTGGGCCATCCGCTTGTTGCCGTGCCGCTCAATCACGTGGCCGATCTCGTGGCCCAAAACGCCGGCCAGCTCGCCCTCGGTTTCGAGGCGGCGGTAGAGCGCCTCGGTGATGAACACTTGGCCGCCAGGCAGCGCAAACGCGTTGACTGTTTGCGGGTCGGCCAGCAGGGTGAAGTTGAAGTTGTACGGGTTCTCGAGATCGATCCCTTTTTCTTGCTCGATCTTGGCGATGTAGTCCTCGAGTCCCCCCAACAGCCGGATGCCCATCTGCCGGACCCGCTCGGCGCCCGCGCCCCGGCTCGCCCCGCCGTGCTGTTGGATCATCTCCGGAGCGGCCTGGGCGCCGAGGGCCATCTCCTGCTCCTCGTCGGCCATCGCGACGCGTTCGGTTTCGCCGGTGATCTGGTTCTTGTCGCCGGGGCTGCCGTAGTAGGAGATCAGCGCGAAGATCGCCAGGCCGGCGGCGATCAGCAGCCGCATCTTCAGGCCGCCGCCGAACATCCCCCGCCCGCTGCTGCGGCCGTAGCTGCCGGAACTCCGCCCACGGGTTGGCATCGGAATACGCAATCTGGCCATGGTAAAAGTCGATCCTGGAACGAGTGAGCCCGACCGGGTGTGCGGCGCCGCGAACGGGTGAGGATTATTTGCCAGCAGTATAGCAATTGGGGCGCCACCGCACCCTGGTTAGCGTCAATAATTCGGGCGTCCCCCGCGGGGGCTGGGAACCTCCCTGGCGAGCCACGCATCCGATCGCCCCCACGATGAGACCGACCGTGAAACCGACCATGAAACCCACCATTCAGATCACCTACTGCACCGGCTGCCGGTGGATGCTGCGTGCGGCGTGGATGGCCCAGGAGCTGCTATCGACCTTCGAGCAGGAGCTGGGCGGTGTGACCTTGAAACCGGGCGAGGGGGGCGTGTTCGAGATCGCCGTGGAGGGCCAGCGGGTCTGGTCCCGCGAGCATGATGGCGGGTTTCCGGAGATCAAGGTCCTCAAGCAGCGGGTCCGCGACGCTATCGCGCCAGGGAAATCATTGGGGCACTCGGATAAGTGATCGAATCCCCGGTTCTCACTTAGCGCCGCGGCTCTGCCGCGTGCCGGAGGCACGGCGCTCCATCGCTTGTTAGAATAGTCGGCAGTCAAACCGCTGGACCCCCTGTAACCCATCAGGCCGCCTACGATGCAACGCCGTGACTTCCTGGCTTCCGCCGCCGCCGCGGGCCTCGCTGTTTCCGCTGGGGCTCCCACCGCCCGGGCCGCGTCCGCCCAACGCCAGTTCCACCTGAAGTACGCGCCGCACTTCGGCATGCTCGACAACCTGGCGGGCCGCGACGAGGTCGCGCAGCTCGAGTTCGCCGCCGACCAGGGGTTCACCGCCTGGGAAGACAACGGCATGAAGGGCCGCCCGGTCGAGCAGCAGGAGAAGCTCGCGAAGGCGATGGATCGGCTCGGCATGACGATGGGCGTGTTCGTGGCGTACGGCATCGGCTCGTTCGGCAAGAAGTCGTTCACCAGCGACGACGCCGGCATGAAGGAGGAGGTGCTCAAGGAGATCACCGAGAGCGTGGAGGTCGCCAAGCGGGTGAACGCCAAGTGGATGACCGTTGTGCCCGGCGCGTTCGACAACCACCTCGAAGAGGGCTACCAGACCGCCAATTGCATCGAGCTTCTGAAGCGTTGCTCAGAGATCCTCGAGCCGCACGGGATGGTGATGGTGCTCGAGCCGCTGAACTGGTGGGCCAACCACCCGGGCCTGTTCCTCCGCGAGACGCCTCAGGCGTTCAACATCTGCCGCGCGGTCGGCAGCCCGTCGTGCAAGATCCTATTTGACATCTACCACCAGCAGATCCAGGAGGGGAACCTGATCCCCAACATCGACCGCGCGTGGAGCGAGATCGGCTACTTCCAGTGCGGCGACAACCCGGGCCGCAAGGAGCCTGGAACCGGCGAGATCAACTACAACAACGTCTTCAAGCACCTGTACGAGAAGGGCTTCGAGGGCGTGATGGGCATGGAGCACGGCAAGAGCATCGGCGGCGCTGAGGGCGACCAGGCGCTGATCGACGCCTACGTGCGGGCGGATGATTTTTAGGCTGATTGTGGAAATCGCCGGGCCCGCTGTGGCATAATGGGCGGCTCTTGCCGCGTTGACTATCCCGAACAGGACGAATCATGGCGACCCTTCTCCCTCGGCTGCTCCTTCTACTGGCAACCCTGCTCACCTGCCTAACGGGATCGACTGCCCACGCGGCCGACGACGACCCGGCCGACAGCGACCGCCCCGCGCGGGTGTTGTTCGTCACGCAGAGCGGGGGCTTCCAGCACTCGTCCGTCACCCGCAAGCCGCACGAGCTGTCGCACTCGGAGCGGGTGCTGAAGCAGCTGGGCGTCGAGAGCGGCGAGTTCCGTGTCGACTGCACGCAGGACGTCGAAAAGGAGTTTAAGCCGGAGCTGATCGAGAACTACGACATCGTCGCGTTCTTCACCACCGGCACGATGTACGACCAGTCGCGGATCCTGCCGATCGACAAGGAGACCCTCGACTGGTTCCTCAATGACTGGCTGAAGCAGAAGGGGCACGGCTTCCTCGGCGTGCACGCCGCGGCCGACACCTTCGAGGACTACGAGCCGTACTGGGACATGATCGGCGGCTCGTTCGACGGCCACCCGTGGACCTCGAACGCGACCGTCACGATCAGTGTGCACGACACCGAGCACCCGGCCGCCAAGCCGTGGGGCGACGAGTTCACCATCACCGACGAGATCTACCAGTTCAAGCACTGGCAGCCCGAGAAGGTCCGCGTGCTGATGAGCCTGAACATGGCGAAGACCGACCTCAAGAAGCCGTACCACGTGCCGGTGCTGTGGGTCAAAGAGTACGGTGACGGCCGCGCGATGCACATGAGCATGGGCCACCGCGAGGACGTCTGGAGCAACGAGAAGTACCAGCAGTCGCTCTTGGGCGGCATCCGCTGGCTGCTCGGCCGCGAAGAAGCCGACGCCACGCCGAACCCCGAAGTCTCTGCCGCCGAAGACGAGAAGGCCAAGGCCGCGGTGGAAGCAGCAGCGGTCGGCGGCTGAGCCGCAGGCGATCTTGCCGCTCTGGCAGCCCACGGCCCATCACAGCCCACGGCGCCAGCGGTGGGACCGAGCTACGAGGTGCGTTCTGCCTGCTCAACCGCCATCGCCGCCGGCGGTTGGACTGGCGTCACTAATCCACGCGGCGCCGGCATTGGCTTGGTAGGCGGCTCGACGAACAGCCGGTCGCCCGGCAGCAGCTGGTAGTTGGTACGGGTGACGCCCCGCAGGACCTCCTCGTAATTGACTGGCAGCACCGCCGCGGCGCCGTTCCCCTTGGCGCTCGGCCGCGAGATATAGATTTTTGCATCGGCCGTCTGGGACCCGCCCATCTGCGCCAGTGCGTCGAGCACGGTGTCGTTGCCGGTGATTGGCAGCTGCGTGATGCTGTCGCCAGCGACCGGATTCTTGGAAATCACAAAGAACCGCTTGCTGTTGTAGGCGAACACATCGAGGGCGATCGTTTTTGCCCCATCCCGAGGCAAGCCGAGCTGCTTCTCGATCGCTGCCTGCGCCTCTTCCAGCGTCAGACCAGTAACATAGACCGAGCCAAACTCGCCGAGAACGATCCTGCCGTCTGGCCCCACCAGATGCTCGCCCTGGAGCTTGGTCAGTTCGTCTGGCGCGTCGGCAACCACGTCGAGCGTGACGACATCCGGCGGCTCGACGACGTACTCTGGCAGCGAGACCAGGAGTCCCTCGCTCGGGTAGCCCAGCAGGACCTGCAGCGTGTACACGTTCAGCGAGTAGCCAATCGCGATCCCCAGCACGAGCACCAGCATGCTCTTGAGGCTGAAGCGGGGGGTAAGCAGCCGGCGCAAGCTGGGCGAGGGGTTGAGCGGCATCAGGACCTCCGTTTGGCAAGCTAAGGGAAGCGTTCGTCGCCGAGTCTACGCCAATCCAGGGGCAGCGAGCTACCGCAATCACCGGCTGCAAGCAGATGAGCAGCCCACGGCGCCAGCCGTGGGACTGAACTACCGAGCCACTTTAACTGGGCGGTCCCATGGCTGGCGCCACGGGCTACCAGTTGCTTACGGATGGAATGGCTGACCAAGACCCACGCCCGCCGCCGTGGGCTGCTCATTGCTCGCTAGGTCTTGATCCCGAGCAGCGGGAAGCAGAGGATCGGGATCGACAGCGACGCCACGCCGATCAGCCAGCGGCGGTCGTCGAGCTCGATGCTGTCGTCGGAAGTGGGCGGGTGGTGGATGCCCATCAGGATCACCAGCACCAGCATCAGCGTCCAGATAGACGCCTGCTCGATGTACATCACCACGTACGCGATCGCCACGATGGTGAAGCCGCGGGCGATTTTGTACGACTCCTCGCCGAACAGCCCGTGGATGGTGTGCCCGCCGTCGAGCTGGCTGACCGGCAGCATGTTCAGGCCGGTCACCAGCATGCCGACCCAGCCCGCCATGAACAGCGGGTTTCCCGCCAGCTGCGAGATGCCGACCCACGAGCTCTGCTCGGCCCACTCGGGGTGGCGGGCCTCGATCATCCAGCGGACGATCACCGGGTTGTACAGCTCGACCTCGTCGGGCTGCGGCGGGCGGGACAGGTCGAGCTGCCCGACGCCGATCCACAAGATCGGGATCGCCACGGCCAGCCCGGCCAGCGGGCCCGCGAGTCCAATATCGAAAATCTCTTTCCGGTTGGCGCGCATGCCGTCCATGCTGATCACGGCGCCCATCGTGCCGATCGGGTTGATCGGCACCGGGATGCACAGCGGGTAGCTGGCCGGGATGCGGTGCCGCAGGGTCATCAGGAAGTGGCCCATCTCGTGCGTCAGCAGGATCGCCAGCACCGCCAGCATGTAGTAGACGCCCTGCTGCCAGTTGCCGGCGATGGTCGCCCAGATCCGTTCGTAGGTCCCCAGGTACTGCGGGTCAGTCGGGTTCCAGTTGGCGGCGCCCACCCAAAAAGTCGACAGGCACGTGGCGATGAACAACGACAACGGCAGCCGCACGCCGCGTTGGACCCGGCGGCGGGGCGCCCGCGGCTTGACCCGCGAGTCGATGTCCGACGCCCGCATCTCGCGGTACTCGGCGGGGGCCGGCGACGGGCTGGGGGCCGCGGCCTCGGGGCCGTCGGCCGGGTTGGGCGGGTCGGCGTCGGCCGGGTTGGGCGGGGAAGGGTTGCTCATACGGCGGATGATATCACAGCCGCCGGGGGCGCCGTAGGGCGGCTTGGGAAAGGGGAAGTGCGGAAGGGGAAAGGGGAAGGCTCGCGGTTGCGGCCTTCCCCTTTCCCCTTTCCGTTTTCGCCTTTTGAAGCGGTTTCCGCTGAGAGCTTGGGGTTCGGACGAACGCACCAAGAATCAGTAGACTTCGATGCTCTTAACCGAGGTCGAGCCGGCCACCTGCGTGCCGTTCAGGCACCCCGCGGCGCCGTCGATCAGGCGGTCGACCTCGAACCGGTTGGGCACCTGCACCACCGTGCCGACGCCCGCCTTCAGCGAGATCAGGTCGCCGAGCGACGCGGCCTCGACCGCGGCGTTGCAGTAGGCCACCGCCTCGCGGCGGTCGACGCCCGGCATCAGGATCGCCACCCGCACCTCGTCCAGGGTCAGGCGGGTCGCGTCCTCGAGCTGCAGCTGCTCCTGAGCGGCGGCCAGGGCCTGCTTCAGCTCGCGCTCGGCGGCGTTCGACTCGGTCTGCGGCGGCCGGGCGACGTGCAGCAGCGCGACGCTCAGCTCGCGGCGCTCGATCCGACAGCTCGAAGCGAGCTTGCCGAGCGTGGTCTCGAGCCGCGTGCGCGCGGTCTTGCTCATGTCGGCCCGCTGCTTGGGGGCGGCGGCCTTTGGCTTGGCGGCGTGGGCTCCCTCGGCCCGGGTCAGCGCTTCGCCGCGGGGCCTCTCGCCCCGCAGGAACTCCCGCATCGCCAGCCGCACCTCGTGCGACTCGGCCAGCAGCGCCTCGGCGATCTCGTCGTCCGACTTGCCGGCCAGGTCGTCGCTGACGTACTGCTCCGACGCCAGCGACAGCTGCTGATGGGCCTCGGTAATGACCTTCTGCAGGTCGACCTCGCTAGAGAGCTCGACCGACATCGCCCGGGCGAGCTGGTCGACCTGCTGCTGCAGCGGGTCGAGCATCGCGTTGAGTTGTTCTTTGGTCAGACCGCACAGCGACTCGCCCGCCTCGAGCAACTCGGGGAGCGCGTCGAGCCGGCGGTCGAGCACCAGCTGGCAGAGCCGCTCGGCCAGCATCACGACCGGCCGCAGGCCTTCTTCCTGGAGCGGCAGCGGGTCGTCCGCGGCGAAGTCGACCGCGTCGGCCAGCGAGTCGGGCAGCCGCCACGCCCGCATCAGGTCGGCGGTGAGCTGGGTGTGGTCGAAGCCGAGCGACTGCCGTTCGAGCGCGGTGAGCTGCTCGGGCGCGTCGTTGGCGAGGGCCAGGAACCGCAGGTAGGGCTCGCCGAGCTGCTGCACCATGACCAGCATGCCAAGGTCGCGGAGCAGTCCGGCGAGGAACGCCTCGTCGGGGCTGACGCCGCGGAACAGCTTGGCGAGGCTCTTGGCGCACACGGCCCGCGTCAGCGCTACGGTCCAGTACCGCCGCAGCGGCTCGCCCGCCATCTCGGCGAACAACCCGTCGGGCAGGCTGAAGCCGAGCACGAGCACCTTGAGCGGCTCGACCCCCAACAGCGCTAGCGCCTGGTTCAGGTCGGCCACCCGGCCACTGAGCCCGAACAGCGAGCTGTTGACCACCCGCAGCAGCTTGGCGGAGAGCGCCGGGTCGCGCTGGATCGCCTCCTTGAGCTGCTGCACGTCGACGGTGGGCCGCTCGGTGAGCTGCAGCACCTCGATCGCCACCGAGGGCAAGGAGTACAGGTTGCCCGCTTCGGTAACAAGCTTGTTGATCGCGGGGTTGGCGGTCTGGGGCATGGTGCGGCGCGGGGGCGGCGGTTGGCTTGGGGGAGGATTGGTGGCGCTTGCAAACCTAGCTCGAATCCGGCGCCCACGGGCGCCAGCACTGCTGGCAGATCGGTGCAGGGCGGCGATTCCCACTAGGGCGCGGGGCGGTTCAGGCCTTACAATCGGCGTTCGCCCTACATCCGGATAGCAAGGAAGCTGCCGATGCGCCTCACCAACCCCACACGCCACGTGCGCTGCACGCTGGCCGCCCGCCTTTACGCCCTGGCCGCTGGCCTGACGGCTGTGTGCCTCGTGACCGGCCCCGCGTGCGCGCGGACCGCCGCGGTCGTCGACCCCGCGGACGCCGACGCCGCATTGCGCGGCGTGTTCTTCCTCGACGCGCAGCGCGGCTGGGCCGTGGGCGACCACGGGGTGATCCTCGGCACCGAGGACGGCGGACGCAGCTGGGGGCGGCAGGCCACGCCGGTCGAGTGCCCGCTGTCGGGCGTCGTGTTTGTCGACCGCCGCTACGGCTGGGCCGTGGGCGGGGTAACGACGCCCTTCACGCACACTTCGCACGGCGTGCTGCTGCACACCGACAACGGCGGCTACACCTGGAACGTGCTGCCCGACCCGCTGCTGCCGCGGCTGCGCGGCGTGCGGTTCTTCAGCCGCACGCACGGCGTCGCCTACGGCGAGTCGAGCCACGCGTCGCCGTCCGGCGTCTTCGAGACCCGCGACGGCGGCCGCCACTGGGAGGCCCTGCACAGCGAGCAGGCCGGCGACTGGCTGGCCGCCGCGCTGCCCGCCTCGGGCGCCGGGCTGCTGATCGGCAGCAGTGGCGAGCCCGCCAAGATCAACGGCGCGGTGGTCGAACCGCGCACGCCGCGGCACGCCGGAAATCTCCGCGCCGCGACCCTCGACGCCGACGGCCGCGGCTGGGCCGCCGGCGACCACTCGCTGCTGCTCAAGACCGAAAACGCCGGCGAGTCGTGGGAGGCGGTCGCCGCGGCCGGGCCCATTCACTGGCGTGACGTCACGGCCCGCAAACGCCGCGTCTGGCTGGTCGGCTCGCCCGGCACGCTGATCGCTAGCAGCGAAGACGACGGCGAGAACTGGCGGTGGCGGCAGACCGGCGTCTCGACGCCGCTCAACGCCGTGGCGTTCGCCGACGACCGCCGCGGCTGGGCGGTTGGCGAGCTGGGCGTGATCCTCGCCACCGACGACGGCGGCGAGCACTGGCGGGCGCAACGCGGGGGCAAGCTGCGCTGCGCAACGCTCGTGGTCGCGCCCACCGTCGACGCCGCGCCGCTCGAGCTGATCGCCAAGGTGGCCGCCGGCGAGGGCTACCGCACCGCCGCGCTGGCCGCGTTTGCGGACCCCACACCGTGGGGCCCGCAGCAGGACCGCTGGCGCGAGGCGCTCACCGGCTGCGGAGCTTCCTACGCGAAGCTGTCGAGCACGCTCCCGCTGCCCCGCTCCGCCCGCGAGGCGTCGGCCGCCGAACTGCAGGAGACGCTCAGCGGAGGATCGGTAGATGTCGCGTCTTCACAGCTTACCGAGCTTGTCCGCCGCCACTTGGCGATGCTCCGCCCCGATGTCGTGCTCGTGGCGCCGTCGTCCGACCGCGGAGCCAGCCAGCTGGTCGAGAACGCCGTGCTGGCCGCCGCCGACGGCTCGCCCGACCCCGCGCTGCAGCAGCTCGGGCTGCCGGCCTGGAAGCCCAAACGCGTGCTGCGGGTCGCCCGCCACCGCCGCGACAGCCGGGCCGGCTTCTCGACCTCGGACTTCGACCCGCGGCTGGGGACGTCGCTCGCCCAGTCGGTCCAGAAATTCCAAGGCCTCACCACCGACCGGCGGGCGGCGCCGCCGGCCCGGATCGGTTGGACGGCGCTGGCCGGCGGGCTCGCCCCGTCGGACGCTAACGGCGACCCGCTCACCGGGCTGGTGGTCGAACGCGGCGGCGACGCCCGGCGGCCGCTCACGCCGCCCGACCCGAACGGGCTCGCCGCGCTCAAGGCGGTCGCCGCCGGACAGGACGCTTTCCAGTCGCTGCTGAGCGACACCGCCGGGGGCAGCGAGTGGGCCAACCGCGTGCTGCAGCTCACCGGCGGGCTCGGGGCCGACGCCGGCGCGCAGCGGATGCTCGACCTGGCCGACGCCTACCGAGCCGCGGGCCAGCCGCGGCTGGCGGCCGACACGTTCTACCTGCTGGCCCGCCGCTACCCGAACCACGCGTTGGCCGAGCACGCCATCGACTGGATGCTCCGCTACTACTGCAGCAGCGAGACCGCCTGCCACATGCAAGCCGCCTACGAGCAGCGGCAGAAGAAGGCGCCGCTCGCCAACATCACCGCCACGCTCCCCGCCCAGGCCGACGAGTGGTCGCCGCACCTGACGCTGGCCGACCACCAGGCCCGCGCGCTGACGCTGGCCGACTACGTCGAGCAGGCGCGGCCCGTGCTGTTCTCCGACCCTCGGCTGCGGCTGGCGTTGGCCGCCGCCGCGCGTGAGCAGGGGCAAGCCGAGCGCGGCGCTCTGCTGCTCGCCGCGCTCGGCAAGAGCTCGACTGCCGAGCCGTTCAGGCGGTGCGTCCAGGCCGAGGACTGGCTGGCGGAGAAACGCCCCACCCTCGCCAAGCCGACGCTCCAGGCCACACGGGCCGCCGAGCGGCCGCTGCTCGACGGGCGGCTCGACGAGCCGTTCTGGCAGACCGGACCGCAGGGGTCAGCCGACCCCGCGCCCGCCGCCGACGCCGGCGGGGCCGCGGTGCGGATCGCCATCGACGACGACTTCCTCTACCTGGCGGTCGCCGCCGATAAGCTGCCGGGCGGGGCCTACCCAGCGGACGACGCCGCGCGGCCGCGTGACGCCGACCTCCGCGGCTACGACCGCGTCGTGCTGCGGCTGGATGTCGACCGCGACTACGCCACCGCGTTCGAGCTGTCGGTCGACTGCCGCGGCTGGACGCACGACGCCTGCTGGGGCGACGCCGCCTGGAACCCCAATTGGTACGTCGCGAGCGTGAGTGGAGAATCCGGTTGGTCGGTTGAGGCGGCCGTGCCGCTCAAAGAGCTCGGCCTCGACGCCCCGCCGACCGGCGCGTGGGCCTTCAGCCTGCAGCGGCACTCTCCCGGCCGCGCTCCCCAGGCGTGGACCAACGCCGCCGCCGAGGACAACACGCCCGACGCCTACGGCCTGCTCGTGTTCCCCGCGGCGCCCGTACCGGACGACAACGCCGCGGCCGCAGAGCCGCCCAACCGCGACTAGCAGCCATGGGCGACGCTGCCGGTAACGTCCAATCGCTCCGCGACGCGGGATTCGCGTGGGTCCGCCAACTTGCCGACCCACAACTTGTCGCACAGCTCTGCTCCGCGCTACAGGCCCACGACGACGCCAGCCGCCCTGCCAGTCGGGCCGGCGTGCCGTACGCCGCCCGCAACCTGCTGGGCGTGCCGGCCGTGGCGGCGTTCGCCTCGGGCGATCTTGTCCAGAATGCTCTCCGTGCAATGGTCGCCGCCGCGGGGATGCCGGTGCGGGCGATCCTGTTCGACAAACTGGCCGACGCCAACTGGGGCGTCGGCTGGCACCAGGACCTGATGATCCCGGTCCGCGAGCGCGTCGAGACGCCCGACTTCTCTGCCTGGAGCGTCAAGCAGGGCGTGCCGCACGTCAAGCCGCCGGAAGAAGTGCTGCGGCAGATGGTGACGATCCGCCTGCACCTCGACGACGCCGGCGAAGACAACGGGCCGCTGCAGGTCGTGCCCTGCTCGCACCACTGGGGCGAGGTCCCGACGCCCGAGGTCGCCGAGCGGGTCCGCGGATGCGAGGTCACGCTCTGCACGGCCGCCGCGGGCGACGCCCTGTTCATGCGGCCGTTGCTGATGCACGCGTCGGCCAAAGCGACTACGCCTGCCCGACGGCGGGTGCTGCACATTGAGTTTGCTGCCCAGCCGCTGCCGGGCGAGTTGCGTTGGCCATTGTATCCCCGGCTCTCCGAGCCGGGAGACTAGAGCCCCCAAGACACGAGTCGAAATCGGGGACTGGCTCGGCGCGCGTGGGGAGTCCCAAACCACGCCCAACGCCGCCGCGTCGTGCCTGTCCCCTTTTTCGACGGCCCCTACCGAGGCACGCTTTGGTCCCCTGGAAGAGCCGGGGGCTACGAGCGGCCACGAGCGGCCGGCCGGGCACTCCTGCCGACCGCACTTTCACCAGCCTTCCTGCCAAGCCACAATAGCTGGCATGGACGACCCATCTTCTGCCGACGAGCGCGACTCCCGACTCCAGACCTACTGCCTGCTGACATTGACCATCATGGCTTTGGGCGTCGGCCTGTGGCTGCTGCGGCCCGTGCTGGTGCCGTTTGTGCTCGCGTTATTCTTCGTGATTGGGCTCTCGCCGCTGCTGGACCTGATCCAGCGGAGGCTCGATCTTAGCCGACCGGCTGCGATCAGCGTGACCTTTGTGCTTGGCGGAGCTTGCTTGTTTGCATTCGGCCTGATGCTCACAAGCACCTACTACACGGTGAGTAGCGATCTCGACAAGTACAAGGGCGGCGTGGTCAAGATGGTACAGGCCGTCGGCCCGGGACTCGCCAAGGTTGGGGTTGAGATTCCGGCAGAGGCGACTGAGATTCTCGAGTTCGTTCAGAAGTTCATCTCCGAACAGATGAGCTCGATCGCGATTTGGCTGAGCACCGCCATCCTCGACCTGATTGTGAACCTCGGGGTGGTCGCGATCTTCATGTTCTTTCTGATAGCCGGCGCCAGCAGCGAAGTGAGACCGGTCACTGGACTTTGGGCGCAGATCGAGGGCAAGATCCGCGAGTACATCGTCACCAAGACCATCATCAGTGTGTTCACCGGCATCGCGTTCGGCGTCGTGCTCGGTCTGATGGGAGTGCCGATGGCGCTGCAACTCGGTGTGCTGGCATTCCTGCTGAACTACGTGCCTAATGTCGGACCGGTCATTGCAGCCGCGTTGCCGATCCCGCTGGTACTGTTCGTGATGCCGAGCCTCGCAGACGCCGCGGCGGAAATCGCCGCCGGGAACAAAGACGCCGAAGGCTATGGGCTCCTGTGGAAGTCGGCGGCCATCGCCGCCGGGTGCGCGGTCCAGGTCATCAGCGGCAACGTGATCGAGCCCAAGATCATGGGCGACTCGTTCGAGCTGCACCCGATTGTGATTCTGCTGTCGTTGATCTTGTGGGGCATCATCTGGGGGCCGGTCGGCGTGCTGCTGGCGGTGCCGATGACGGCCGCGGTGAAGATCCTGCTCGACAAGCTCGAGCCGACCCGCCCGATAGCGGCGCTCTTGGCGGGGCGCCTCGAGCCGCTTGAGCAGGCCATCGACCGCGAGGCCGTGGCGTAGGTTCGACAAGACCAGCCCGCCCGCCACTTCGTTATCGAAATTAGCCGCCCCGCGCGTTCTAATACGGGGTTGCCCCTCTTCCTCTAGGGTTGAGCCGGCGGCCCCGCCTCGATTGGATTTCGGCCCCGAGCCCGTCACGTGGGACAAAACCCCGCGTCCCCAGCGGGTCCAAGAACACACAAACCTTTACCCACAAACACTTTACGCCAGAACTACCGGGCGGCCTGGGGGCGGGGTTTTGTCCCCTCCGATCGATTTTATGGACAGAACCCGCCGCCTTCCGACCGGTCGCCTGATGGCCAACAATGCCTGCATGCCACGCACCAATGTCGCCGACCGACTGACCGAGCTTGCCGCCCTCCGCCCCAACGAGCCGGCGGTGGTCAGCGCGCGTGGCGGCGGCTACGACCAGATCACCTTCGCCGCCATCGACGCCGACGCGACCCGGCTGGCCCACGGCCTGGCCGCGATGGGCGTCGGTCCCAGCAAGGGGATTGCCCTGCTCGTGAAGCCGGGCGTGGAATTCGTGACGCTAGTGTTCGCCCTCTTGCGGAGCGGCGCGACGATGGTGCTGGTCGACGCGGGCCTTGGCAAGCAGAACATTGTGCGGTGCTTAGAGGCGACCAACCCCGACGGGTTTGTCGGCATCCCCCAGGCGCAGGCGCTGCGGGTGGTGCTGCGGAGGCGGTTCCCGAAGGCGAAGCTCAACGTAACGGTCGGGCGGCGGTGGTTTTGGGGCGGGGAGACGATCGCATCGCTGCGGAAACTTGGAGCAGAGGCAGACAAATCCCCCTCCCCCTTGGGGGAGGGGGACTTCGGCTCACCCTCTCCTTCGTTCTGCCTGCCACACACGGGCGCCGACGACCCGGCGGCGATTGTGTTCACCAGCGGCAGCACGGGGCCGCCCAAGGGGGTGCTCTACCGGCACGAGACCTTCGTCACCCAGGCCAACGAGATCCAGCGCCAGTACGGGCTGCGGCCGGGCGGGGTCGACCTGGCGTGCTTCCCGCTGTTTGGGTTGTTCAATGTCGCGTGTGGCGTGACGACCGTGCTGCCGGAGATGGACTTCTCGCGGCCTGCCGCGTGCGACCCGGTGAAGCTGTTCCGCGCGGCGAACCAGTGGAACTGCACCCAGGCGTTTGCGTCGCCGGCGGTGTGGGATCGGCTGAGCAGGCACGCGGAGCAGACCGGCGACTCGATCCCAACGATGCGGCGGGTGTTCTCGTGCGGCGCACCGGTGCCGGCGGCGGTCATCGAGCGGACGCTCAAGATGGTGCACCCCGAGGCCGAGCTGCACACGCCGTACGGCGCGACCGAGTCGCTGCCGGTCGCCACGATCGAGGCCCAAGAGATCTTGGGCGAGACCGCCGAACGCACCGCCCAGGGCGCCGGGGTGTGTGTCGGCAAGAAGTTCGACAGCATCGACTGGCGGGTGATCCGGATCTCCGACGAACCGATCGGCACGATCGACCAGACCGAAGAGCTCTCCACTGGCGAGATCGGTGAGCTGATCGTGCGCGGGCCGCAGGTCTCCCGCCAGTACCTAACCCAAGAGCCGTCGGCGTCAGCCGCCGGAGCAACGAACCCTACAACCGCCAGGCACAATGTGCTCGCCAAGATCGTCGACGGCGAGCACGTCTGGCACCGCGTCGGCGACGTCGGCTACTTCGACGACGAGCAGCGTTTTTGGTACTGCGGGCGGAAGTCGCACCGGGTGGTGACTACCGAGGGGACGCTGTTTACCGAGCAGGTCGAGGCCCAGGTCAACACGCACCCGCTGGTTCGCCGCAGCGCCCTGGTAGGGGTCGGCGCCAAGGGAGCGCAGCAGGCGTGCATCGTGATCGAGCCGACGGTTGCCGCGGACTCGAAGGAAGCGATGGAGACCATTCTCGACATCAAGGCGCTGGCAGAGTCGCTCTTGGCGCCGATCCCAATCGGCGGGGTGTGGGCGATGCCGACGCCGCTGCCGGTCGACATCCGGCACAACTCGAAGATCCACCGGGAATCGATCGCCGAGTGGGCGGCGGCGAAGCTCGGCGGCCGGGCGTAAGGCCGCGGCTGCTAGCACGCCACAAAGTGGCTTTGCCGCGGTCAGCCGATCCCGCTAGACTCCGCCGCAATTCGATTCCCGAACCCCAGCGCGCCGACGCTATGAGCACGATCAAGACGTACCTTCGCAAGCATGTCCCCCAGTCGATCCGGGGCCCGGTTGAGAACACGTTGGCCGCCTGGAAGAGCCGCAAGTACGCCAACCCCAACCGCGCGCAGAAGCTGGTCGGCAAGGCCTCGGACGAGTGGCTCGAGCGGATTGCGGTGACGGTCTCGAGCCCCGACAACGACCTCATCCCCCGCGTCGCGAACGCGGGCGAACTGGCGGGCGGCGTCCTCACCATGCACAACGGCATCCGCGTCGGCGGCCTGAGCTACTGCGGCGCGGGCATGCTGAACCTGATGATCGAGAACCGCGGCGTGCACGAGCCGCAGGAAGAGCTCGCCTTCACCGAGGTGCTCAAGCACATCAAGCCGGGCGGCACGATGCTCGAGCTGGGCGCCTACTGGGGCTTCTACTCGCTGTGGTTCGCCAAGGAGGTAGACGGCGCGGTCTGCCACCTGGTCGAGCCGCACCCGGCCAACATCCTGTCGGGCAAGCAGAACTTCCAGCTCAACCACCGCGGCGGCCGCTTCCACCGGGCCTACGTCGGCGCCGACGAGACCCCGGCCGAGGACGGCACGCGGACCATCGCGGTCGACTCGTTCTGCACACGCCACGGCATCAAGCAGCTGGCGATGCTGCACGCCGACATCCAGGGCGCCGAGGCCGACATGCTGCACGGCGCGCGGCGGATGCTGACCAACCAGCAGGTCGACTTTGTGTTTGTCTCGACCCACTCGAACGAGCTGCACGAAGAGTGCGAGGCGAAGCTGAAGCGGTTTGGGTACCTGATCATGGCCTCGGCCAACCTGGACGAGACCTTCAGCGTCGACGGCGTGATTGTCGCCCGCCGGCCCGGCATCGAGGCGCCCGAGACCATCGACATCTCGAAGCGGCGCCCGGCGACCGCCGCGGCGGCCGCCTAGCAAGGTTGCGGGGCCAACCCTACGGCGCGTTGGCGGCCGCGAGCCGCCGCCGCCAGAATCGCTGGGCCGCGGCGATTTCGTCTGCCGGCAGACGGTCCTCGGCCTCTCTGAGCCAGGCGAGGAAGAACTCGCAGCTCGCGCGGCTGACGCGTGGCTCGCCGTGCAGCGGCTGGTAGTAGTATGGCGCGGTCATGCCGCGTTCGTAACCCGGCGAGTCCATCGCGATCGCCCGCAGCACAAACCAACCAGAGCCCGAGCAGTCGATCGCCGGCAGCTCGCCGCGGGCGTCGGCCAGCTCGCGGAGCGAGACCGAGTGCTCCACCTGTCCGTTCTTGACGACCTCGAGGTAGTCGACCTTGGAGCGGGTCGTCAGGTTGAGCCCCAGCGTCACCTCGGTGTTGTCGTCCATCAGGCGGTAGCGCTCGCCCGGCGCGGGGATCGGCCGGAGCAATGGGCCGTTGGTGACCATCGCCTGCCCATCGGCCAGCGCGTCCCACCAGCCCTGCCTCGAGAAGCCGTCGAACCGCCGGGCGTAGACGCGGCACGATCCGAGCGGCAGCTCGTTGTCGCCGGTGTTGCTGCCGGCGGCGGGCGGGATCGGCAGGCCGGCGCTGAGGATGTGGAAGTAGATCGACTCGCGCCACAGGGCAGGGCCCCGGGCGCCAGAGTAGAAGTCACGGTCGGGCGGCCGCCCCCACGAACGGGCCTTGCGGCCAGTTGACTGGTCGCTTGGGTCGATCACCACGACCGCGTCGAGCACGTCGGCCGCCAGCCAGACCGGCAGCCGCCACGACGCGGCGTCGGCCGCCACGATGCGGACGCCCCGTTCGCGGAGGTCGGCGAGCGCGTCGGCGCCGCCGTCGGAGACCGGCTCAAGCTGCTCGCGAGTGATCGGCTCCTCGGGATTTACCAGCAGCAGATCGCCTAATTCGGTGCGGGCCCTAGCGGCCCACGGCCCGAAGGTGACCGGGGCGTCGGGGGCCGACTCGGCGGAGGGGACCTCGTCCCAATTGCCACCGTCCCAACGCCAGCGGGTGAGCGGCGTGTAGCGGAGCCCCTCGCCCCGCAGCGCGGCGTCGAGGTGCTGTCCGCCGCGGGCGGCGAGCAGGTCGGCGCCGGCCCAGCCCTCCTCGTTCAATCGGACCACGCGGTGCATCTCGACCCGCTTGGAGTCGGACGCGCGTCGCTCGATCTCGAACCGCCCGGTGATCGGCTTGTACTCGGGGCCGGCGGTCAGCTCGAACTCGTAGTTCCCGCGACGCAGCCCGAGCTCGGTCTGCCCGTCGACATAGAAGTGGTCGCCCAGCGGCGCCACACCCAGCCCGCGTGATCGCAGCGGCCTGCCGCCAGAGCGGCTCAGCTGCACGCGTGCCGCCACCGGATCACCTGAATCGGCGGTGACCACCGTGACCTCAAGGGTTCCATCGGGCCTGGCGGCCTGCACGGTGGGGACCGCGCAAACCACCATCACGCACACGATTGGGAGGGTTCTAGCAGTCACGTGAAGGGCCTTCTCGCTGCGTTGCGGTTCTTCCAACTACCTCCATACTAGCACGCCGTAACGCTCACACCCGCACCGCCACGTCTGACTTCTGAGCTAAGCTTTGGCATGTCCGCCCCGCCTAACCGAATGCCCAGCCAGTCTCTGCAGCAGCACTCCGCTCGCCGCATCTGGATTGACATGGCCGTCCTGCAAGTCAGCATCTTGTGGCTGGCTGGTTGGGCGCCACGCACCCCGTTGCTGCTGAGCTTGTCGGCGATGACCGGCGTGGTCTACCTGCTGTGGTCGTGGAACCTGACTGGTCCCCGCCGGCACCGCAACGCCCGGATCTTGCTCGGGTTGAGCGTCATCGCGCCGGTGCTGCCTTTGCTTGTCGACCCGACGTTCGCGTTCCCGATGGCGCTGGTGCAGTCGCCGCTGCTGGTTGTCGCCGGGTACTGCGCAATGAAGACCAACCACATCGTGACGGCCTCTGGTCCGCGCGCAGCTTGGTCGCAACGGTCGTGACGAGCACCTCACGCCGTATGCTAGGTTTTCGATATGGCTGCGCCTTCTGAGACCAGTCCGCGGAGCATCCCCTGGATCGATATAGCCGCGCTGCAGCTAACTGGGATCTGGCTCACGGACTGGATTACCCACACGATCCCGTTGATGCTGATGGCGATCTGCGGAGCCGTAGCGTACCTCTTGTGGACGCTTTCGCTAACGCAAAGCCCCCACGCACGCAAAGCACGATGCTTGCTGGCCGCCAGCGTCATTGGTCCGATCTGCCTGCAGCTTCTACTGCCCGCCCAAATGGGCGGGTCAGAGGTCTTACAGTTGTCATTGCTGGCTGCAGCCGGGTTCGAATTGTCCGCTTCCGAGGCGTGGGGGGACCGTCGGCGCGAGCGGACGGGCCGAACCCTACCGTCCAACGAGGAACTGCCGGAGCATCCGTTCCGCGATATCAACCCCAGTGGTTCGTGACAGGGCCCGCCAGCCCGGCACGGCGTTCACCTCAAGCACAAGCATCCGTCCATCGAGTGCTGGGAGCACGTCGACTCCAGCCACTACGGCGTCCACGGCAGCCGCAGAGCGTCGTGCCAGGTCGGCTAAATCGGGCGTCACTTCGAGTGGTTTGGCGACGGCGCCTCGGCTGATGTTGGTCCGCCAGTCGTCGGGGTTCACACGTCGCATGCCGAACACCTCGTCTCCGACAACCAGCAACCTCAGATCGGCGCCGTGGTGCGGCACGTATTCCTGTAAGTAGATCACCGATCCGAGCTGCTCGAGAGTGCGGAACACGCGACTGGCGACCGCCTCGTCCTCGAGCCGCGTGATCCCGCGGCCCTCGCCGCCGAACAGGGGCTTGAGCACTGCGTCGTTTTCAAGGCGAACGAACGCCTGAGCCGCGGCCTCTGCGGTCTGGCAAGTAAACGTCCGCGGGGTAGGCAGGCCAGCCGCCTGCAGGCGAGCCAGGGCCAGGTGCTTGTCGACCGCGGCCTCGATCGCCTTGGGCGGGTTCAGCACTGGGACGCCGGCGTCTTGCAGGCCGGCGAGCGCGTCCATCCGGAACACCACCTGCTCGAGCGATCCCGGCGGCATGGTGCGGATCAGCACGCCATCGCAGGTGGTCAGGTCGTGCTCGCCGGCGGTGACGCGGATCCGCGGCCCTTGTAACTCCGCGGCGAGTTCTGCGAACGAAGCCGCCTGCAGCCGCCACCGACTCCCGGCCGCCCGCTGCAGGTCGGCGAAGTACCAGCTCTCCGGCGAGCCGAGCACGGCCACGTTCATGGGCTACGCCAATCCGAATGACTGCCGCAGCACGTCGGGGCAGAAGTCGCCCGCCGAGTGGCTGCGGCCCGTGTCGAGGTTGACGAGGGTCGCCCGCGCCGGGCTGAACAGCAGCTTGTCGATCTGGTAGAAGTCGTGATCGTAGGCGGCGAACACCTCGGCGAACGGCCGCCCGTGGTCCGGCGACGCGCCGCTGGGGAGTCGCGGAGCGATCGCGGCGAGCGACTCGTCGTCGCCGCGGACATGCAGCACGGCCTGGCCGCCATAGAGGATGGCGTCGTTGGTGCGTCCGATGCCCGACAGCGTATCCCCCGCCACGGGTGGCAGCGGGGCGACGCCCCAGGCGCTCGCCACGCGGGACAGGTCGAATCCGAGCTCGTGCAGCTTGTGCAGGGCGGTCTCGATGCTGCGGGCGACAACCTGCAGGCTGCCGGCGGTGCTGTTGGTCGGCGCGTAGAGCAGCGTTAGCTTGTCGACAGGCACGCCGCACTTGTGGGCGATCTCGGCACAGACCTCGGCGGTCGGCGGTTGGTCGGTCTCGAGCAGGCCGAGGCACGCCTCGGCCTGCTCGGTGTGGCCGATGGTGGCGAACAACTCCTCGCGCCCCGCCGCGGCCCGCATCGGGCCCGATCCCATCGCGAAGTAGCCTCCGGCCTTGACCTCCCAGCCGGCGTACTGCGCCGCCATGCACGCGGCCACCGGGTGATCGGTCCGGACGACTACCGCGGGCCCCTCGTCTCCCGTGACGCGTGTGACGCCGATGCTCACCGAGCCGAGCCCGGCCATCGACGCCTCGGCCATCAGTCGGCCGGCCTCGAGTCCGCCGGCGGCGGACGCGCCGCAGTCGATCACGCGGGCGCCGCCAATCAGCGAGACATCGACGCGCAGCCGCAGCGCGTCGGCCGCAATCTGGTCGGCGACCGTCAGGGCGCGATGGTTGAGAGAAAGTGGCGTCAAGGGGAACTGATCAGTGGGGCGCAAGCTGGGACCAATGTCACCCCCAGCGTAGCGGACCCGACGTTACTTGAACAACGACCCCATTGGGGCCAGCCGGCTGCCGATGCCGTTGAGCGTCCCCCCCGCGGCGGCGCCGGCCAACGCCTGGAGCGACTCCGCCGGGGCTCCTATCGCCGCGGCAACCTTATTGTTTAGCTGGTCCAGCTCGCCGGTAAGTTGCTGCAGCTCGGCGGCCACGGTCTGCTTGCCTTCGTCCATCAGCTTGCTCGCCTGGCTGGCGGCGAGTCCACGGACCGCGTTGTCCATCGCCTCGGCGACCGCCGGGCCGGCGGTCGACCACACCTTCCACTTAGGATCGTCGAGGTTGCCCGAGAGGGTGACCGTGGTGACCATCCGCGGCGTCTGAGCGAGCTGCTTGGCGAGCGACTCCTCCAGCTGCGAGTCCTGGATCACGCCGCCGAAGGACGCCTTGAGGTGCGGCGTCACGCGGACGTTCTGCTGCACCAGCTGCATGTCGCCGGCAAGCTCTTCGCCGGTGATCTGCAAACTAACCGACAACGCGGCCGTGCTCGGGTCGACCGTCAGCCCGAGCTTCTCGGCGTCGCCGAGCGCGAGCCGTGGGATTGCCATCGCCGGGCAGTCGATCACCAACTCGTCGGTGGGGACGTCGCCGCAGCGGTTGAGCTTGGCCCGCACCTCGATCGGCGCGGCGCCGGAGGTGGTCAGGCAGAGCCGCATCGGCTCACCGAGCACACGCGGCTGGGTGGTGAAATCGGAGAGCACGCCGCTGAACTCCAGCGGCCGCCCCGCCAGCCGAGTCGCCCCGCTGACCTTGAGCGAACGCACCAGCAGGTCGGGCGTCTGCTTGACGCCGGGCAGCAGCACGTCGACGCCGCGTGATCGCCCCTCGCCGGCGTCGCCGCTGGTGGGCGCGAGCTTGCGGGCCCAGCGGAGCCACGCGACCAGCTCCGAGACCGGCCCGGCAATCTGGTCGCCGAGCAGGTAGGTGCTAACCGATTCCGCGTCGATGTTCTTGACGTTGAGCTTCTCGCGGATCATCGCCTCGTCGTGCTGACGGGCGACGGCCACCGCCTCGCGGTCCGCCTTGACTTGGGCGGGCAGCATTGCGAGCCGTTGCTTGATCTCGGCTAACTCGGCCTTGAACCGAGTGATCTCCTTGGGCACGCCTTGCAAGAACTCCACGTTCCGGAGCGGGTTCGAGCGGGCCTCTTTCACCTTCGCGGTGAACGACTTGATTTCTGTTTGGAGCTGCTTGGCCCGCTGCTCGAGCGAGCTGTACTCCACCGGCCACTTCTGGCGGAGCTCCTTGGCCAGCCGGACCGACTCGAGCTGCATGTCGGCGGTGAAGCGGTCCTGCACGCCGGACAGCCACTGTTCGGTCGCCTCGGCGGTGATCAGGTTCGGCAGCGCGAACCCGCCCGCGGCGTCCTCATCCTGCTCACTCTCGGGCAACGCGCCGGAGGTCTCGCGGGGCGTGCCGAACCGCAGGCCGGCCAGCTCGCCCTCGCTGACCCACGCCTTCTTGCGGAGCGCGGCGGCCGAGTCGAAGTCGAGCGTCAGCCGCTCGGCTTCTATCAGGTTGGTCATCGGGTCGCGCGGGTCGGCGACCGCGATGCCGGTGAACTCTGCGTTCGTGCGCAGCAGCGAGGCGCTGCCGCCGGCGATCTCGACCTTCGCGCCAACCGCGGCCTGGCCGGATTGCACGGCCGCCAGCCGCAGCGCATAAGCCGCCCCGTACTCGGAGAACAGAGCGAGCAGCAGCAGCAGCACGACTCGGGGGACGATGTAGCCCCAGCGGAAAATACGCATCATGATCCCCCCCCAATGCCCGCGGCGTTTAGACGCGAGGTTAGGTCGAGGCCCATCAGCGCCCGGGCCACCTTGTACCGCATCAGCCACTTCGCGACCGGCGGCTGCACCTTCTCGGCGATCATGTGACTCAGCAGGTAGCAGGGGTACGCGGCGTAGAGGCCAGTGATAAACGAGCCAAGCACCACGGTGTTGTTGAATCCAATCCATGGCCCGAGCGGCTGCTCGTACAGCCAGACGAGCGTCGGCTGGAGCGAGTCGATCTTCAGCAACTGGCCGCCGAGTCGGTGGAAGAACGGGTCGCCCGCCAACCCGATCCAGGAGAAGAGGGTCGCCGCGGCGAGCCCGGCCGGTTTGTTCACCCGCAGCGACAGCAGCAGGACTCCCAGGGACACGGCAAGCAGGTTGCCCTTAGGAACCAGGCCTAGCATCACGCCGATCGCTACTCCAGCAGCGACCTGGCGAGGCGAATCATTAGCGAGCAGCACCCCCACCGACTGGCGGAGCGGACGCAGCAGCATCGATAGCATGGAACGACTCCCGAAGAGCATGATTGCTCAGTACGCACAAAAGCGCACTCTCGTTTCATTGCATCGGATTGCCGGCACAATCGTCTTAAGCGGAAAATCTTAACACCACATGCGGGTTAAGGCGCCTCTCGGACGTGAGAGTCAGCTACAATTGTCTAGGTAAGACAGGGGGATTACAGCCGGCAGCCACGCGGCTTTGTGCCGGCTGGTCCGAATAGATTCCTAGGCGATCTATTTGGCAGAGTTTTAGGGGAGCGATCGCAACACGCTAGCGTCACAGCAGTTGCGTCGCAAAAGCACGTTTTGTTCGCCGCAAAATGATGTGGCCCCGCAAGAGTCTTCGCGTCACAATTCCACGGCTTGATTTCTGACTCCGCAGTCTTCTACCAACTGCCGCGGAGTCGAAACCCCGAGGGGAATGCTATGCGGATGAAGTTGTGCGCCCTGGTCGTATGCGCTGCGAGTGCCGTTTTCGCCAACGCGCAAGGCGTGGTCGAAGAGACCGGCACCCTGCCAGAACTAGTCGAGCGGCTCACGAGCCACGACTACCTGCTACAGCACCCGTCGCAAGACAGCCGCCCGTATGTCGAGCCGGGCGACGCGCTCCGCCTGGCGCGACGCGCCGCCTCGTTGATGGCGGTGGGCGAGCTCCAACAGGCCGCGGTCACGGCCGCGCAGATCGGCTACGAGCTGGTCGACTTCCACGACACTGAATCTCGCAACCGCTACTTCGTGCTCCGCGAAGACCTCGCTAGCATCGAGCAGCTGCGGGGCTGGGGAGCCTACCTGCTCAACCCCGCTCCGAAGTTCAACACCCTGGTCGAGGCCCCCCACCCGCTGGGAGACTCCGAGACCGCGCCGCTCGCCGCCCGCGTGTTCGAGAGCGGAGCCCGCGGCCTGCTGATCGCCGGCGCGCACCGCAAGAAGGCCGACCTGCCTGACTTCGTCGAGTCGGTGTTCCACCAGGTGCACTCCGCCTGGATGGGCGGGCAGACCCTGCTGCCGGTGCTGCAGGTGCACGGCTTCGCAGCCCGCAAGCACGACTTCCCCAAGGACGCGCAGCTGATCCTGTCGACCGGCGGCGGCAGCGTCACCAAGGAACTCCTGAAACTCGACGAGCGGCTCGACGAGCACGGCTTCCCAAGCTACGTCTACAACACGCTCGACCCGACCTCGAATCGCAACCGCCGCGTCAACGGCGACTCGGCCGGGTCCCGGTTCCGCTCGCTCGCGGCGACCAAGAACGTGCAGGGCCAGCACGCCCGCGGCGAGGGCAGCGCTTTTATGCACCTCGAGTTCGACTACGACCTGCGTCACGACAAGGACCGCAGCGTCAAAGCGGCCGAGGTAGTCGCCTCGGCGATGCTCGAGATTGCTTCGGTGGAGTCGTTCAACGCCCCCATCGAGACGCCCCCCACCATCACCGTCGCCCGCAACAAGCCGCCGCGTAGCAACGCCAAGAACGCCCGCCGCGGCGGCTAGAGTGCGTTCGCCTCGGCATTGGCGGGTCAGCGTCGGTCTAGCCTGCGGTTCGCCTCGATCTCGGCGTCGAGCGGCTTTCCATCGAGCAGGTGCTCGGCGTACTGGCCGGCCACCCACGGCGCCCACAGCGTGCCGTTGGCGCCCAGACCGTTGAGCACGCCCACCAGCTCCTGCCCCGGCAGCGTCCCCGCCAGCGGCCGCCTCGTCCGGACGATCGGCCGCACGCCCGCCTGGTGTTCGACCACCTCGTAAGGCACGCCGAGCATCGCGTCGAGCTTCTCGCGCAGCTCAAGCAGACCGGACTTAGTGGGCGTCGCCGAGTCGTCGTCGCGGTCGAACGTCGCGCCAACGCGGAACCGCGCCTCGCCCAACGGCGCCATCCACACGCTGCGCTGCACTACCTGCTGCCCAATCGACTGCACCAGGGCCCCCGCCGCGCGGACTGTCAGCAATTCCCCCTTGCCCGGCTCGAACGGCAGCCCGCCGGAGTCCCGCTCCGCGAACCCGCGGCACAGCACGACCCGCCGACCTCGGTCGGACGCGACACCGGCCAGGACCTGATCGAGGGCGCCATCGGTCAAGACGTTCGCCTCGAGGTACTGCTCGATCAGCATGCCACCAGCGGCGAAGTACGCACGCGAATGATCAAGGTACGCCGCCACATCAAGCCGGGCGCCAAGCACCCGGCAGCCCCCCAGCGGCGCCTTGAAGCACCCGCCCAACTCACCGGCGTCCCGGGCGACCACCCACTCGCACAGCGGGCCCTCGACGCGGCGTTCGAACTCGCCGCGTTGCTGCTCGTCGACAAACAGACGCGTGATTGGTTCGACCTCCACCAGCGGAATGCCCAACCGCTGCTCGACCCGGCGGTAGAAGGCGAGGGCGGCGGGCCACGCCTCTGCCGCCCGCCACGCCAGCCCGAATCGCTTCCCGCCGACCGGCGCCAGCAGACCCGCCGCGACCCGCGAGGCGGTCGGTTGCGTGCCGCCGTCCACCAGCACCGGACGCCCACCACGCAGGAGCACCGCCCACGCGAGCGTCGTGCCCGCGATCCCCTGTCCCGCGATAAAAGTGTCCACTAACGCCACGATTCAGGTTCCCTTCGGCCCCGGCGGGCCCCGCTGCGAGGCGATATAGCATCCCCGGCGAAAACGCCTACAATAGACGGTTTGGCCGCTACGCCCTACCAGCCCTCGTCGTGATGTCGAAAAACCACAACGTCTTCCTGTCGTCCGACGCGGCGATCGAGCACTACGGCCTCGACCTCAAGAACCGCGGCTTGGCCGCGTTGCTGGCCTGGCTAGTCCCAGGATTGGGGCACTTCTACCAGGGGCGGAACGTCAAGGGCACGCTCTTCATGCTCTGCATCGGAACACTGTTAGTGTTTGGCATCTACGTCGGGCAGGGCCGTGGGGACACCGTCGCCCAGGTGGTGCACGCTTCGACCGCCGACTTTGCTCCGGGCGGGGGCCGCATGGGCGGCGTCCTCCAGGCTGCGGGCGCCCACTGGAAGTTTGTCTGCCAGTCGGGCGTTGGGGCCGTGGCGTTGCCCGCGCTGGTGCAACGCGACCGCGCACGCAAAGGCCGGCCGGCCCTGCTGGGAGGCCTGTTTGCTCCGCCCGACATGGAGGGCAAGCACACGAGCCTGGACTCGAGCGGGCACGAGGTCGAGCACCCCAACGAGCTCGCCAAGTGGAACTACGACGCCGGCTTCGCGTTTGAGGTCGGCACGATGTACACGGTGATCGCCGGCCTGCTGAACCTGATCGTCATCTACGACGCCGCTTACGGCCCGCTCGCCAGCGCGCAGGTAGCGGATCCCGATCCCGACGATTCCAATCCCAAAGACTCGGACTCCTAGCCCACCCCGCCAACGGTTGCCGTTATGTTGCTGCTACTCGCTTCCCTGCTGAGCCAGCCGCTGCTCGCCGAGACCCGACTGTGGTACGCCGCGCCGTTGATCGTCAGCGTCAGCCTGGTTTTCTCCGCGACCCGGCACGAGCGCCCCGACGAAATCCTCACGCACGCGCTGCGCTTCGGCGGCTGGGTGCTGGTGTTCATGGCCGTGGTCACGTTCGTGATGCAGTTCATGGCCTGGCTTCAGTAGCCGCGCCGTGTCCGGAGCCGCGCCGTGTCCGGCGCGCGGCCGGGTCCCGCAGGGATTCCCACGCCCCCCAAAATCGCCGATACTTGTCGTCCACACGCGTCCGTAGCTCAATTGGATAGAGCACTGGTCTTCGAAACCAGGGGTTGCAGGTTCGAGTCCTGCCGGACGCGCTGCTATTCTCAAGGTCAGGGGAAGCCGTTCTCCGGAGGCCGATCTGGGATTGGCTACAAGACGCCTAGGCCTGCACGGCGTTCCTGATGTGGCGTCGTTGCGGAGATTCTTTCGGCACGGTTATGCCCCTTGGCGGACTCGGTGTGGCTATAATGACCGCGGTAGCTTCATTCGCCTCGTTCCGAGGCAGAAGCCAATTCGCTGCTTATCGAGGAGCCTTTCGGTCGGGCGACCTGGCGGTCTGCCGAACGTGGCTGGGGCTAGAGTTGAATCAGGCTGCCCCGATACGCGCCATCGCCCCATTTCTGACCGCCCGATGCACAACAAGAACAAGTCACTCAGGTTCGAACGCCTTGAACCGCGCGCGATGCTGCACGCCGCGCCGGTCATTTCCGAGTTCGTCGCGTCGAACGACGGCTCGCTGCTCGACGGCGACGGCGCCAGCAGCGACTGGATCGAGATCTACAACCCCACCAGCGAGCCAATTAACCTGGCCGGGTGGCATCTGACCGACCGGGCGAACAACCTCGACAAGTGGACCTTCCCGTCGGCCCCGCAGTCGTTGCTCGGGCCCGGCGACTACCTGGTCGTGTTCGCGTCGGGTCAGGACACCGAGACCTACATCGACCCCGCCGGCTACCTACACCTCGACTTCTCGCTCAGCGCCGGCGGCGAGTTCCTCGGCCTCACCGATCCGCTGGAGACCATCGTCTGGTCGTACTCGCCCGAGTACCCCCAGCAGCTCACCGACATCTCCTACGGCGTGCCGACCCAGGTCGTCGAGCTGATCTCGGAGTCCAATGTCGCGACCGCGTTCGTTCCGACCTCCGGCGTGCTGGATACCGGCGCCTCGCCGGTCTGGACCCAGCTTGGCTTTGACGACTCTGGCTGGGCGACCAGCAACGGCGGCCCGGGCGTAGGCTTCGATGCGTCGATCGGCCAGCAGCCCGGACCGGCAAACGGCACAGAACTCGGCGACCTAATGGGCGGCGACCTGACCGACCCAGAAGACGACGGCGACCTGGCGGTGACGTTCGTCGGGGGCGCGTCGAGCAACTCTCCGACCGGAGAGGAGCCCGCCAAGGCGCTCGACAACAACGACGGGGCCAAGTGGCTGGCGTTTGCCCCAGAGGGGACGTACTACCAGGTCCAATTCAACGACAACCTGCCGCGGTTTGTCGACGGGTACACCATCACTTCCGCCAACGACGCGCCCGACCGCGACCCCTACAGCTGGACGCTCAGCGGGTCCAACGACGGGGTGAACTACACGGTTGTCGACACACGAACCGCCCAGGACTTCGACAGCCGTTTCCAGACGCGGCTGTACGAGTTCTCGAACACCGCCGGGTTCACGCACTACCGCTTCGATTTTCAGACAGAGTACGGCGTCACCGGCGCCAACCGCCCGGTCGCGATTCAGCTGGCGGAGCTCGAGCTCTTCAGCTCTGAGACCTTCAACATGGGCCAGCTGGTGGACCTCGACCTCCAGTCGGACTGGGAGGCCACGCGGAGCAGCATCTACCAACGGGTTGCGTTCGATGTCGCCGACCCCGCAGCGCTCGGCGCCCTGTGGCTCGACATGCAGTACAACGACGGCTTCGTCGCGTACCTGAACGGCGCCAAGGTGGTGGTGGCGAACAGCCCGGAGAGCCCGACCTGGCAGTCGCTGGCGGTCACGGAGCGTGAGGACTCCGCCGCCTTCACACCGCAGCGGTTCGACCTGAGCGCGTTCCACGGGCTGCTCGTCTCCGGCGCCAATGTTCTGGCGATCCACGCGTTGAACGACAACGACTTCAGCAGCGAGATGCTCTCGCGTCCACGGCTGACCGCCGCGGCGCTCGACACGGGCCCGCCCACCGAGTACTACTTCGAGACCCCCACGCCGGGCGGCCCGAACGGCGAGGGGCGGCTTGGCTTCATCGAGGCGCCGACCTTCAGCACGCCGCACGGCTTCCACGAGCAGTCCTTCGCTCTCACGATCGCCAACAGCACGCCCGGCGCGCAGGTCTACTACACGACCAACGGCGACGCACCGACGCCGGAGAACGGCACGCTGTACACAGGCCCGATCCAAATCGATCGGACCACCGCCGTGCAGGCCGGCGCCTTCCTCGACGGCTACTACGACTCGCCTACGGTCAGCAGCACCTACATCTTTGTGAACGACGTGGTGTCGCAGAGCTACGCGACCACCCTGGCGGCCGGGTTCCCCACCAGCTGGGGAGGGGTCTCGCCCGACTACGGGATGGACCCGGACGTGATCGGCTACTTCAATAGCGCGGGCGGCTCGCTCGGCGGCGACCTGTTCGGGGGTCAGTACGCCAGCACGATCCAGAGCGACCTGCTGGCGATCCCCACGCTGTCGATCGTGATGGACACCGACGACCTGTTCGGGCCCGACGGCATCTACACCCGGTCGACCAATGGGGGGATCGACTACGAGCGGGCGACGTCGGTCGAGCTGATCTACCCGGACGGGTCTGAGGGTTTCCAAGTGAACGCCGGGATCCGCGTCCAGGGCGGCGCCTTCCGCCGGCACGACCTGAGCCTGAAGCACTCGCTGCGGCTCTTGTTCAAGGACGACTACGGCCCGACGAAGCTCGATTTCCCATTCTTTGGCGACGACGCGGTCGACAGCTTCGACACCATCACGCTGAGGATGGAGTCGAACGACGGCTACGCGTGGAACGGCGCCGGCGACAAGGCGCAGTACGCCCGCGACATGTTCGCCAGCCGCACGCTGTCTGCGTTGGGGCAGGTGTCGACGCACGGCAACCGCATGCACCTGTACCTCAATGGCGTCTACTGGGGGGTGTACAACCCCACCGAGCGGCCCGACGCCTCGTTCGCCGCCATGTACTTCGGGGGCGACAAAGACAACTGGGACGCCATCAACGACGGCAGCCCCACCGACGGCGACCTCGACGCGTGGAACGCCATGGTCGCGATCGCCCAGGCAGCGGGCAGCGGCTCGAGCGTCGACCGCGCCGCCGCTTACCAGCAGCTGCAGGGCGCCAACCCCGACGGCTCGGACAACCCTGCATTCGAAGACTACCTGGATATCGACAACTACATCGACTACCTGCTGGTCAACTTTTACGGGGGCAACGTCGACTGGCCACACCGAAATTGGTACGCGGTCAGGGAGCGTGGCGCCGACAGCACAGGCTTCAAATTTGTGAGCTGGGACGCCGAATCGACGATGAACCTGTTCGGCTCGAACGTCAACACTAACCGCCTGGGCGTCAACGAAGAGGCGGCCCTCCCCTACAGCTTCCTGCGGAACAACGAGGAGTTCCGCCTCCGCTTTGCCGACCACGTGCACCGCGCCTTGTTCAACGACGGCGCCCTGACCACCGCCAACACGATCGCCCGATACGAGTCGGTGCTTGCCGAGATGGACCAGGCAATCGTCGCCGAGAGCGCTAGGTGGGGCGACATGCACTTCTCCACTCCGCTCACCAAGGCCCAGTGGGAGGCCGAAGGTCAGTCGGTGATCGACACGTTCCTGACGCCGCGCACCGCCGTGCTGTTCAACCAGCTCCGCTCCGCCGGCCTGTACCCCACGGTCAACGCCCCTGCCTTTAGTCAGCACGGCGGGCCAACGCCCTCCACAGGCCTGGCGCTGGCGATGACGTCCAACGATGGCGTGGTTTACTACACGCTCGATGGCGCCGACCCGCGGGCGCTCGGGGGGGGCGTCTCCGGGGCGGCCTACACGGCGCCCGTGCTCGTGACGCCCGGGACCACGGTCAGCGCCCGCACGCTGACCAACGGCGTGTGGTCTGCCTTGAACGTGGCGGAATTCACCGCGGTGTCTCTGCCGGGCGACTACGACGGCGACCTGGCGGTCACCGCGGCGGACCTCTTGGTCTGGAAGCAGGACTACGGCAGCACCAGCTCGCCCGCCGACGGCAACGGCGACGGCCGCGTCGACGCGGCCGACTACACGATCTGGCGTGATAACCTCGGCGCCCAGGCGGCGATTGTCCCCGCCGCGAGCTCCCAGGCCGAGTACGCCCAGTCTGATTACGTCCAGGCGGGCTCCGAGAACTTCGCCACTGACCCTATCGACGGCAGCTTCGGCGAAGCAACAGCCGCGGGGGAGACGGCCGATGTGTACGCGTCGAAGGTCGCGTTTGTGCTCGCGCCGGTGATTGATCTGCCCGCCGCTACATCAGCCGCCGTCGAGACGCAACCGTCGTCTGGCGGCAGCGCACCAGCCCTGGAACTCTTCTATGCCGCGTTCGAGGGCCGCCGAGACCACCTAGGAGACTGGGTCGAAGAGAGTGGGCCGCTCGCACCGAAATCCACGATCGCCGGCGAGCTGCCGACGCAGACCATCGCGGCGCATGTCCGACCGGACCTCGAGGCGGTGTTCGGCGTCTGGCAGTAGACCGGCGTGCTGACGAGCGGCCTGCCAGGTGTGCACGGCGTTGTCAGATCGGGCCGCCGCCGGAGCCAGGCCGCCGAACTCGGCGCCGCCCTGCTCCGGTCGGGGGGTGGAGCCGATCTCTAGCGGGGGCTCGCTCGGGTTCAGCAGCAGACCGTCGCCCGCCGGGGCGGGGGAGGGCGTCGCCGAGGGGGGGGCCGGCAGCACACGCACGCCTGGGCCGCCGCCGCCGCCCAACGCCTGGTAGGCGTTCACCACCGCCGCGAGCTGCTGGCGTTTGGTGTCGATCAGCGTCATCTTGGCTTCCATCATCTCGCGCTGGGCGAGCAGCACCTCGACGTACTCGGCACGGGCGTTCTGGAACAGGTTGTTGGCGCTCACAACCGAGGCCTCCATCGCTTCGAGCTGCTGCTTCTTGAAGGCGATGCTCTCGCGGTAGTTCTCAACCTTGGAGACCTGGTTGATGACCTCGGTGAAGGCGTTCAGCACGGTCCGCTGGTAGTTGTAGACCGCCTGCAGCTGCTTCGCGTTGGCGCTGAGGTAATCGGCCTTGATCGCCTTGCGGTTGATCACCGGCGCGATCAGGTCGCCCGCGGCGTTGTAGATCAGCGACTCCGGGCTGGTGAACAGGTACCGCGTGTTGAACGCCTGGTAGCCGACGCCGGCGCGGAGCGTGACCGATGGGTAGAACCTCGCCCGGGCGACCTTCACGTCGAGTCCCGCGGCGCACAGTTCTTTCTCGGCCTGGCGGATGTCTGGCCGGTTGAGCAGCAGGTCGGACGGCACGCCCACAGCGAGCGCGTGCAGATTCAGGTCGACGTACTCGACCGACATCCGCTCGACCGGCTGTGGGTAGCGGCCGACCAGGAAGTTGATCCGGTTCTCGGCCTCGAGGATCTCCTGACGGATGATAGCCCGCTCGCTCTCGTTCTTCCGGACCTCCGCCTGGAACCGCTGCACGGCCAGCTCGGTGCCGCGGGCGGCCTCCTTCATCGACTTAGCATTTTCGAGGCTCTGCTGCTGGATCTCGATCGTCCGCTCGAGGGTCTCCATCCGGTTGTCGAGCGCGAGCAGCTCGTAGTAGTTCTCGGCGACCTCGGCGACCACTCGGGTCACGACGTAGTTCCGCCCGTCACGGGTAGCCAAGTACCGGTAGGCGGCGGCGCTCTGCGCGTTGCGGAGCTTCTTCCAGATATCGAGCTCCCAGAGGATGTTTGTCGCCACCAGGAAGTCCGGGAGCGGCTCGGGGAACGGCTTGCCCGGCGCGACGGTCAGCTGGTCCTCGACCGCGCCCTCGCGGGTGAAGCGGCTGGACTTCTCGATGCCGGCGCCGGCGCCGAAGGTGACAAACGGCAGGTACTCGCCGCTGAGGCCGTAGGCCTCGAGGCTGGCGATGCGGACCTCCTGCTCGAGGATCCGCAGCTCCTGGTTGCCGTTCATCGCCTGGCAGATCAGGTCGGTCAGCGCGGGGTCGTCGAAGAACTCGCACCAGCCGATGTTGGCGGAGTTGTCGGGGTCGACGCGTCCGTTGTAGTCGCCCGGCATGGCCGGCCCCTTCTTGGCGCAGCACAGGTCGGGGATGCAGCACGAGGGGGCCGACAGCAGCAGGCAGGCGATCACGATCGCGGGCAGCAGGCGGCTGCTACGGGTGTCGCTCGAATAACTCGCTGAGGGGGTCATAGTGTTCATCCCTGATTAAACTTCGTTTGTCGGCCATCCTGCCGAACAAGTAGTAGAGTCCTGGGATTACCAGCACTCCGATCACAGTGCCCACCAGCATGCCGCCGGCGGCGGTGGTGCCGATCGTGCGATTGCCGATGGCTCCGGCGCCGGTCGCAAATACCAGTGGTATGAGTCCTGCGATAAATGCGAATGATGTCATTTGAATCGGTCGGAAGCGTAGCTTGCCTCCTTCGATTCCGGCCTCTGCAAGGGACAACCCCTGCTGCCGTCGCTGGACCGCAAACTCTACGATGAGAATTGCGTTTTTGCCGAGCAGACCGACTAGCATGACTAGTCCGATTTGGGCGTAGACGTCGTTTGTGAGGCCCATCAGCTTGAGGAAGTAGAACGACCCGAACACCCCAATCGGAAGGGAGAAGATCACCGCCAACGGGATGATAAAGCTCTCATACTGCCCAACCAGAACCAGGTAGACGAAGGCCACCACGATAATGAAGATGTAGACCGACTCGTTCCCCTTGGAGGCCTCGTCGTAGGACAGGCCCTCCCAGCCGACGTCATAGCCGTGGGGCAGGGTGGCGGCGGCCACCTCCTTGATGGCGGCGATTGCCTGGCCGCTGCTGAAGCCCGTGGCGGGCGCTCCCTGGATCGCGGCGGACGGGTAGAGGTTGTAGCGGGTGATCTCGTTCAGCCCCTGCTTTTCTTCGAGCCGCATGAACGCGGAGTACGGCACCATCTCGCCGGCCTCGTTCTTGACGAACATCGTCTCGAGGTCCTCCGGGTAGCGGCGGAACTCGGGCGCCGCCTGGACGTACACCTTGTAGAACTGGCCGAAGCGGATAAAGCCCTGCTCGTAGGTGCTGCCAATTAGGATGTTGAGGTTCTCGAGCGCCGCCTCGATCGAGACGCCCTTCTGCATGGCGATGTCGTTGTTAACGATCAGCTCGTACTGGGGGTAGTCGCTGGAAAAGAACGTGAACAGGTTCTTCAGCTCGGGGCGTTCTTCCAGCGCCGCCATGAACTCCTCGGTGACCTCGCCCAGCCGCTGGTAGTCCGACGAGTTGGTCTTGTCCAACAGGCGCATCGAGAACCCGCCGGCGGCCCCGAAGCCGGGGACCGCGGGGGGCTCGAAGAACTCGATTTTGACGTCGCTCAGCCGCTTGCACTTCTCCTCGAGCTCCTCGATGATCTGGCGCGCGTCGAGCTCCCGCTCCGACCACGGCTTGAGGTTGAGGATGCAGGTGCCGGCGTTGGAACCGCGGCCCTCGGTGAGCACCTCGTAACCCGCTAGCGACGTTACCGAGGTCACCTCGTCGAGCTCCTTGGCGATCTCCTGCAGCTCGTGGCTCTTGGCGTTGGTGTACTCGAGCGTCGACCCCGGCGGGGTCTGGATGATGCCGTAGATGATGCCCTGGTCCTCGCCCGGGATGAAGCCGGTGGGGAGGGACTCGTTGACAAAGTAGATGCCGGCCGTGAACACGCCAACCAGCGCCACCGCCAGCGCCCGCTTGCTGACCGTCCGCTTGAGAATGGCGGCGTAGAAGTCGGTGCCGCGTTCTACCAGCCAGTCGAACGGCTTGCGGACCAGGGGCACGAGGAGCAGCAGGAAGCCGACCCACCCCCACAGCTCGTAAGCCAAGTACGTGACCAGCGCGAGCACCAGCAGCCCGGCGATCAGGTAGAGGATCGTCAGGAAGATGTTTCGCTTCTTCTTCTCGTGCGTCGCGTGCGAGTGCGTGTGCGGCTGGAGGATCATCGCGCACAGCACCGGCGTGAGGGTCAACGCCACCACGCCCGACAAGACGATAGAGGTGGCCATCGTAATGCCGAACTGCCGGTAGAACTGCCCGACCGGCCCGGGGACAAAAGTGACCGGCACGAACACGGCGGTCATCACTAGGGTGATGGCGATGATCGCGCCGCTGATCTCCTGCACGACCTCCATGGTCGCCTTGTACGGGCTGAGCGGCTTCTCGGCCATCTTGGCGTGCACCGCCTCGACCACGACGATCGCGTCGTCCACCACGACGCCAATCGCCAGCACCATCGCGAACAGGGTGATCAGGTTGATCGACAGCCCAAACAGCTGCAGCACGAAGAACGTGCCGATCAGCGAAACCGGCACCGCGATCGTCGGGATGATGGTGGACCGGAGGTCCCCGAGGAACATGTACACCACCAACGACACCAGGATGAAGGCCTCGAGCAGGGTGTGCAGCACCTTCTCGATCGACGCGTCCAGGAACTTCGAGACGTCGTATGCCAGCTCGTAGTCCATGCCGGGGGGGAAGGTCTCTTCCTTGATCTGCTCGAGGGTCTCTTTCACCTCGTCGATCACGGCGGCCGCGTTCGAGCCGGGGCTCTGCTTCAGGATGATGGACGCCGCCGGGTGCCCGTCGATGTCGGAGTAGATGTCGAAGAACTCGGAGCCCAGCTCGACCTCCGCGACGTCCTTCAGCCGGAGGATTTCGCCGTCCGGGTTCGCTTTGAGGATGATATTCTCGTACTGCTCCGGCTTGTTGAACCGGCCGACGTAAGTCAGCACGTACTCCTTGGTCTGCGAGGTCTTGCCGGTCGCTTGGCCCAGCCGGCCGGGCGAGCCGATCACGCTCTGCTCGGCCAGCGCCTCCATGACGTCGTCGGACGACAGGTTGTACGCCCGCATGCGGTCGAGCTTAAGCCAGACGCGCATCGCGTAGGAGCGGTTGCCGAGGTTGGTCGGCAGGCCCATGCCCTGGATGCGTTTGAGCACCGGCATGATGTTGACGTTGGCAAAGTTGTAGAGGAACTTCTGGTCGGCGTTCTCGGCGGTGCTGTACACGTTGACGTACATCAGCATGCTCGGCACGACCTGCGACACCAGGATGCCCTCGCGCTGCACGAGCGGCGGCAGCCGGTTCATCACGATGTTGACGCGGTTCTGCACGTTAACGACGTTGATGTTCGGGTCGGTGCCGGGCTCGAAGTAGATGCGGATGGTCGCCTCGCCCGCGCTGGTCGCGTCCGAGGCGATGTACCGCATGTTCTGCACGCCGTTGATCGACTGCTCGAGCGGGATCAGAACCGAGTCGACCAGCACGTTGGCGCTGGCGCCCGGGTACGCGATCGACACCTGGACCGTCGGCGGGGCGACCGATGGAAACTGCGCCACGGGCAGGGTCTCGATGCCGAGACCGCCGAGGAACAAGATCATCAGCGAGATGACAATCGCCAGCGCTGGCCGGTGGAGAAACTTCGTAAACATTTCGCGGTGGTTCCTACTCGGCCTCGAACTTCAGGTGGGAGAGAACCTCCGACGGTTCGACGTACTCGTACTCGACCTCCTCGCCGTCACGCACCTGGCGGACGCCCTCGAGCACGATCTTGTCGTCGCCGCTGATGTCGCCGCCGATGACGTAGATGTCATCCATCTCGTGGAGCACCTTGATCTCGTGCTGGTGGACCTTGCCGTCGTCGTCGACGAGGAAGATGAACCGCTTGTCGAGAATCTCGTAGGTGGCCCGCTGCGGGATCACCACCGCGCCCTTCAGCTTGCGGTGGATCAGCACCACGCCGGTCTGGCCGTGCCGCAGCAGCCGGTTGGGGTTGGGGAAGTCGGCGCGGAAGGCGATGTTGCCGGTCTCGGGATTGAAGTCGGCCTCGATCGCGGCGATCTTGCCCTCCTGGTTGAACGTGGCGCCGTTGGCCAGCACCAGGTCGAGGTCGAGGTCCTGTTCGCCCTGGGTGAGCTGCGTCTGGTACTCCAGGTAGAGCGCCTCGGGCACATTGAAGTAGACCCACATCGTGCTGTTGTCCGACAGGGTCGTCAGGATGGCCCCCTCGTCGATCAGGCTCCCCTGCTGTTCGTGCAGCCGGTCGATGATGCCGTCGAACGGCGCGGTGACGCTGGTAAAGTTGTACTCGGCCTGCGCCTGGTCCACCTGGGCCTGGGCCTTGGCCAGCTTGGCCTCGGCGAGCGCGACGTCCTGGTCGGAGACCATGTTCTGCTTGAACAGCTTTTGCGAGTTGGTGAGTTCGATCTGGGCGATCTTGGCCTCGGCGATCTCCGACTGCAGGGTCGCCTGGTAGATCGTCCCGAGGATCTTGAACATCAAGTCGCCCTTCTTAACCGTCTGCCCCTCTTTGACCGGGATGTCCTCGAGGTAGCCCCCCTCCAGCGCGCGGATATCGATGTGCCGGCACGAGTGGATCTGGCAAACGTAGGGCGTGGTGGCGGTCACTTCCTTCACCACGGGGCTAGTGACCACGATCGTGTGGTGCACCTCGTGCTCCTCCTCGGTGTGCTGGGCCTCAAGTTCCTCGCACCCAGAGAAGGGAAGCGCGCCCAACGCCAGGGCGGCGGCGACATACAGGTAGTGCTTCATCGTGTTACTGCTTGGCTGCGCCGCCGGGTCCCTGGTGAGAGGACACGGCCCCGGGGGCGGGGACACCCTGCCTGGCAGGCAGGAAGGCGGCGGGAACGGGAGGGAGGAACTGCGTGGTTGGTTGTCGCTATCGGCCCGCGGCCAGCGTCGGCAAGATCTTGCACGTCGTGCAAATTTTTGCGGCACTGAAGGGCGGGCGTGTCAGGCAGCCGCAGCACAATGGCTCCCGATTTCCTCGGGAATTCACCGGCTAGGGCCGCCGTTTGGGTCGGTATCGTCTTGGTAGAACCTCCCCTGGTAGCGAATGGCGGACCAAACCTTGGTGTAGTAGCAATCTCTGCCCCGCGGAACCGCGTCGGTCGATGGTCGTCGCTCGCTGCGGGGGCGGTACTCGCCGGTTGGGAAGCTCACCGTACGCCAATCGCTCGCAGGGTGCTTTCGGCAGTCGACAGGCCGTGATTGCTCCAAACGCAATTTTTGGCCGGCAAGACCGGGTCTGCGTCCAAGGCTCAATGGTACGTCACGCCCAGGGAGCCTATCGGTTAACCCTACCGGCGATGACGGTCCGTATCGGGGAGGCTCCGCACACGATTTCGGCCGGGCCCGCGGATATCGACGACCGCCCGCCGACGGCCTAAGCTCAGTGAGGAACCCACACTGCAGGATGCCTGCAAAGCTTTGCACACCGCCTGCAATTGATTTCGCTACACTCCCCCGCAACGGCCGCTCATGTTCAACGATGACCAGTCAGCTCGCGGGGTAAGGCCACGCTGGGCGATCGCCGCCCTGGCGCTGCTCAGCCTGACCGCGCTCTCGATCGCGGCCTGGATTCTGGCGGACTTTGCGGCCGAGCTGGAGGTGCTCAAGCAGATCTCCAACCACCTCCCTGCAAGCCACTTGCCAGAAGCCACCGAATTGGCCGCAGAATTGCGTTTCCAATCGCGACTGTCTCTTGCCCTGATCCTGATCACCATCGCCTCGAGCATTGCAATGACCCTGCTGGTGCGAGCCTACCTGAACAGCGAGAACTCGCTGCGCGAGGCGCGCGTGCTGGCCACCGACATCCTCGGCAGCATTGACCAGGGCATCATCACGACCGACCAGAACGCCAAGATCCTCAGCATCAACCCGTGCGGCGAGCTGCTCCTCGAGCAGTCGACGTCCGACGCCGGGCTCGTCTTCCCGCCGGCCCACCAGCCGCTCGCCGAAATCTGCCGCGAGGCGCTCCAATCCCACAGCAGTGTCCGCGACCGCGACTACGTGGTTGACTACGCCGGGCACGCCCGCACGCTCCGCGCCGGTTCCAGCCTGCTGCGCGACCACAAGCAGCGGCTCATCGGCACCGTTGTCCACGTCCGGGACGTCACCGAGAAGGTGCTGATTGAGCAGCGACTGCGCCGGATGGAACGCTACATGAGCCTCGGCTCGCTGGCGTCCGGCCTGCAGCACGAGATCAAGAATCCGTTGAGCGCGCTGGCGCTGCACGTGCAACTACTGCGTGAGTCGCTCGAAGAAGACAGCCGATCCGCCGAGGCCCGGGCGACCCTTGACGTCCTGCAGAACGAGACCCGTCGGATCACCAACGTGCTCGAGGGGTTCCGCGACTTCGCCTCGGTCGACAAGCTGACCCGCTGCGACGCCGACCTCGTCGAGCTGGTCCACCGCGCCGTCGGGCTCGTGCTCCCCCAGGCGAAGGGCCAGGGCGTGACCATCGAGACCGCCACGCCCGGCGGTCGCCCCCTCACGGTGAACCTCGACACGGTCCGCATCGAGCAGGTGTTGTTGAACCTGATGCTCAACGCGCTCGCCGCGATGCCCAAGGGGGGGGAGATGTTTGTCGGCGCCAGGGCCGACGGGGGATCGGTTGTGATCGAGGTCGCGGACAACGGCCCTGGGATCCCGGAAGACCTGGCCGACAAAGTGTTCGACCCGTACTTCACGACCCGCAGCACCGGCACTGGCATGGGACTTGCCATCTGTGAGAAGATTGTCAATCAGCACGACGGCGTCATCGACTTCGAGACCTCTCCCGCCGGGACGCGGTTTACGATCGCGTTGCCGACCGTCGACACCCCAACCGTCGAATCCCAAACCACTTCAGCGAGCAACGACGCGGCAATCGGCTGAACCGCGGGTCGCCACCCGCCCGCGTCAGTCGCGTCGAACCCTCGCGACCGCCGCCCATGAGCGATGAAACCTTCAGCGTCCTGATCGTCGACGACGAGCCCAACATTCGGTCCGGCCTCGAGAAGGGACTGATCAAAGAGGCCGATTCGATCGTTCAGGCGGGCGACGCCGACGAGGCGTGGGAGCTCTTCCAGAAAACGCCATTCCAGCTGGTGATCGCCGACATCCGGCTGCCGAGCGCCATGAACGGCCTCGAGCTGCTCGAGCGGCTGCTGCGGAGCCGCCCGCAGACAAGCGTGATCGTGATCACCGCCCACGGCACGGTCGAGACCGCCGTGCAGGCAATGCGGCTCGGCGCGTTCGACTTCATCACCAAGCCGCTCGACCTCGACCTGATCCGTCAGCAGGTCGCCAAGGCCCGCGAGCACCACCGGCTGCAGGTCGAGGTGCAAGAGCTCCGCACCAGGCTGGCGGACGCCGGCGAGGTGTCTGGCATTGTTGGCAACAGCCCCACCATGCTCCGCGTCCTCCGCGAGGTCCGCCAGGTCGCCCGGACCGACGCCACGGTGATGATCTGCGGCGAGAGCGGCACCGGCAAAGAGCTGATCGCCCGCGCACTGCACGACCTGAGCGACCGCAGCGAGAACGCGTTCGTCGCGGTGAACCTCGGCGCGCTGCCCGAGACGCTGCTCGAGAGTGAGCTGTTTGGTCACGAAAAGGGTTCGTTCACCGGCGCCAACCGTCAGAAGCCGGGCTGCTTCGAGCGGGCGCGGGGCGGCTCGCTGTTCCTCGACGAGATCACCGAGATCCCGGCCAAGTGCCAGGTCGACCTGCTGCGCGTGCTCGAATCGCAGCAGTTCAGCCGGATCGGCGGCGAGGAGGTCATGGACTGCGACGTGCGGCTCATCTCGGCGACCAACAAGCTGGCGGCCGAGGAGGTCGAAGGGGGCGGCTTCCGCGAGGACCTCTACTACCGGCTGAATGTCGTGCCGATCAATCTGCCGCCGCTCCGGCAGCGGCGCGAGGACATCCCGCTGTTAATCGAGCACTTTCTTGCACGGCTCTGCAAGCGGCACGCACGCGACCCCAAGACGCTCTCTGCCGACGCGTTGCAGCGGCTGGTCGCAGCGCGGTGGCCGGGCAATGTGCGGCAACTCCGTAACGCCGTCGAGCGGCTGGTCGTGACGGTGCACGCCGACACGATCCACGCCGAGGACCTGCCGGACGACCTCGACCCTGCAACTCCTGGCGCCTCGGCCGCAGATTGCTGCACCCTGGCCGACGCCGTCGAGACGGCCGAAAAGGCCACGATCCAGGCCTCGCTGGCCGCGTGCGGTTACCACCGCGAGAAATCCGCCAAAATGCTCGGCGTAAGCGTCCGCACGCTGCACTACAAGATGAACCGGTACGGGCTGCACTGATCCTGCCGGCTGCTACTAGCTGCCGGCCTGTGCAAGGCGGCTTTGACCGTGCGAGGAATTGCACGGTGAGAAAAGTCTTGCACCCTCGGCGCCGGCGCGTCCGAACCCGCCTGGTCCGGACGCGCGTCCTGCTACGTTCTCGTCAGTTCCCGTGGATCACGTGCGCCGCTGTCGACGGCGACTGGTGGTGCACGAACGCCATGCGGCCGTAGTGCTGTGACGCGCTCGCCAAGCTGCACGAGCCAGCAACCGCCGCCGAGATCACGAGGGTGAGGATAAAGCGCTTCATGAGAGATACCTTCTGTTTGCCCGGGTAGCTTCCGCCCGAGTCGACTACCGGCTAGCAGCCCAACTGCGGTTGGAACCACTGCTTGAGCCGGAACGCGATAAGGTATTGCACGTGGCGTGCCGATCCCCAAGCCACTCACCGCATTGAGCTCGCGCCCAAATGGCCTGCAACGGCGACGCCGGTTAGGCCTGGTGGGTGCGGTTCAGCTCCCAGAGTTTCGGGTCGGTGCAGGAGACCGCGCGGCAGCCGCTCGCCAGCGTCTCGCGGACGTCGCTTTCGGTGGTGCAAAGCCCGCCGGCGATGCGGGGGACAGGGCACTTCTCGAACTTGGGTCCGACCTTGATCGCGACCGCGGCGGGGAGGATCTCAACGGCGTCGGGCTTTGACTTCTGAACCACATTCACCCCGCGGTCGACAGCGCGGCTATCCGAGATAAAGACACGGGTAATCGATAGCAGGCCCGCCTTGCGCGCCGGCCGTGCGAGGTAGTGGTGCACGCTGACGATCCCCTGGACGCGGTCGAAGCCGCGGAGGTACTCGAGGCCGGCTTCGCTGTTCTCGAGCCCCGCGATGAGGTCGATGTGGACGAAGACCGCCAGGTGCTGGAACTCGGGGAGCGAGAGGGCGTCGAGCGTCTGGGGCAGGTCGGCGATCGCCCCGCCCTGCAAGATCGCCATCGACGCGTAGGAGAGCGCGTCAGCGTGGGGCCGCGGGTCCCAGAGAACAGGGATTACTGGCGCCCTGAAGCAGTCGAGAATTCTCATGCCTGATGATCGCACCCAGTGGCGGCAAACGCAACGCGGTATTGAATGTTTGACGCCGCGATCAGATTTCTGTAGACTGCCGTCCCGCCGGGCTTGCCCCGGCCTACAACCTACTCGTCCTACTTGTGCTTTGCACGGGCCTAGATAAACAGAGAACGGCCCCGCGGTTGCTACCGCGGGGCCGTTTTTTTTTGCCATGTCTGATCGAGCTACCTCCAATCCGACAACCACCTTGGGCGACGGGTGCTTTGATGTCCTCGTAGTTGGGGGCGGAATCGTCGGCGCCGGCGTTGCACGCGATGCGGCCCTTCGCGGCCTGCGGACCGCCCTGGTTGAGCAGAACGACTTTGCCTCGGGCACGAGCAGCCGCTCGAGCCGGTTGCTGCACGGCGGAATCCGCTACCTGGCGCAGGGGAGGGTCGGTCTCGTTTTTGAGGCGAATAGCGAGAAAGGGGTGGTGGGGCACATCGCGCCGCACCTGTGCCAGCCGCTCCCGTTCCTGTTCCCCACCCGCAAAAAGACCGACTGGCAGCGCTGGAAGCTGTCGGTCGGCGTGCGGCTTTACGATCTGCTCTGCGGCCGCCGCAGGATGGGCCGCAGCAGCACCCTGAGCGTCGCGGGGATGCTCAGCCGCCTGCCGGGGCTCAACGACACGCGGCTCACCGGAGGGGTCCGGTACTTTGACGCCCTGACCAACGACTCGCGTCTTGTCATCGACACACTCCGCTCCGCGGCGAACGCCGGCGCGACCCTCGCCAACTACACGCGGCTGGAAGAGGCGAACCCCTCCGACGGCGAGTGGGAATGCCGGCTGCAGACCGCCGGCGGCGAGACCATCGCCTGCCGCGCCCGGGCCGTGGTCAACGCCACCGGTCCGTGGTCGGACCAGCTCCCCCAATCCAGCACCTCGCTACGCCTGACGAAGGGCGTGCACCTGGTTGTCGATCGATCACGGCTGCCGGTGCCTGAAGCCGTTGTCATGACCGAGGGCGACCGCATCTTGTTCGCCATCCCGTGGGGTGAACGGGTCATCCTAGGCACTACCGACACCGACTACGACGGCCCAATCGGCGCGCCAACCTGCGACCCCGAGGACGTCGACTACGTGCTCGAGGTGACGAACAACGCCTTCCCGCAAGCCGGCCTCACAACCGCTGATGTTAACAGCACGTGGGTTGGGCTCCGGCCGCTGGTCGCGCAGAAGAACGGCGATCCTTCCGACATCTCGCGGCGGCACGAAGTCACCACGGTCCACGCCGGCTGGTGGGACGTTACCGGTGGAAAGCTGACCACCTACCGCCTGATGGCCCAAGAAGCAGTCGATGCGGTCGCCAGCCGCCTGGGCGCGTCCGCCATGGGGTGCCGGACCGCCACGACGGCACTGCTCGATGAGAGCCAGCTCCACGGCAGCGGGCTCTTGCCGCCACCGGTGACGGAAGAGGCCGTGCAGCACTTCTGCCGAAACGAATGGGCCAGACACCTCGACGACGTCATGGTCCGGCGGAGCAGTTGGATCCACTACGAGAAAGACGCCGGGCAGGTGGCCCGCCAGGTCGCGGGGTGGATGGCGTCGGAACTGGGCTGGTCGCGGCAACGGCTCGAGGACGAGCTCGCCAGCATGACGCCGCCCACCAGCATGATAGATTTCGCAAATCACCCTCACTTTTTGGCGACTAGCGATCCATCGGAGTTTTGTCGCGAACGGCGCCAGCCACAAGCGGCCCCCTCGACATTGGAGTAGGATCCCCCCATTTTGAGGCGCTGGTCACGATACTCAATTCCTCATCCAGATCCGCCGACGATGCGGTAAGCAGCATCAACTGCAAGCACTCTTCAACTACCGCGATTAGGCCTCCGTTAATCCACTCGTCAAACATTCAATTCCTAGTAACCCATTGCGAATTCCCTCACCTCGCACTGAGTAATAGCACCGCGTCCTCGCTCTACTTAGCGCAGCCAAACGTTCAAATTCCGCACCAAGCCAGTCAAGTCAGCGATAACCTGGTGGTTTCGCGTCAGTATCGGCGTTCCGTAAGCTTACTTAACGCTTCCTTAACCCACTCAGGCGAGTTTCCGTTAGCATCTCGAGGTTGTGTGGCGATCACTGACTGCAGGAACTAAAGAAAGGCGAACAACTTATGAGTAAAGCAATCACTGGTGTAGCTGTTTTGGCCGCCGTCGGCGTAGCCGCGCTGGCCGCTGCCGCGACTCCGACAATACGTTTCAGCGAATACCTACTCGACGCTCCGGGCACGGACGGTGGGCGTGAGTTTATTGAGATCTCGGGGCCGCCTAACGCGTCCCTGGACGGGCTGAGCATTATTGAGATTGAGGGGGACGGCGGGTCCGCGGGTATTATCGACGGGTTCTTCGATCTCACGGGTCTCACTCTGGGATCCAACGGCCTGCTTCTACTCCGCGACGAGCCAATCATCCCAATCTCCGGTGTGGGAGACGTTCCCGCCGTTCTGGCTCCGACCCCTGCAGCCGAGACGAATGTCGAAGTGGAGGGCGTGTCGACTTCCTTCGCCGTCGGCGACTACAACAGCAGCGGCCGCATCGACGCCGCCGACTACACTGTCTACAGGGACCTCGTCTTGGCCGGTGAGGGGACCCTTCCCAACGACGGTACCCCCGACGTGGTTGACTCGGCAGACTACACCGCCTGGCAGTCGGCGTACGGTAGCTACGAGCCGGCTCACGCACTTTTCAACCGTGCTGGGGACATCGAGAACGGCTCGATCACGATGGTCCTAGCCCGGGATTTCAATGCCGGTCTTGACGTAGACCTGGACTTTGAAAACGACGGCGTTCTCGATATCCTTCCGTGGTCGGAAGTCCTCGACGCCGTGGGGTTTAACGAAGGTCCTGTCCCTGGCGCCAACGAGGGCGATCCACCAGCGCTAAACAATTCCTACGGCAAACAGCTCGGCGGCGTTGACTTTGAGGGGACACTGAGCGGGCTCGACGCCGTCCCCGGTATCTCCGCAACACTGGACGGTTACGTGCTGCTTTCCGACGGCGCCGGCGGCTACATCCGGGCTGCGTTCGATCCGGATGAGTCCAACGAAAGCAACCCGGAGTTCTTCTTCGACGACGGTGGCGTGCTCAGCCTGATCGACACCTCGCCTCTCGGTCCCTGGACCGCCGACATGGCGCCCGGCTTCCCAGAGATGGTGACCGTTGATGAGACCGGCGCCCTGTTTTTTGTGACCCCCGAGACCACCGCAATTACTGGTGAGTTGTTTGGAGCGCCGGGGCTCGTCGTGCTGAATGCAGAGGGCCTTCCGATCGATCCGTACTGGATCGTGTCGCCAGGCAATCTTAATCTTTCGGGGGTGGTAGGTGATTCGATCTTGACCCCTGCACCGTCGGCAATCGCGTCGGCGCCAGAGCCTTCTGCTGTGTGGCTGGCGTCGGCGCTGGCCCTGGTTGTTTCGTTCAAGCGTCGCTAGCGAGCGTAGATCCGAGCCGCGGCGTGGGGCCGTTGGGGCAGTGGCCCCCGCCGTGCAGGCTCGTCCCGTCACCCTGTAGTTGAGGAATCCCGTTGAACGGACCTGATGCCGGGCGAACCCGCCCATCACACCCCCGTGTTCCGCGATGCCCGCGTGCGGCCGGGTTCACTCTGGTGGAACTGCTTGTCGTTATCGCCATTATAGGTGTTCTGATCGCGCTCTTGCTGCCCGCAGTGCAGGCGGCGCGTGAGGCGGCGCGGGTCTCGCAGTGCAAGAACAACCTCTCGCAGATCGGTAAGGGGCTGCTGAACTTTGAGTCGGCCCAGAATCACTTCCCAGGCGGTTGGGACACCCGCGGCCTGGGCTGGTCGGGTCAGATTCTCCCGTACGTCGAGGAGCAGTCGCTGTATGATATGCTCGCCGAGACTACTTCCACCAAGATTATCCCGGGGGTCGGGCAGGTAAAAACCACTGCGTTTGTTTGGACTACCGGCCCCAACGCACAGGTGCTCGCCACTCCAATAGCGATGTACCGATGCCCGTCCTCCTCGCAGGCGGCAAGAACTTTCAACGGTATTCCTAACCGCCAGCCGACCGAATACGGCGCCTGTGTGTCGTCGAACGTGACCTGCGACAATACCGCCGGCGGGTGTCAGGTCCCCGGCACGCTCTCTATCGACCAGGCGCTAGAAGACCACAACGGCATGTTCTTTCAAGACAGCGACGTTCGCTTCGCCGAGATACTCGACGGTTCTTCCAAGACGATCGCGGTAGGCGAGCGCCACACCGATCTCGACACTACCCTCGACAACAACTCGATGGACTTTTGGCCAGTCGGCTCCTCTGACATCGGCAAGACGCCCGGCGCCAACGAGTGGACGGAGTTTGTCGCGTCGACGCAGGTGCCGCTCAATTACTGGGCTGACGCTACCGCGAACGGTCGGCATGTCGAGCTGGCGTTCGGTAGCTGGCACGCGGCCCCCGTGGCGCAATTCCTTCATGCCGATGGTTCGGTGCACCTGCTGTCTGACGATATCGACCCGGAGATCTATGCGGCAATGGGCAGCCGCAACGGTCAGATTGAACGTGAGCGGATGTATCTGCGGGAGTAGGCGACGCCACAACCCCACCGGAAATAACCGCCCCTAGAAGATGCGGAACACACCCCGATGTTGACTGGTAGGAACGCGAACATGGGCCATGTCTTGCCCCTCGCAAACTTGACCACCGCGTGCGTGTCGATCGCATGCCTCTTGCCGTTCTTGGTAGGCTGCCAGAAGCAGCGCGGCCCCGACTACAGCGTGCTGAAAATGTCACAGGTGACCGGCACGGTGACGCTTGACGGCCAACCGGTTTCTGGCGCCCGGGTCGAGTTCGTCGAGGCGGAAAAGCAGCCGCCACGTGTCTGCGCCGGCGAAACCGATGAGTCGGGCGAGTACACGATTTTTAGGGATCGGAACGTCCCGGGCTGTTTGCCGGGCGAGATGCTGGTGAAAATCACCGGGGAGTCTGGCGTCGATGACGATTCATCGGGCGGCGACCCGCTCCGCATCCCGGCCAAGTACAACCGAAAGACCGAGCTTCGACGCACGGTTGAGCAGAACAGTCGGCACACCTTCGACTTTGCGCTCGAATCTAAGTAGTGCTTCCTATTGCCCGGGCTGCCACCCTCCCGCGAGGGTGACACTCTACGGCTACGCGGATCTAAAACTGGCGCCAAGGGTAGAGCAATGGCGGCGGCGAAAGAAATTCGCGATCTCATCGACGCGGAGCAGTCTTGCGGCGGTCTGCCTTAGTCACTGTTCCGCGAGTGGCGTCGCCAACGACCATGCAATTGAGTGAGTGAACTCACCCCCCATTGCGCCCACTTAACTCCATCCGTCTTCCACACATTTGTCGTAAGAACCGGAGGGACGGCCGAACTAGAATGCTGTGCGAGCCTCGTCACGCCTGGGCCGCCCGCACCACTCAAGCTCCATGCCCAAGCTCGCCCTCGCTTTGCCGCTCACCGTGTCTTCGCATTTAGGTGATCAGACAACAACGACGACTAGACCGACTGCACCTAAGAATCCGGAGGTTGCCGCGTCTAGACCCTCGTCAACGCCAACAGCAAGGTTCACCTCCGCTGCGACGGTCCGACCAACGGCGCGCCGGACGCCAAGCCGCTGGCAGCGATAACGGCTCCAACGCGCTCAAATCGACTGATTCCCGCCGCCCGTTCGATCTGCAGCAGCTAATCACCCAGCCGATCGAGAAAGTCGTAATCGACGCCAGGTAGACGACCGACGCCCGTTAGCATAGCGTGGAGCGGCAGGAACCCTCACCACTGTCTTATTTTCCGCCGACGGCGGCCCTCCGATGCCTGCCCGACCGATCCTCACCGCCGCTACAGCCGTCCTGTGCCTGGCCGTACACCGACCGGAGGCGTGGGGCGACGTCCTCATTTCCGAGGTGATGTACAACGTCCAGGGAGCCGACGTTGAGGCCGGGGTCTTCAACAAGGAGTGGATCGAGCTCTTCAACTCGGGCGATCAGGTTGTGGACCTGGGCGACTGGTCGATCGGCGACTTGCAGGACGGCGACTTCGCCAGCCGATTTCCAGACCGCACGCTGCTCTACCCCAACGAAGCCATGGTGGTTACCGGCGACGCCGCAACGTTCGACGCGATGTGGGGCTCCGGCATCAAACGCATCGAGGTGCAGAATTTCCCCGCCCTAGCGAACAGCCCGTCCGCCACCAACGAGACGCTCGCTATCCGCAACGCCGCGGGTGTGATCGTGGACTCGGTCAACCTTCAGCAGTCGGGTGGCTGGCCCCGGATCGACGGATCGGACGGCCACGCCATCTCGCTGCTGCCGCAGGGGCTGAGCGTCGCGGGCAACGACGTCGGCGCCAACTGGTCGCCGTCGATTATGGGCGTGTACGGCGGTTGGTTTTCGGACGTCGGCGACCTGGGCGAGAACCACGGCTCGCCCGGATTCGTCGCGACCGAGCAGCAGTCGCCGTTCGCGCCGTCGCCGGACGCGGACTGGTCGATGGTGGTGCTGCCCGACACGCAAAACTACGTGAAGTCGACCCAATACCGCAACACCCTCACGCAGATGACGCAGTGGGCAGTCGACAACCGCGAGGCGTTCAAGATCCAGCTTGTGCTGCAGGAGGGCGACATTGTCAACAACAACAACACCAACAACCCAACCTCGGGCGACCAGGTCAGCAGTCAGCAGTGGGCCAACGCCAAGGCGTCGATGGGCGTCCTGGACGGGCAGCTGCCGTACATCTTGGCGGCGGGCAATCACGACTACGGCACGACCGACGCCCAGAACCGTTTGACCGAGCTGAACAACTACTTCGCGGCGTCGGACAACCCACTGAACGACCCGGCCCAGGGCGGGATCATGGCCGGGCAGAAAGACCCCGGGCGGCTCGAGAACGCCTACTACGACTTCGTCGCGCCCGACGGGCGGAAGATGCTGGTCCTCTCCTTGGAATGGGAGCCCCGCCCGGAAACGGTCGCGTGGGCGAACCAGATCGCGGCGGACCCGCAGTACGCCGACCACACCGCGGTGCTGCTGACCCACGCCTACGCGTACGGCAGCGAGCGGCGCTACTCCGGGAGCCGGGTCGAAGCCGACGCCGACGGCGAGGAGCTGTGGCAGGACCTGGTTTCGCAGCACGGCAACTTCGAGCTGGTGTTCAACGGTCACTTCGGCGGAGACGGCGCGGGCTACGTCGGCAGCCGCGGCGCCGGCGGCTCCGTGCATCAGATGTTTTTCAACACCCAGTTCCAGACCAACGCGGGCGGCGGCTGGCTCCGGCTGGTGGAGTTCCTGGAGGACGGCCGGACCGTGCGGGTGCGGACCTACTCGCCCTACTACGACCTCTACCGCACGGACCACGCCAACGCGTTCGATCTGGCGGTGTCGCTGAACCTGGCGGGCGATTTTAACCGCGACTCCGTGGTCGACGCCGCCGACTACGCCATCTGGCGCGAAGCTGTAAACACCGGGTCGCTGGCGGCCGACGCCAACGGCGACCTGCTCGTCGACCAGGCGGACTACGAAATCTGGAGGCTCAATTTCGGCCGCAGGGCGGCGGGCTCTACGCCCGCGGCCGCGCCCGAGCCTTCAACGCTGGTCCTGGCCTTCACGACGCTGACGGTGCTCGGCCGCCGACGCGCAACGCCTCCGCGGCCCGGGCGCCCCATCCATTACGCTAGGAGATCTGCTGCTTGATGTCCGATCGCCTCCGAGTCGTCAAACACTTTGTGCTGGACATGGACGGCACGATCTACCTGGGCGGCGCCCTCTTCCCAACGACCCTCCCCTTCCTGCAGACGCTCGCCGAGCTCGGCATCGGTCACACCTTCCTGACCAACAACAACTCGCTGAGCCGCGCCGACTACGTCCGCAAGCTCGCCGGGCTGGGGGTCGCCGCCGACGACAATCAGGTCTACTCCTCGGCCCACGCGACCATCCACTACTTGCAGACCGAGGCGCCCCAGGCCCGACGCCTGTTTGTCGTGGGAACCCCGGCGTTGCTCGGAGAGTTTGCCGCCGCGGGCTACGACTGCGTCGACAGCGACCCCGACGCACTGGTCGTCGGTTTCGACACCGCGCTGCCGTACGACCGCCTGTGCCGGGCGTCGTACCTGGCGGCCCAGGGACTCCCGTACGTCGCGACCCACCCCGACTTTGTCTGCCCGACCGACCAGCCGACCGTGCTGCCCGACTGCGGCGCTGTCTGCGCGCTGATCAAGGCCGCCGTGGGGCGAGAGCCCGACGCGGTGCCGGGCAAGCCCAACGGGGCCATGCTCCACGGCATCCGGCAGCGCCACGGCCTGACGCCCGCCGAGGTCGCCGTGGTGGGCGACCGGATCTACACCGACGTCCGCATGGGTCGCGACGCCGGCGCACTGGCGATCCTCACCCTGACCGGCGAGGCCGGCGAAGAGGACGTCTCCCGGGCCGCCCCCGAGGCCCGGCCCGACCTTGTCATCCGCGGACTCGACTCGCTAGCCGAGCAGCTCCGCGCCGCTCATCAGACCGCCTAAAGGAACGCCCCCGACGCCATGGCATCGCCACTCCAGAAGCTGAGAGCGTACTACGCGCCGCCACCTGCCCAGCCGCGTGTCTCGCCGGAGGAGGCCGCGCGGCTCTACCCCTCGTACCGCTGGCGGGCGTTGGAGGCGACCTTCATCGGCTACGCAACGTTCTACCTGGTGCGGAACAACCTCGGCATTGTCGCCAAGGACGTCGAGGACGCGCTGCTGTACAGCAAGTCGATGATCGGCGACATCCTGGCCATCACGGCGATCAGCTACGGTATTTCAAAGTTCGTGATGGGCTCGATCTCCGACCGCAGCGACCCCCGCAAGTTCATGGCGACCGGCCTGCTGCTGTCGGCCGTGCTCAACTTCGCCTTCGGCGGCTTTGAGAACTACTACGTCCACCTGGCGCTGTGGTCGATGAACGGCTTCGCCCAGGGCATGGGCTGGCCGCCTTGCGGCCGCGTCATGGGCCACTGGTACAGCGAGTCCGAACGGGGTTTCACGTTCAGCATCTGGAACACATCGCACAACCTGGGCGGCGCGATCGCCGGCATCCTCACCGCCGAGGCGGTGACGCGGTACGGGGGGTGGCAGTACGCGTTCTACGTGCCCGGGGCGCTCGCCGCGATTGGGGCGGCCTACCTTTTCATCCGCCTGCGCGACACGCCGCAGTCGGTCGGGCTGCCCCCGATCGAGGAGTTCCGCGACGACTACCCCGCCAATCAGGAACGCGGCGACATCGAGCGCGAGCTCTCGACCCGCGAGCTGCTGCTCGACAGGGTGCTGGCCAACAAGTACGTCTGGCTGCTGGCGATCGCGAACTTCTTCGCGTACATCACCCGCTACAGCATGCTCGACTGGGGCCCGACCTACCTGCGTGAGATCAAGGGCGCCGACATCAGCCAGGCCGCCTGGGCGATCTCGAGCCTGGAGCTGGCCGGCATCCCGTCCACCATCTTCTTGGGCTGGGTGTCGGACAAGCTCGGCGGCCGGCGCGGCATGGTTGCCGCGTTGTCGATGCTCCCCATCATCTTCGCGTTCGCGGCGATCCCGTTCGTGCCGCCCGGCTACCTCTGGGTCGACGTCTGCCTGCTGGGCGTGGTCGGATTCTTTATTTACCCGGTGATCAACCTGATCACGATCGCCGCCCTCGACGTGGTTTCCAAGAAAGCGATCGGCGCCGCGGCCGGGTTCATTGGACTCTTCGGCTACATCGGCCGCACGATCCAGGCGAAGGGCTTCGGCTGGGGGGTCGACGTCTACACCGCCTCGCACGACAAGCTGACCGCGTGGAACGGCGTGCTGGCGGTGATCGTCGCGTCCGGGGTGATCGCGGCGGTGCTGCTGGCGTTCACGTGGAACCTGCGGACCCGTGAGTAGCGGCGGCGGGACGCCGGCTCGCTAGGCCTGCGGGGCGTTGCTCAGCCGCGACGCCGCCGCCTCGTCGAGGTAGACGCGTGTCTGCTCGTGCTGCTGGAGGATCGACGCGGGCGTCTGGCGGCAGACCTCGCCCTCGAGGGCCCGCTGCACGGCCTGCGCCTTCCGCTCGTCCGGCACGGTGCAGACGATGGCCTTGCTCTTCAGGATCTGGCGGATGCTCATCGAGATCGCCTGGGTCGGCGTCGACTCGAGTCCCGGGAACCACCCCTCGCCGACCTGCTGACGGCGGCAGGCCTCGTCGAGCTCGACGACAATGTACGGCGTGTCGGTTTCGAAGTCGGCCGGCGGGTCGTTGAAGGCCAGGTGGCCGTTCTCGCCGATGCCGACGAATGCGACGTCTACCTCGTGCTGCTGGATCATTGCCGAGACGCGCCGGCACTCCGCCGCGGCGTCGGTCTCGCCGTCGAGCAGTTGGAACGCGGCGAGCGGCAGCGGCAGCCTGCTAATAAAGCGTTCCCACAGGTAGCGGCGGAACGAAGCCGGGTGGGCGATCGGCAGCCCGACGTACTCGTCGAGGTGGAACATCGTGACGCGGTTCCAGTCGACGCCGGGGGCCTCGACCAGGCGGCTCAGCATGTCGAACTGCGAGGCCCCGGTCGCCACGATGATGCTGGCCGATCCACGGTCGGCGATGGCCTGACGGATGAGCTCGGCTCCGTCGCGGGCCGCGGCCTCGCCAGCTTGTCGACTGTCCGCGTACACCGAAGTCTGCATAGGGTCACCCATTCTTGTGAGGGTTCACTCGGCCACCACCTCAGGACCGGCCGCGGCCTCGTAGAGCGGGCGCCCGCCAAGCGGGCGCCGCTAAATGTCTATCCGATGCGTGCAAACCAAAAGTTGCATGCACTTGCTTGCCGACCTCCAATTTAGCCAATCCGGCCGGGCGATCAACCGGTCTGCCGCTGGGACCTAGGGGCGGCGGATTCGTGCCTTGCCACCTAGACAACGCGGCGCGACGTCCGCAGCGCCGACGCGACCCGCAGGTGCTCGGCCATCTGGCTGCCCGCCTGATCGGCGTCGCCCTGAGAGAGGGCCTCGAGGATCTGGACGTGCTGCAGGTACTCGGGCTTCAGGGCGGACTGGCAGCCGCCGGAAATCCGGTAGGAGAGCCGTTTGTACGACCAGCACTTGCGGATGGTGGCCTTCATCGCCAGGTTGCCGCAGTACTCGGCGATCGCCAGGTGCAGGGCGAAGTCGAAATACTGCGCGGCCGGCTTCCATTCGCCGGACCTGTTCGGCTTGGCGTCGTGGCACAGGGCCCAGAGGTCGTCGACAACTTCGGCCGGCAGGCTGCCGGTCGCCATCGCGGCGGCTTCGGGCTCCACCAGTTGCCGCAGCTTGTGGATCTGCAGCAGCCACTCGGCGGCTCCGGCGGCCAGTTCCGCTTGGTGGTTGGTCTTCTGGACCAGGAGTCCCTCGGTCGCGAGACGGGCCATGGCGGTCGAGACCGGTGTGCGGCTGACGCCCAACTCCTCGGCCAGGCGCGTGGAGCGGAGCCGCGCGCCGGCGTCCAGCTCCTTGCGGACGATCTTCGCGATGACGCTATCCGCCACCCGGTCGACCAGCGAGGGCTCGCCCTCGTCCCCGTCAACGATGGGCAGGACCGCCGGGTAACGCTCGGGACGGAACGTGTGCTTTCGCTGCTTTGCAACCCGGGCCATCAGTCGAGTCTTCCTGTTTTACCGATTTTGGGTGACGGGGCTCGCCGACCAAGGCCCTGGCACAGACACGTGTACTTCTTTACCCGCTCTACGTACCGCCCAACGCCCGCCACGGGTTGTGGTGCGTCATCCGCGTGGCGTCGTCCTCCGAGACCCCCAGCCGCTCCACCAGATTGGCGACCCCCAGCGGGAGCGGGCAGGCAGAGCCCATCAGGTTCTTGCGATCGGCCGACCAGGTCGCCAGATCCTCGTCCACAACAACGTCCATGCCGCTGAGCGAGTAGACGCCCGGGCCCTGGCCGGCGGCGGCGATGGCGTCGCTGACGACAATCGCCCGATCGACGCCGACCACCGACAGGTAGTTGCGTAGCGCGAACAGCGGCACGTGGACGCCGTCTGCAATGAAGCAGACCCACAGCGCCCGCGAGCGGCTCAGCACGCGGTTGATGATGTTGTCGTGCCGGTCCTGTTCCCGTGGGCAGCCGTTTCCGAGGTGCGTGAACATCGAGAGCCCGGCGTCGATCGCCGCGTCGAGCTCGTCGAGCGCAGGGTTGCAGTGCCCGGCCGCGACGACGACCCCGCTGTCGACAAGCGAGCGCGTGGTCGCGTGGCCGGCGTCGTGCTCGGGGGCGAGCGTCAGTAGCTTTACCAGCCCGGCTCCGGCGTCCACCAGCCGGCGGGCCGCGTCGGGCGTTGCGGGCAGGACGTGCCGAGTCGGGTGCGCTCCGACGTACCCCGCCGCGCCGCTAATGAACGGGCCCTCGACGTGGATCCCACGGATCACACGGCCGACCACTGCCGACTGCTCGACCGCCTCGGCGATGCGACGGATCCGGCCGCTCATCGCGTCGAGCGACGTGGTGATCACCGTGGCGAGGATAGCGCCGACGCCGTCGGCCTCCAGGCGTTCGCACGCCCGCTCGAACTCCGCGACGCTCAGTCCGTCGGCGTTGAAGTCGACTCCGCCGTAGCCGTTGACCTGGATGTCGAACATAGAGCAGGGGTCCCGGGCGCATGGAGATCGCGAGCGGGCCGTGGAGTGGCGACGATGATTGACTTTCTGTATGTATTTAGAATAGTGTATTCACAATCACCGTCAACGATCGAACGGCACGCCCATGCACTCTCACCGCCGCAGACCATCTCTCCGCCTGCCACCCGTGCTGCTGATTGGCCTCGTGGTGATCATATGCAGCCAATCGGCCCCCGCTGCCGAGCCGCCGATACAAGTCGCGATCATCGGCGCCGACACGAGCCACAGCCCGGCTTTCGCTGAGCTCTTTAACGCCAAGAACCAGACCGGCGCCGTCGCCCGCTGCCGGGTGGTCGCCGCCTACCCCGGCGGCAGTCCCGATATCCCCGCCAGCCGCGACCGCGTCGAGGGCTTCACTACGCAGCTAGCCGACGCGGGCATCGAGATCGTTGACCGGCTCGATGAGCTTGTCGATCGGGCAGACGCGTTCCTGCTGGAGAGCGTCGACGGCCGCACCCACCTCGAGCAGTTCCGCGCGATCGCCTGCGGCAAGCCTGTGTTTATCGACAAGCCGGCGGCGGCCTCGGCAGCGGACTTCCTGCTGATGATGGAGATCGCCGAGCGAACCAACACGCCGTTCTTCTCCGCTTCGAGCCTGCGGTTCTGCCCGGAAGTCCGCGAGCTGCAGTCGTCGGAGGAGCTGGGCGCCGTCATGGGCGCGGCAACCTCCACGCCCTACAAGACCGAGCCCCACCACCCCGACCTGTTCTGGTACGGCATCCACGGGGTCGAGGCGCTCGCCACGCTGCTCGGACCGGGCTGCCAGCAAGTGACCCGCCACGAGACCGACCGCGGGCTCGTGCTGCACGGCGTCTGGCAGGATGGGCGGCAGGGCCAGGTGTGGGCGGTCGCGACCGGCAAGCCGGTTTACTCGTTCACGGTCTACGGCGACAAGAAGGTCGGGTCGCGGATCGGTTACTCGGGCTACGCGGGCCTGATCGCCCAGATCGCGGAGTTCTTCGTGAGCGGCCAGCCGCCCGTCGTCCCCGAGGCGACCCTTGAGATCCTGGCGATGATGGAAGCCGCCGACCTGAGCAAGCAACGGAACGGCCGCCCGGTTTCGCTGCAGGAGGTCATCGAGGCGGCCCACGCCGCGACGGCCAACCGGCAATAACCTGGGTCAACGGGACGCCGCGGGACGATGTTGTTGAGATCCCCCGCCCGGCAGGCTAGGCTAAAGCCCCTCCGCCCGACGCCTCCCGCTCCCCAAGACGCCATGCCCCGCACCCTGATTCTGTTTGCGCTGCTGTTCGCCTGCCGGCCCGCCTACGCGGAGCCGTCGCTGAAGCCGGTCGAGGGCCTCCGCGAAGACAAACCGAGTCTCGTCGCGCTGACCGGCGCACGAATCGTCACCGCGCCGGGCAAGGCGATCGAATCGGGCGTCGTCATCATCGAAGACGGCGTGATCAAGCAGGTCGGCCCCGACGCCAAGACGCCGCCGGGCGCGCGGGTGATCGACCTGTCGGGCAAGACCATCTACCCCGGTTTCATCGACGCCTTCACCGAACAGAAGATCGACGCGCCCGCGGCGGGCCCCGGCTACTGGAGCTCGCAGGTGACGCCCCAGCGGAGCGCCGCGGCTCACTACAAGGCCAATGAAAAACTGCAGCGTGAGCTGCGGAGCCAGGGCATCGCCGCCCGGCTGGTCGCGCCCGCCAGCGGCATCATCAAAGGGACCAGCTGCGTCGCGCTCACCGGCGACGACGAGCAATCAGGCGCGATCCTGGCGCCGGCCGTCGCGCAGCACGCCGAGCTGACCATCCGCCGCCGCGGACGCGAAGACTTTCCGAACAGCCCGATGGGCGCCGTGGCGCTAGCGCGTCAGGCGGTGCTGGACGCCCAGTGGCGGCTCCGGGCAGCGGCCGCCGAGAAGGCGGCGGGCGGCGCCGCGACCGTTCCGCACAGCGCGGCGCTGGACGCGCTCGCCGGTTGCCTCGATGGCGGGCAACTGCTGATCGCCGACGCCGCGAACGAGCTGTTCGTGCTGCGGGCCGACCGCTTCGCCCGCGAGTTCTCACTGCGGCTGGCGGTGCGGGGCTCGGGCAACGAGTACCGCCGCCTGGCAGACATCGCCAAAACCGGCCGCACGATCATCGTGCCGGTCGACTTCCCTAAGCCGCCCGAGGTGTCCTCCGCCGAGGCGGCTGCCGACGCGTCGCTCGAGGAGCTGATGCACTGGCGGCTCGCTCCGGAAAACCCCGGCCGGCTCCACCAGGCAGGCGTCACGATCGCCCTGACGACCGACGGCCTCAAGAAACGGGGCGACTTCCTCAAGCAGGTCCACACCGCAGTGAAGCGGGGCCTGCCCGCCGAGGCCGCACTCGCCGCGCTCACTACCACGCCGGCCGAGCTGCTCGGCGTGTCCGGGTCGGTCGGCACGATCGAGGCCCACAAGCTCGCCAACCTGGTGGTCGCCGATGGCGACTTGTTCGCTGCCGATTCCAACGCGAAAACCAAGGTGCTGTCGACCTGGGTCGCCGGCAAGGAGTTCGAGATCAACCCGGCCGCCGATATCGACCTGCTCGGCGAGTGGAAACTCGATTTCAAGCAAGAGGGCGCCCCCGCCGACCTGCGGCTGGTCCTGACCGGCAAGGCCGAGAAGCCGAGCGGCAAGCTGACCGTCGGCGCCGAGCAAGGCCATGAAACAGACAAGCAGGAAACAGCAGAAGAAGAGGAAGGCGCCCCGAAGAAGGACAAGCCGCGTGTCAACAAGCTAAAGGACGTGCGGCTGGAGCATTCCCGCCTGGCGGGCCGTTTTGACGGGAAGCCGATCGGCGTCGAGGGCGCCGTGCTGCTGTCGGCGACCGTGGTCGAGTGCGAAGACGGCCTGAAGCTGTCGGGCGTGCTGCGTCCGCTGGCGGGTGATCCACTGAGATTCACCGCAACCCGCTCCGACGACGAGGATTCGTCCGACGACGACAAAGATCAGGACGCCGAAGAGGAACCGGCCGTCGACGTCGAGGTCGCTGTGAACTACCCGCTCGGCGCCTACGGCCGGACGGCGGCGCCCGAGCGGCCGAAGCACGTGCTGTTCCGCGGCGCCACGGTCTGGACCTGCGGCGAGCAGGGCAAGCTCGACCAGGGCGATGTCCTGGTTACCGACGGCGTGATCGCCAAGGTCGGTCCGAGTATCGCCGCGCCCGAGGGCGCCGTCGTTGTCGACGCCCGGGGCAAGCACCTGACGCCGGGCATCATCGACTGCCACTCGCACATGGCGACCGACGGCGGCATCAACGAGGCGACCCAGGCGATCACCGCCGAGGTCCGCATCGGCGACATGATCAACCCCGACGACATCACCATCTACCGACAGCTGGCCGGGGGCGTCACGACCTCCAACATCCTGCACGGCTCGGCCAACCCAATCGGCGGTCAGAACCAGGTGATCAAGCTGCGGTGGGGCGCCGGGGCCGAGGCGATGAAGCTGGCCGGCGCGCCGGGCGGCATCAAGTGGGCCCTCGGCGAGAACGTCAAGCAGAGCAACTGGGGCCCCGACCACACCACCCGCTACCCGCAGACCCGGATGGGCGTCGATGAGCTGCACATCGACGCGCTCGCCGCCGCCCGCGCGTACCAGGCCGAGCACGACGCGTGGGCGGCCAACCCGGTGGGCGTGCCGCCGCGGCGCGACCTGGAGCTCGAGGCGCTCGCCGAGATCCTCGCCGGCGAGCGGTGGATCCACTGCCACAGCTACCGCCAGACCGAGATCATCTCGCTGCTGCGGACGCTTGAGCGGTTCGGCGTGACCATCGGCTCGCTGCAGCACATCCTTGAGGGCTACAAGGTGGCGCCCGAGATGGCCAAGCACGGCGCCATGGGCAGCTCGTTCGGCGACTGGTGGGCCTACAAGTTCGAAGTCTACGACGCCATCCCGTTCAACGGCGCCCTGATGCACCAGGCGGGCGTGGTCGTGTCGTTCAACTCCGACGACGCCGAGATGGGCCGCCACCTCAACCACGAGGCCGCCAAGGCCGTCAAGTACGGCGGCGTCCCCGAGCAGGAGGCCCTCAAGTTTGTCACGCTCAACCCGGCCCGCCAGCTCCGCATCGACGACCGCGTCGGCTCGCTCACCGTGGGCAAGGACGCCGACCTAGTGCTGTGGAACGCGCCGCCACTGTCGATCTACGCCCGGTGCGAACAGACCTGGATCGACGGTCGAAAGTACTTCGACCTCGAGGAGGACGCCCGCCGCGTCGCGGACGACCAGCGGCTGCACGCGAAGCTGGTGCAGGCGGTGTTCGACTCGAAGGAGCCCACGGCCAAACCGGGCGACAACCGCGACGACCCCTCGAAGCTCTGGCCCCGGCACGACGAGTTCTGCCACGGCCACGGGCACACGCACACCCACTAGCAGCGAGAGCCGCGTCGACCAGGACCAACGCCGCGTTGTTCCGGCACAAGGAGTCTCCAACGCCGATGACACCCAACCATTCGCATCCCATGAAATCTGCCTGCCTGCTGGTCTTGTTGACGCTAGCCTCCTCCGCGCCGGGCGTGTGGGGGGCCGACCAATCCGTGGCGCTCGTGGGCGCGACGCTGCACCCGGTTTCTTCGGCGCCGATCGAGAACGGCGTGCTGGTAATCCGAGACGGCAAGATCGCCGCCCTCGGCAACGCCGGCGCCGCGGTCGGCGACGCCGAGCGCGTGGACCTTGCCGGCAAGCACATCTACCCGAGCCTGATCTCGGCCTACACGCAGCTCGGCCTGGTCGAGATCGACGCCGTCCGCGCGACCCGCGACTTTGACGAGGCAGGAACCGTCAACCCCAACGCCCACGCCCACAAGGCGTTCAACCCCCACAGCGAGCTGATCCCGGTCACGCGCTCCAACGGCGTGCTGCTCGCGCTCACCGCGCCCGAAGGGGGACGCATCCCGGGCTGCTCGAGCCTGATGCAGCTCGCCGGCTGGACCTTCGAGGACATGCTCGTCGAGCCGGATGTCGGGCTCCACATGCACTGGCCGCGGGAGCGCCCCCGCGACGACGATCACGGGGACGACCACGATGCCGAGGACCACGACGAGCAGGACGAGGTCGAAAAGCTGGCCCTGCTGTTCGACCAGGCCAAGGCTTACCACGCCCTCCGCGCCGAATCGAAGGAGCCGCCGGCGGAGGTCGACTTGCGGCTCGAAGCGCTCGGACCGGTGCTGCGCGGCGAGCGGCCCGTCATTGTCGTCGCCACCGATGGCCAGGCCGAGATCGAGGCCGCCGTGGCGTTCTGCGTCGCCCGCGGGCTGCGGATGATCCTGCACGGCGGCTACGACGCGCCGCTCTGCGCAGACTTGCTTATTGAGCACGACATCCCGGTGATCCTTAGCGGCGTGACGCGTCTGCCGTTGCGGCGGAACGACCCGTACCACTACGCGTACTCGCTGCCGGCCCGGCTCCAGGCGGCCGGCGTGCGGTACTGCATCGCCGGCAGCGGCAACGACGCCGGGTCCAACGCCCGCAACCTGCCGTACCACGCGGGCACCGCCGCCGCGTTCGGCCTCACGCCCGAGGAGGCGTTGCGGTCGATCACGCTTTCACCGGCAGAGATCCTCGCGGTGGCCGACCGGGTAGGCTCGCTCGAGCCGGGTAAGCACGCCACGCTGTTTGTCGCGGATGGCGACCCGCTCGACATCGCCACCCAAGTCGAACGGGCGTACGTGCAGGGCAGGGAGGTCGACCTGAACGACCGCCACAAGCAGCTGTACAAGAAGTTCAAGCAGCGGCTCGAGGAGTAGCATTCAACAAAAACAGCCGCGTCGCGAGGACCTCGCGACGCGGCTGTTGTCTAGACTGACTAGCGGCGACTGATCTACAGTTCCTTGATCATCAGGTTCCGCCAGCGGACCTGGGTCCCCTCTTTGTCCTTGTCGCCGCCGATGCCGTGCACCTGCAGGGCGATGAAGCCCTCGGCGGTGTGGTCGTCGTGCAGGTCGGCCACCGGTGTGCCGTTGATCCAGGTCTGGATGTGGTCGCCCTCGCAGCGGATGCGGTACTCGTTCCACTCGTTCGGCTTGAAGGCGGCGCGGGCCTCCTTGTGCTCGTCGCCGGCGAGGTTGTAGAGCCAGCCGCGGCGGGCCTCGTCGTAGATGCCGCCCGACCACGAGCGGTCCGACGGATCAATCTCTACCTGGTAGCCGTGCACCCGGCCGCCCGGGATGCGCCCGCTCCACTCCTTGCCGTTGGGCCAGGCGGCGGTCTCGTTGTAGGCCTCGTCGCGACAGAGGCTGCGGATCTGGATGCCGGAGTTGAGCTTGGAGTCGACCTTTAGCTCGACCTTCAGCTCGAAGTCGCCGTAGTTGCGCGGCGTGCAGAGGAAGGTGTTGTCGGTGTTCAGGACGCTGGTCCCGACAATCTCGCCGTCCTCTACCTTGTAGGTCGCCTTGCCGCCGCGCTTCACCCAGCCGTCGATCGACTCGCCGTCGAACAGCGGGACAAAGCCATCGGTCTCTTGTGCGGCGGCAGGCGCTGCGGCCGCGGTGTGACTGGCGAGCAGGAGACAAACGCAGCAGCTCAGGATCGTGCGCATCGTGGTGACTCGACGGGGGTTGTGACTCGGCGGGGTAAGTGGAGTGATCTAAACAGCCCCCGCATTCTAACACACCCGCCAGGCCGCTGCGCTCGTGTCGGCCAGCAGTCCGCCGCCGCTAGTAGCGTCGCCAACGCGACCAGCGGACGACGTCGTCGTAGTAGGTTTTGTGCGTCTGGTTGGTCGGGTAGAAGTGCTCGGCGCCGAACCACCCGTAGCGGAAGGGCTGCGCCTGGGAGCGGTAGTTGTGAGTTCCCGCGAAAGGAGCAGATTCTGGATGAATGTGCGTTGTGGGCGCCGCCGGCGGCGGAGCCTGCCCGAAGGCGTGCGGGCAGAGTGTCAGGGCGAACAGCGCCGAGGCGGCGGAGCGTTTCACAACTCGCCGGGCGTTGAATCCGTTCATGGGGTGCTTCCTTGCGTTTCGCTGCTCTCGGCTACGGCCCGTCGGTTACCGGCGGGGCGGCGAAGTAGATTGGCTGGTGGCAGTGGGGACAGGTAATCGCCTGGGCCGCTTGCTCGCTCGGAGGGGGCGTCTGGGCGGCGGGGGCTGGCTGTTGGTACGGGTAGGGCGCCGCGTAGGCCGGCGGTGCGTAGCCGCCGTAGGGGGCGCCCAGCACGACGTTCGGCGGGCCATATAGGTTGCCGAAATACGGCTCGTAGCTGCCGCCGTACCGCTGCTTGTAGTAGTCCAGGTGATAAGGGTAAGGGCGTTGAAACGAGCCGGCCGCCACGGCCGATCCGCCGCCACGGTAGGGCGCTGGGGCCGAACCGTGGTAGTAGGCCCGGCCGGCGTCCTGGCTGCCGCGCCGCTGATATGCCTGCGCCGCGACGGGCGCCTGCCCGACCGCCGGGGCGGCCAACAGTGCTAGCAGTACAAGCGGAAAACAACGCGCCATGGCAAACTCTACCGGTTATGTCGTCAGGGGGAGCCTCTGGTTATTAGCGTAATCAGCCCGCGGGCCGGCAAAGGCCGGATCTGGCCGATCGGGCCCCGGCTGGGGCGGCGACGGTTGGGTGGCGCTGGTTTTGCCGGTGGGCCGGCCAGCGTCGGGGGGGGTCGGCAAGATCCGCCTTTTCGCGGGCCGGAATGTGTGATAGCTTGTGGGATTCTCCCAGTCCTAATTTCGCGGGCCGCGTGTTGCTGCCCCGGGCCGAGGAGCCGTTCTAGCCGCCGTTGCCCCTTCTATCTGGCCCCCTGTCTTTGGGGCCCCGCCGAGGGCGACCGTAACGCGGCACAACCACCTCTATTTCTTCCCCAATGGTTAACCGCAACCTGCTGCGTGAGTTTGACGTCACCGACGACGACCTGGAAGCCGCGATGGGCGTCGGCCTCCTGGAGGCCCCGGACGAAGCCGACTGGCTGGCCGGCGAGGACGTCTCGATCAACCAGATCGTCGAGGGCAAGATTGTCCGCGTCGACGCCGAGTACGTGATCGTTGACGTCGGTTACAAGAGCGAGGGCATGGTGCCCCGCAGCGAGTGGGAGGAGGACGACGAGAACCCGGCCGATCCGGACCCCGAGATCGGCGGCACGGTCCGCGTGCTGGTCGAGGACGTCGAGGACGTGGTCGGCCGCCACGACGAGCGTGGCATGATCGTGCTCAGCAAGCGCAAGGCTGAGAAGATCGAGAAGTGGATGGCGGTCATGGAGTCCGTCCACGAGGGCGACGTCGTGACCGGCACCGTGGAGCGCAAGATCAAGGGCGGCCTCTTGGTCAACATCGGCGTCAATGTGTTCCTGCCCGCCAGCCAGGTCGACATCCGCCGCCCGCACGACATCGGCGAGTACATCGATAAAGAGATCCAGTGCATCGTGCTCAAGATCGACGAGCAGCGGCGCAACATCGTGGTCAGCCGCCGCAGCCTGATCGAGCAGGAACGCGCCAAGAAGAAGGCCGAGCTGCTCAAGGAGCTGAACGTCGGCGACCTGCGCAAGGGCGTCGTGAAGAACATCGCCGACTTCGGCGCGTTCGTCGACCTCGGCGGGATCGACGGCCTGCTGCACATCACCGACATGAGCTGGGGCCGCATCAGCCACCCCTCCGAGCTGGTCAAGATCGACGACGAGCTCGAGGTCATGGTCCTGCACATCGACTACGAGAAGGAAAAGATCGCGCTGGGCCTGAAGCAGAAGCAGCCCAGCCCGTGGGACGACGTCTCGACCAAGTACCCGGTTGGCTCGCGCGTCACCGGCACGGTGGTTAACGTCATGAGCTACGGCGCCTTCGTCAAGCTCGAGGACGGCATCGAGGGCCTGGTGCACATCAGCGAGATGTCCTGGACCCGCCGCATCAGCCACCCCTCGGAGCTGGTCAACATCGACGACCAGGTCGAGGTCGTGGTGCTGGGCATCAACGAGGAAAAGCAGGAGATCTCGCTCGGCATGAAGCAGACCCAGGACAACCCCTGGGACAAGGTCGCCGAGAAGTACCCGCCGGGGCAGCTGGTAACCGGCAAGGTCCGCAACCTCACCAACTACGGCGCCTTCATCGAGATCGAAGAGGGCATCGACGGCCTGCTGCACGTCTCGGACATGAGCTGGACCCGCAAGGTCAGCCACCCGAGCGAAGTGGTCGAGAAGGGCCAGGAGGTCGAGTGCCAGGTGATCTCGGTCGACACCGATCGCCGCCGCATCGCCCTGGGCCTCAAGCAGATGGAGGACGACCCCTGGGCGACCGACATCCCCAGCCGCTACCAGCCCGGCCAGCTGGTGCAGGGCAAGGTCACCAAGATCACCAACTTCGGCGTGTTCGTCGGGCTGGAAGACGGTCTGGAAGGCCTGCTGCACATCTCGGAACTGGCTGACGAGAAGGTCGAGAACCCCGAGGACGTCTGCAACGTCGGCGACGAGATCGAGGTCAAGATCCTCCGCGTCGACACCGACGACCGCAAGATCGGCCTGTCCCGCAAGCGGGTCGAGTGGGCCGAGGAAGACCTCGCCACCGAAGACGGCGGCTCGGACGAAGGCGTCTCGAAGCCGGCGGCCGACCTCAAGGGCGGCCTCGGCGATGGCGGCCCGCTGTTCAAGGCGCCCGGAGCCGCCGAAGAGCCGGCGCCGGTCGCCGAGGGCGACTCGGAGAGCCAGGAGGACTAGTCCCTCCGCGGGCCCTCCGGCCCCTGGAATCGTTACTACCGCACGACGCGACGGGTTGCATCCCGTCGCGTCGTTTTTTTTGGCGCGGCCCGCGCCACACGCGCATCCGGCGCACCGCCACCATCTTGCGCCGCCGCAAAGGTCCGCCTGCCCTAGCGACGATACCCATTGCTAGCAGTCCAAAACCAATTGCGCGCCCGCCCTCCCCGACCCGGCGCCCGCCCGAAGCACCGCCCGCCATGCCAGCCGCCCCCAAGAAACGATCCAGCTCGAGCGTGCAGAGCCCGCTAGAGACCTACCTCCGCGAGATCAACGAGACCGCCCTCCTCTCCGCCAACGAGGAGAAGGAGCTGGCGGTCAAGATCGGCAACGGCGACACCCAGGCCCGCGACCGCATGGTCCGCGCCAACCTCCGCCTGGTCGTCAACATCGCCCGCGGGTACTCCGGCAAGGGCCTCGGCCTGCAGGACCTGATCGAGGAGGGCAACCTCGGCCTGCTCCGCGCGGTCGAGGGCTTCGACCCCGCCATGGGCACGCGGTTCAGCACCTACGCCAGCTACTGGATCAAGCAGTCGATCAAGCGGGCGCTGATCAACACCGGCAAGACCATCCGCATCCCGGCCTACATGGTCGAGCTGCTCTCCAAGTGGCGGCGGGCGAGCAGCCGCCTGACCGAAGAGCTCGGCCGCTCGCCGACGCCCGAGGAGATCGCCCGCGTGCTCGGCCTGCCGAAGAAGAAGCTGCCGATCATCAAGAAGGCGATCAAGATCTACAACGCCACGCCGCAGACCGACCAGACCGAGGCCGGCTGGACCCTGGGCGACATGGTGATGGACGAGGATCAGCTCAGCCCGGACGAGGCGATGGTCGAGAACGACTCGCTGCGCCACGTGCTCGAGATGCTCAAGACCATGGACGAGCGCGAGGCGACCGTCCTCAAGCTCCGCTTCGGCCTGGGCGGCATCGAGCCGCGGACCCTCAAGGAGATCGGCCTGCAGCTCGGCCTGACCCGCGAGCGCGTCCGCCAGATCGAGACCGAGGCCCTCGGCAAGCTCGCCGCCAGCCTCGACGACCCCCGCGACGCGCACCTGCTGATGAAGCGGTAGGCGGGGCCCCAGGCTCACTCCGCGAGCAGGCCGGTCGTGTCGATCGAGCGGAGCCGCTCGACCTCCTGCTCCGAGAGCTCCCGCAGCAGGCCCGACTCCATCAGCGCCCCGAACCGGCGGTTCGCGCGGTCGTCGATCAGCGGGCCGACGTTGTCGGCGTGCAACGGGATCACGTCGCGGCCTCGGCAACGCTCGCGGTGCCGGGCGAGGCGTTCGGCGAGCGGGCCGCGGTTGTCGTGGTTCTCGATCTCAACGTCCGCGAGCTGGAACATCGCGCCGAGCGGCACGTCCTCCCTCCGCACCATGCCGGTCATGACATCCGGCCCCCGCTCGCAGTAGCTGTCGAACTCAAGCGGCGTGTTTTCCTCCAGGCCCTCCGCGCCCTGCATCCGCATCCACTCCAGGATCGCCACGCAGCCGTGCCGGGGTTGGTAGAGAGTCGCCGCGTACTGCAGCTTCATCCCCACGACACGCGATTTCCGCACCCGCAGCGGCTCGAACCCCAGGTCGGCGAGCTGCTCGAGCAGCGGCGCCCATTTGGCCACCGCGGCGGCCGGCAGTTCGGAGGGGTCGACCTCGACATCCGTGCCGGGGAACCCCACGCCGCAGTTCGGCGGCAGACGCAGGCCAAACCGGCCCGCCAGGCGGAACGCGAACGCCACCGGCCCCGCGACGATGCCCAGCTGCTTGGCCAGCGCGCCCCGCAGCAGCTTGTACGGGACCTTCGAGATGTCTTCTGCGTAGTAGCGAATGGCCATGGCGGCTCCAAGCGTTTTCCGCGGCTAGCCTTGGGCGAGCAGCTCTAAGCCGGTTGCGTCGGGGAAGTGCGGCTCCACCTCCGCCAATGCCGGGAGGCCGGCGGCGGCCAGCAGCGCGTCCACCCGCTGCTTGCGAGTTAGCTGGTCGAGCGGCCCCGCCACAACCGTCGTCGGTTCATCACCGCCGCCCAGCGTCACCTTCTTCCTGAACGCCCTCCGCACCCGCCAACTCAGCAACTTGTAGCCGCCGACCACCACGACTATCGTGCCAACGGCCGCGTAGCCCACCGCCGTCCAGTTGCCCGAGAACACGCCGAACAGCGCCAGCGGCACACAGAGCACCACCACCAGACAGCCGGTCGCTTTGCGGGCGTACCTCTGCACGCCGCCGCCAATCAGCCCAATGACCGCGCCCATGTTAAACTGCTCGGTCGACAACGCCAGCGGCAGGATCTTTGCCAACGCGTCGACGTCCGACATCGGCCGGCCGGCGACGCCCGAGGCCTCGCACTGGTGGGCGTAGCCGCGTTTGGTCCAGCGGAGCGTCCAGCCCTTCCACTGCTTGCCGAGCCGGGTCATCGTGGCCAGCAGTTCGGGCGACCCCCACACAAACGCTGTGCGGTCGTCGACGTTGACGAACAGGCCCTCGGCGACCGACGCCTCGCGGGGGATCTCGGCCGGCTTCAGCTTCAGCGCCGCGCGGAACGCGGCCGACTCGCCCCGCAGCAAGTCGAGCGACAGCTCGTCGAGCCGCCGGTGCCGGGCCGCTCCGCTCTTGTCGAGCACGGTGATCCACGCCGCGGGCGCACCGTCGTCGTCCTGGTCGTCGTCGTCGTCATCTTCGCGGGCGGCCTCTTCGACCGATTCGGGTCGGGCTTTGTACTCGTCGTCCGCGTGGTCGGGCTGATCCTCGGCGTCGACCATCAGGCCGAACCCCTTTGCCAGCGCGAGGCTATCGGCCGCCGGCGTCAGCTTGTAACCGGGCCAGGCCGCGGAGAGCAGCCGCTCGTAGGTCCTGCGGACATGCGGGACCGCCGAGGCGTCGGGGTCTCGGGTCCAGCACAGTGCCCGCCGGTCGAGATCCACGGCGACCCCGCCCGAGCAGTCGCCGCCCCACTCGTCGAGCTCCTCGAACTGCTCGACCCACGCGGCAAAGTCGTCGGGCCCCCATAACAGCTCACGCCGCAAGAGCGCGGCCGCCCAGCGGTCGGCAAAGTATCGGGGCTTGCCATCCTTGATCACCGCAAAGGCAGCAGGCTCGCTCATAGTTACTCGGCGCCGTTCGAGAGAAGAGGGAGAAGAGAAGAACGCCAGCCTACGGCACCGCCGCCGGCGCTGTCAGGATAGGCTGACCGCCGGCGCGAAGCAAGCAATTATGCCCGCCCGCCAGACTACCGCTCCCTCGGCTCGCCGCCCGACTCCCAACGCAGAACGGCGGCGACCCCCTGCCCCGGAGGCCGCCGCCGCGTCTGTTGAAGCTGTTCTCTACCGCTCTGCGACTAACGCCGACGACGCACGCCCGTCAGGAGCACGGTCGAGGCGAGCAGCGAGAGCGCCACCGGCTCAGGGACCGCGGCCGAGGCAGCCGCCGGGATCGACGAGCCGTAGTTGGCCGCCCACAGGTCGTAGCCGGCCTGCGAGCTGTCCGGCGAGTTGCCGGCGCGCCACACGGTGTAGTCGGCGGCGTCGACGACGTCGTCGCCGTTGTAGTCGCCCTGCAGCCCGAGGAACTCCGAGCCGAGGCCCATCAGCACGATGTCGCCGCCCGAGCCGGCGCCGCTGATCGTGTTGACGATGCTGTTGTCGGCGTCGGTCCAGGTAATGTCGCCCGTGTAGGAGATGGTCCAGTCGTAGCGGGTGCCGCCAAACATGGCCGACACGGTGTCGCCCTCGAGGTAGTGGCCGGCGCCGTCTTCCCAGGCAAACACGGCGTCGGTCAGGGTATCGTTGTCGATGTCGCCGAAGCCGTTGACGACGCCGCCGTTCGATCCGAAGCCGATGTCGAAGTCGACGTCAAACAGGCCCATGTCCGAGGGCACACCAAGGCCGTCGACGGCGGGCGCTTCGTCGAGTGACAGCACCAGCCGCGAGGAAAGCGTGGCGCCCGTATTGGCCTCGAGGCCATTGTTGAGCGTCACGTTGCGAGCGACCTGCATCGGCCGGAAGCCGCCGTTCTGGAAGACGAACTCGGTAATCGCCACGCCGCGGTCGACGCCGTTGGGGTCCTGCCCCTCGGTGAACACGCCGTCGGCCGAGCCGCGGTAGGAGATCGAGATGTAGTCCCAGGTGCGGACGTGACCGGCGGCGCCATTGCCGATCACAAACCGGTTGACACCCGACGGGCCCGAACTCCTACCGTGGCCCAGGCGGATGCCGCTGCCGGAGTCCATCGAGATGTCCATAGTGCCGCCGAGGTACTCGTAGGCGCCATTGCCCCACCCCGAATCCTCTGAGTTGCCGATGTCGAGCTGATTGGACGGGATGTTGAGCCGACCGCCGGTCTGCGTGATCTGCCCGAGGTTCTCATTCCCCGCAGTGCTTCCGGAGCGCCCGATAATGGTCGTGCTCTCAATGGCCAGGTCGCCGCTCTTGATCGTCAGCAAGTTAGAATTCGTTGTGTTGCGGGAAATGTAGAGGCGGTAGATGTGCTGAGGGCCGTAGTCGCTGCCAACGCTTCCGGCAATATTCGAGCCGGTTGGGTAGGTCAGCGACGCGGCCGCGGCGAAGAAGGGGTCGTTGTCTGGGTCGTAGACAACGCCTTCACCGGTCAGGTCCCACGGGCCGGAACCAACATTGATCTGCGCATCGGTCGCGACAACAGTATCACCACTGAGCTGCGCCGGTGGGATCAGAGTGCCCGCGCTCCAATTGGCAGGATCAAACCACCAATTGGAATTGCCGTCGCCGTCCCATGAGGTCGCCGCATGAGCGGCGCCAGCGGTGATGGACAAAATACAGAGCGTCGCAATACCGCGCCGCGCAAATAGTAGACAGGAGCCGATTAGCATCTGACAGTTCCTCGGATTCAAGTAGAAGAGAAGATCCAGGTGATCGATTCGCGTGCTCTCACGCGGACTGTGCGCATCGCATTCGCCTAGGGCGTATGGCAGGACGGCGCAGTGCCGTCGAAGTCGTAGATGTCTTCGCCGGCACGGGTAGCCGCCCGGTCCATTACCTTGAGGTCGGTCGAGCGGCTAAGGACATGCACGCTACCATCGCACATCGCAAACACCGCGACGCCTGGGTGTCCGGCGCCAAACCCGAGACCGCCCAACGGACCATTCTTTGGATCGTCATTGGCCTCGAGGCAGAGTTGTTGGCAGAAGTCTCTCGTCTCGCCGATAGCGATGCCGGGCAGCGAGTCGCCGTTGAATACCTGCACGCCTTCCGCCAGTCGCTTGCTCACCTCCCCGGCGAGCAAGGTCTTGCTCGTGCCATCAATGATCTTGGAAAAACTCGTGAGCGCCTTGAAGGACACCACACTGCGGTTACCAATGGCGGATCCCCCGCGGTACCGAATATTCCTAGCCTGCGGCATGGCGCCATCTACATACGACCCCGACCATCCCGCATAGTTTCCGTCGGTGAATCCCTCGTCCTGAGTTTGGCCAGGTCGCCGAAACGTAACCGGACAGCTTGACCCCGACACATTGCGATAGTCGCTGATTGAGCCTGCGTAGCCGCGACCGTTATCGCCTCCGCGGCTATGGCCGTGCCCCGTGTCGTGAGGAATGTGCTCCACGATCGTGGATTCGTGCCCGACGCTGGGACAGTAGAAGCTTGGGATGGTCGCCGTTCGCGCCTCGTAGGTTTGATCGTAGAAGCAACCTCGCTCGTTGTCCCAGAGGTCAGCAGCGGCGGCCTCTTCCATGAAAGGAAGGATTAGCGATGACCAGGTCTGCTGATGGTCATAGATCCGCATCGGCGGCAGGTGCTTGGTGACGTCGTGGTAGCCGTGCACCGCCAAGCCAACCTGTTTCAGGTTGTTCACGCACTGCATCCGCCGCGCCGCTTCGCGCGCCGACTGCACCGCCGGCAGCAAGAGCGCGATCAGCACGCCGATGATCGCGATTACAACCAGCAGTTCAACCAGCGTGAACGCCGGTCGGCGGCTCCTGCTGCCATTGACAAACGATGCTACCATCTGAGCACAACCTCCCGTGGGCGCCCCGCGAACGCGGCGACGCGAATGATTTACTTGCAACGTATCAACAGCACGAACAACGCAGCCTACTAAGGGCGGGAACACGCCCAAGCCACGAAGGGTTACAAGCCCGCCCACGCCGGCGGAATAGAATAGGGACGAAAGAATAGTGTCTGAGCAGTCGGCTCAGCTGATTTCATCTTAGCCGCAACGACCGGCGGACCAACTCTCGTTCCTGCAATCGAAGGGACCGTCGTCGCACGGTCGCTGCAATCTCTGCGCAGTACTCGGCAGGCAACCACCCTCCAGCAGAGCCAACTGCAACAACTGGCACCTAACTGCCACAAGTTGCATCTAGCGCGTGTAGAACGCAGTCAAACACCCATACTCCACATGCACATTGCGCGTTACAAGCAGGTCGACCCTAGTTGCAATGAAGGGCGTTGATTCCCAATTCGCGCAAATCTAACGTGGTTGTAGCGACGCCCTTGCCAAGACTTGCGGCGTTGCGTCCCGACGCGGCTTCGGAGTCCCTTGAACCGCGCTTTTCAGTAGCAACGTTTCTCGCTTTTTCTTCTCAGTGTTTCCGCATCAGCGGCAGGAGTGCATCTAATGATCTCGCGACCCCGACGACCTCTCTCCCTCCGCGGCGCCGCTCTTTTCTCGGTGAGCTGCCTAGCGATCCTCGCCATTCAGGGTGGCCCGACGCTGGCCGCGGTGATCAACGTGGCCGACGACACCTGGGTCCGCGAAGACGACGCCGACAGCAACCGCAACGGCAACGACCAGATGAACGCCAGGACCGACATCGACGCCGACGATAACGATGTCATCCTGCTGCGGTTCCCCACGGCCGGCCTGCCGAGCGGCATTTCCGGAGTTTCGCTCGACCTGTTCTGGCAGCGCTCGGACAGCGGCGCCTCAAACACCCTCAAGCTGTACGGGCTGAACGAGACCGACCCCGACGAAACCAGTTGGGACGAGACCACCGTCACCTACAACAACGCTCCGGGCCTTATCCCGGACGGCATGGACCCTACCGCCGAGACGGCCGCCATGGCCTCCTACGATGAGGTCCAGGATCTCGACACGGCTAATCTGACGCTCCTGGTAGCAGACCAACTGTACGGCCCGCAGGTGACCAACGAGAAATACTCTTTCTCGAGCGCCGCACTTGACGCCTTCCTCAACGCCGACACCAACGGCGAGGTCACCTTCCTGATCCTCCGCGGCAATGAAAGTACGAGTGGCAACCAGGCGCGGTTCTGGCCCAAGGAATCGGGCCCGGGCGCGGTACTCAGCTACGTCCCCGAGCCCGCTTCGCTCGGCCTGCTGGCCCTGGCCGCGGCCGCCCTGGCGGGCCGTCGCCGCTCTGCCTAGCGGCTCAAGAGTAGTCTTTTGAATCTGCATGTGCGGCCGCGGCCCGAACTGGGTCGCGGCCGTTCTGCGCATCAGAACAGCCCGCGGATCCCTATGCGTTTTATCGTTGTTATCGCGTTGGCCGTTGAGTTCGTGCTCGCTTCTGCCGCCCATGCGGCGGCGGGCCCGCCCGCGGCCCCTGCCTTCCCTGGGGCACTGGGGCAGGGCGCCGCCTCCGCCGGCGGCCGCGGCGGCGCAGTCTACCACGTCACGACGCTCGAAGACTACGCGCCGCACCGGGGCGAAGAGAAGATCAAGGGGAGCCTCCGCCACGCCTTCCGCGCCGACATCGGGCCGCGCACGGTGGTGTTTGATGTCGCCGGCGTGATCCACCTAAAAGAGCCGCTCGAGATCCAGAAGGACCGCATCACCGTCGCCGGCCAGACCTCGCCCGGCGGCGTAACGCTGTTTGGCTACCCGCTGGAAGTCTCCGGCGCCAAGGACATCGTCGTGCGGCACCTGCGGGTCCGCTGCAGCGACCTCCACGGCCGGCCCGCCGGCGAGGTGGTCGGCCAAACCGGCGTCAGCCGCGGCGACCTGGTCGGGTCGAAGGCCAACTCCGTGCACATCGGCAATGGGGCCGAGCGGGTCATCTTCGACCACGTGTCGGCCACCTGGGCCATCGATGAGACCCTCTCCGTCACCGAGGCCCGCGACGTCACGGTGCAGCACTGCCTGATCGCCGAGGCGCTCGACCACTCGCTGCACAGCAAGGGCGCGCACGGCTACGGCACGCTGGTCCGCGGCGGCCTGTCGGCCGACGACCGCGACGCGTGCCGCGGCGGCTACACTTTCCTCGGCAACCTGTGGGCGCACAACCGCTCGCGGAACCCGTCGCTGGGCGGCGAGCAGCGGATCCGGAACGGCCTGGCCGAGTCGGCCCGCGGCAGCGCCGACGTCAACCTGCTGAACAACGTCGTCTACAACTGGAGCGACCAGGCGACCTACCGCAGCGAGCTCGGCATGGTGCGGATTAACCTGATCGCCAACAGCTACATCACCGGTCCCGCCAAGCACGCAAAGTACTTCTTCCGCGGCGGCGGCGCGGCCAGGGGAATCGCCTACTCGCCCACGCTGCTGTACGCCCGCGGCAACCTGTTTGACCGCGACGAGGACGATCAGTACAACGGCCTGCCGGTCGAGTCGACCGACCTGGTCGACACCGCCATCACGCAGCTCGATCACGACGACACGCTCCGCACGACCGGCGATCCGTTCGCGTTCCTCGACCCGGCGACCGCCGACGCCATCCAACCCGCCGAGGACGCCTACCAGCAGGTCGTCCGCGGCGCCGGCGCCAGCCTGTGGCGGGACGCGATCGACACGCGGATCATCGACTCGCTGATCCACCACGACGGACGCGTGATCGACTCCCAGGAAGAATTCCGCGGCGCCGACGGTGTGCTGCCCGGCGTCGACGACCTCGCCGAGCAGCGCCGCCCCGGCGGCTTCGACGCCGACCAGGACGGCATCGCCGACGACTACGAGCGCGCCCACCAGCTCGACCCTGCCAATCCCGCCGACGCGGGCGGCGACTCGCTGGCGGTCGCACGTGGCTGGCCGGGTCTAACGAACCTCGAGGTCTACCTGCACGACCTCACCCGCGGCGAATGAACCGCCGCCCCCGCGGCAGAAAGTACGGAACCGAGAAGGCCCCGATGACGAACCCCGTGAAGACCTGCCGCCGCGCGGCGGCGTTGCTGATACTCGCTGCACTGACCATCCCCCCGGCGCACGCCGCCGAGTACTTCATCGCCCCCGGCGGCAGCAACGCGGGCAGCGGGTCGATCGCCTCGCCGTGGGGCGGCTTCGACTACGCTATCGGCCAGCTCTCGCCGGGCGACACCCTGTATGTCCGCGGCGGGCAGTACGACCTCGACAACCGGGTCCGCTTCCAGAGCTCCAGCGCCGGGACCGAGGCCGCGCCGGTGCGCGTCTGGTCCTACGCCGACGAGACCCCCGTCCTCGACTTCTCCGGCATGTCGAACTCGCTGTGGGGCGGCTCCAGCGGCCGGGGCATCCAGGTCGACGGCGGTGCCGACTGGCTGCACCTCAAGGGGCTGACCATCCAGAACGCCCGCGACAACGGCATCTGGAGCGGCGCGAACCACGGCGTCTACGAACAGATGGTCACCCGCTGGAACGGCGACTCCGGCCTGCAGCTCAGCGGGGCCGCCGCGCACAACCTGATCCTCAACGCCGACTCGTACGAGAACTACGACCCGAGCAGCAACGGCGAGAACGCCGACGGCTTCGCCCTCAAGTTCTCCGACCTCGGCCCCGGCAACGTGGTCCGCGGCGCCCGCGCCTGGGGCAACGCCGACGACGGCTGGGACATGTGGCAGAGCATCGCCGGCGGCGTGCTGGTCGAGGACTCGTGGTCGTTCGACAACGGCAAGATCCTTCCGCGGTTCTTCGAGGTCGACGCCCTCGAGCAGAACAACCTCACCAACGGCAACTTCAACGGCGACGGCAACGGCTTCAAGCTCGGCCAGGACGCCGGTCCGCACGTGCTCAACCGCGTGCTGGCGTGGGACAACCAGGTCCGCGGCATCGATGTCAACGGCAACGGCTTCGGCGTGCAGGTGAACAACGCCACGGTGTTCGACTCGAACCGCAATTGGCAGTTCGACGAGGAGTCGTTCGAGACCGTCAACCAGCACCTGCTCCGCAACAACATCTCCGTGGCGGGATCGCAGTCGGACATCTTCCAGTCCGGCGTGACCGACTCGTTCAACACCTGGAACGGCATCCCGGTCAACTCGGCCGACTTCCTGTCGCTCGACGACACCATCGCCCGCGGCCCGCGTCAGGCCGACGGCAGCCTGCCGGTCAGCGGCTTCCTGCGGCTGGCGCCCGGCAGCAACCTGATCGACGCCGGCACGGACGTCGACCTGCCGTACAACGGCTCGGCGCCCGACCTCGGCGCGTTCGAGTCGGCCCTGCCCGGCGACTTCAACGCCGACAGCCTGGTCGACGCCGCCGACTACACCGTCTGGCGGGACGCCCAGGGGACCGACGAGTCGCAGATCAACTTCGCGGGCAACGGCGACAACCTGGTCACCGGCCTCGACTACGACGTCTGGCGGGCGAACTTTGGAGCGACCGAAGTCTCGTCCGGCGCCCCAACAACGGCGCCCGAGCCGGCCGCGCTACCGCTGATCGGCGCGGTTGGGCTGCTGCTGGCCGCCGGCAAGCGGCGGCGCTATGCGTTGGCCACCGCCGCCTGCGTGGCGTTGGCGGCGCCTCAAGCGGTCACGGCCCAGCTCCCCGCGTTCCCCGGCGCCGAGGGGTACGGCGGCACGTTCTCCGGCGCGGCGCCGGCGGCCGGCTGGTTCTCCAACGCCACGGTCTACCACGTCACGAACCTCAACGACAGCGGCCCCGGCTCGTTCCGCGACGCCTTCCAGCAGAACAGCGCGAACAAGATCGTCGTGTTCGACGTCGGCGGAACGATCAACATCGCGGACAACGTCGACATCAAGAACCTGGCCAATTACTACATCGCCGGCCAGACCGCCCCCAGCCCAGTCACTGTGTACGGCGACACCGTGCAGCTGACCCACAGCAGCGGCAAGGAGAACCGCAACGTCGTGCTGCGGTACCTCTCGTTCCGCAAGGGGGACGGCAACGGGCAGGACTCGATCACCTTTGCGGGCAGCGGCCTGGGGACGAATCTGATCCTCGACCACCTGTCGGCCTCGTGGTCGGAGGACGAGATCCTCTCGGTCACCAACAACAACACAAACATCAGCGTCCAGTACACCATGATCCACGACGCGCTGGTCAGCAACCACGCGTACGGTTCGCTGATCCGGCCAAAGATCAGCTCGGAGGTGACGTTCCACCACAACCTGTACGCCAACAACGCGAGCCGCCAGGCCCGGTTCGGCACCTACAACGGCGAGACCCTCACCGCCGACTTCCGCAACAACGTGGTGTACAACTTCCGCGACCGAGCCAGCTACACCGGCGGCAGCAGCGACGCCGAGCAGGAGTACTCCGACGTCAACTACGTCGGCAACTACATCATCGCCGGGCCGGGCACGCAGGGCTCGCCCAACTACGCGTTCAGCGTCGACAAGAACGTCACCTCGCGGGTCTACCAGTCGGGCAACTACATCGACCCCGACGACGCGCCCGGCGGGACCCCGGCCGACGGTGTGGTCGACGGCGCCGACACCGGCTGGGCCATGTTCCGGGTCTCGACGCCGGTGACCGACCAGTCGCTCACGCAGATGGCCAGCCCGTTCGCCACGCCGGCGGTCGCCACACAAACCGCGCCGGACGCCTACAACCAGGTCCGCGACTACGTCGGCAACTGGTGGTGGGACCGCGACGCCATCGACTCCCGCGTCCTCGGCAACCTCACCAACTTCACCAGCCCCACGATTGGCCTGTCGTCGCCCGACTCGGGCGAACTCAACGCCCTGCTCGCCGCGCCCGCCACCAGCCACCCCGCTAACTACGACACCGACGGCGACGCCATGCCCGACGTCTGGGAGTTGGCCCACGGGCTCAACCCCAACCTGGCCAGCGACTGGAACCTCGACTTCGACGCCGACGGCTACATCAACCTGATCGAGTTCATCAACGAGAAGGGCGAGTTCCCCGCACCGACCCCGCTGGTCTTCACCGGCGGCGCCGACAGCCGCTACGCCAACATCATGAACTGGCGGACCGACGACCAGGGCGTCACCGCGGGCACGCCCTGGCAGCCGTCGCGGTTCGACAACGCCGTCATCAAGTCGGGCGCCATCGTGGTCGACGCGGTCGGCCAGCACGCCGGACTGCTCGAGATCGCGCCGGACGCCGGCGACAACGCCGCGCTGACCATCGCCGCCGGCTGGCTGATGGTCGAGCACGAGACCCGCGTCGGCGGCGCCGCCGGACAGGGCGAGCTGCGCCTTGCGCCGGGCGCGACGCTCTACTCGCCCACGATCGTCGTCAACGACAGCGGCAGCCTAGTCGGCGCCGGAGAGATCGTCGGCGACGTCACCAGCAGCGGCGCCGTAGCGCCGGGCGAATCGGCCGGCGTCATCATGATCGTCGGCAACTACACCCAGGCCGCCAGCGGCATCCTGATGATGGAGCTCGCCGCCGCCGACAACCACGACGCCCTGGCCGCGTCGGGCGACCTAACTGCCGGCGGCGCGCTGGAGGTCACGCTAATCGATGGCTTCCAGCCATCCGCCGGCGACTCCTTCCCGCTGCTCGCCTGGGGCGGTCAGAAGGGCGGGGCGTTCGACTCGCTGCTGCTACCGGCGTTGTCGGCGCCGCTCGCGTGGGACGTCACGCTGCTCGAGAGCCAGGGCCTGCTGTCGGTCGTCCAGGCCGCTCTGCTCCCCGGCGACTTCAACGACGACGGCGTGGTCGACGCCGCCGACTACACCGTCTGGCGGGACAACACGTCCGGCGCCTACACGCCCGGGGACTACCAAACCTGGCGGTCCAACTACGGATCCGCGGCAGCGACCGGCGGTGAAACGCCCGTCCCCGAACCCGTCGGCCTGCTGCTGCTCGTCGCGACCTGCGGAGCATCACCCCGACGAAGCGAGCGCCCGAAGTAGCACGACTCTCCCCCGAGGCGGTAACTTGATCTCCGCGTTACGGGATTGATTGCCTGCGGCATTCTTCCACGATTCTTATCGAAAAGAGCCGCCCGGCGCGTTCAAATGGTGGGTTGGAGTTGGTTGCTGGTTTCCTCCAAGAAAGTACCGCGGGGGCCGAGTGGCAGGGGACGAGCTTCTGAACCGCGCGTGCTATCGCTTGCGACTTTTGTCCGTTGTTGCGTGCACAAGGGGACAAAAGTCGGGCGGGCTGCGGTGCGTGACGCTGTGCAAACCGTTCCGATAACAAGAGTTGCGACTTCGAGCCGGTCCCGCAGGGGCCGACTTTTGTCCCTAAGATTGCATGGCGAAATAAGGGACAAAAGTCGGGGTCCGGGGGGCGCCTGAGCGTTTTCGGAGGGTTTCATCACGGGGCCGCCGCGCTATCATGCGTCCGCGGTCTGCGCTTACCTCACCAACTCGGCGTTCCCTCCTCACCACGCTCGGAGCACGCGTTATGAAGCTGTCCCTACCCGCTGCCTGCCTTGCCCTGCTGCTTGCCCCCGCGCTGCTGACGGCGGCCGAAGACGGCAGTGACTGGCCTCAGTTCCGCGGGCCCAACGCGAACAACGTCGTCGAGGGCGACAGCCACCCCGCCGAGTGGAGCGAGTCGCAGAACATCGCCTGGGAGGTCCCGCTCGAGGGGCGCGCCTGGGCGACGCCCCTCATCACCGGCGGCAAGGTGCTGCTGGCCAACGCGGTTGCCGAGGGCGAGAGCAGCGGCCGCCGTGGCGAGCGGGCGCCGCACAAGTGGGAGCTGGTCTGCCTGGACCTGGCCTCCGGCGAGAAGCTGTGGAGCAAGGTCGCTAAGGAGGGTGTGCCAAGCGTCGGCACCCACCGCGACAACACCTACGCCTCGGAAACCCCGGTCACCGACGGCGAGCACGTGTACGTCTACTTCGGCATGACCGGCCTGTACTGCTACGACCTCGACGGGAACCTCGTCTGGCAGAAGGACCTCGGCTCCTACAAGATGCAGGCCGACTGGGGCACCTCGAGCTCGCCGGCGCTGCACGAAGGGCGGCTGTTCGTCCAGGTCGACAGCGAGGACCAGTCGTTCCTCGTCGCGCTCGACGCCAAAACCGGCGAAGAGCTGTGGCGCAAAGACCGGGACGAGGGCTCCAACTGGAGCACGCCGATCATCTGGAAGAACAAGCAACGCACCGAGCTGGTGACCGGCGGCGGCAAGTTCCGCTCCTACGACCCCGCGTCGGGCGAGCTGCTCTGGACGCTCGACGTCAGCGGCAGCCGCAGCTCGGCCTCGCCGTCGGCGACCGAGGACCTGCTGATTGTCGGCGCCGAGGACCGCTCGAGCCGCGGCGGCGGACGCGGCGGGGTGTTCGCCGTCAAGCCGGGCGGGCAGGGCGACATCTCCCCCGACGCCGACGGCAAGAGCGACTTCCTGCTGTGGGGCACCGACGAAACCGCCCTGGGGATGTCGTCGCCGCTGATCTACGACGGCGTGGTGTACATCCTCGCCCGGCGGGGCGGCATCGTGAACGCGTTCGACGCCAGCAGCGGCGAGCTGCTGTACCGCGAACGCGCCCGGGGTGCGTCGGCGTTCTGGGCCTCGCCGTGGGCGGCGGGCGGCAAGATCTTCCTGCCTAACGACCGCGGCGGCGTGCACGTGCTCGAGCCCGGCAGCGAGTACGAGCTGGTCCGCACCAACGAGATCCCCGGCCGGCTGTGGGCCAGCACCGCCGTGGGCGACGGGTCGCTCATCCTGCGCTACGAAGACCGCGTGGTCTGCGTCCGCAACTAGCAGGATGGCTACAGAGGGCGGACCTGGAAGTTGTCGAACGTGCTGTTCACGCCGCCCGACAGCAGACCAACCGCTCCCGTAAAATACGTTTCGTCTTGAGCCTCGATAAGCGGCTTGCGGGCGCCGTCCAAGTAGACCGAAAGGCGGTCGCCTTGGGCCACTACCCTTAAGTGGAGGGGGCGGTTCGGCCGCCCGGGCAGGTCGGCCTCGGCGAGCACGGTCAGCTCATCCCCATTGGAACGCACGAGCTGCACGCGGTTGTCGGCGGTCCACTGGGCGGTGTAGCCGTGGTAGCGGTTGACGCCGACCGCGGCGTTGCTGATGCGGAAGAGGAGGCCGGCGGCGCCGTCGCCGCGGCGGCGGTTCACTTCCACCTCGGCCTCGAAGTCGGCGTAGTCACGATCACGCAGCACAAGCTTGTCCCCGTACCGCGGGTCGAGCGTCCCGCGGACCTGAAGCGCGCCGTCGCGGACGCGGACCGAGGTGCGGCGGAAGAAGCAGATCGGCTCCCAGCGGTCGAGGTTATCGAAGGTTTCGGCCAGCTCTCCGCCGGGCTCGCTAATGAGCTTGTTGGCGGGTTCGCCCGAGGGGGCGGGCAGGACCGTGCCCCACGGCGCTGGGCGGCCGAAGTTGGGCGCGCCGTCGGCGGTCCAGGTGAAGCGTTGGATGCTGACCGAGCGGTTCCACGAGCCCTCGGGGTCGATCGAGCTGTGGTAGACCAGCCAGTCCTCGGCGCCGTCGGGGCTCTTGGTCAGGCAGCCGTGGCCGGGGCCGTACACGTGGTCGGTGCGGCTGAAGGCGGGCTTGGGCTGCTTGACCCACGAGTCGGGGTTGAGCAGGTCGCCGTCGGTGCACTCCATCACGCCGAGCGCGTAGTCGGCTGTCCAGCTGCCGCTGCAGGCGTACACAATGAACACGCGGCCGTCGCGGAGCAGCGGCTGCGGTCCCTCGTTCAGCCCGTCGGGCCGGCCGCGGGTTTCCCACTCGTGCATCTTGCCCGAGATGTCGACCGCCGGGCCGGCGAGCTCGGTCGGGCTCGCCATCCGCGAGATGAACAGGTGCTGCGTCGAGTCGGGCACGGTGTCGACCGGCCAGCCCGACCAGACGCAGTAGAGCTTGCCGTCGGCGGCGCGGAACACGCTCTCGTCGATCGCCCAGCCGGGGGTCTGGAGTTCGGCGGCCATGCTGTACGAGCCGAGCGGGTCGTCGGTGTCGGCCTTAAGGACTATCAGCCGGTGGTTGGCGTTATCGCCGTCGTCGGCGCAGGTGTAGATGTACCACTGGCCGTCGATCCGGTGGATCTCGGGCGCCCAGAGCTGTTTGCTGTAGGGGCCGGTCGCCGGCGGCACGTACACCGTGCGGCTGACGCCCGGGTCGGTGAGTTTATCGGACTTGAAGACGACAATCGCGCTGTCGCCGGGCGCGCTGGCCGCGATGTAGTAGACACCGTCGTGCAGCAGCACGTAGGGGTCCTGCCCGCCGTAGATCGGGTTGGCGTAGGTCGGCCCGTCAGCAGCCGGAGCGGCCGCGGCGCCCAATAGGAGGGCCAGAGCGAGCAGGGCAGGGGAGAGGACGCGGGTCACGGTGGCAGACTCCATGGGTTGCAGACAACACGCAGCGAGGCTCCGGCAAGGGAGCTGGGGCAGGACGATGGCTCTACGCGCCGATCTTCCGGCCGAGCACCACGACATCACCGCGCGCGTCGTCGAGCTTGGTGACGCCGGGCAGCAGGCCCCAGCGTTGGAAGCCAAGCCGCTCGTGGACCTTGAGGCTCGGCTTGTTGTGGGCGAACACGAGCGAGATGATGTTCTCGACTCCGAGCGACGGGCACTCGTCGATCAGCCGCTGCATCATCCAGGGGCCGACGCCCTGGCCCTGCAGCGATGGGTCGACGTAGACGCTGGCCTCGGCGGTGATGTGGTAGGCGTAGCGGGGGAGGAAGTCCGACAGCCCCACCCAGGCGACCACCTTGCCGTCCCGCTCGGCAACCCACAGCGGGCGGCGTTCGGCCGAGTGCGCGTGGTACCAGTCCCGCCGGCTCTCGACCGTGACCAGCCGCAGGTCGGCGTTGGAGGTCCGCGACGGGATCGCGGCGTTGTAGATCTCAACAATCGCGGGCAGGTCCGACTCGGCCGCTTCACGCAGCGAGATCGAAGGGTCGGGCGGGAAGTCGGCGGCTTCCATAGGGGCAGTGCGAGTCGGTGGGAGGTCGAAGGGAACCGCCATTTTAGCTTGCGAGGCCCCAGTTCAGGCAGCCCCGGCGGGGAAAATTGCGGTGAAGCTACGCCGACAGGCTTACGGGGCGTCCGGCGTGGAGGTCCAGCAGCGTTCGAGGCGGCAGTCGTCGACTCGGTATCGGACGTACTACAGCTCGCGGCTTGTGTGTTGGGCCTCGGCGTGCTCGACCTGCTTCCGCCAGGCCGCGATCGCTTCGCGTGGCTGCGGGTAGCAGATCGTCACGCCGCGGCCCGGTGGCCGGCGGCGTCGTGCTCGGAGCGGGCCGAGGTGAAGATGGCGGCGTAGTACGGAGCCTGAGGCGTCACGGGCTCTGCCCAGTGCTAGAATACCGACGAACGAGACCGACGCCACCGAGCCTAACCGGCTTGACGTTAGCGCCCAATCGACCATGCTGAGTTGGCAAGGCGCCCGCTCCCCTCACCCACCCCACCACCCGCATGGCTCCCACTACCCGCATGGCTGTCGAAGAGAAGCTGCGTAAAGAAATCACGATGCTGGGCCAGGTGTTCGGCGAGGTCATCCTGCGGCACGCCGGCCAGGAGGCCTTCGAGCTGGTCGAGAAGGTGCGTGCCGAGGCCCGCGACTTCCGCGGTGGCGACGCCAGCATGGGCGACGCCCTGGCGAGCCTGCTGGCGGGCCTCGACGCGGACCAGCTGCGGATTGTCATCCAGTCCTTCAGCGGCTTCCTGGAACTGGCCAACCTGGCCGAGGACCGTCAGCGGGTCCGGGCCCTCCGCGAGCGGGAGCTCCGCCGCCACCCGGAGCCCCGCCGCGAGTCTGCCTTCGCCGCGGTCCAGGAGCTGGCCGCCAGCGGCCTGACCGCCGAGCAGATGGGCCAGGCGCTCGGCAAGATCGACATCGAGCTGGTCTTTACGGCGCACCCCACCGAGGCCAAGCGGAAGAGCCTCCGCAGCAAGCTGCGCAAGATGCGGGGGATGCTCGCCGAGCTCGACCGCGGCGACCTGCTGCCGGTCGAGCAGGATGAAATCATGCACGAGCTGCGGAGCGAGATCTCCAAGCTCTGGCAGACCAATCTGGTGCGGGCGTCAAAGCCGACCGTCATGGAGGAGGTGCAGCGCGGCCTGTCGTTCCAGGAGGTGCTGTGGGACACCGTGCCGCGGGTCATGGACCAGGTGCGGCGGGCGCTCAACCAGTGCTACCCCGACACGGACATCCCCACGCCGCGGATGATCCGCTTCGGCTCCTGGATGGGGGGCGACCGCGACGGCAACCCGTTTGTCACCCCCGAGTTCACTGAGCAGACCTGCATGTGGCTCCGTCAGGCGGCGCTCGAGGACCACACCAGGGCTTGCGAGGCCCTGGCCGACTCGATCAGCATCTCTTGCGGCGACACTCCGGCCTGCGAGGACCTTGCCAAGTCGGTAGCGGCCGCGTGCGAGCAGTGGCCGGTGCTGTGCGAAGAGGTGGACCGCATCGCCGATGACGAGCTGTACCGCCGCCAGTTCAAGGTGATCTCCTGGCGGCTTAAACAGACCGCCGCAATGGGCCTCAGCGGCCCCGTTCCCGAGGGGATTTACTCGTCGGTCGAGGAGCTCTGCGAAGACGTGCGGCTGGCGGAGCGATCGCTGCTGGCGACCAACAACAAGGAGATCCTCGACTCCGACCTGCGGCCCTGGCTCGACCAGATCATGGCCTTCGGGTTCCAGACCGCGCGGCTCGACATCCGCCAGCACTCCGGCGTGTACGCCAAGGTGATGGAAGAGATCTGGAAGTCGGCCCGGCTGATTTCCGACTCCGACCTGCCGCTCAGCGAGGAGCGTCGGGTTGAGCTGCTGCTCCGCACGCTGCCGGTCGCTCCCAACCTATCCCCGGTCAACCGCAGCGAGACCACCCGCGAGACGCTGGACCTGTTCCGGCTGCTGCGGCGGATCGCACGCCGGTTTGGCATGGAGAGCCTCGGCGGGCACGTGATCAGCATGACCACCAGCCCGAGCGACCTGCTAACCGTGCTGTGGCTGTGGCGGTGGTCCGAGCGGGCCGACGCCCGCAACCGCGAGTACAACGTCGAGGCCGACGCCGACCTGAGGCTGCCGATCGTGCCGCTGTTCGAGACCATCGACGACCTGCACAACGGCGCCCAAATCCTGACCGACGCCCTCGCCATCCCCGAGTACCGCGAGCACGTCCGCGGCCTGGGCGAGGAGCAGATGGTGATGGTCGGCTACTCCGACAGCACCAAGGACGGCGGCTACCTGGCCGCCCAGTGGGCCCTGCACCGTGGGCAGCTCAGCATCTTCGAGGCCGCCAAGCAGGAGGGCGTCCACGTCACGTTCTTCCACGGCCGCGGCGGCTCGCTAGGCCGCGGCGGCGGTCCAGCCGCCCGGGCGATCCTCTCCCTCCCCAGCGAGACCTTCGACGGCTCGGTCCGGCTGACCGAGCAGGGCGAGGTCCTGGCCGAACGGTACGACGACCCCAACATCGCCCACCGCCACCTGGAGCAGATGCTGTGGAGCGTGCTGACGGCCGCCTCGCTCAACTCCAGCTCCGAGGCGGGCGAGTGGCGCGGCGCCATGGACAAGCTGTCCGCGGCGTCGCTCACGGCCTACCGCCAGCTGGTCGACCACGACGGCTTCGTCGCGTTCTTCCGCTCCGCCACGCCGATCGCCGGCATCGAGCGGCTGCCCATCGGCTCCCGCCCGTCACGACGCAAAGGGGGCGACAAGATCGAAGACCTGCGGGCGATCCCGTGGGTGTTCAGCTGGACCCAGTGCCGCTGCCTGCTGCCGGCCTGGTACGGGCTGGGGACCGCGTTTGCCGAGCTGCTGGCCGCCGAGCCGGAGAGTCTCGAGCTGCTCCGCACCATGTACGAGGACTGGCGGTTCTTCCGCGCCACGATCGACAACTCGGTGCTGGCCCTCTCCAAGGCCAACGCGCCGGTGTTCAAACGCTACGCCAAACTGGCCGACGACCCCAACGCCAAGACGATCTGTGCGCTGATCGAGCAGGAGTACGACCGCACCCGCGACGCGGTGCTGGCGGTGACCGGTTGCGAAGCGTTGCTGGACGACGTGCCGTGGCTGCAGGAGTCGATCCGCCTCCGCAACCGCTACGTCGACCCGCTGAACTTCGTCCAGGTCGACGTCATGCGTCGGGCCAAGCAGACCGAAGAGGGGAGCCCGCAGGCCGAGGAGCTCGAGCGGCTCACCCAGCTGGTCATCAAGGGCGTGGCCGCCGGCATGCGGACCACAGGCTGACTGACAGCGGGCTGAGAGACGATGGGCAGAAAGTAGTACGGCCGCCTCGGCCGAGGGAGCAGGCATGCACGGCCGAGGCGGCCGTGCTACGACAAACGCCTACTCGGCCGACGCCGCTTCTTCGGCCGGCGCTGCTTCTTCTGCAGGGGCCGCTTCTGCTGCAGGCTCGGCGGCGGGCTCGTTGAGCAGCTTGTCGGCGTACGCCTTCTGCTCGACCGTGGCCGAGTAGGCCTCGACGCCGGGCGAGTACTGGCGGCTGTCCATAAGCGTGAAGCCAACAAACAGGCTGCCAAACAGGATCGTGCTCAGCAGGATAATGCCATTGAAGGCCTTGTCGTGGATCAGGTGCATGAAGATCGTCGCCACGAGGGCGGCCTTCACGGTGGCGATGCCGAGGGTGACCCAGATGTCGGCCCGGCCCAGGTCGACAAACGAGAGCGCGGAGGTGGCGATTGTCAACGCGACCAACGCGACGAACGTCGCCATCAGGGTAGCGATGCTGGTGACGTGGTGCTCGTGGGCGTCGTGCGTGTGGTCGGACATGAAAGGTCTTTGTTGAACGGCAGCCAGTAGGAACGAACAGCGAAGAGCCAACAGCCTTCGTCAATCAATCAAGCGCCTAGTGAATCAGGTACAGCAGCGGGAACAGGTAGATCCACACCAGGTCGACCAAGTGCCAGTAGAGGCCGACGTACTCGACCGGGCCGTAGCGTTCGGGGCCGAAGTCGCCGCGGGCGATGCGGCCGATAATCCAGCTGATCGCCGCTACGCCGGCCAGAATATGCAGGGCGTGCACGCCGGTCATGGCGAAGTAAATGCTGAAGAAGTTGCCAGCGTTGGCAGGTCGGCCGGCGGTGCTGATGGGAACCAGCTCGCGGGTCTCCTCGATGCCGACTCCGCCCATCTGAGCGGGTGGCGTCAGCGCGGCCTCACGGTCGACCGACTGCATCTGATCGCCTTCGGCCACCGCGCCCGCTACCGCGTGGTCGGCGTGGGCGCCGCCCTGCTCGACGTCGTCGGCGAAGGTCGGGATGTCGGAGTGCCCTGCCTCAGAATGCCCTGCCTCAGAATGCCCTGCCTCAGAATGGCCTCCCTCCGCGTGCTCACCGTGACCGGCCGCCGCGTGCTTGTCGACTTCGATCTGCTGTACGCCGTTGGCGACGACCACACCCCCGCCCATGCCGATGATCGTCAGACCCAGGCCGACGAAGATCCATGCCCTCACCGGCGACGCGTAACGCCGCAGCCAGCCGTAGGCGTACATAAGGCCGCCGATGATGAAGCTGCCCACCATCACGCCCTGCAGTCCGGTGTGCAGGCCCTCGTCGGTTAGGTGGAACTTGGGGATCGCCTCGCCGTTGGCGTCGAGCTCCAGGCCCTCGTTCCACAGGCCGTACTCACGGTCGTGGCCGGCCCAGAACAGGCCCTCGTCAAACTTGTAGCTGTACTCGACCACCTTCACGCCCATGAAGAATCCTGCGCACGCGAGCGTAAAGATGTGCATCCACAGCAGCGTCTGCTGCTGGTTCTTCTGCGCCGCCCGCACGCCCCAGGCGATCGCCAGGCTGCTCGCCAGCAGCACGATCGTGTTGAGCATCCCGAGCCAAGGGTTCAGGAAGTGGTGCGCCTGGATGAACACCTCGGGGTGGTTCGCGCGGTACACGGTGTACGCGACAAACAGCCCCGAGAAGAACAGGACCTCCTGGGCCAGGAACAACCACATCCCGAGCTTGCCGGCCTCGAACTGCTGCTCGGGCGACTCGAAGTGGTGCGCCAGCCACTCGGGGTGGTCGTGGTCGTGCCCGTGGGCGTCGTGCGTAGGAGCTTCGGCGGTGGCCATGGAGGGGCGTTGGTCGTAGGGCGTTGGGAAAGTTTGAATCGCGCGGGGCGGCGTGTCAGCCGCCCGATCATCAACGTCGGGCTAGGTCTGGGCGGGCTGCTCGTCGGGCGCCCCGACGCCGCTCCGCTTGTAGTCCGGCAAGACCTCGTAGTAGCCGTCGCCGTTCGGGTCCTCGACAAAGTTGTCGTAGACGTAGGGCGAACCCATCAGCGGGTCGACCTCGAAGTTGTGGTGCGTAGGGGGAGAGCAGCACTTCCACTCCAGCGTCGCGGCGCCCCACGGGTTGTCCGGCGCCTTGCGGCCGCGGAACAACGAGTGCACCAGCACCAACGCCGCCAGCGTCAGGCCGGCGCCCAGCAGGTACGAGCCGAACGTCGACAGGGCGTGCAGGCCTTCGAACTCCGGCTTGTAGCTGGCGTACCGACGCGGCATGCCCTGCGTGCCAAGGATAAACTGCGGGAAGAAGGTCACATTGAACCCAACGAACACCAGCAGGGCCGCGATGTTGGCCCACAGCTCGTTGTACATCTTGCCGAACATCTTTGGCCACCAGTGGTGCAGGGCCGACAGGAACGCCACCAGCGTTCCGCCCATCATCACGTAGTGGAAGTGCGACACCACGAAGTACGTGTCGTGCAGGTGCACGACAGTCGCCAGCGAGCCGAGGTACAGGCCCGTCAGGCCGCCGATGGTGAACAGGAACATGAACGCCAGGGCGTACGTCATCGAGGCGTTGTAGTGGATGTTGCCCTTGTACAGGGTCGCCAGCCAGTTGAAGACCTTGATTGCCGACGGGATGCTCACGCTGAACGTCAAGAAGCTGAAGATCACGGTCGCCAGGTTGCTCTGGCCAGAGGTGAACATGTGGTGGCCCCACACCAGGAAGCCCAGCAGAGCGATCGCGATCGAGCTGTAAGCGATGAACGTGTAGCCGAAGATGTGCTTGCGGGCGTACACCGGGATGACCTCGCTGATCACGCCCATCGCGGGCAGGATCATGATGTACACGGCCGGGTGCGAGTAGAACCAGAAGAAGTGCTGGTACAGGACCGGGTCGCCGCCCAGGGCCGGGTCGAAGATGCCGACCCCCAGAGCCTTCTCGACCGTCAGCAGCAGCACGGTGATCGCCAGCACGGGGGTCGCCAGCACCTGGATGATGGCGGTCGCGTACAGGGCCCACAGCATCAGTGGCATGCGGAACCAGGTCATCCCCTTGGGACGCATCGTGTTGACGGTCACCACGAAGTTGATGCCGGTGAAGATCGAGCTGAAGCCGAGGATAAACACGCCGAGCGTGGCCGCGATCACCGGCCCGTTGGTCGTTGTGCTGTACGGAGTGTAGAACGTCCACCCGGTGTCGAGCCCGGTGGTCAGCAGGGCGGTCATAAAGAACAACGCGCCCACCACCCACAGGTGGAAGCTCGCCAGGTTGAGACGCGGGAACGCCACGTCCTTGGCGCCCAGCATCATCGGCAGCACAAAGTTGCCCAGCGCCGCCGGGATGCTCGGGATGATGAACAGGAACACCATCACGGCGCCGTGCAGCGTGAACGCCACGTTGTAGGCGTCCTTCGCGGCGGCGATGTTGGGTTCCTCGCCGGTCTGCTGCACGAAGTTGGTGAAGAAGTCCACCTCCGGCGTCAGCAGCTCGGTGCGGACCAGCAGCGCAAGCACGCCGCCGAGCAGGAACGCGGTGAGCACGCCCACCAGGTACATCACGCCGATCCGCTTGTGGTCGAGCGTGAAGATCCACGACATGATCCCGCCACCGGTCAGGTAGCTGGGGCCCTGCGGGTTAACGATCCGAGTGCCGGAGGGGGTACTAAAGTTGGCGCCGTCGGTTTGGGCGATCATGGCAACTACTGCTTATCTTTTGCTTACGGTTCACCAAGCGTGACGCTGGCCGCGGCCGTGTGTGCCGGGCATCCCCGGTCGGCCACGCCCCTGGTGAGGCTAATACTAGGTTTCGCTCTGGGTCGACTCTTCGTCGGACGCGGGCTCCTCGGGAGCGTCGGCGGCCCCCTCGGCGTCGGACGCTTCTTCGGCGTCGGCTGCTCCGGATGTCTCTGCTGGCTCCGACGACTCGGCCGTGTCGCCCTCCTCCTCACCTTCTTTCGGTGCCCAGTCCTCGGGCTGCTCTTCGTTCAGGCTGCGGATGTACTGGCGGAGGGCAAAGATCTCGTCCTCGTTCAGCTGACCTTGGAAGGTCGGCATGATTGGCTTGTAGCCCTTGCGGATCTTCGCCTGCGGGTTGAGGATCGACTCGCGGATGTACTCCGCGTCCATCTTGTGGGGCTCGGCGTTGGTGAACTCGACCATCTCGCCGTAGTGCCCCTTGAAGCTCGGGCCGCCGGCGCCGGGATTGTCGGTGCCGTCGATCGAGTGGCACTGCGCGCAGCCGCGACGCTTGTACAGCTTCTCGCCGACTTCCAGGGGCGTGCCCTGGGCCCGCGGGTCGCTGGCGGTCTTCTTCCACTGCTCGAAGCCCGCCGCGTCGTAGACGACGCACTTGGTGATCATCGACGAGTGGCCCGTGCCGCAGTACTCCGTGCAGAACAGGTCGTAGCCGTCAACGCCGGCGGCGTCCTTGTAGGTGGCGCTGCCGTCCGAGTAGACGTTCTCGGTTTGGTCGTCGTTGTCCCACTTGCCGTCTTCTACCTTGTCGGACGCAACAGTCGCCTCGAACCACAGTTCGTTGTAGCGGCCCGGCACGCAGTCCATCTTCACCCGGAACGCCGGGATGTAGAGGCTGTGGATCACGTCGGTCGACGACAAGATCAGCTTGATCGGCGTGTCCTTGGGGACGTGCAGCTCGGCGGAGGTGATGCCCTCCTTCGGGTAGTAGAACGACCAGCTCCACTTCTGCGCGATCACCTCGATCTCGTACGCGTTGGCCGGCGCGTTACGCATCGCGATGTACCCGACGAACCCCTGGAAGAAGATCCAGATCGCCAGGATCAGGGGGATCACGCTCCACGTGATCTCCAGCGCGTTGTTGTGGTGCGAGGTGTGCTCTTCACGGTGGCCCGGGCGGGCGCGGTACTTCCACATGAACAACAGCATCAGCGCGATGATCAGCACGAAGAAGAACGTGCAGATCACCGAGATCACCATGAACAAGTTGTCCACGTGGTGCGCGGTGGTCGAAGCGCCAGGGCGGAACCACTCGGCCAGCAGCGCCGGGGCCATCTGGGCGGGGCTCGTCAGGTTGGACAGCACAGGGAGCGTCATGTCGCTTGGGGGTCCGGGGTATCGACGGGCGCGGCGTCTTCGGTGGCGGCAGAGGCCGACGAACCCCGCCGCACCCAGAAGGGCAGCAGGCCAGCGGCCAGGGCCATCACCGTCACCGCGGCGCCAGCACTCATAATGTTGCGAGCCACAGGCCCGTACCGGCCCTTGGTCTCGTCGTAGTGGAAGCAAAACAAGATGATCTGGTCCATCGCCGTGCCGACCTTGCCGTCGGCCGCCTCGACCAGGGAAAGACGCACCGTCTTCGGTTCGAACATCACCCCGTACAGGTACCGCGACACCATCCCCTCGGGCGAGCAGACCATCACCGCCGCGGTGTGGGCGAACTCGCCCCGGTCGGGGACGAACTTGTAGCGGAAGCCGACCGCGTCGGCGAGCGCCGTGATGTTCTCCTGCGTGCTGGTCAGGAAGTGCCAGCCGCCGGTTGACCCAGCGCGGCCGTAGTTCCCGGCGTACAGCTTCTCGGTCTCCTTGGCCCGCTGCGGGCTCTCACGCGGGTCGATGCTGACGCTCACCACGTCAAACTCCTCGCCGACCGTCATCTCCATCTGCTTGAGCGCGTCGGTCAGCCCGTTGAGCTGCACGCGGCACAGCATCGGGCAGTCCGAGTAGTTGAGCGACAGCAGCACCGGGCGTTCGCCGTCGAACAGGTCGGCCAGGCTGATGGCGCGGCCGTTCTCGTCACGGAACTTGAGGTTCAGCGGTATCTGTCCGCCCCGCTTCTCGTCGACGCCGACTTCCTGCAGCTCGTCCGGCTTGTCCTCGAGCAGCTGCCCCTGCGCGCACGCCGGGCCTAGCAGGGCCAGGGCGGTCAGGCTGAGCAGGATCAGGCGCATGGGGATTTAGCGGCTAGGGGCTATTCGGACGAACTCTCTTCGGACGCTTCGGGCGACGCTTCGTCGTTCGGCTGTTCGGCCGCGGCGTCGCCCTGTTCGTTGGACGGCGAGTCCGACGCGAGCTCCGCCAGTACTAGATTCATAGCGCGGTCGATCGGCAACGAGTAGACCCCCGGCTGGCCGGCGATCTCGTGCGGCGGGCCCATCAGCGACGAGTCCTGGGCGATGATGGTGCTGTCCTCTTCGGTGCGCTGATGCGTTTTCGCCTTGGCGGCCGAGTCGATTTTTACGTAGGCCTCGTAGAGCGCCTGCACGCCGAGCGCGGACGCCAGCACCAGGGCGGTGGAGATCAGCCCCACCATCACAATGGTGGTGGTGTTCAGGTCGTCGCCTTCGACCCCCCCCTCGGAAGGGGGCAGGGCGGCTTGGGGAGCATCGTCGCTCATAGGTCTGCTAGCGTTTGACAGCGGTCGGATTGGGAGACGCGGCTCGGCTCTCGCCACCGCGACTCGTCATTGGTTGGGTCGCTTAATGGTTGACGTACGTCAGGGCCTCGCGCATCCGCGGGTCCTTGATCGGCACCAGCCACTTGCGGGAGGTCCCACGGGCAATCGCGCCAATCAGCACCAGCAGCATGCCGCCCAGGCACAACGCCTCGAGCACGAACGGCGGGGCCGAGCCCGGCGTGTTCTCCGTGAAGTCGTAGGTCACGTTGAGCGTCGGCATCACGATGTAGTAGTGGTCGTACCAGTGCACAGCCAGCAGGTAGGCGGCCCAGGCCGCCATCAGGCCCGGGGTGCGGCGGATCCGCTTCGACATGAAGCCGAGGAACGGGATCAGCAGGTGCGTGATGAACAACCAACCGGTCATCGAAGAGATGCCAAACGGCGAGTTGGCGCCGCGGTCGGCGTACCACTTGGTCTCCTCAGGGACGTTCGCGTACCAGATCAGCATGAACTGGCTGAAGGTCACGTAGCCCCAGAAGATCACCATGGCGAACATCAGCTTGGCGATATCGTGCCGCTGCTCGATGCGGACTGACTGGGTCACCATGCCGCGGCTCTGCAGCAGGTGGATCATCAGGGTTAGCAGGGCGAGGAAGCCCATCACGCTGCCCGCCCAGTAGTAGACGCCAAACATCGTGCTGAACCAGATCGGGTCGAGCGACATCATCCAATCGAACGCGGCCACGTTGAGGCTCAGCGCGAACAACGCCATCAGCGGGCCGCTCCAGCGGGCGAGCCCACGCAGCGTCGCGACGCTGCCGGTCTTGTCGACCTTGAGCGAGCCCTTGACCATGATCCGCGAGGCGAACCACCAGATCGAGAAGATGATCGCCGCCCGGATCACAAACCAGTTCGGCGCCAGGTAGTCCATTTTCGCCGCGAGCACCGGGTCGTCCGCGGTCGCGGCGCGGTCGCTCCACGGGTAGAGGGCGCCGGTGTCGTCGTTCATGACGAACACGGCTATCGGCACAAACAGCAGGATGATCACCGGCATCGCGCTGGCGACGATTTCCGCCAGGCGGCGGATCGAGGTCGCCCAGTAAGCGCCGAACAGGTGGCACGCCAGCGTGAAGAACAGCCCGCCGATCACGAAGCTCGCGACATACACGAAGTTCAGCAGGTACGCGTGCCAGAAGTGCGCCGCGCTGCCGGTCGAGACGCCGATCGCGGCGGCGATGATCAGCAGCACCGCACCGGCGATCAGGGCCGGCCCGGCAAGCGGGGAGAACGTCGTCCCGGCCGAGAGCTCCTCGGGCACGGCGTCGGTTTGGGTGGTCGCGGCGGTGGCCATATCAGGCGGTCGTCGTGGGGCGCGGGGCGTTAGTAATTGGTGGTGTTCGCCAGGCGCTAGTTGCCGCCCGGCGGTAGTCGCTGTCTCGCAAACGCTGGCTCTTTAACTCGGCTGCTTACCGCTTGGGGCGCAGCTCCTCGGGGATCTCATCCAGCGAGGCGTGCTGGCTCTTCTGCAGCGCCCGGACGTAGAGCACAATTGCCCAGCGGTCCTCGGCGTCAACCTGCAGTCGGTAGCCCGGCATCTTGCGGATGCCGTTGGTGATCGTGTTGTAGATGCGGCCGACCGGCTGCTCGCGTACCGCCTGGTCGTGCAGGCTCAGCGGCCTGGTCCAGGTCCCCTGGTTCAGGCTCAGGGCCCGCGTTGTGACCAGGCCCTCGCCGTAGCCGGCCTTGCCATGGCAGGTGGCGCAGTAAATGTCGAATCGTTCCCGCCCCCGCTCCATCAGCTCCTCGGTGACCTCCACCGGGAAGTCCTTGGTCCAGTTGGGTTCGGGGGGCGCCTCCGCGGGGGCGTCGCCCTCGACCTGGGCGCTGACAAACTGGGCGGGCACACCGCGGTGGGCGGCGACGCCGTCGGGCTCGATGCCCTCGAAGTAGCGCTGGTCCTGCTGTTCCTGGAGCGAACCCCACGCGACCGTGCCGGCCGGGGCCTTACGCATGGCCCGGCCGTCGGCGAACAGGTCGCTCGTGGTCTGCGGCTTGAACTTCGCCTGGTAGTCCATGTCCCACCACAGTGACAACCGCGGGCTGGTCGACGTGCCGGCGGCGGCGGCCACCCACAGCGGCGGGACCAACGCCACCGCGGCGCCCACGGCGCCCACGGCGAGCAGGAACGCCGGGACCTGACGGCCCTCGACCACCTCGGAAATCGGTTCGACGCTCGTCGCGCCGATCGAGTTCAGCCAGTCGGAGGTCGCGGTCTCGTCGAACTTGTCGTCGCCGGCGTCGATCCACAGGAAGAAGCCGTCGTTCGTGACGCGGCTAAACCGCTCGCTGCGGAACAGCGGGTTGTGCAGTTTCGGCAGGCCGTTGAGGGCGAACATCCCAAAGAACGCCGTCAGCGAGCTGAACAGGATGATCAGCTCGAAGGTCACCGGGATGTTGGCCGGCAGGCTGAAGATCGGCTTCGCGCTGATCGGGAACTGGTAGCCGCTGTAGATGAACGGGAACTCGACGCCGTTCACGTAGTACTGCAGGCATAGCGCCACCAGGCAGCCGGTCACGCCTCCGCAGAACACCAGCCACGGCAGGATCGTCTTGGGCGCGCGGAGCGCCTCGTCGATCCCGTGGAGCGGGAACGGGCTGAAGCCGTCGACCTTGCGGTAGCCCTCGTCGGTGGTCTTGCGCGCGGCCGCCACGAGGTCGTGCGCGTCCGGGAACTGGGCTAGCACGCCAAGCAGCTGGGGCTCGGTGGGCGTCGTGTTGTTGGCGTCGTCGGACATGGGGGCGTGTTGTGCTGCTAACTCGCTTTGAAAATCACCGGGTCAGATCGGCCGGGGCTAGTGCCCGTGGCGTTCCATGTGCATCACCTGCTTGACCTCCGCCATCGCGATGATGGGCAGGAAGCGGCAGAACAGCAGGAACAGGGTAAAGAACAGGCCGAAGCTGCCGATCAGCATCAGGATGTCCACCAGCGTCGGCTTGAACAGGCCCCAGCTGGACGGGAGGAAGTCGCGGTGCAGGGTCATCACGATCACGAACCGCTCGAACCACATGCCGATGTTAATGAAGATCGAGATGATGAACATCAACAGCGGGCTGGTGCGGACCGCCTTGATCCAGAACAGCTGCGGGGAGATCACGTTGCAGGAGACCATGATCCAGTAGGCCCACCAGTACGGCCCGAACGCCCGGTTCACGAACGCGAATTGCTCGTACGAGTTGCCCGAGTACCAGGCGATGAAGAACTCGGTGCCGTAGGCGAAGCCGACCATCGACCCGGTGGCGATGATGATCTTGCACATATTCTCCAGGTGCCGCGTGGTCACCAGGTGCTTCAGGCCGAACCACTCGCGGGCCGGGACCATCAGCGTCAGCACCATGCCGAAGCCGCTGAACACGGCGCCCGCGACGAAGTACGGCGGGAAGATCGTGGTGTGCCAGCCCGGGAGTTGCGCGACCGCGAAGTCGAAACTAACGATTGTGTGCACCGAGAGCACCAGCGGCGTGGCCAACGCGGCGAGCAGGCCGTAGGCCTTCTCGTACACGTGCCAGTGCCCGGCTGAGCCGGTCCAGCCCATCGACAGCAGTCCGTAGGCGAACCGACGGATCGGGTGCTTCGCGCGGTCACGCAGGGTGGCCAGGTCGGGGATCATGCCCATGTACCAGAACAGCAGCGAAACCGTCGCGTACGTGCCGACCGCGAACACGTCCCACAAGAGCGGGCTGCGGAACTGCGGCCACATCGACAACTGCGAGGTCGGCAGCGGGAACAGCCAGTAGGCGAACCACGCCCGGCCGACGTGGATGCCGGGGAACGTGCCGGCGCAGACGACCGCGAAGATGGTCATCGCCTCGGCGAAGCGGTTGATGCTGGTCCGCCAGTGCTGGCGGAACAGGAACAGGATCGCGGAGATCAGCGTGCCGGCGTGGCCGATGCCGACCCAGAACACGAAATTCACGATCGGCCAGCCCCAGAACACGGGGTTGTTGTTGCCCCACACGCCGACTCCCGTGATCAGCAGCCAGCCGATCAGCGCGCCGAACATGCCGGCAACGTTCGCCGCGATGAAGAACGAAACGAACCACGCAATCGGCGGCCGCGGGTTCTCGGCGATCGAGCAGACGGTCTCGGTGATCGAGTCGTAGGTCGTGTTCTCGCCTTGCACCAGGTGCGGCTCGACCCACTCCTCGGTGGGCGAGATGTCCGGGTTGCCAAAGGCGAAGTCGGCTGTGGCCATAGTGAACGTGTCGGTGGTTGGTTTTTCGGGTCCCGGTCGGGTGCAAACCCAGTCAATCGGGTCCGGCCGTCCGGGGCTCGGTATTCGCTGTGCGGTAGTCGTTAAGCGGTGTGGTTGGCCTGCTCGGCCTCGCGGTTCTCTTGCCCGGCCTCGCCGTGCTCGGCGTCACCATGATCGGCATCGTTGTGGCCCTCAGCCCCATGCTCGTCGGCGCCGTGCCCGCCCTCGCCGTGCCCACCGTGGGCGTGCAGCGTCGGCTCGGCCGGCAGGTACTTCTTGAGCGCCGCGTGCGGGTTGCGGATGCGGGCCAGGTACTGCGTGCGGGGCCGCAGGTGCAGGCCGTCGAGCATGCCGTAGGCGCGGCCGCTGGCGTGCGCCTGCGCCACCTTGCTGTCCTTGTCGTTGAGGTCGCCGAACTCGATTGCGCGGGTCGGGCAGGCCTCCTGGCACGCGGTCACGACGTCGCCGTCGACCATCTCGCGTCCCTCGACCTTGGCGTCGATCCGGGCGTGGGAAATCCGCTGAGTGCAGTAGGTGCACTTCTCCATCACGCCGCGGTGGCGGATGGTCACTTCGGGGTTCATCACCAGACGCTGCAACTCGCGGTTGGCGTTGACCTTGGGCTCGTTGATTTTGCCGGCCGGCCAGTCGCCACGCTCCAGTTCCCAGTTGTAGTGGAAGTAGTTGAAGCGGCGGACCTTGAACGGGCAGTTGTTCGCGCAGTACCGCGTGCCGACGCAGCGGTTGTAGACCATGTCGTTCAGGCCCTCGGCGCTGTGCACCGTGGCGGCGACCGGGCAGACCTGCTCGCAGGGGGCGGTCTCGCACTGCTGGCAGGCGACCGGCTGGTGGACGACGGTCGGGCTGTCGGCGAACTCACCCCCTTCTTCGCTGCGGAAGTAGCGGTCGACGCGGATCCAGTGCATCTCGCGGCCGCGGCTCACCATGTCCTTGCCGACGACCGGGATATTGTTCTCTGCCTGGCAGGCGACCGTGCAGGCGTTGCAGCCGATGCACTTGTTGAGGTCGATCGCCATGCCCCAGGCGTTGTTGGTCGTCGAGGCGTACAGGTTCGGCGACACGTCGTCGGACGCGTCCTCGCGGGAGAAGGTCGGCTCCTTCCACAAGTTCTTGGTCGCAATGTGGTGGCCCATCTCCTGGGCGAACGCCTTGTGCTCTTGGTAGAACTCCTGCGACGCCTCGCGGATGAACTCGAACGAACGCTCGGTGATCGCCTCGAGACCACCGACGTCGATCGCGTGGTGGTCCTGGGTGGTCGCCAGGGTGTAGCTGCCGCCGGCGCCCTTCACCGACACGTCGGTGGTCAGCACCCGCGAGCCGTCGGTGGTGCGGAGCTGATAGGCGTCGAAGCCGACCGGATCAGCAGCCAGCGGGAACCAGGTCCCCTTGATGCCGTCCGGGTACAGGCCCTGCACCGCGTCGCCCGACTCGTCGAGCAGGCCGCCGACGCGGCCGGCGGCCGTGCGGCCGTAGCCGAGCGCGACGCCGATCGAGCCCTGGGCCTGACCGGGCTGAATGTACACCGGCAGGTCGAGCGACTGCCCGCCCACGGTCACCGTGATCATCTGGCCCTGCTTGACGTTCATCGCCTTGGCGGTGGCCGGGTTGACCAGCGCGGCGTTGTCCCACGTCAGCTTGGTGATGAAGTCGGGGGTCTCTTGCAGCCAGCCGTTGTTGGCCAGCCGGCCGTCGTAGGTGCTCTCGCTGGCGGTCAGCACCACCTCAAACTCGGGCGCCTCGACGGACTCGAAACTGAAATCTTTGATGCCCGGGCTGGCGGCCTCGGCGGCGCTGTCGGCCAGGAAGCCGTCCTGCACCAACTGGTCCCAGCCGGAGTCGTCGAGGCCGCCGACCTTCTCGGCGACCGCGGCGCGGACAAAATCACGGGCCGAATCTTTCACGCCGGCCAGCACGCACAGCAGCTCGATCGCCGAGCGGCCGCCCAGCAGCGGGTCGATCAGCGGCTGCTGAACGCCGACCGCGCCGTCCCAGCCGACCGTGTCGCCCCACGACTCGAAGGGGTGGGTCTCGGGCAGGCTCCAGGTGCAGAGCCGAGAGGTCTCGTCGTCGTACGGGCTGAGGTGGATCGAGGTCGCGACCTCGCCGAGCCGCTTCTCGAAGTCGAGGTCGACCGGGGCGTCGTAGATCGGGTTGCCGCCGAGGATCAGCAGCGTGTCGACCCGTCTCGCGGCGATCTCGCCGGCCAGGTCGGCCAGCGGCTTGACCTCGGCCGGGCCCGCGGGCTCCGCCGCGTAGAGGACCGTTTCGCCGGCGTTGCCGAGCAGGTCGTTGATCTTGTGAGCCAGGGCAAACGCCTCGGCCGATTGGCAGCCGCCAACCGCCACGACGCCCGCGCCCTTGTGGGCCAGCAGGTCCTCGGCCAGGGCGGCCAGGAACTGGTCTTCGCTGGCGGAATTGGCGTCCTGCTCGCCCTCGGGCACGGTGACCTCGCCCGACTCGACCAGCGACAGCAGCTTGGCCAACGCCGCTGGGATCGCCGAAGACCTGAGCGGCAGGCGGTGATCGGCGCAACCGCCGGTCATGCTGAACTGGCTCTCGACACAGTAGAGCCGGTTCATGTCGCCGTCGGGGTCGCGGCCGTCGGCGTAGTCGCGGGCCAGCGCCAGCGACTCGGGGTGATCCTTCAGCAGGTCGCTGTCGAAGCAGGCGATGACCCGCGCGCCCTGCAGGTTGTAACGGGTGCGGACGCGCTCGCCAAAGGCGAGCTCGGCGCCCGCCAGTTCGCTGTCGCGCGCCAGCGGGGCGTACTCGTAGACCTTGGCTTGGGGCAGCTTTTCGAGCACGGCCTTGAGCGCCGCGTCGAGCGACACCGAGTGGGTCGGCTGCTTGAGCACGGCGAAGGTCCCGCCGCCGCTCTCGCCGAGCTTCTCGACAACCGCGGCGATGGCAGCGTCGACCTCCGACCAGTCGGCGTTGGACGCCCCCTTGCCGGAGCGGTCGATCGGTTGCTGCTGGCGATCCGGGTCGTACAGCGCGAGGGTCGCTGCCTGGCTGAAGGTGTCGCTGCCGCCGCGCACCGCCGGGTGGTTGGGGTTGCCGTCGACCTTGATCGGGCGGCCGTCGTAGCAGGAGACCAGCAGGTGCCGCGGGGCGCCGGCCCAGTCGATGCTGGTGGCGTACTTGGTGATCGAGCCGGGCACGTAGCCCTCGGGGCGATCGCTGAACGTGGCGATCTGCTCGGTCTTCCAGCGGCAACCCTGCGCGGCCGCCAGGGCGAACGACGCGCTCATCAGCTGCATCCACCGGCGGCGGCTGATGCCCGCGGGGATCTCGTCGGCCGCCTGGGGGAACTCGCGGTGCACAAACTCCATGAACTCGGGAGTCTGCTGCAGCTCGTCGATGCTACGCCAGTAGGGGCTGGCCGAAGAGCTGCGGGTGCGGGTTGGGGTGCTTGCTTCGCTCATCGCGTGAGGCTGGTTCTGATCGTTTACGCGTTGCTAAAAAGCCGCCGGCCGGGCCGGGGCATGACCACACACGCCACCGCGGCTACCGGTGACAGGTAGAGCAGCTTGTCGGCGCCTGCTTGGCCCAGTCGTTCTCATCCTGCAGCTTCTCGCCGTAGGCCTGACGGTCGGTGTCGGCCCCATCGGGCGGCTCCCAACCGAGGTTGGTGACCTCTTCAACCGGACGCAGGCGTGGCGCGGGGTTGCGGTGGCACTCCAGGCACCAGCTCATGCTGAGCGGCTTCACCTGCTCGACCCGCTCCATCTGATCGATCCGGCCGTGGCACTCGACGCAGCTCACGCCCCGCTTCACGTGCACGCTGTGATTGAAGTAGACGTAGTCGCCCAGGTCGTGGACGCGTTCCCACTTCATCGGCTCGCCGGTAGTAATCGCCTCGCGGATCGGCAGCAGCTTCAGGCTGGCGGTGTGCACGGCCGTGGTGATGTTCGTGCCGTCGGCTCCTGGCCCGCGGTGGCAGTTCGCGCACACATTGGTACCGGGCACCGCCGCGTGGGCCGAGGTCTCGACCGTGTTGTGGCAGTACCGGCAGTCCATCTTCAGGTCACCGGCGTGCAGCTTGTGACTGAAGGGCACCGGCTGCTCAGGGGCGTAGCCGGCATTCATGACGCTTGGCCATGTGCCGTACAAGAACATCCCGCCCACGTAGGCGCCTCCAGCGGCAACGCCGCCGAGCACCATGAGAGTGAACGTGTTGACCCAAGGCGGAAAGTGAAAGCGGTCCACAGCCGGTCCGTCGCAGTCCAAGTGTCTAGCAAATAACGACTTACGCCAATAAGCCAAGCCGGGTTAGCGGTTGACCCGCACTTGAGCAACACTGCCTAGAGAAAGGCTCACAGAAGGCGTGACCCGGTGAGCGTTGCGCAGCCCAAGTGCTGTAGCTAGCCAAAGATAACGAGCAGCGGCCGCGCCAACTAGGTGGTAAAGAGTCACACCCGATTGGGTGGTCTCCACGCACCCCGCCTATGTGCCCCAAACCACCTATTCAGGGGGCCAATTTCTTCAGCTTCCGCTGCAGCGTCCGCCGCGGGATGCCCAGCTTTTCGGCCGCCCGGGTGACATTGCCGTGACAGTCGGCCAGCGCCTGCTGGATGTGGTTCCACTCGGCCTCGGCGAGCGACGGGGCGTGGATTTCGTCGGCGGGGGCGAGCAATGGCGTCTCTGCCTCGCCGCGGCGGAACGCCTCGAGCACCTGGTCGGCGTCCGCCGGCTTGGTGATGTAGTTCACCGCGCCCAGCCGCATCGCGTCGACCGCGTTGGCGATGCTGCCGTAGCCGGTCAGGATCACACACTTCAGGTCAGGCAGCAGCCCGCGCAGCTCGGTCAGCAGCTCCAGCCCAGTCCGGCCCGGCATCTTCAAGTCGAGCACCGCCAGGTCCGGCCCATGCGAGCGGGCCAGCGCGGTCGCCTCGTCGGCGTTTGCGGCCGCGTGCACTTCGAGCCCCCTTTTGGCCAGCGCCCGGGCCATCCGCTCGCGGAGCAGTTCATCGTCGTCGACTAGCAGAAGCTTCTGTGGCATGGGTACTAGTTTGCCACAAAGCAAAGCCGGCCGCCAACCAAGGGCGCCCTAACCTAGAGCGGTTAGCCCCAACGGCCGTCGCGCAGGATCTCGTCCGCCGCGTTCTTCCCGCAGGCGCCCATCACGCCGCCGCCGGGGTGGCTGGCGGCGCCGCAGAGATAGAGTCCGTTTACCGGCGTGCGGTGGTCGGACCAGCCGGGCACGGGGCGGAAGCAGTACAGCTGATTGGCGTTCATCGCCCCCTGCATGATGTTGCCGCCGGTGATGCCGTAGGTGCGTTCTAGGTCCAGGGGGCTGAGCACCTGGCGGTGCTCGATCGCGTCGGGGACGTTCGGGGCGTACTCGGCCAGCTTCCTGACGCAGCGGTCGGCGAAGTCGTCCTTGATGGCGTCCCAGCCGTCGGGCGACTTCGGGCCGACTCCCCCCTCGGGCGACAGCATGTACGGCGCGTACTGCACGAACATCGACAGAATATGCTTGCCAGCAGGGGCAATCGACTCGTCGACGCTGGTCGCCATGGTCATCTCGAGGATCGGCTCCTCGGCGGGGAGGCCGTACTTGGCGTCGTCGTAGGCCCGCTCGAGGTAGTCCATTGTGGGACCAATGTGCATCGTGCCGTGGTGGTGCGGCATCACGCCGCGGTGGGCGCCGGGGTCGGTCGGCCGGGCGGTGAAGTTGGGCGGCTCGGAGAGCGCCAGGTTGACCTTCATCGAGGCCGAGGAGTAGTCGATGTTCGAGACCGCCGTGCGGAAGCTGTCGGGCAGGTCGGCCGGCTGCAGGAACTTTTCGAAGGTGAGGTGCGCGTCGACGCTGGAGCCGACGACCGGCGCGTCGATCACCGTGCCGTCCTCGAGGGTCACGCCAACCGCCTTGCCGCCGCTGGTGTTGATGCTGGCGACCGGCGACTCGCGGCGTACCTCGACGCCCAGCTCTCGGCCGGCGCTGGCGAGGGCCTCGGACAAGGCGCCCATGCCGCCGCGGACGTAGCCCCACACGCCGCGTGCGCCGCCCGCCTCGCCCATGACGTGGTGCAGCAGCACGTAGGCGCTGCCGGGCGAGCTGATCGAGGTGAACGCGCCGATGATGGCGTCGGTGGCGAGGGTCGCCTTGAGCACCTCGGACTCGAACCACCGCTCGAGGATCGGCCGGGCGGGGCCGGTCAGCAGCTCAATGGCGGCCGGCATGTCATCGCCTAGCGACGCGGCCGCCTGGTACATTGACCAGCCCTTCTTGATGTCGCGCATCTTCTTGGGGATGCCGACCTTCCGCCAGCTGGTCGGCAGCGGCAGCGGGTCGGGCGAGGCCTCGCTGAGGACCGGCTCGAGCACCGCCGCGACCCGCTCCAGCAGGGCCTCGTACTTGGGGTACTGCTCGGCGTCGCGGGTGCTGAACTGGCTGAGCTCCCGGTGGCACAGCTCGGCGTCGGGGCCCATCAGCAGGCTGCGGCCATCCGGCAGCGGCGTGAACGACGACGGCCGCCGGGGCAGGATCTCCAGTCCGTGCTCCTTGAGCTTCAGCTCGCTGATGATCTGCGGCAGGAACAGGCTGATCACGTAGGCGGCGGTGCTGACCTTGTAGCCGGGCCACAGCTCTTCGGTCGTGGCGCAGCCCCCCAGCACGTGGCGGCGTTCGAGCACGCAGACCTTCTTGCCGGCCCTGGCCAGGTAGCAGGCGCAGACCAGGCCGTTGTGGCCGCCACCGATGATTACTGCGTCGTACGCCGTGCTGCTTGCTGCCATCTGAGCCGATTCCTTCCGGGGCGCCGCCGCTGGCGCCCCGGGGCCGAGAGCCATGGCCGGGGCTGGCGGAGCGCTGCTGTTTGACGGACCATAAGAATAGCGAAAGTTCAAAATCGAGAAACGTCAGAGTACCGCCATGCTGTCGCGCCAAACCTTGTTGCTCCTGTCCCTTGGGGCCGCCCTGGGCTGCGTCTCAGAGGCCGCCGCCCAACGGACCTCGCGGGTGTTCCTTGGTTATTACGCGGCGATCAGCGAGCTGCCAATCGAGGAGATCCCCTGGGCCCGGCTGACGCACGCCTGCCACGCGTTCCTGGCGGTCGACGCCGAGGGACAGATGGTCGAGAACCCGTTGGTCCCCAGCCAGACCTTCACCGACGCCGCGCACGAGCACGGCGTCACGCCGCTGCTATCGCTCGGCGGCGGCAAGACAGCCGAGGGCCTGACCAAGCTGGCCGAGTCGGACGACGCGATCCGCGCCTTCGCCAAGAAGGTGGTCGAGGCCGTGGTCGCCAACAATTACGACGGCGTCGACATCGACTGGGAGTCGCCCAGCGACCAGCGGACCATGGAGGGGCTTGTGCTGCTTGTGAAGTCGCTGAGGTCGGGGCTCGACCAGGCGGCGGCCAAGGCGAACCGCACGAAGTCTTACCTGCTGACCGCGGCGGTCCCCCCGTCGAACCACCTCGGCAAGTGGTTCGACGTCGGCGCCGTGGCGAGCCGCCTCGATTGGCTCAACGTCATGTGCTACGACATGAGCGGCCCCTGGGAACGGACCGCCGGCCACCACGCGCCGCTGTTCCCCTCGCAGAAAGACCCCGAGCGCGGCTGGCGGTCGGTCCAGGCCGCGATGGAGTACTGGCGCAAGGAACGCGGAGTCCCCAAGGAGAAGCTGCTGGTGGGCGTGCCGATGTACGGCCGGGCGCTGCCGGTATCGAAGGTGTTCGAACCGCTCGACCCGGCCAAGCGTAAGCAGCACGGGGCGTTGTCGTTCACCCGCGTCCGCGAGTTGGTCGGCCAGGGCTGGCCCGCCATGTGGGACTACGACGCCCACGCCCCCTGGCTCCGCCCGAAAGAACAGCAGGATTCGCCCCTGCTGATCTGCTACGAGGACCGCAACAGCGTTCACGACAAGGCCGAGTGGGCCGCCAAGGAAGGCTACCGCGGGATGTTCTTCTGGGCCATCCACCAAGACAAGATGCCCGACGGCACCCACTGGCTGCTGCGGGCCGCCAACAAGGCCTGGCCGGCCGGCAACTGAAACACCCCATCCAACGCCCCCTTGCGATTGCACCATGACCCTCACCCGCTGCGCCCTGACGGCGTGCCTGTCTGTCTTTCTGGCCGCCGCCGCGACGGCCGCCCCCTCCACCGCCAACCCCCAGGCCCCCAGCGTGCCGCCACTCGCCTACCCAGAGTCTCGCACGGTTGACCAGGTAGACACCCTGCACGGGCAGGAAGTCGCCGACCCGTACCGCTGGCTCGAGGAGGACGTACGGGTCTCGGACGAGGTGGCCGCGTGGGTCAAGGCGCAGCAGCAGCTGACCGAGCGTTACCTGGACGACCTGCCCGAGCTCGACGCCATCAAGGAGCGGCTCACCTCGCTGTGGAACTTCGAGCGGTACGGCGCGCCCCGCAAGGTCGGCGAGCGGTACCTCTACTCCAAGAACGACGGCCTGCAGAATCAGGCGGTGCTGTACATCGCCGACTCCTACAAGGCCGACGGCCGCGTGCTGATCGACCCCAACACCTGGAGCGCCGACGGCACCGTCGCGCTGGCCGCCACGTCCGCCAGCGAGGACGGCCGCTACCTGGCCTACCAGAAGAGCGAGGCCGGCAGCGACTGGCGGAAGATCTACGTGATGGACCTCGATTCCCGCCAAACCCTCGAAGACGAGCTGCAGTGGGTCAAGTTCACCTCGGTCACGTGGGACAAGGAGGGCCGCGGCTTCTACTACAAACGTTACCCCGAGCCGGCCGAGGGAGAGCAGTTCCAGTCGGTCGCCCTCAACCCCACCATCTACTACCACAAGATCGGCGCGCCGCAGTCGGACGACCGCGTCGTGTTCCGCCTGCCAGAGCACCCCGACTGGTCGCTCGGCGTCGGCCGCACGTACGACGGCAAGCACCTGCTGGCGACCGCCCGCCGCGGGACCGACTGGCAGAACCAGCTCTACACCCGCCCGGCCGACCAGCCCGACGCGGAGTTCCGGGTGCTGGTCGACAACTTCGACGCGCTGTTCTCGCCCATCGGCAGCGACGGCGACACCCTCTACCTGCTGACCGACTACCAGGCCCCGCGCCGCCGCGTCGTGGCGATGGATCTGAACGACCCGTCTCTCGACAAGCTGCGGGAGATCATCCCGGAGTCCAAGGCCGCGCTCGAGGACGTGTCGCACGTTGGCGGCAAGCTGATCGCCAACTACCTGCACGACGTCGCGTCGGAGGTAAAGGTGTTCAGCACCGAGGGCAAGCTCGAACGCACGGTCGAGCTGCCGGGCCTCGGCAGCGCCGGCGGGTTCGGCGGCAAGCCCGACCAGGACGAGACCTTCTACACCTTCAGCAGCTACGACCACCCGCCCAGCACCTACCGCTACGACATCGCCACCGGCGAGTCGCAACTAGTGCGTCAGCCCAACGTCGACTTCGACCCGGCCGACTACCAGGTTTCGCGTGTGTTCTACAACAGCAAGGACGGCACGCGGATCCCGATGTTCCTGGCGCACAAGAAGGGGATTGAGCTCAACGGCCAGAACCCGACGCTGCTGTACGCCTACGGCGGCTTCAGCATCTCGGTGACGCCCGGGTTCTCGATCAGCCGGCTGGCGTGGATGGAGCGGGGCGGGGTGCTGGCGGTCGCCAACCTGCGGGGCGGCGGCGAGTACGGCGAGGACTGGCACCAGGCCGGCAAGCTCGAGAAGAAGCAGAACGTGTTCGACGACTTCATCGCCGCGGCCGAGTGGCTGATCGACAACAAGTACGCCAGCCCCGCGACCCTCGGCATCCAGGGCCGCAGCAACGGCGGCCTGCTGGTCGGCGCGGTGATGACGCAGCGGCCCGAGCTGTTCGGCGCCTGCCTGCCCGGCGTCGGCGTGATGGACATGCTGCGGTTCCACCGCTTCACCGCCGGCCAGTTCTGGCGGAGCGAGTACGGCTCGGCCGACGAGCCCGATCAGTTCGAGACCCTCCTCGCCTACTCGCCCTACCACAACATCGAGCCGGGCGTGTCGTACCCGCCGACGCTGATCAGCACCGCCGACACCGACGACCGGGTCGTGCCGATGCACAGCTTTAAGTTCGGCGCCCGGCTGCAGGCCGCCCAGGGGGGCGACGCGCCGATCCTGATGCACATCGAGTCCCGCGCGGGGCACGGCGCCGGCACGCCTACCACCAAGCTGATCGAGCAGGCCGCCGACGACATCGCGTTCCTGCTCAAACACCTGGGCGATTAGCACCTTCGCTACGGACGGGGCGCCACCTCGGCGCGGCCAACGGGCCGTCCGATCGGCTCTGCTGGGATCGACTCTTTGGGACGCTCCCCGTTCACTTCCGTTAGCAGCACGTCGCGGAGGTCGGTGAGTTCGCCGCTGACGTCGACCACTCCGGCGGCCTGCCGGCCGCCCATCACTTCAAGCGGCCCGGCGAACATCACCTGCTGATCGGCGTCGCGGAACCAGGCCCACAGCGCACCGGAGTCGGACTCCAGCCGCACGCCCGAGACCAGCACGTGCATCTGCTGGGCGAGGGTGTCGTAGTACACCACGGCCTGCAGCTCGGGGTCGGAGGTCTCGACCGCCACGCTGGCGAGCTGGGCGCGGGGCGGGCCGAACTCCTGCTCTGCTTGGGCGACGCGGCGCCGCCACTCTGCGACGCCAAGCTGGTCGTCTGTGGGTTCGTTCGCCTCGGCGACCAGGGTCGGATCGCCGGTGGCGGGCGTGACGACGTACCGCGTCACCACAACGCCAACCGCCGCCGCGCACGCCGCAGTGACCGCGTAGGCCAGCCACGTGCGGCCGCGGGCCGCCGCGGCGCCGCTCGTCGCGCCACGCGGAGCGGGCGTCACGGCTGCGTCGTCGAGCGAATCGAACAGCCGCTGCTTCATCCCTGGTGGCGGGGTCGCGGGGGCCAGGCTTTCCGACAGCAGCACCACCGCCTGGCCGATCGCCTCGCATTCTCTCGCGCAGTCCTGACAGCCGTCGGCCAGGTGCGTGTCGATCGCCAGCCGATCTTCCGTTGGTAGCGTCCCCGAGACGTACTCCGGCAGCCGCTCTTGAACGTCTTCACACCGCATCGCGGACCCCCATCTGCACGAGGGCCTGGCGCAGCGTCTTGAGCCCGCTGCGGATGCGCGTCTTGACCGTGCCGAGCGGGAGCCCCAGCTCCTCGGCGATCTGCTTGTGGGTTAGGCCATCAAAAAAGGAAAGCATCAGCACCTCACGTTGGTCCTCTCCGAGCCGCTCGACGACCGCCTGCACGGTCGCCCTGCGTTCGTTGGCCTCGGCCGCGCCGGCCGGGTCGAGGCCGGCCTGCCTGGCGTCGCGTCCCCCTTCGGCGTCTGCCTGGGCCTCGGCGGTGCGGGTCCGCCGGGTCGACAGGGATCTCAGGCGGTCGATCGATCGGCTGCGGGCCATCGTAAGTAGGTACGAACGGCAGGTCCCCCGCGCGGGGTCAAATCCGGCTGGTTTTCGCCAGATTTCCAGAAACACGTCCGAAACCACCGCCTCGGCGTCCGCCGGCTGTCTCAGCACCCGCAAGCAGACCGCGTAGATACTGGGCGCGTGGCGGTCGTACAGCGCGGCCAACGCGGCGCGGTCGGCCCGGCACACGCCGGACATCAGCGTCGCGTCCGTGTGGCGGTCGGCGGCCGGCTCGGGGGGAGAAGGGGAGGGTGCGGTCAAGCGTCTCGTGGGGCTGCTTAGATTTCGAGGGGCGTGGCGGCGTCCACTGGGGGCCCACCTGTCAGGCAGAACACCCGGTCGGTCTGCCAGCCGCCGTCCGGCGCCGCCGCGTCGCGGCTGAGGTAGAAGCGGAACAGATGAACCTCGTTGTTCGTCGCCACGACGGTTACCAGCACGGTTGCGAGGTCGCCGTGCTCGACGGCCTCGCCAATGCGGTAGCCGCGGTTCACTGCCATTGTATCGTACGGCGGCGCCAGGATCATTTTTTCGAAACGCCCCAGCGGCCCGGTGACCGAACGATTAGCCGGCGACGCGTAGGCGTACACCTCGGCAATCGCCGACCGGTCGAGTCGGTAACGCGTCAACGCGTCCATCTGACGCCGGACGACGTCCTGGGGCGCGTGCAGCGCCTCGACCGCAGGCGGCGTGGCAGCGGGGACCGGCCTAGGCCCACTAACGATCGGCTCGCCGGCCCGGTCGGACCCGCCCGACTGCGACAACGCCAACACCCCCGCGACGCCGACCAAGAACGACACCAACCCCACCAACGCCAGCCGGCTTAGGGATTTCTTGCTGCGGGCGGCATCTTGCGGTCGCTGTTCCAACGGCTCCTCGACTCAACAACGACCAACCTGGCGGCGAGTAAACCACCCTGGGCCAGGGCTGCATCGTAGGCGGCCTCCTCAGAGCGGTCAAACGTTAGCCCCGGCTGCGGACACCGGAATCTTCAGCCTTTCTCGAATCCACGCCGCCGTCGTCGACGTAACCCCGTTGAATCCGGCTGGTGGAAGTCTCGCCGCCGCGCCGCACGCTCACTTAGAAGTCAACATGGAGAATTTGGTAATGAAAATGAAGAAGTATGTCGCGTTTGCTGTGCTCGCGCTAGCAGGCATTGCCCTGCCGGGCGATGCGCAGGCCGGTGAGCTCGTCTTCGGGGTCACCGACGAGCAGCGTCTGGTGAGCTGGGACTCGACCGCCCCTGGCGCCCTGCTGAGCGGGACCTCGATCATGGGCCTGCAGAACAACGAGCGGGTGGTCGGCATCGACTTCCGCCCGGCCACCGGCCAGCTCTACGCGCTCGGCAGCTTCAGCCAGCTCTACACCCTCAACACGACCACCGGATCCGCGACGATGGTCGGCCCCGGCCCGTTCACGCCGGCGATCAGCGGCTCGAACTTCGGTTTCGACTTCAACCCGGTGATCGACAAGATCCGCCTCGACTCGGACACCAACGCCAACTACGTCCTCGACCCCGACGCCGGCACGGCCACCGCGGTGACCGACCTGTTCTACGGACCGGGCGACCCGAACGAGAACGTCGACCCGAACGTCGTGCACGCGGCTTACGACCGCAGCTTCGCCGGCACCACCGCCACCCAGCTGTACGGCGTCGACACCCGGCTCGACGTGCTGGTCAAGCAGGCCAACTCGGCCGGCACGCTGACCACGGTCGGCTCGATCGGGACCGATGTCACCGCGACCGGCGGGTTCGACATCTCGGGCTCGTCGGACGTTGCGTACATGGCGATCGAAAACGCGTCGACCTCCTTCTCGACGTTCTGGATGGTCGACCTGACGACCGGCGTCGGCTCGGCGGTCGGTGAAATCGGCAGCGGCATTGTGATCACGTCGATGGCCGTGGCGCCGGTCCCCGAGCCCGCCGCGGCGTTGCTGGCGTTTGGCGCCTGCGCCGCTTTGCTGGCCGGCCGACGCCGGACCGCGTAGCGGCCCCTTGTGGCTCCACCCGTAGGGCGCGCCGGTAGGCGGCTAGATTGCTGCTCCGTGTCGACCCCCCGTCGACCGGCGCCGCCCGCGGTGGAGAGCCTCCCCGACCGCTACGCCACGGCGTGGGCGGTCGCCTCGACGATCATGATCGGGCGGGTGCCGCCGAAGTGCTCGGTGCCGTTGCGGAGCTTTTCGATGTGCACCTCCGACAGCCGCGACCCGGCCCGCAGCAACACCGACCCGTCGCGTCCCACGACGTCCGAGTGCAGCACCATGCCGGGCGCCAGCTCGCTGACGTCCACCTGCGCGCCGGGTTGTTCGTCGGCGTCCCCGGTCTCGGGCAGCTTCTCAAACGCCTCGACGTAGACCGGCAGGAGTTCGGGGAACAGCAGCTTCATCTCCTCAACCGCGTCCTTCCGCCTGAGCCCCTGCCGGCGGAGCGTCTCCCACGCGAGCGACAAGGCGATCAGGGTCGCTCCGGTGCGGACGATCGCGGCCTCGGACTTTGGCTTCTTGTAGCAGAAGGCGCCGGTCACGCCGTGGGCCGATTCGACGATCTCGCCGACAATGCCGAGGCGCGGGATCCGCTTGACCATGCGGCCGCCGATGCCCATCGCCCGCTCAACCGCGAACTTCCAATCGGCGTCGTGCGGGCTGGTGGTGTCGAACACCCGGGCCGACTCTTCGCCCAGGCACGCAAACCCGACCAACGCCAGCCGCGAGGCGAGCGCGTACTCCCAGCGTTTCGGGACGCCGGCCGCCTCGAGCAGCATCTCGACGGTCTCGCTGGTGCTGCTGTGACGCGAGCAGATCATCGGCTGGGTCGCCTCGAGGACGTCCGTCAGCAGGGCGATGGCGCCGGCGCAGGTCTTGTTGAGCAGCTCCTTCTCGCCCACCTCGAGCCCGTACTGGCGGAGCCCGGCCTCGATGGCGGAACGGATGGTCGCGAGCTCGCACGGCTTGCTCAGGAAGCGGAAGACGTGCCCCTCGTTGACCGCCTGCACCGCGGTCCCCAGGTCCTGATTGCCGGTCAGCATGATGTAGCTGGTCATCGGCGAAACTTTGCGGGCCTCGATGATAAGCTGCAGCCCGGTCATGCCCGGCATGCGCATGTCGGTCAGCACGAGTCCGAACGGACCGTGCTCGGTGATCTTCTCGAGCGCCTCGGCCCCGGAGCACGCGGTGACCAGGTCGTAGTCGAGGCAGAGGTTCCTGCCGATGCTGCTCAGGAGGGTGTGGTCGTCGTCGACCAGCATCACACGATAGCCCATTTCCAGTCGCTCCCTGGTTGCCTGTTCTGTTTGGCTCAGGCCTGCACGGCGATCTCTTCGCCGGGCGAGCCTTCTGCTTCGGTCGTCTGGCGTTCGCCTGCCGGCAGGCAGACGATAAAGGTGGTCCCGTCGCCCGGCGTCGAGGTCAGCTCGATCGTTCCCTGGTGCTTGTTGACGACGGCGTCGTAGGCGATGGCGAGCCCCTGGCCGGTCCCCTTGCCGACGTCCTTGGTGGTGAAGAACGGCTCGAAGATCCGTCTGCGGACGGCCTCGCTCATCCCTGCGCCGTTGTCCGACACCTCGATGCGGACGTACTCTTCGTGGCTCTCCGTGCGGACAGTAATCTTCCCAGCCCCGGGCAGCTCGCCGTAGCGGTCGACGATGGCGTCCGCGGCGTTGACGATCAGGTTCAGCAACACCTGGCTCATCTCGGCGGCGAGCAGCGGCACAACCGGCGCCGGCTCGGCGAGCTCGAGCTGCATCTCCGCCACGTACTTCCAGCGGTTGCGGGTGATGGTGGCCGCCTGGCGGATGATCTCGTTGACGTCGGCCGCGGACTTCTCGCGGGCGCCAGGGTGCGACATCGCCTTCATTGCGCGGACAATCTCGACTACCCGCTGGGACGCCCCGGCGGTCTCCTCCACGGCGCCGGCCGCCTGGTCGAGCACAAACCCCAGGCGAGCATTGACCAGATCCCGCAGCACGGCCTGCCGCGTCGCCCACTCGGCGGGTTCGAGTTCGACCGCGGTCAGCATCTCGCGGCAGATCGGGTCGAGGAGCTTGTAGCTGCCGTCGAGGAACTCCATGTTGCTGGCGATGCACTGCATCGGCGTGTTGATCTCGTGCGCGATGCCGGCGGCCAGCTGGCCGAGCGACTCGAGTTTCTGCGCCTGCGCCAGCTTGTGTTCCAGCGCCCGGGTCTGACTGAGGTCGGCCACAAACGCGACGTACACCGGCGTTTGTTCGAAAACCGCCTGGTGCACCACCACCTGAACCGGGGTGCGGTGGCCGTTGCGGGCGGCCATCTCGGTCTGGAACTGCACGCAGGCGATTTTCTTGCCGTCGAGGGTGGCCAGGTCGGCGAGCAGCGCCTCGCGGTCGAGGTCCGGCATCAGGTCGAGCGGGGTCATCTCGGCCAGGTCTTGACGGGTGTAGCCGCTGCGCCGCTCGGCGCCCTCGTTGTTCTCGATAAAAGCCAGCGTGTCCCGCCTGAAGACGTAGATCTCGTTGGGCGACTCCCGGAGGATCTTCGACAGCGAGGCGGCCCGGCGCGACTCCTCGTGCGACTGCTTGAGCGCCTGCACACGCTCGGTGATGTCGACGTGCGTCACTACCGCCGCCGCTACCTGATCGCCCAGAAACGGCGACACCCGGGCCTGGATCCAGCGGGTCTCGCCCCGCGGCTCAACCTTGAACTCCTGCACGTGCCCGGTCAGCTCGCCGCAGATCACGCGTCCCGTCGCGTCGGCGAGGACGCCCAGGTCGTCGCGGCCAATGGCCGCGCAGTCCTGGCACGAGGCGATGTAGTTCAGTCCCGCGGTCAGGCTTGTCGGCTCGCACACACCAAGGCTCTCGAGCTGGTCCCACGCGCGGTTGGTCGAGACGATCACGCCCTCATAGTCGAGGATGCAGATCCGCGCGTCGAGCGAGTCGAGCACGTTCTCGGCGTACCGCCTCGACTGGTCGAGCTCCGCGGTGCGGTGCGCCACCCGCTGCTCGAGGTTGTCGCGTTCCGACTGGAGCGAGTGCTGGAGCTGGGACATCCGCAGCAGGTGGTGGCGGCTTTGCATGACGCCCCACAGCAGGAAGACCACCTCGAACAGCACCCAGCCGGCGTGCTCGAGCGCCCGCCAGAAGGAGGGCGAGTTTACGCCAAAAATGGACTCGGGCCAGTACAGGCCGCGGCCGACGTGGTCGACCACCACGATCGCCACCGCCGGCAGGTAGACCAGCGGGTCCCGATAGAAAGAGAGCAGCGCGAGCGCCCCGAAGATATGAAAGTGGGCCTCGATGCGTCCGCCCATCAGGTGGATCAGCAGCACCGAGAAGCCGGCCTGGGCCGCAGCCACGACCAACCGCGTCAGTCGCGCCCCCGGCATCAGCGAGATCAGCGCCCACGGCAGGCTGACCAGCAGGCCGCCGAGGACCAGCGCCGCCCACAGGTGGACGTGCGTCGAGCTCCACTCGCCCTGCCAGGTCCGCGGGGAGATCCACGCCGCCACGATCGCGGCGAACACCCACTGCCCCAGCAGCAGCCAGCGCTGCAACCGGTCGGTCTGCACCTGCAGCGAGTACAGCTCGCGTCGGAAGGCGTAGTCTGCCTGGCGGTTGTCTGTCGTACACGCCGGTCCCATCACAACCGCTCCTTCGCTGGCGTCCTTAGTTCGCATCCAAACACTGGTGCGTGGGCGGGGGCCTCGCGCCCGGCGACTAGCGACCGGATCGCTGCTCCCCCCACGCTCGCCCCCTCGTGCCCCCGCGCCGCGGTCACACCGCCGTGGAACCTTGGCGCGCCGGCGTGGTCGTAGAGCACCACCCCGCCCGACACCCGCACGCCGAGCAACTCGGCTTGTTCCCCGCCCGGGTCGGCGACGACTTCCACTCCGTCGATCCGACGCGCTGCGCGGACGAGCGCGGTCTCCATCCAGCCGTCGGCATTCGCCTCGGGCGTGTAGATCAACACCCGGCACGCGACCTCCGGCTCGACGTGACGCATCAGCCGCGCCAACTCGGCGATAGTCGCCAGCGTGCAGGGGCACTTCGGGTGGGCCGCGACGTACAGCCTCCATGGCTTGCCGGCGCCCGCTCCGAATGCGTCGCGACGCGGGGCCGCAGGCGGCGGCAGCGATTCGCCCGGCAGCGAGGCGTAGGCCATCAGCCCACCGAGCCCGCCGACCACCGCGGCCAACCAGCACACCGCCAGCCAACCGGCCGCGCGGCGGTGCGATTCTTGATTCGGCAGAAGGTGGAGCATGAGCTTAGGGGGCGGTTTGGTTCGCAGAGAATAGAGAACGCCCGCTGCAGGCAGAGCGGCCTCTGCACAACGATAAGTCGCCGTGCGATTTTCGCCGCAAGTACGGCAGCGTAGTTGCCGCGGGCCCCCCGCCTTGCTCCCCCCGAGTGGCGGCGCAGGCGACAGCCGCTTTGATTACAATGGGCGGATCGGCCGGCCGCAGCGGCCGCCTGATCCCACGCCGGGCAGCGCCCGCAGGAATATTTCTTCTATGCGACAAAAACGCGTCCCCCTCGCTATCCTGATGAGCCTGCTGGCCCTCACCGCGGCCGCGGTTTCTACCTACCTGGCGTGGAAGACCATCACCGCCGGGCCGGTGGCCGGCTGCGGCGCGGCGTCGGGCGCCGCGTGCGACGACATCCTCGCAAGCCGCTGGTCGAAGTGGTTCGGACTGCCGGTCAGCGCCCTGGCGGCGGTCGTGTACGTCGGCATCGCGGCGGCCGCCTGGCCGGTGGCGTTGCGCAGCGGAGCGGCCGCGCGCGGCGTGCTGACCGGCCTGATCGTTCTAGCCGTAGGCGCCGGGCTGTGGTTTGTTGGCGTCCAGGTCGTGGCGCTCGGCGCCTTCTGCCCGTGGTGCCTAACCGTGCACGCGTGCAGCCTGCTGATCGCCGGAACCGCGATTGGACTGCTGCGCCAGCCCGACGAAGACGATGACCGCCAGGCCGCGGCGTCGCTGATCAACGCCACGGTGCCGGGGGCGCGTCGCTCGACGCCCCGGTCGACAGCGGTCGGTCCTAGAACCGGCGGGCCGCTGGTCGGCGCCGCCGTGGCGGCGGTGTGCCTCGCCGCGCTGGCCGCCGGCCAACTGCTCTCGAAGGCCCCCACGCCCGAACTGGCAGAGATCTCATTCGATCCCGCAGGGCAGGGCGCCGCGGGCCAGCAATCCGACAACCAGCCGGCGCAAGAAGAAGCGGCGGAATCCGACGACCCGCTGCTATCAGACCCAATCCTAGAAGACTCGATGCTCAATGACGGGCCGCGTGAGCTGGCGCCGATCGAGCTAGACGCCAACACCGCAGAGGACCCCAATACGGGCCTGCCGCCACTCGCCCTTGACGGGCGGACGCTGCGGTTCAAGGGTCTCGCCAAGCCGGTTGATGTCGACCAGATGCCGCTGATCGGCAGCCCCGACGCCAAGCACGTCGGCGTCGAGGTGGTGGACTACGCCTGCCCCCACTGCCGGGAGCTGCACCATTTCATCTCGACCGAGATCGAGCGGCGTGACGGCGACCTCGCGTTTGTCGTGCACCACCTGCCGCTGAACAGCGACTGCAACCCGAACGTCGACCCCAAGATCAAGCCCTCCAAGAACCTCCGCTATTCGTGCGAGTTCGCCCGCCTGGCGATCAGCGTCTGGCTCCGCAAGCCAGAGGAATTCCAGGCGTACCACTACTGGCTGATGGAGGGCGAGGAGCCCCCGCGCATCACCAAGGCCCGCGTCCGCGCGACCGAGATCATCGGCGACGAGGTGCTGGTGGGCGCCGAGCTCCGCGGTCAGGTAGCCGAACGGATCCGCGCGCAGTGCCAGGCGCTCACCAGCCTCAGCGGCGGGCTGCCGGTCATGCTCTTCCAAGACAGCGCCGTGCAGGGCGTGCCGAAGAACGAGCAGATCTTTACCGACCTGCTCGACAAGACCTTTGGCCCGTAGCCTGCGGGGCGGTATGTGCCCTGCCGCGGCGTCGGCGCGTCGGGAGTTCGGGCCTACGGGCCGGGCGGCAGGCTGGGGTTGCCGTACATCATCGGCGCCGACTCCATCGGGTAGCTGAGCCCGGCATCGCCGTAGTTGCTAACCGACATCCCCGAGTCGCAGCCGCAGCTGTCGCACGAGCCGCACGGCGCGCTCGGGCAGCAGGACGGCGACGGGGCGCAGAGCGGCGCGGGCTGGATCACCGCGGGGCGAGGCTTAAACAAGCGGCGGCAGACGCAGCAGCCGCTGCACGAGGTCACGGCAATAGCGGCCGCGAGCGCTAGACAGGCGTTCTTCATCTTGTCCCTCCTGGACGGCCGCGGCGGGGGAGGTAGGAAACGGGGGGCGGGGCGCTCGGTGTCGAGCGCAGGGGGCCGCGGTGGTTTCGTCCGTGCAACTCTGCGCTCCGCGGCGCGTTGTGCAAACGCCACGGTCGCACTTTCGCAACAATCGCCGCCGGCCCTACCCAGCGCAACCCGAACCACCGTCGCATCCCAATTTGGGTCGGCGGCGGCCACGGTGTTCAATCCTGCCGAGCGGCCCGGCACACGCTGCGCAATCGCCGCTGTTCGATCCTGCCCGGCGGTCTCAACGGGGGACACGCTCGCGTCCCGCATAGAGACTTTGTCCCTTATCTGGAAAGCCGGCCGATCGGCCTTGATCCGCTCCGCGGCCGTCGCCAGGATGCAGAACAGCGGTGGGCAAACACTCTCACTCTCCCCCGCCGGCGCCATCTGGGGCGGCGCCGATTCTGTTCTGCGACCAACCTCCCGCCGGGCCAGCCGGGTGAATCGGTCTTCGCGTCGCGCACCGCCCACCACGGGGCACCGCGCGGCGCAGGTCCGCCAGCCAACCCAGGCGGGCTCCTTCCGAGCGCGAGGGGCGCTTGCCGTTTTTCTCTTCTCCAGGACACCCCAGTCTACAGGACTCAACCGATGGCCAAACACTCCTATCAAACCTCCCGCAGGGCACGCGTCGAACCGCTCGAGTCGCGCGAGCTGCTCGCGGCCGACTTCATGGCGATCGACGCCTCGACCGTGGGCGATCTGCCCGCCGAGCCGCCCGCCGGCGCTATTTTCGTCGCCGGCACCGACGCCAACGACCGCATCCGCGTGTCGGTCGTAGGCGAGCGGCTGGTGGTCAACGTCAACGGCGAGGTTACCAGCTACGAGAACGCCCTGGTCGACAAGATCTACATGAAGACCGGCGACGGCGACGACGTCGTCTCGTTCGCCTGGAACGTCACCCAGAACGCCGAGGTCCACCTCGGCGAGGGGAACGACAGCGCCGTGCTCGGCGCCGGCAACGACATCGTCGTCGCCGGCCCGGGCAACGACCGCGTGAGCGGCCAGCTGGGCAACGACCTGCTGATCGGCGGCCCCGGGAACGACTCCCTCTCCGGCTCGTACGGCAATGACGCGATTGTCGGCGGGGAGGGGGACGACCACCTCTACGGCGGACGCGACGCCGACGCCATCGCCGGCGGCGACGGCGACGACCTGATCCGCGGCGGCGGCGGCGACGACTGGCTCTTCGGCGACGGCACAAACGACGTGCCCGACGACTACGCCGGGCTGGTCGACTACGCCGTCCGCTACGGCAACACCGGCCGGGGGTCCGACAAGATCGCCGCCGGAACCGGCGACGACATCGTGCTCGGCGGCAACGGCGACGACCTGATTGCCGGCGAGGCCGGCGACGACCTCATCCTTGGCGGCCGCGGCAACGACGGCATCGACGCCGGAGCCGGCGACGACTACGTCTTCGGCGGCTGGGGAGCCGACGCCATCCGCGGCGGCCAGGGCGACGACGTCCTGATCGGCGATACCCGAGACGAGCCCACCACCGACGACAGCCCCATCGCCAACCGCCCCGAGGTGCAACGCGACGGCGTGGAGGCAGCCGAGAAGATGGTCCGCAAGGTCGAAGCGATCGACGAGCCCGAGCCCGCCACCACGACTGCCCGCGACGACGCCCCCGCCGCGAACCTCCGGCTCCGCACCGCCGACGTCATCAGCGGCGGCGCGGGGGCCGACCTGATCTACGGAATGCTGGGCGACGACGTCATCGACGGCGGAGCCGGCAACGACGCCATCTCCGGCGGGTCGGGCGCCGACCGCATCGACGGCGGCCTGGGCAACGACCGCATTGCAGGCGGCTACGGCAATGACCGCATCAACGGCGGCGGCGGTGACGACTCGATCCACGGCCAGCAGGGCAACGACATCCTGCTCGGCGGCGACGGGAACGACGTCGTCTTTGGCGGCGCCGGCTTCGACATCCTGTACGGCCAGCTCGGCGACGACCACCTCAACGGCGGCGACGACACCGATCTGATCGTCGGCGGACGAGGCGCCGACAAGATCGAGGCCGCCGACGGCGTCCTCGACTACATCCTCTCTGACGACCAGGACCGCATCGACGCCGACCCGTTCGACGTCATCTTCTAACGAGCTTAGGGAACCCGGTCGGGCGTCCCCTCCCCTGCGCGAGCGGGGGAGGGGCGCCTTGGTCGGCGGCCCTAGCTGGACGGCGCTAGGCGCTGCTTTTCGTTTGAAAGACCATTCCCTAGCGCCCAGCGCCCTCCAACCAGCGCCTACCCCAACTTCTTGATCACCGCCCGCATCCGGCGGAGCGTCTCGTCGCTGACGTGGTGCTCGATCCCCTCGGCGTCGACCTGGGCGGTCGCGTCGGACACGCCGATCGCACGCAAGAACTCGAGCACTGTCTCGTGCCGGCGGCGTGACTTGGCCGCCAGCCGCCTGCCAGCCGGGGTTAGCCCCAGCGGTCCGTAGGGCTCGGCCTCGACCAGGCCTGCGTCTCGGAGCCGTCCGACAGTCTTGCTGACGGTCACCGCGCTGACGCCAAAGTGCCGGACCAGGTCCGCGGCGCGGCACTGGGACTTCTGGTCGATCACGTCGGCAATCGCCTCGACGTAGTCCTCGGCGGTCTCGCTGGCGTGGTCGTTGCGGGTGCGGCGGTGGCGGCTGGCGGGGCGGTTGGGCATCGAAGAGCAGGTCTAGCGAGCGAATTCTCGGGCGGGGTGCGTTTCCAAACGCGTGCTTGACCCGCATTTTAGCACAAGCTAAAATCACCGCAAGTTTAGCACAGGCTAAAAACCACCCTGCCGCGATCCCGCCATGCCAACCACCCCCCGACCCCGCGCGTTCAAGGCCGTCCCCAGGGCCGCGTTCACCCTCGTGGAGCTGCTCGTGGTCATCGCCGTGGTCGGTGTCTTGATCGCCCTGCTGCTGCCCGCGGTGCAGGCCGCCCGCGAAGCGGCCCGGCGATCGCAGTGCGTCAACAACCTCAAGCAGATTGGCCTGGCCACACTCGGCCACGCCGACACGCACGCGCGTCTGCCGCCGGGGTACGCGTCCCGCTCGCTCCAGTCGCCCCCGCCCGCCACCCGCGACCCCAGCACGTGGGACGCGCCGCCCGGCTGGGGCTGGGCGGCCCACCTGCTGCCGCACCTCGAGGAAGCCGGACTCGCCGCTCAGATCGACCTCGCCGAACCACTCTGGGCGCCCGCCTACGAACAGGCCATCGCCGTCGAACCGCCGGTGTTCCAGTGCCCCTCGACTTCCGGCCCGCGGGACCCGTTCCCGCTTGTCGACGCGAGCGGCGGGCCGCTCACCGTCGCCGGCCGGCGGCCGCGGGTGGGGCGTTCGAACTACGTCGCGAGCCACGGCCAGGAGTCGTGCTGGGGCGAGTGCGGCGCGGCCTCGACCGGCGTCGTGTTCACCAATATCTACACCAGCGAAACCAAGACCATTGCCGTCAACGGCGACGCCTCGCGCGTGGCCGACGGGCCGTTCTACCGCGGCTCGCGGGTGCGGCTCAAAGAGGTCACCGACGGGCTCTCGAAGACCATCTTTTTCGGCGAGCACGCCTCGGCCCTGAGCGACAAGACCTGGGTCGGCGTCGTGCCCGGTGCGTTCACGCACCCGCGGTTCACCTCGCCGGAGAACAGCCCCGACGCGGCCGCCACGCTGGTGCTGGTGCACGCCGGACCGTCGGGCGGTGAGCTCGACATCACCGGCTCGCCGATTATCCACCCGATCAACTTCCCGACCTACCACGTCGGCCAGATGTTCGCCGAACACCCCGGCGGCGGCAACGTCGCGATGGGCGACGGCTCCGTCCGCTTCGTCGCCGACAGCGTCAACCTGATCACCTGGGCCGAGGCCTCGAGCATCAACGAAGAGGAAGTGAGCCTTGAACCGCTTTAAACACGCACTCGCTATCACGCTGCTCCTTTCGATCGGAGGTTGCGGCGGCTACGGAGAGGTGAGCCCCGTGGCCTACGACTACTCGATGGCGCTCTACTCGCTCGCCAACCGCCAGGATGGGGGCAAGCTCGACGCTGTGGCCGAACAGATCGACGCCTCGCACGCCGCCGGCGACCTGACCGACCGCGAGGCCGGCTGGCTGCACGACATCCTCGCCGACGCCGAGTCCGGCGACTGGCAGTCCGCGTCGGCTTCCGCGCGGCGGATGATGCAGGACCAGGTGAAGCGCTAGGCCCACGCAGCCAACCCAGCGCCGCCGGCCCGTCGACGATGCGTCACCGGCTCTCGAAACCTGGCGGCAACGCGAACGTATAAAAACGATCCCCCGCTCGCGTTGCTAGCTTGCCGGCGCCGCCGGCAGCGATCGTGACATACTGCCGCCCGTCGACCATGTACGTGCAGGGGGCAGCGTACCCGCCTGCTGCGAGCTGATGCTCCCACAGCACCGCTCCGGTCGACTTGTCGAACGCGCGGAACCGCTCGTCCTTGGTCCCCGCGATAAACACCAGTCCGCCCGCGGTCACCATACTGCCGCCGAACGACTCGGTGCCGGTGGGCGGCACGCCCCGCTGGGTGAGTTCGGGGTACTCGCCCAGCACCGTCCGCCACGCGATCTCCCCTAGGTTGAGGTCGATCGCCAGCAGCTCGCCCCAAGGGGGCGCCACCGCGGGGTAGCCCTCGTGGTCGCGGAACTGGATATACCCGTGGTGGTCGTAGCCGCCGTACCGCGTGTTGCTGGGGGAATCCGACTTGCGGAGCCTCATGATGTTCGGGCAGTTGGTCGCATTCACGTACAACAGGCCGGTCGAGGGGTCGAAGCTGGCGCCCGACCAGTTGGCGCCGCCGTGGAAGCCCGGCATGATCACCGCGCCGGCAAGGCTCGGCGGGCTGAACGCCCCGCCGCCGGTGAGCCCTTCAAGCTGCGAGAGCACGAAGAGACGGTTCTCGCGCCCAATGTTCGTGACATTCGACTCGTCGAGGAACTGGGCCGCGAACGGGGGCGGCTTCACCGGCACGGGCTGCGTGAGCCAGGCCTGTTCGCCCGGCACGGTTGACTGGGGCGCGGGCTGCTCGACGACCTCGAACAGCGGCTCGCCCGTCTCGCGGTTGAACAGGTACACAAACCCGGTCTTGGTGACCTGGGCGGCGGCGTCGATCTGCTGGCCGTTGTGGTTCACGGTCACCAGGTTGGGCGGCGTGGGCAGGTCGTGGTCGGCCAGGTCGTGGTGCACGGTCTGGAAGTGCCACACGCGCCGTCCCGTTTCGGCGTCGAGCGCGATGGTGCAGTTCGCAAACAGGTTCTCGCCCTTGCGGTCGCCGCCGTAGAAGTCGAACGCCGCGGAGCCGAGGCCCGCGAACACGAGCCCCCGCCGCGTGTCCACGATGAGCCCGCTCCACGCGTTCGCCCCGCCGCGGCCCTTCCACGAGTCGCCTTCCCAGGTGTCGTTGCCGAACTCTCCCTCGTGAGGCACCGTGTGGAAGCTCCAGAGCTGCTCACCAGTGCGCACGTCGAAGGCGCGGATGTCGCCGGGCGCCGAGACCCCCGGCCCCTCACCGCACGACACTCCCAGGATGACCGTGTCCCGCCAGATGGCCGGCGCGGAGGTCGGCCCGTAGCCCAGATTCGCTACCGCCGGCTCGAGCTCCGTTCGCAGGTCACGCACGCCACGCACGCCGAACGCGGGGTCGGGCCTGCCGGTGCGTGCGTCCAGCGAGATCAGCCGCCCGTCGGAGACGCCGTGCAGGATGCGACGCTCCCCGTCGGGCTTACCGTCCGACCAGTAGGCGACGCCCCGGTTCACGCCGCCCGAGGTGGGCGTGTGGATGTACGGGTCGAGCGACTTCTGGGGGCTCAGCGGGTCGAACTTCCACAGCTCTTCTCCCGTGGCCGCATCGAGCGCCACCACCTTGAGCTTGCCGGTCGTGAGGTACATCACGCCCTCGACCACGATCGGCGCGCACTCAATCGTGCGTCCGCCGCCGTCGGCCTCGAGTTCGCCGGTGCGGTACACCCACGCGGGCTCGAGCTGGGAGACGTTGCTCCGGTTGATCGCGGCCAGTTCCGAGTACCGCATCCCGCCGGGGTCGTTCCCCACCACCGGCCAATCGACCTGCGTGTCGGCTTCGGCGGCAAGCAGCGGCCGCGGGCAAGCAGAAAGCGTCAGTAGGAAGGCGAGCGAACCTATCAGCGAAGAACGCGGCATGAGAAGAGCCTGTGGCTTGAGTCACCGCCGCCGGCGGGAAACGTGAGTTCGGCTGCTGGCGGCGGTCCGATTGTACCCTGTCGCTAGACTGCCGGGGGCGATCGGCTGCCGCGCGGGTTTCGTCCACTGCTCGCCCCTCCGCGACGAGGGCAAACGGCGTCCTGACAGGCACTTCACGCTGCTATAGCAGTCTCCGTGCATCCTGGCTCCCACTCCGCGTATGGTCCGAATTATCGAGCGGAGGGGACAAAACCCCACTCAAGATCTTCCCCCTGCAAGCTCCGGCGGCAGCCGGAGGGGGGCCCCGCTCGCCAGGCCCGCCGCCGCTAGGCGCGCAGCAGCCGACGCAAGCTGGCGGCTTCTGACGGCAGCTGATGGCCTCACGAACAAGCGCTCCATGGTGTTCCTCTATTGGAACGCGCGGCGTGGCAGCTCGCTACAAAGAAATCAGGCAAGGGCGCCGATTGTGGCCGGTCTTCAACCACAACGGCACAACGGGCACGACGAACGCCACGCGCCACCCTCCGTACGTCGTGTTCTTCGTGCCGTCGTGGTTGTCACCTGACGGACATTCGGTGGCACGCCCCGATACGGCGTGGTGAGCTACCACCGGCGCAGCCACGCCCCAAGGGGCGTGCCACCTGCGGGCGGGGCGTCTACACTAGGCACAGAGAATTCTACCTGGCAGGGCGAATGCCTCGGTCTGCCGCAGCCACGCTCCGCCAACCCAGCGACTCACCCGTGTTCACCGAGACCGAAGGCAGCCGCAAGGCGATCGGCGACGTCGACGTCCTGTACCACGATGGCCTGTACCACCTGTTCCACCTGGTGCTGCCGAACCACGACTTCATCGCCCACGCCGTCAGCACCGACGCCATCAACTGGCGGCGGGTCAACAACGCGCTGTTCATCGGCGACCCCGGCTCGTGGGACGACCTCATGCTGTGGACGATGGCGGTCTCGCCGGATCCGCACCAGCCGGGCCGCTGGCGGATGTTCTACACCGGGCTGTCGCGGCGCGAGCAGGGCAACGTGCAGCGGATCGGCCTGGCCGTCAGCGACGACCTGTACCACTGGCAGAAGACGCCCGTCCACTGGCACGACGAACGCGGCCCCTACGACCCGCCGAAGGTGATGCATGCCCGCGCGATCGCCCGGCAGCAGCCGACCAGCTGCCGGCACTCGGAGTTGTCTGAGGAGAGCCCGTTCCCGCTGGAGGCCGACCCCGAGTACTACGAGGCCACGCTCGACACCGACCGCAATTGGGTCAGCTTCCGCGACCCGTACTACTACCGCGAGGGGGACCGCGGCTGGCTGATCATGGCCGCCAGAACCAACGAGGGCCCGCTCGTGCGGCGGGGCTGCGTCGGCGTCGTGGAAGAAACGGCCCCCGGCGAGTTCACCCCGCGCCCGCCGCTGCACCACCCCGGCCTGTACGACGACATCGAGGTCCCGAACCTGATCCGCGTCGGCGAGGAGTACTACCTGATCGGCAGCCTCCGCGAGGACGCCAAGATCCGCTACTGGCACACCGACAAGATCGGCAACCCCTGGCGGAGCTACCACGACAACGTGCTGCTGGCCCAGGGCAACTACGCCGGCCGCGTCTGCCAGGACGACCACGGCTGGCTGGTGTGGAACTTCTTTACGCTGGGCGGAGCCGACCGCACCTCGCACAATATCATGCCGCCCCCCAAACGCCTGCAGCAGACCCCCGGCGGGCTGCTCCGCACGTCGACGTTCGAGGGGCTCAACCAGTGGCTCGGCGACCCGGTCGCCACCCGCTGCGTCCGGCCGCTCCGCGGCGCGGCGTCCCACGAGCACTGCTCGGTCGACGGGTCCGAGCTCGAGCTCGCCTGCGAGGCCGGTTTCCAGGCGTTCGTGTTCGACACGCCGCTCTCGTCGGCGCGGCTGCGGGCGAAGATCGAGCTCGACGGGCTCGGCAAGTGCGGCGTGGTGTTCCGCGTCGACTCCGACACGTACGACGGCTACTACGTGTCGCTCGACCTCTTGAAGGGCCTCGCCCAGCTCCGCGCGTGGCAGACGGGCGAGCCCGGCAGCGGCGAGCACATGATGCAGTTCAGGGCCCTGCAGGGGGGCAACTGGCACAACGACACCCCCGGCTCGGCCGAGGTGCAGCTGATCGCTTTTGGCCACTACCTCGAGCTCTCGGTCGACGGCCGCGTGATCCTTACGCTCGCCGACCCGACCTTCACCAGTGGCTTGTTCGGCTTCTACCTCGAGTCCGCCAAGATGCGCCTGCACGACGTCGAGCTACGCCGCATGCACGAGCCGACGCAGTCGACGAATCACCTGGTAACCGGCTGAGCGGAGCGACGATAGGGACGCCCACGCCGCGGGCCTGTTCGCCGCAGGGCGCGTAGCGATTTGCCCGCGGGCGGCCGATCGTCGTAGAATGCCCGCCGAGGCGAGCGCGGCCGCGTGGGCGTGCAGAGAGCTCACGTCCCTGGTTCGAAAGAGGAGAAATGGATTTTTCCGACACGTTGCTGCTGGCGGCCGCCGCTTCCGAGCCGATCGAGCGCGCCCCGGCATGGGTGATGATCCTGTTTGCGCTCGGCATGCTGGCGACCTACGTGGGGGTCGCCGTCGACAGCTTCCACAAGACGGTCGCCGCGTTGCTGGGCGCCGTGGTGCTGGTCCCGCTCGCGCTGGCGCTCGGGGTGCTGCCCAGCTACGACGCCACCTACGAGATCCTCTCGCACGACCTGAACATCTTCGGGGTGATTATCGGCACCGGGATCCTGGTGGACGTCACCGGCCGCAGCGGCCTGTTCCACTTCCTCAGCATCCTGATGGTCAAGGCGACCGGCGGTCGCGCCTCGGCGCTGTACTTCGCCATCTGCGTGCTGACGTTCGTGTTTGTCGCGGTGCTGACCATCGTGCCCGCGATGCTGATCCTCAGCTCGCTGGTGCTGGTCATCTGCCGGAAGCTGGACTACCCGCCCAAGCCTTTCCTGCTTTCGGTCGCGATCTGCGCAAACAGCGGCGCGGTGGTGACCTTCGCCAGCGGGCTGCCGAACATCATGATCGGCACCCAGGCCGGCATCCCCTACGTCCAGTTCCTGATGGTGTCGGCGCCGTACGCGCTCGTCAGCTTCCTGATCGCGTTGGCGGTCCTGCGGTTCGCGTTCCGCGGGTCGCTGCCGTGGAAGCAGAGCGGGCCTGAACAGGCGAGCCTGAAGGACCGCATCGAGCAGTTCGACGCCTGGGCGTTGGTGGAGGACCGCCGGGTGCTGATCCGCAGCGCCGCGATCCTGACGCTCACCGTGGTGGGCTTCGCGCTCGCTCAGCCGCTGGGGGTCGGCATGGACTTCATCGCCATCGCGGGCGGCACGGCCGCGTTGCTCTTCGCCGGGAAGACCATCGAGGACTCCATCGCCAAGGTCAATTGGACCATCATCCTGTTCTTCCTGGGCCTGTTCCTGATCATCGGCTGCGTCAAGGAGACGGGGGCCCTCAATTGGCTGGCCGACCAGGTCGTGGCGTTGTCCAACGGCAGCACCGGCCTGCTGGTCGCGCTCCTGACGGTGTTCTCGGCCGTCGCGTCGGCGATCGTCGACAACATCCCCGTGGCGGCGACGCTCATCCCCGTAGTCGAACAGATCGGCGACGGCGGCGTCGCGGTCGAGCCGCTCTGGTGGGGCACCATCCTCGGGTGCAACCTCGGGGGCAACGGCACCCCGATTGGCTCGATCTCGTGCGTCATCGCCCTCTACACCCTTAAGAAGGAAGTGCACGAAACCGTGTCGTGGGGCGAGTTCATCCGGCTCGGCGGCACGATCCTGGTGCTGCAGATCGGCGGCGCCATCGCCTACCTGCTGGCCCTCTACTACGCGGGCTGGATACCCAGCCTGCCGGGGTAACCGCCGACTGGAACCGCGCGGCCCCGCCGTCATGCGGACTCACTACCACAACTGGATCAGAGCACGGGAGCACCCGCCAATGCCCGACCCAACCCAACGCCACGTCGACCATCAACTCAGCGACTCGATGGACCTGTTCGAGCGGGCCGACGTCGGCCCAACGACCGAGGTCCCGCAGCGGCGCCCGCAGAAGATCCTCATCGCGCCCGACGGCACGACTCAGGACCACGCCCTGACGCTGTTCGCCAAGCAGCTGCGCGACCGGCTGTCCTGCGAGGTCGGCTGCCTAACGGCGTTCGGCGGCTCCCCGGCAAGCCCGGACCAGACCGTCGAGTTGGGAGCGACTGCGGTCGCCGCCGACGCTTCGCTCGAGGAGGACTACGACCAGGTCCTCGCCGCCGCCCAGTCCTTCGGCGCCGACCTGCTGATGCTGCCGTGCCCCTTCCGGCGCGACTTCGAGGCGCTGGGCGAGGACAGCACGGGCACCGTCATGGAGGTGGTCACGGCCAGGTCCGAGATCCCCACCATCTTTCTCCGCCGCCCCGACGCCATCGGGCGGGACCCGTCGGACCACGTGCGGATCGTGCTGACGCGTGAGAACGCGGCGGCCGAAAAGACGGCGAGCTGGGCCGTCGGCCTGGTCCAGCCGCACGGCCGGCTCGAACTGCTGCTGATGGTCGAGAAGAGCACCTACGAGAACTTCCGCGAGATCATGAACTCGCTGCAGCCCGACGCCGAGTTCCACCCCGAGGACCTTGAGAGCGCGCTCGCCCGGACCTACGCCCCGCTGCACTCCGGCCTGCAGAAGGCTTCGCGAGAGCAAGGCTTTACCTACGAGCTGATCATCCGCTACGAGGCCGACGAGCAGCCGATCACGCCCGAACACCCACAGACCCACCCCGCCCTGATCGCGCTGGGCCTGGTGCGGCACGACCACGACTCGCGGAACGAGATCCACGACTTCGTCCGCCGGTCGCCGCACCCGGTGCTGGTGGTTCCGGTGGATTGAGCAGAGACGCGTGGCATGACCGCGGCAGGCGAGCAACACGACGCGCAGCGGCACGACGAACGTCCCGGCCGCGTATCCGTTTGATCCACTCGCCGCCCTCGTGAACCGCGGGCTGCGTGCTCGATTGCTGGAGGGGTCAGGAAACGCCGCTCCGCAAGAAGCGTTATTTGAAGCCGCCTCTGGAGAGGTCCCACTCTTGATCTTTAGCGACCACGATCTCTTGCGGCTCCCACTCACTGCCCATTGTCCCGTGGAGCGTAGAACCGGGCGTTCGAACCTCTAAGTCGTAGAAGTCGACGTTCAGGCCCGTGATCAAGTACCGCCCGTCGGGGCTGCCGATCGTGTGGTAGGTAATCTCGTAGTCTTCGTCGAGTTGTTGCTTTAGGCTCACCCGGCAGAATCGCGGCGCCTTGCCGTAGAGCGTTAGCGGCCCTTCCTTGAGATCGACGTCCAGCTCCCTGGCTTCCCCCGATTCGAGCGAGAGAACCCGTTTGTACTCGATGTGCGAGGAAGCGTCGCGTTCGACCTCAATCGTGAGTGTGTACTTACTCGAATCAAGGTGAGGGAGCACGAACTCGCCTTGCTCATCAGTCTCTACGCGGCTTGAGTACCCGTGATTGCCGTGTCGCCACAGACTCACCTCAGAGTTTGGCACGGGTTGCCCATTGCATCGGACGACCCCGCGAATCGAGGCGTTGGCCCGCGCCAGCGCCACCTTGGCTTCGCCGGCGTCATCCAGAACGGGACGTTGCTCTGCTTCGTAGTAGACCCTTCCAAAACCCTCCGCACGGACCGCAAGGCAGCCGGCCGTCGATCCCTCGCTGAACGTGAACCGGCCGTCGGCGGCGGTTGTCATGCGTTGCACGTGGTCAAGGCTCATGTACCCATCCGCGTACTTCTCGAACGTTGCCCATTCGAAATAGGGACTGGAGGGCGCGCCGCGATAGACCCCGAAGACTATCTCTGCCCCCTCGATCGGGCGCCCATCGGGGTCGACCACCATCCCCTTGTACGATTGAGACCGTTGCAGGCGGCAGACGAACCGCCGCTCGTCCGACGGGGCGGTTCCGACCGCGTGGTCGGGGTTCTCGTCGTCGCCCAGCAGCCCGGGCGCGTACCCCTCGGCGAAGACGTGCACCTCGTACTGGTGTTCTTCGATCAGCTCGTCGAGCACGAAGTTCCCGTGCGGGTCCTCGAAGGAGTGCAACCCCGCACGATGCCGGATCCCAAGCTTGAACCGCGGGATCGGCTGGTTCGTTTCGGCGTCGAGCACCACGCCGCGGACAACGCCCGGCGTGCTCTCCCTTGAGCCGAGCCACCTCCGCCGGATGACGATCCTCGCCTCTTCGCCACAAGTCACTGTCTGCAGCGTTGAGTAGGATGCCTTGCCCTGTCTGCAGAGCATGAACTTGCGTGGTTCCTCGCGATGAATGACTTTCTTCTCGGGCGTCATGCCGACCACCTTCGACTCAGTCGCCGGGAGGTCGACGATCTCGAAGCGTCCCTCTGCGTCGGTCGTCCCGACGTGCGGCGGTCCAGGAAAAGGATACGAGACCGATGGCATCGAGAAACTGCTGTAGAATCCCTCGGACACGCTCATAGCGAGGATCGCTATTCCCTCGAGCGGGGCGCCGTCTTCATCGACGACGGTTCCCCTAAGAACACCCCCCGGCTGCAGCGCGAAGTCTGCCTGCGAAGGATCCTCCGCGCGGCCCGGGATGAAATGGTCCCACCACCTCGGAGCGTTGCCAAGCGCCGAGACGCCCAGGCGGTACTCATGGCCGATCTTTCTCGACTCCAACCGGTAGCTTCCATCGGGCCCGGTGCGTGTAGTTTCATTGCCGCCGCCAAACAGGGTGTGGTAGTGCCCCCACTCAATCAGCGCGCCCTCGATGGGGGAGCCTTCTTCATCGGTGACGCGTCCGGCCACCACGCGTAGCGGGGCCTCTTCCGCGGAACAGACGGCCGCGATCAGCCCCAGGCAAACGAGCGACGGCCCCACGAACAAGCGATCCATCATCCGACCTCCTATTGACGCAGCTCTTCCTGTGGAACGAGAGCGGGATTCATCGTTCCGGTCATCCTCGCCACCGCTCCGCCCGACGCTAGTATCGGGCGCCAGATTGGATACGACAACGCTCGATCCAGCCGCCCGCTACCGCCCTGCCTCATCCCAGCTCTCGAGCCCCACAACCGGCAGCGCGAAGGCCGACGCAGCCTCCCACTCCGGTGTGCCGGCGGCGCGGAAGCAGTCGTAGATCTTCTTCTTCGGGTGCGAGTCGGCCGCGCCGGGCGTGCGGCGGCGGAGGCCCAGGTTCAGGCCGCCCTCGTGCGGGTGGTCGATGTGCCGGTGCAGGATGAAGGCGTCGACACCGGCGAGCCGGTCGACCTTGGCGTACGCGTAGCAGTAGGCGGCGGCCTGCAGCGTTTCACCTTCTTCGCCGGGCGGCGAGTGGAAGCCCTGCTCGCTGAGGATCACGCGGCGTGGCCGGCCGTCGTGGAGCAGTTCGGGCCGCTCGAGGTACGTGGTGAGCACCTCGAGATTCTTGAACGTGATCCGCGGGGTGTCGGGCGCGGCAGTGGCCGACTTGTCCTGCCAGAACCGCGGCTCGAACAGGTTCTCGGGGTACGGGTGGTAGGCGACGTGCCAGTCGAAGTCGCCGCCGGGCGCCTGCTTCACACACCGCGCAAACGCGTCGACGAAATCCTTGCCGGCCAGGCACTGGTCGGCGCCGCCCGCCGGGTAGGCGATGCCCCAGTGGTGGTCGAGCGACAGGTACACCCGTGGCCAGGCGGCGTGCCGCCGGACGGCGGTGTGGACCAGGCGGACGGCGTCGGCGTAGTCGGCGACCACTTGCTGCAGGCCGGCCCGGCCCTGGTTGTGCCAGTACCAGTGCGAGTTGACCTCGTTGCTGACAATGTAGCCGGCGACCTCTCCGGAGCTCTCCTCGCCGCCCGACCAGCGCTCGGCGAGCAGGTCGAGCGTGGCGGCCAGCCAGGCGCGGCCGTCGTCGGTGCGGAAGTTCCACGCGCCGAGGTGGTTCGGCGCGGTGGGGTCGTAGTCCGGGTGCAGCATGATCTGATTGACGCGTGGGTCGGGCTGCTCGTAGGTCAGCAGGATCACGTAGACCAGGGCGCCGCCGTCGTGGAGTTGGCGGATGGTCCCCTCGAGCGCGTGCAGGTAGTCGGTCCGCCACGCAAACGAGCGGCCGCCGTGCTCGCGCTGGAGGTAGCGGTCGCCGGCCCCGGGCGCCGCCGCCGGGGCGATCAGCCGCGACAGGTCGACATTGATCGCCGCGTGCCGGACGCCCAGCGCGATGGCGTCGTCGGCGAGCTCGACCTGCAGACCCTTCTTGCTGTCGACCTCGGGGAACTGGTCGCTGGCAGCAAGACCCGGGTCGGCCTGCGCTGCGGCGCTAACCAAACAACCGGAGGCAAGAATGCCCAACGCCCACCAACGCGGCCGCCATCGATTTGTCGTACGCAAGACGCATCCCCGCTGCTAGAACACGTGGTCCCGCCGCCCAACCGGACGGGGGCGCCCCCGCATGGTAGCCGATCGATATTACGGCCCGCCAACGAAAAGAGGCCGCAGCCCGGCGCCGGGCTGCGGCCTCGTGCAGGTTGGGTTGTCGCCCGCTGCTTAGGCGACGCGGCGGCGGCCGGTGGCAATCGCCGCAACCGCGCCCATCGCCAGCAGCGCGGTGGCCGGCTCGGGGACGGGCGGGCCGACGATCTCGCCGGCGGCAACCGGCAGCAGACCGAGGTAACCGCCCGTGCCGTCGACTTCGCCGTCGGTGCCGGCGCCAATGCCCGAGGCGACCGTCTTGCCGTGGATCACGATCTCACGGAAGCTCAGCGGCATCAGGTCGGCGGCCGTGTAGTCGGTCGAGGTGACCGGGCTGAAGAACAGCGAGTCGTCGCTCAGGTCGAACGTCTGGTCGTAGTCGATCACGCCGAGCGGGGCGGTCTCTGTGCCGAGCGGCAGAATAATATCGCCGTACGAGGCGACGCCCTCTAGCACCTCAATAAACCCATCGCCGTCGGTGTCTTGAGCGAGCGTCGGAACGGTGGCGTCGGACGGCGAACCGCTATCGAACGTGCCGTGGATGTGCATCATGTGGTCCATATCGGGTTCGAGGTTCAGCGCGCTGATCTCGACCCGCAGCGTGTTCAGGTCGGTGTCGTGCGTCAGCACGGCGTTGCCCGCGACGTTCGAGTCGTTCAGCTGGCTGAAGTCCACCGTGTAGTAGGTGAGATGGTTCGCCAGCGCTCCCCCAGCAGACAGCCCGACAGCGGCGGCGGCCGCCAGGGTGATTGCCTTCATGGCCAGTCGCGGAATCCAGTTGCTACGCATCGTCGTTCTCTCCAAAGACAATTGGTTCTTGACCGCCTAGCGACATTAGCAGGCGTGTGCACGAAGTCGCCGACGCTAGCGGGGCCCTGCGCGTCGAGCGGGCAACCTGCGTGGCTCACCACCGCCCGGACGGTGCGTCGACGCTCGGGTTGGTTCCGATGCGTGCCCCGGGAGGGGCCAGACGGACGAAGGCGACTTCGCAAGCAGATAAGAACAAGTCCCGCGCCAAAAGAAGAGTTTCGACTCAAGATTTGGCGAAAGAGTTTCCGAGGCGGGGGCAGCCTGCGGTCCGTCAGCGGATCTGGAAGTTGGAGCGTCAACCGGCGGCTGGCGAACGGGCCGCACCGACCCGGGCGTTCTCATCGGGTCGCGATTTAGTCATCGAAAAGAGCCACGGTGCGTGGTCCAATGAAGGGTTGCGCTGTTGTCGTGGGTTGGCTGCGATGCGGCGTCGGCACGGCTTCGACTGCCCGTTAGGTTTTGTCCCCTCCGCTCGTATTCGTGGGCAAAACGCCGAGGCGGTTGCAGCTGCGGCGGACGGCGCAAGGCGTTTACCTGATTGGTCTTAGAGTCGCCCCGCCGGGCACGGGCCAGTCTTGGCCGGGGCGCGTGGAAGGACAAAACCCCATGGGGCCTTGCGGCGCGAACGGCTTGGGGTCGCTCGCAGGCTACACCATCGGCTCGGGCGGGCCGGCCGCCTTGCGGGACGCGCCGCCGCGGAGCAGACGGAAGCCGATATCGGTGCGGATGAAGCCCCACAATGCCGCAACGATCGAGGCCAGCGACGCCGCGACAATCGGCTTACTGTATTCAATGCCCTCGAAGATGCCGGCCTCGCCGGGGGTGCGGAGCTGCTTGAACTCGTCGCCCTGTTCGTTCGGCTCCTCGAGGGACTCGAGCAGGCCGAAGCGGGCGGCCAGGTTGACGATGTTCACCAGGTGGATGCAGGGGACGCCCTCCATTGCCAGCTGGGGCATGACGCCCGGGATCCGCTCGGCGCGGGGCGGGGCGACCAGGTTGAGGCCGGGGTTGAACAGGTCCTTGCCGATGTGCGTGCCGACGCTGGTCGCGCCGCCGCCAACGTTGATGTAGACCTTGATCGGCCGCCCGGCGAGCGCCTCGCGGTAGATCTCGCGGCGTTTCTTGACGTGCTCCTCCAGGGTCTTGCCCTCAATGAACTTTAGGCCGTTGCGATCGACTCCCTCGCGGACCGCCTCCATCCCTTCACGGGTAGCGGGGCCCTCGTCCTCCATGCCGCCGGGCGACACCGCCAGCGAACGGGAGTGGATGATCTCCTTCTCGTTGAGGATCCGCTCCATGTCGATCCACATCAGGTGCGGCACGTTGGCGCCCCACTCGCTGGCCGACGCGCTCGAGATGATCAGCGGCTCCAGGCCGAGGGTCTCGCACGCGACGATCGAGCAGGTGTTGAGGGCCGGGAACGAGCCCGACAGGCCGAGCGCGACGACGTCACCCTCTTTGGCGCCGGCCTCCTTGAGCAGCTCGACGATCACGGCGGCGAAGTTCGGGTTCACCGAGACCTGCTTGGCCGGCAGCACGCCGTGCACGCTGGTGATCACCGAGTTGGGCAGGCCGATGACGCCGGTGTCGAGCGGGTCGTGCTCGGAGTCGATCGGCGGGCCGGCCTCGATGCGGGCCTCCTTGATGACGTCGAACGCCTTCTGCGCAGTCTGGGCGGCGGCGAGCTTCACGTCGCCGTACGGCCGCTCCTGGACCGATTTGGTGAACTCCGAAACGACCAGGCTCGCGACCGCAAGCATCGCGATCAACAGCAACGCCGTGCGGGAGACGGTGCGGGGACGCCAGTAGACTTTTTTCATGACGATTCAGCGTTTAAAGCTGATTGAGGGACATGCCAAAGATGAGGATCAAGATCAGCCGCACCACGATCGAGGCCGAGGTGAGCGCGCTGAGCGTCTCGACCAGGCCCTGGCGGTCGATCCAGATCGCGACCAGCCCGGGGATGATGTAGCCGATGACCTCCATCGCCGAGCCGTTCTCGAGGTCGGGCGTGTAGCCGGCCTTGATGAGGAGCTCCTCGACAGGCAGCAGCGAGAACACCGAGTTGAGCAGGAAGCCGACCAGGATCATCATCACGGTGCGTCGTTTGCCGTAGATAATGACGAAGGTCGACAGCAGCCGCACCACCAGGAAGGTGGCCAGCGCGCAGGCCAGGGTCAGCAGCACGTCGATGGGCTTGCCGAGGTACAGCGCGAAGTAGCCGGGCACGACCATGCCGCCCGCGGCCAGGCCGAACACCTCGGAGAACATCAGGCTGACAGCGAGCCCCACCCCGATCGAGACCGCCACGATATCCACATCAATCACTTGAACGCCCTCATGGTGCTGCGGTTGGCGAAGTAGCGGACCACGTCCAGACCCACGCCGCCGATGTTGGCCATGCCCATCACCAGGGCGGACCCCGCCGAAAGTTCAATACACCGCTCGAAGATCTCGTCCGCCTTGCGGTCCTCGAGGAAGACCAGCTTGAGGGCGTCGATGCCCTGCTTGGCCGCCTCGCGGGCGAACATAAAGGTGCCGGTGCCGATCAGCACGTAGTAGTCCGCCTGCGGCCACTGGGCGATGACGCGTCCCAGCTGGGCCGAGCGGTCCGGCCGGTCGACACGGCAGTTGAACACCGCGATGCGGCGTTTGACGTCCGGGTAGCGTTCGAGCGCCATCCGCCAGATGCGTTCGGTCGACTCCGGGTCGTTCGCCGCGAAGCCGTTGACAAACTTTATCTCCCGACCAAAGAAGTCCATCTCGTGAGCCACCATCGCGCCCGTGTCCGGCTTGGCCGCCCACATGCCCCGCAGGGCCGTGGACCGGTCGGCGCCGAGGTCCTCGCAGACCCGCAGGGCGAGCGCGACGTTCTCGGCGTGCTCGACGTAGGGGAAGCCGGCCAGGTCGAGCGGCGTGATCGCCGCCACGTCCTCTTCGGTGATGCCGATCAGCTCGGTGCCGCGGTCGTCGCACACCCTCTGGAAGAGGTCGATGTGGTCGCGCTCGGCGGTGAACAGCTTCTGGCCCGGCGGCGTCATGCCGAGCAACGCCAGCGCGACGTCCTTTTCGCCGGGTCCCATCACGTCGAGGTGGTCCTCGCGGGCGTTGGTGATCACTCCGTGGGTGGCGCGGACCAGCTTGTTCTCGCTGAGGTACTGCAGGTACGGGATCAGCGCCATGCACTCCATGACGATCGCCTCGGCGCCGAACTCGAGCGCCGCGTCGACGATGCGGATCTGCTCGATCACGTTGGCGCCGGCGGGCCGGAACACCGGGAACTCGGTGCCGTCCGGCAGGATCATCTGCGGCAGCGTGCCGGTGGTCTTGCAGCAGGTGCGGGTGCCGGACTCGCGGAGCCCCGCGGCGATCAGCCGCGCGACGCTCGACTTCCCGCGTGTGCCGTTGACGTGAATCCGGACCGGGATCTGGTTCAGACGGCGGCGGTGCAGGAACGATTCCGCCGCGCCGGCCGAGACCAGCAGACCGGTGGTAGCGAGTAGCGTGGCGAGGCCAACCATAGGATGAATGCACCGGGGCGGCCCCGGCAGGGCCGCAAAAAATCATGGCCCGCCTGTCCGTTCTCGGGGCCCTGTTCCGCCCGGACAATCTAGCGTATCTGGGCAGGCTGCCAAGACCAGCTTGGCAAAAAAGCGCGGCCGCCTGGGCGCTGAGCACCAAGCGGCCGCGTCGGGTTTCCCGGAGTCGGTCCCCGCCGGGCAGCCGCCCGGGGACGCCGCCTCGCTACCAGAATATGTAGTACAGCACGATCGTCAGCAGCACCGAGAACACGCCCATCACCTGGGCGAGGCGGCTGCTCCGCATGTCCATTTCGACGTTCACCGGCAGCTCGACCGGCTGCTTGAGCGGCTTCGCCAGGGTCATCGCCGTCAGCACCGCCAGGATGATCAGGAACGTCATCGACATCCGGTCGAGGAACGAGCGTTCGGCGATCCACTGCAGGGCGCCGATCTCGCCCAGCCCGGGGATGCTCGGGCCGAACTTGAACAGGCCGTACAGCACCGGGCTGAGCACCAACCCGACGATGCCGCAGTTGCGGGGCGCCCGATGCACCAGCAGACCGAACAAGAAGATCGCCAGCACGCCCGGCGAGATGAAGCCCTGGAATTCTTGGATGAACGTGAAGATGCCGGAGAAGCTCGGGTGACCCAGGTACGGGGCAATGAGCATCGCGATCAGCACAAACACCACGACGAAGAACCGACCCGCGCGGACCAACTCGGCCGCGGGGGCGTTGCCGCCACGGATCTTGTTGTAGATGTCCATCGTGGCGATGGTGGACGCCGAGTTGAGCATCGAGGCCAGCGAGCTCACCACCGCACCGAAGATAGCCGCCAGCACGAAGCCCTTCAGGCCGATGCCGATCGGCAGCAGCTCGCGGAGCAGGGTCGGGAAGGCGTTGTCGTAGTCGTGGGCGGCGAGCGTCGAGACCTCGATCGTGGCGTCTTCGGGGGTCTCGCTGCTGGAATCGCTCGCCTCGGCCAGCTCGGCCGCCGCGGCGTCGGGGCCGGGGGCGGCGGAAGCATCGGCGCCGGTAGTCCTAAGGTTGTGGCGGACAATCCGCGCGGCGTCCTCCGGGTGCAATTCGGCGAAGGCCTCGTCGAACTTGTACAGCCGCTCCCCGGTGGGGGCGGCCTCCAGCAGCCCGTCGATCTTGGCGAGCAGGCCCTTGTTCCGCGGGAGGTCGGCGTTCGGCTTGACCGAGTCGCTCAGCTCGGCGTAGAGCGAGGGGGAGTGCTCCGCGAAGATCTGGGCGTTGCGGCCCACGGCGTCCTCACGCAGCTCGCCGTTGAACAGGTTGAACGCGAGGATACCGGGGATCACGACAATGAACGGGATGATCAGCTTCAGCAGCGCGGCGAACACCACGCCCTTCTGCCCCTCGGCCAGCGACTTCGATCCCAGCGTCCGCTGGGTGATGTACTGGTTCAGGCCCCAGTAGAAGAAGTTGGGGATCCAGAGGCCGAGCACCAGCGCCGACCACGGGATCTTAGGGTCGTCGAGCGGCCGCTTCATGTGCAGCTTGCCCTCGGGCAGCGGCGCATCGTTGAGCTTCCAGAAACGGCCCCAGCCCCCTTCGTCCTGGATGTCAGCAACCGTCAGCTCGGCGTTGCGGCTTGTGAGCAGCAGCTCCTCCGGGTCGGTGCGTTCGAGCAGCGCAAACGCGAGGTAGGCGATGATGCAGCCGCCAATGATCAGCGCGGCGCCCTGGATCAGGTCCGCCCAGGCACAGGCCTTGAGGCCGCCGGCAAACACGTAGGCTGCGGCCAGCGTGCCGATAATCCAGCAGCCAACCGTGATGTTGCCGAGGTCGTAGCCCGCGACCAGGATGCCCTGGAAGTTGCCGGTGATGACCTTGGCGCCGGAGTAGATCACCGACGCGGTCGGCACGCCGACCAGGATGATCATCGTGGCGATCGCCATCCAGGTCCGGGAGAACGCGCCGTAGCGGTACTCGAGGAACTCCGGGATGGTGTAGATGCCGCTCTTGAGGAACTTCGGCAGGAACACAAACGCGACCACCACCAGCGTAATGGCGGCCATCCACTCGTAGCTGGCGATCGCCATGCCGAGCCAGGCCGCGGCCTCGCCGCTCATGCCGACAAACTGCTCGGTGCTGATGTTGGCGGCGATCAGCGAGAAGCCGACCAGCCACCAGGTCAGCCCGCGACCGGCCAGGAAGTAGTCCGAGGCGCCCTTCTCCCCCTCGGTGTCCTCGTCCTTGCTCTTGTAGAGGCCAATCGCGACGACCGCGACCACAAAGGCAACAAAGACAAATCCGTCGAGAGGTCCCATAGCGATCAAGCCTTTTGGAGGCGCGCCCTTAAAAGGCGCGGCCAGTGAGTGGGCCCGCAGCGCTAAATCGCCGCGAACTTCAATGGTTGTTCGTGTCTGTGCGGACCAGGAACCGCAGACGAGAGCCGCCATTGTAGCTAGCCGCCGGCCGGCGAGAAAGTCGGCCCGGGCGCCCCACAGCAGCGGGCGGGCCACGGATATCCAGCACAACCGCTCCAGCCGGACGCCGGGGCGGGCTGGTCGGGGCCCGCCGGACCGACGGTCCCTGCGACTTATGGCGTACAGTTCCAGAAGGGACTCACTATTTACACGTTACGGGAGGGCAAGCGTGCAGGACACCAAACGCCGCAGCAAGAAGTTCATCGACAAGGCCGTTCAGGGGGCGTTGATGCTCCGGGTCGCCCGGTACTGGGCGTTGAGCCTCTGCCTGGTGGCGGGACTGACCGCCGTGGGTTGGCTGTTTGTCTGGCCCGGCATCCCGTCAGTGGTGGGCAACTGGGACGCCGTAGCGCCCCTGGCCCAGGTGCTGCTGGTGGGGCTCGCGGTCACCATCGGGTTGATGCCCGTGGTGCTGTTCGACCTCGCGAAGATGTCGAACCGCTTCGTCGGCCCGGTGTACCGCATGCAGCGGTGCCTGAACGACCTCGCCGACGGCAAGCCGGTCCGCCCGGTCAAGTTCCGCGACGAAGACTACTGGCACGATCTGGCCGCCGCGTTCAACCGGGTGCTCGCTGCGCAGCAGCAACAGCCAGCGGCGCCGACCAAGGCCGAGGCGACTGCTGAACCGAGCGAAGCGGCCGCGACGCACGCCGAAGAACTGCAGGCGGTCTGAGGCCTAGGACGACGGGCGGGAGCGGCTTCCCACCACCCCCGAGCGGTTCCTCGCACCAATTCTGTTTTTACGCCGACTCGGGATTAAGAGTGAGCTACGGTTTCTATTAGGCAAGAGGCATTCGCGACGCGGTTATCGCCGCTGAGAAGCACGGCGGCGAGTGGGCACGATGCGCCGCACAGGGCAAGGCTTATCTCATCTTTGAGGGCACATTCTTCTAGGCGTGCTGGCAGCTCGCCTGGGGGGTCGCGCGGGGACTCGCGGCTCCGGCAAGTCGGCGCTACGCGTCGGCGTTCTTTTCAACTCATCTAATGTGGGCGGCGCTCTACGGCGCGCCCGGGAGGCGTTCTATGGCGAGGCTCACTCAACGCGCTACTTTATCGGCGGTGGCACTGGCGGCTTTCGCCGCGGTGGCCAGCTCCACCGCACTCGCAGACGAATCCGACGTCGTCATGATCGAGGAGCACTGGGAGCTCAAGGTTGGCGGACCCGACTCCACCCGCAATGCGCCGCAGGTCAGCATGGTGATGTCGCCCCGCGGGCACCTCAACGGCGACTTCTTTGTCGTGACATTCAACCACGGCAGCTTCCCCAATTTCTCTTCCGGCGGTGTGCAGGTGCAGCACTGGTACGGCGACAACTGCCTGGGCGCCAAGAACAGCTACAGCAAGCAGTCGCTGGTCTACGACGGCGAGACCGTGTCCTGGAAGCAACGAATGACCCTCGGCGGGGGGGCCCTAAAGTTTGAAGTCGTCGACGGCGACTCCGAGTCGTTCGGGACCTTCGGCAACGTCGGCGTGCTTCAGAGTGTGGTGCAGACCGAGCTGACAAGGCTCAACTACTACCTGCCCGCTATCTCGATCACCGAGTCGGGCATCGGCTTCGCCGGCAACCGCGTGTCGTCGCTGACGCTGCAGAAGCTCGTCTGGGAGACCGACGGCGGCGAGACGCACGTCCTCGAGGCGCCGATCGATATCGCGACCGGCCTCGACCCGTAGCGTTTCGATCGGTCCTCGGTCTGTCACACGATCCGCAACCCACTAGGGCTTCATCCCATGTCTAAAGCACACCCGTCGCAACGCCGCGGCGTCATCGCAATCCTGGCGGCAGTCTTCTCGGTCGTGATGATCGGCATGGCCGCGTTCGCGGTCGATATCGGGTACATGCTCTCGGTCAAGGAAGAGCTGCAGCGGACCGCCGACGCGGCCGCCCTGGCCGCGTGCTGGGACTACAGCCAGCAGCTGGTCGACGGCGTTCAGCCCGACCTGGCCGAGCAGTCCGCCCGCCTGGCCGCCTCTAGCTACGCCGGCAGCAACGTGGTCAGCACCGAGGCGCCCGCCCTCAACACCAACTATTCGAACTCGCCGACTGGCGACCTCGTGTTCGGCCACGTCAGCGACGTCTACGGCACGAACATCCAGCTCGACACCAGCGGCGCCAACGTCTTCAATGCCGTGCACGTGAAGGTGCGTCGTGACGAGAGCGTCAACGGACTGGCGCCCTACTTCTTCGCACGCATCTTCGGCAAGACCGGTCAGTCGCTCGAGGCCAGCGCCACCGCCGCCATCGTGCGGGACATCAAGGGATTCCGCACCCTCAATGGCGGCGGCAACATCGACATCCTGCCGTTCGCCCTCGACCTCGACACCTGGAACGGCTGGGTCGCCGGCTACGGCGACGACAACTACAGCTACAACGAGGCGACCAAAACGGTCTCGTGCGGGTCCGACGGCAAGCTCGAGGTGAACCTCTACCCACAGGGCACCGGCTCGCCCGGCAACCGCGGCACGGTCGACATCGGCAGCAGCAACAACAGCACCGCCGACATCTGCCGGCAGATCCTCGACGGCATCAGCTCCGAGGACCTCGCCTACCACACCGGCGTGCTGGAATTCGACTCGTGCGGCAAGCTTTACCTCAACGGCGACACCGGCATCAGCGCCGGCTGCAAGGATGAGCTGGCCGCCATCAAGGGCCAGCCCCGCGCTATCCCAATCTTCAGCGAAGTCAACGGCCCCGGCAACAACGCCATCTACACGATCGTCAAGTGGTACGGCATCCGCATCATGGACGTCAAGCTGACCGGACCGATGAACAAGAAGCACGTCACGATCCAGGCCGCCCCGCTGGTGACCTCGGGCGTCGTGCCCTCCTCTTCGGAGGGGACCAGTTCGTATGTCTACTCCCCCGTTGTGCTGCTTCAATAAGCCGCCGTCACCACTCCGGTAACCAGCCGCCCGGGAATCAATATGTCTAGAGATAATCAACGCCGCGGCGTCGCGGCGGTCGAGTTCGCTCTGATCGCACCGCTGTTCTTCATGCTGCTGCTCGGCTCGATCGAGCTGAGCCGGGGCTTCATGGTTCAGCAGGTGCTGACCAACGCCTCGCGTGTCGGGGCACGCGAAGCGATCACGCTGTCCGCCACCCAGTCGGGAGTCCAGTCGGAGGTCACCTCCTACTGCTCCGGCATGGGCGTCGACAACACGGTGGTGACCATCACGCCCAGCCCGTCGACCGCGCGGGCGGGGGACGAGATGAGCGTCACGGTGTCGGTGCCGTACTCTGACATCACCTGGCTGCCGGCGCCGCAGTTCCTGGCCGGGCAGACGCTCACCGCGACTTCGGTGATGCGGAAGGAAGGGCTCGACTAGTCGCGACTCGCACGCGACAACCCGAGCAAACCGGCTAGGGCTAACATCGCGATGGCGGTTGGCTCGGGCGCCGCTCCCCCGGACGAGGCCAGCGTGGCGCCGTAGTTGGCGCGCCAGTAGCCAAGGTCCGCCTCGTCGTAGTTGGTTCCGAAGCCGCTCCGCCACACCGAGTAGTCGGCGGCGTCAACGACGCCATCGGAGTTGAAGTCTCCCTGCAGGCCAACGCCCTCGTACGCCAGGACAACACTGTTGGACTCGTAGCGAACGTCCCACAGGTAGCCGAGTGGCAGACGGGTCGCGTTGAACTCGCCGAGGACTCCCTCGCCAGCGGAGATAAGCGTGAAGGTGTCGCTCGTGCTGGGCGTGAAACCTGGGCTAAGCGAGACTTCTAGTTCGCCATTAAGAAAAGCGTACCTCGACACATTGACCTCGTCAGAGGCCGTTCCAACCGTGAACTGCATCACGCCTTCACGTAGGTTGGCGAGGTCGCCCGTGATATCGAGTTCGCCCTCGGGGGCGATGGTCCCCGAGATGTTCCTGACGGCCCCATTGATCGGCCCGTTGCCTACGAGGATCTCGCCGCCGCCGGTCAGCTCCCCGCCTTCAATGTTGATAAACGCCGCGTCGATCCGCGCGCCTGCTTCGACATCCACGACGGCGTCGGCGCCAATGACGACATCGTGAAACACGGTTAGCGTGGCGCTCGCCCCGCCGCCGACAACCGTCAGTCGGGTGGGTGACTGCGCGGTCCCCTCAACGGTCACCCGGTAGACGGTGTGGTCCTGGACGACGTCCGACGTGGTGGGCGCGGAACCGGCGCCCCGGACCTGCACTTCCCACAACTCGCCCGGCACGCCAGCGGCGGACCACTTGCTAGCGGTCGACCACTGCCCACTGGCCGCGGACCACCGGTGGGGGGAGGTCACCGGGTCGCCGATGTACAGGCTCGGCCCAACGCCTCCCTGACCGATGGACGGGTTGGCGTCAATCACCAAATTGCGGCCGTTAAACAAGTGCGTGCCGATGATGCCGTCGATGATGTTGCCCGGGTCGTTTGGGTTGGTGACGTCCAGCACCGCGACCGGCACGTTGGTAAGCGTGAACGAGCCGCCGATCGTGTCGACGTTGAGCTCGTCGATGTAGAACCCAGGCACGCCGTCCTGCACGCCACCCGAGCCCTCGACTGATAGCACGAAGTCGGGCGTATCGAGCACGGCGTCGAAGCCAAGCCGCACCGCCATCTGCTGCGAGATGACCGTCAGGTCGGCGCCCGTGTCGAACAGCAGTGCCTTGTCCTGCTGGGTCCGGCCGTCGTTCGCGAAGTCGACCTCCAGGTACATGCCACCGCCGTTGCCGCTGGAGTCCTGAATTACCGACGGCGACGCCGGATTGTTGGCGACGTCGATGTCGCCGCCGCCGCTGAGGATGTCGTCGAAGTCGAGGTTGAACACGTACTGCGGCCCCTGCACAAAGCCGATACCGGGCTGCAGCAGTAGCGGCGCGCGGCGGGTGATGCCCTCGCTGGCGCCGGTTCCGATCTCGCTGAACTCAATCTGCGGCGTGCGGACCGTGCGGCCCTGGTGCTGGAAGATCTGCGGCTGGTCGTTGCGGATCACGACCGTGTGGTGGGCGGCCATCGGCAGGCCAATAATGTTGGGCAGCTCCCACTCGTTGGGCGCGGTCAGGGTCGCGAAGCTGGTCTCGCCCCGCAGCGCGGACTGGCTGATGCCAAGCGAAGTCCCGGCCGAGGTGCGGTCGCCCAAGCCCGCGGCGTAGATGCCCGCGGCGTCGTTGATCTCGAGCAGGATCTGCCCGGTGGCGCCGCCGACGATCTGGGTGTTCGTGCCGCGCAGCCCGGCGCCCTGGATATCAAAGCCGGCGAAGGCCTCTTGCGTGATAATGTGCGTCGCGGCGCCCGAGTCGAACAGTGCGAGGTCGAAGTACGGCGTACCGCCGGCGCCGAGCAGCGGCGCGCCGGGGCTGTCTGACGCGTCGGCAATGAAGGGGATGTCTCCCAGGTCGAGCGAGTCGAGGGTTTTGGACTCGTCGGTCATCCCGAAACCGACGAACGGGATAAACCCGCCGAGCGAGACGCCCTGCGCCCAGGCCGCACCGCCGCCGCCCGCCAGCAGCAGGCCGGCCGTCAGGCCCGCAATTGTTCGCACCCAGTTTCTCTGCGCAGTGGTCATCGGTTTGAAGCCTCGAGACGGCCGCGCTAGCAGGCGGCGCGTCGTGAAACGGGTGGCGGTTTGAGCCTGCGGTAGGTTCCGAGCTACCGGTCCGCCAGATACGGCCACGGGTTGGAAATTCCCCGCGAAATAAGCACCTGTAGACTAGGCAGCCGCCAAATGGGGGTCAAGTAATTGGCGGCCCACGGGCGGCCGTTTCGGGCATTCGCACCAAGCGACTTGCGGTTCGACGCTCCGTCGGCGACGCCGGCCCCCGGCGGGGTGCTAGCGGGCCGGGCCAATCTGCCTTGTGACGGGTGCGGGGTTCTTGTATCTCTACGCGGCCTTTTATCCCGGCGCGGAACCTCGAAACCCGCTCGGTGACCGGCGAGATCGGCGGCCCCGGCCGCCACGGCAGTTCAAGCAAGCTGCTACGACAGACGCCTGACGCGAGCAACACGCCTGATCCCTATGACGAACCTAGTGACCAGATCCATCCGATCGCGAATGTGCCTGGCCGGCGTGCTCTCGCTCGCGGCCTTCGCCGCCTATGCGCAGGGCCCCGGCGGCGGGCTGCCGTCGTCGCCATCGGGGCGACCCGCGATCATGCCCGAAACCATCGCCACCCCTGCGCCCTCGGGGCCATCGCTGCTGGCGGGGGAGGAACTCGTTTCTGATATCATCGTCGAGGGCAACAAGACCATCCCCGCCGCGAAGATCACGGCGCAGATCTCGACCCGCGTCGGCCGTCCGTTCGACTCCGCCGCGCTGGCGCGCGACGTGCGCAAGCTGGCCTCGATGCCGTGGTTTGTGAGCGTGCGTCCCTACTCGAAGAAGACCGACGCCGGCCGCGAGGTGACGCTCCGCGTGGTCGAACGCACCACCGTCCGCTACATCAGCTATCTCGGCAACTCGAAGCTCAAAGACAAGAAGCTCGCCAAGGAGACCGGCTTGAAGGAGGGCGCCGCGGTCGACCCGTACCTGGTGGAAGACGGCCGCCGCAAGATCCTCGCGGCCTACTCCGACGGCGGCTTCCCCAACGCCCAGGTGACCATCCTCGAGGGCGACAAGCCCGACGACCGCGGCATCGTGTACGTCATCAACGAGGGCGTGAAGCAGAAGATCTGGTCGGTCAGGTTCGAGGGCAACGACTCCGACTTCGCCAGCGACCGGCGGCTGAAGACCCGCGTCAGCACCAAGCCGGGCTACTTCTACCTGATCGGCGGAAAGTTCAACCGCGAGGCCCTCGACGCCGACGTCCGCAAGCTGACCGAGTACTACCGCGCCTTCGGGTTCTTCCAGGCCGAGGTCGGCCGCACGCTGGAGTTCAACGACTCCGGTGAGTGGGTGACCGTCCGCTTCGTGATCCACGAGGGCCCCCGCTACGAGGTCCGCACGGTCCGCTACGTCGGCAACGAGAAATTCAGCAACGACTCCCTCTCGCTCGGCTCCAAGCTGCCGCAGGGCGAGTTCTTCGAGCAGGCCAAGATGAACGCCGACGTCGAGTGGCTCAAGGAGGTCTACGGCAGCCAGGGCTACGTCTTCGCCGACGTGCGGGCGGAGCCCGTCTTCCTCGAGGAGCCCGGCAAGATCGACCTCGTCTACCACGTCGACGAGGGCAAGAAGTGGCGGGTTGGCCGCGTCTTCGTGCACATCGACGGCGAGAACCCCCACACCCGCATTCAGACCGCCCTCAACCGGATGTCCCTCCGGCCGGGCGAGATCATGGATATCCGCGAGCTGCGGGCGAGCGAGCGACGGCTGCAGGCCAGCCAGCTGTTCCTCTCGGACCCCGCGCGGGGCATCTCGCCGAAGATCACCTACCGCATCCCCGAGCTCGACGAATCGGAGTTCGTCGCCTCGAACGGCGACGCCATTCGCGGGCAGAGCCCCGAGGAAGAGTCTTGGATCATCGCGCAGCTCAAGCGGCCGGGCCGTCGGCTGTACCAGGCGTTCACCAAGGACGCACAGCCCGCTGCCAACGACACCCCACAGGTCGACGTCCACATCGACCTGCCGGACGGAACGCTCCCCCCGGACCTGCGCCGCCTGCCGCCGGTCGACGCGCCGCAGCGTCACCAGGCCTTCAAGCCGCCGATCACCGAGCGCGACGCCTGGCAGTCGGCCAACCGCCCGGTGCACGACGCCTACGCGGGTCTGTCGCTGCCCGACAGCGCCGTTGTGCGTGGCCAATCGCCCCAGGGCGGAAGCCCATACCAGCAGCCGGCCTACGGCGGCATGCTGCCGCGGGCGACCAACCCCGGCTCCGCGCCGGTGGCCGCGCCCCAGCAGCCGGTCCAGGCCGTTCAGTACGAACAGTACGAACCCAACATGCCGGTCTACGACCCGCAACCGACCTACCCCCAGCAGCCGACGCCCGCCTTCCCGCCGCCCGCGGCGGCCTACCCGCAGGCCCCCGCGACCTCGCCAAGCGATTTCGGGTCGGCGGGCGCCCCGTACCCCTCGGTGCCCGCGGCGCCGAGCACCACGGTCGACCCCTACCTGTTCCCCAACCAGAACTTCGCCACCGGCGACCCGGCGGTCGATATCCACGTCCAGCTCGCCGAGGCCCAGACCGGCCGCTTCATGGTCGGCGTTGGCTTGAACTCCGACGCGGGCGTGGTTGGTCAGATCATGGTCGACGAACGCAACTTCAACTGGAAGCGCGTCCCCACCAGCTGGCAGGACGTTGTGAACGGCACCGCCTTCCGCGGCGGCGGCCAGAGCTTCCGCATCGAGGCCGCGCCGGGCACCCAGGTGCAGCGGTACCTGATGAGCTTCACCAACCCCTACGTGTTCGACACGAACATCAGCATGTCGCTGTCGGGGTCGTACTACACCCGCCAGTACGACGACTGGCAGGAGCAACGCCTCGGCGGCCGCATCAGCTACGGCTACCAGTGGACTGAGAACGACCTCTCGGCCCGGCTCACCTACCGCGGCGAGAATGTAAACATCAGCAACGCGTCGGCCGACCTGCCCGAAGCGGTCGCGGTGGAGGGTGACAACAGCCTGCACGGCTTCGGGGTGGTGGTCGCCAACGACACCCGCAACAACCCGTTCTTCGCCACCAGTGGCCATTACGTCGAGATGCAGGTCGAGCAGGTGGTAGGGACCTTTGTCTACCCCCGCGCCACGGTCGACGCCCGCAAGTACTTCCTGCTCAACGAGCGGCCCGACCACTCCGGTCGGCACGTGCTGGTGGCGCAGACGCGGCTCGGCTTCAGCGGCGACGACACCCCGGTCTACGACCGGTTCTTTGCCGGCGGCTACTCGACCATGCGTGGCTTCGACTTCCGCGGCGCCTCGCCGCGTGCGGGCGGCGACTTCATGTTCCTCAACACGCTCGAGTACCTGTTCCCGCTCACCGCCGACGACATGGTCAACGGCGTCTGCTTCTGCGACTTCGGCACGGTCGAGGACTCGGTCAAGATCAACGACTGGCGCGTCGCGCCGGGCGTGGGTCTGCGGATCCAGGTGCCGGCCATGGGCCCGGCGCCGATCGCGCTCGACTTCGCCTGGCCGGTCGCTCGCGCCGATACCGACGAGCTGCAGGTGTTCACGTTCAACGTCGGATTCATGCGTTAGGCGATCGCGATGTCGTTGCTCAGATTGTTCAAGCGGCAGACCGGATTCCTCATGCCCAGCGGCGCCGGCCTGCGGCGGGGGCAGGACCGACTGCTGCACCGCCTGGGGCTCCGCCGCACGCGCGACCCGCTGCCGTTGATCACCGACCCCAAGCTGACTTACGGCAGCGTGCTGCCGCTCGCCATCAGCGACGCCCTGCACGACCAGCCCGACTTCACGTTCCTGCAGATCGGCGCCTACGACGGCCTCGCCCACGACGACCTCCACGGCGTCATCGCGCGGCACGCACTGCGGGGCGTGCTGGTCGAGCCGCACCCGTCGGCCTTCAGCCGGCTCAAGTCGCTCCACGGCGACGACCGCAGGCTGACCCTGCTCAACGCGGCGATCGACCACCGGGCCGGGACCCGCGAGCTCTACTCTCCCCCGCGCGCCGACACGCAGCTCGCCTCGTTCGACCCGTCGCACGTCATGCGGGCCGGCTTCGGTCGCGACGAGCTGAACACCCACCAAGTCGACTGCCTGACGATCGACGACGCCCTGCGGCTCGGCGGCCTGCAGGAGGTCGACCTGCTGCACATCAACGCCGGCGGCCACGACCACGAGATCCTCGCGAGCCTCGACCTGGACCGCGTCCGCCCGTCGCTGATCCGCTTCGAGCACCGCTTTGCCCCGCGAGGCGAACTGAACGCGTGCCTCGCGAGGCTGTCCCGCTACGGCTACCGCTTCCACGCCGAGCCGCACAGCGTCATCGCGATCGGCAAGCGCCGCCGGGCCGCCCCGGCCCTGCGGCTCGCGGCCTAGGTGCGCCCCGACAATCTGGCCGCCCCGCGTCAAGCCACTTGAGCCGCCCCCGGCCCGTGGTTTAGCATTCACGGCTTCGCCCACGAACGGAGCCGTGTCGCAATGTCGCTTAGTCCAATGATGCAGCAGTACCACCAGGCCAAGGAGGCCGCGGGGGACGCGCTCTTGCTGTTTCGGATGGGCGACTTCTACGAGATGTTCCACCAGGACGCCAAGGACGCGGCCGAGCTGCTGGGCATCACCCTCACGCGCCGCGACAAGGGCGACCCGGAACGCGGGATCGAGCCCACCCCGATGGCGGGCTTCCCCCACCACCAGCTCGACCAGTACCTGGCCCGCATCGTCCGCGCCGGCCGCCGGGCCGCCATCTGCGACCAGATGGAGGACCCCAAGCAGGCCAAGGGGATCGTCCGCCGCGAGGTGACCCGCATTGTCAGCCCCGGCACGCTGACCGAGGACGGGCTGCTCGACCCCAAGAGCAGCAACTTCCTCGCCGCGGTGGTCCCGGCGGGCGAGTGGATCGGGCTGGCGTGGGTCGACGTGTCGACCGGCCGCTTCACCGCCACCGCGTTGGCCGCCGACCGGCTGGCCGACCAGGTAGTCCGCATCGCCCCCAGCGAGTGCCTGCTGTCGTCCGAGCTGACCGAGCCGGTCGACCTCCCCGAGCGCTGCACCCGCACCACGCGTCCCGGCTGGGCTTTCGGCCAGCAGGTCGCGACCGAGGCGCTCAAGAAGCTGCTCGGCGTGAAGTCGCTCGACGGGTTCGGCTTCGACGAGGACAACGAGCGGCACGCGCTCGCCATCCGCGCCGCGGGCGCGATCGTCGACTACCTGCAGGAAACCCAGCGGTCGCAGCTCGGCCATATCGATCGCCTCCTCCCGTTCGAGAACGAGTCCACCCTCCAGATCGACGCCGCCACCTGGCGGAGCCTCGAGATCGCCCACACCCTCCGCGACGGCCGCCGCGAGGGCGCGCTGCTTGGCGTCATCGACCGCACGGTCACGTCGACCGGGGCCCGGCTCTTGGCCGAGTGGCTCCGCGGCCCACTGACCGACGCCCCGCGGATTAACGCCCGGCTCGACGCGGTGGCCGAGCTGGTCGACCACGCCTCGCTGACCGACGCGGTCCGCGAGCGGCTCCGCGCCGTGTACGATATCGAGCGGCTGGTCTCCCGCGTCACTACCGGCCGGGCCAGCCCGCGTGACCTGTCGTGCGTCGGCCGCACGCTGGCCGGGCTGCCGACCCTCAAGGCGAAGCTCTCTGGCCGGTCGAGCGAACGCCTCACCCAGATCGAACAACGCATCGACCTGTGCCCCGAGCTCCGCGCCAAGCTCGAGGCCGCCCTCGAGGAGGACTGCCCCCCGAAGGCCGCCGACGGCGGCTTCGTCCGCGCCGGCTACCTGGCGGACCTCGACGAGTGCCGCGAGCTGATGACCGGCGGCAAGCAGTGGATCGCCAAGTACCAGGCCGAGCAGGTCGAGGCGACCGGCATCCCGTCGATGAAGGTCGGCTTCAACAAGGTGTTCGGCTACTACCTCGAGGTGACCCACGCCCAACGCGACAAGATCCCCGACAACTTCATCCGCAAGCAGACCCTCAAGAACGCCGAGCGGTACATCACGCCCGAGCTCAAGGAGTACGAGGAGAAGGTCCTGTCGGCAGAGGAACGGGTCAAGGAAATCGAACTCCGCGTGTTCGGCGAGCTGTGTGAATTGGTCGTCGAGGCCGGCCGGCGGCTGCTGTCGACCGCCGCCGCGCTCGCCGAGCTCGACGTGCTGGCCGGCCTGGCCGACCTGGCCCGCAGCCGCGCGTACACGCGGCCCACGATGGTCGACGCACCGGTGCTCGACGTCGCCGAGGGCCGCCACCCCGTGCTCGACGTGATGCAGCCCGAGGGGCAGTTTGTTCCTAATGGTGTTTCGTGTGCCGCGCGGCCCGATGACCCCGAGGCGCTGCTGAACGCTGATAACGTGGTGAAAGGGGAAACGGGAAAGGCGAAAGGGGAAGGCTCTGACCCGGCCCCTTCGCTCCTGCTTATCACCGGCCCCAACATGGCCGGCAAGAGCACCTACATCCGCCAGACCGCGTTGATCACGCTACTCGCGCAGATCGGCAGCTTCGTGCCCGCCAAGTCGGCGACCATCGGCGTGGCCGACCGGCTGTTCGCCCGGGTCGGCGCTTCCGACGAACTCTCCCGCGGCCAGTCGACCTTCATGGTCGAGATGACCGAGACCGCCCGCATCCTCAACACGGCCACCCGCCGCAGCCTGGTCGTGCTCGACGAGATCGGCCGCGGCACCAGCACGTACGACGGACTGTCGCTCGCGTGGGCGATCACCGAGTGCCTGCACAACGACATCGGCTGCCGCGCGCTGTTCGCCACCCACTACCACGAGCTGACCGACCTCGCCAACCAGCTCCCCGGGGTCGCCAACCGCAGCGTCGCTGTGCACGAGCACCAGGGCGACGTCGTGTTCCTGCACCAGATCGTCGAGGGCGCCGCCGACAAGAGCTACGGCATCCACGTCGCCCGGCTGGCCGGGGTGCCCCGCGGCGTGAACCAACGGGCCGAGGAGATCCTCGCCCTGCTCGAGTCGCAGCACGACAACAGCAGCGAGCTCCACACGCTCGAGTCGAGCCCCACGCTCTCCACCCCCACCTCCAAACCCACGGCTGCTCCCCGCGCGGCGTCTGACAACCTGCAGCTGCAGCTGTTCGACGCGTACGAGCACCCGGTGGTCGACAAGCTCCGCCGCGTCGAGATCGACGGCACCACCCCGCTCGACGCGCTGCTGCTCCTGCGGGAGTGGAAGGAATCGCTCGGCGGCTAAACACCTTTCGAGTAGCCGGCGAGCTACGCCTCGGCGGACGCCCCGCTAGCGACTCTCATCAAGCCGACCCGGCCACCGAGTTTTGTCCCCCAAGACGACATCGATTTATAGGGACAAAAGTCGCCCCCCATCTCGGGCGCCGCTTCTCGCAAACCCCACACTCACAACACGTTAGGCAGAGAGCCCGAACGCTGCCCTCCCGACTTTTGTCCCTTTTTGCGCGCCAGCGAGGACAAAAGCTCCCCAAGCGACACCAGCAACCCTCGGCGGAAGCCGGTGATATTCGGCCCCGCTGAGCCAAACCAGGCCAACGCCGCCCGCGACGGCTGCTGCCACCCAGCGCCTACCGTCTAGCGCCCCTTCATTGGACCGCGCTGGCTGCCCGCTCGCCACAAAGAAATTGCCTAAATCCTCAACTGTATTGCGATGTACATCCAGCGCTCGTTGCCTCAACCCAGCAGCGCCAGCAATGCCTGCACGCGGTTAGCCGTTGGCGGACAAGCCGCCTCCCAGTAGTATCTCCGCCCACTCGGCACGAGTTCACTCTTGGTGGAGGAGACTCGTCGCCGTGACCGCAAACAGGGCGCTCTGAATTGGCTAGCTCAGGAAGAACTCTAGCAACCTGCCAACTGCGCTTTGAACTCCTGGAGAAGCGGGACCTCCTCACGCAGCTATCGCCGGCTCTGCTGCAGGCCGACAACGTCGAACCCGCGTCGAACATCGGCGAGGTCTCTGCTGAAGCCATCGCGGTGGATCAAGCAACCTCAACCGAAGCCCAACCTGCGCAAACGGCGCCCGCAGCGAACGCCTTTGACGAACTCGCCCCCTTCACGCTGGCCAGGAACGGCGACGGTTTTCTGCTGGTCGCCGGCCCCAATTCGGAACCCTGGCTCACTCGGCATACGGAGATTGAAGTTGACGACCAAGGCCGGCTGCTCACGGCCAACGGCTACCAGCTTCTTGGCTTCGCACTCGACGCAATCGGCGAACCGGCAGGCGACGAACTCATCCCGCTCAGCGTCGCAGGCCTGGAGATCGCCGCGCGTCAGACGGCGGCGATTGAGCTCCGGGGAGTCGCCAACCCCGACCTAGCCGAAGGGACGACGCTTCGATCGTCCGCGGTCGTCTTCGGCCCTCTGGGTGACGAGATCAATGTCTCGATAACACTCACTAGAACTGGGGGATCCTACGCTGCGCTCTACGACTGGGAAGTCTCGACGCCTTCCCTGGGGGGGTCTTCACTCACGATTGAATCGGGAACACTTGGGTTCGATCAACGAGGAAGAGCAACGATAGAGCATCTACAGCTGAACGTGCCGCATGAAGACACGAGCTTCAGCGTGCTGCTCGACTTCACGAACCTGCACGCATTGGGAGAAGTGAACGCCTACGGAGAATACGTCGGTAACCTCGACGCTCGCCAGCTCGATGGCCTGCCGATGAGCCCGCTCGATGGGCTGCACGTAGGCAACGACAGCGACTTGAACGTTTACTACCAGTCGGGGCACTGGGAACGGATCAGCCGAGTAGCCGCCGCCATCGTCGCCAACCCGCACGGCTTGGTCGAGGCCGAAGCCGGCTACTACGCCGCCACGCCCCAGTCAGGTGCGCCAAAAATCCTCCGGGAGAATCCGCCCTACGGTGGTTCGACACTGCAGGTGCAACCAGGGTTCAAGCTTCTGCCCGACGGGCGGTACGTATCGGAATTGTCCGACGAAGAGCCGCGCTTCGATCCTTCCTTCTTGTCGACACTGAATATCCGCTACCCCTGGATCGTCCGAGAGGTCGAGATCGAGCTGGACCCCGGCGAGCGGCTGCTGGTCCAGCACGCCAACGGCGCCGTCAGCCAATCGTCCCCACAGCGGCTGCGGCTCAATGCCCAGCGAGAACTGGTGACGCCGACCGGACTGCGGGTGCTCGGCCGGCTTGCCGGCGACCAGTCGGCGCTGACTCCGATCACCGTGCCGCTTGGCGACACCCTGTCCGAGGCGACGCAGAACGTTGTCCTGACGGGACAAATCGCGCCCGACGGCCAGCCCGCCACGACGCCCCAGACGATCGAATCGGTCGTGTTGTACGAAGTCGATGTCGATGCCGGCCAGGCGAATCCCGACGCCATCCCGGACTTGGCTGCCCTGGACTCACGGCTCATCGACGTCGTAATCGGCGATAGCGGCGACTACCGTCATCTCTTCCGGCCGGGCACGCTCACGGTGGGGCGTACCGCGGGAGGAATCGATCGCTACCCTGGCGCATTCCCGATTGGGCCCGAGACGCTTGTTGCGGACCTGATCGAGTTCCTCGACGCCTACCTGTTTGGGGACCCAAGCTCACGGCCGCAAACGTCGGGCGAGGTTTCTCTCGTCGAGGGCAGGATTCGCGTGGTTTCTAACCTGGGGCAGGCAAACGCGATCACCTTCTCGAAATCTAGCTTCACGCTGCAGTCGCCCGACGCTTCGGTGTCCTATTCGGTTCCCTTGTGGTTTGAATCCACGGCCTGGGCGGATGGAGAAGCCTTCGCGACCTCCTTCGTGGTCTACCCAGAAGAAGGGAACTATCACGGCGTGAACTTGTACTTCTACCTGGCGTCAAGTGATGCAGACCGCTTGACCTACCGTTGGAGGGCCATCGACTGGGACGCCCCACCTGGCTCCGACCAAACCATCGGCTTCGGAGAGGTTGAGTTCGTTGTCGAAGGAGACCGCGTGCTCGCAAGCCCGCTACAGCTTCGCCTGCCAGGTTCCGATGAGGGTCGTCTCGTTGCTTTGCATTTCGACGACCTGGTGGTAGCCGAGCCGGGCGACGAGCACTACCAGGGACGCTCGGGCCTGCCGTTGGAATCGGTGGACGGCTTTCGCCCCCTGACGCTGACCCGCTACCAGATTGCTTCGACTGGCGAGGTTGTGGGCGGATTCTCTGTCGCACGCACGGTCACGCTTGGCCAGGTCGAGGTCGTCCAAGCCCGGCCTCCGATCGAGGTCGACGGCCCCGGCAGCGACAGCCCCCGACAAGGCCCTCAACAGGGCCCTCAACAAGGTCCACGGCGGCCAGCAATCCAACGCGCCGACTCTCCAGCCGACCTCCCCTACAAGCTGCTCGTCCGGCAGCATTCGCTGCAGAAATCGAGAGCGATCAGAGATCACGATTCTCTTTGGCGGACAGGCGGAGCGTCTCGCACCGCTACCGATGTGGTGGGGAGCCCACCAGGGACTTCATTGCCTGACCTCCTGGCAAGCTCCTGGCGGTGGATTGCGGATCTACTCTACACCGTGGCTGGCTCTCTCAGGTAGAGCTCAATCTCCTTCTTGGCCAGCCGCCACCACGCGCGCCCCTCGGCGCGTCATTTGCACCGTCCGCGTTGGACGAGGCCCTTCACCGGCTTCGAGCCCCACCGCAGCCACGCCTCGCACGAAGACCACCGGACTCCCCATGAACCGCTACTGCTCTGCCGCCCTGCTCGCCCTCCTCCTCGCAGTCACGGCCAACGCCCAAGAGAACGAAAATTCCGACCACGAGGTCATGCTCCTCGAGCAGGTCGCCAGCCAGTCGGGCGACGACGCCTCGATCACGGCATCGGACGAGAAGAACGCCACCCAGCAAATGGTCGACGTCATCGTAGAGAGGACCAACAAGTTCCGCAGGGAGAAAGGACTGACCGCCGTCGAACGCGATAAGAAACTGACCGCGACCGCCCGCGACTTTGCGCGTTACATGGCCCGCACCGGCAAATACGGCCACCGGGCGGACGGGTCGCGCCCGGCCCAACGGGCGGCGGACCATGATTACGACTACTGCCTGGTCGCCGAGAACATCGCTTACTACTTCAACCCCGACGACCTTGAGGCCCCGGAGTACGCCGACTGGTTCGTCGACGGCTGGATCGACTCCAAGGGGCACCGCGAGAACATGCTCAACAAGCACGTCACGCAGACCGGCGTGGGCGTCGCGCGGCACGACCCAAGCGGCTACCTTTTCGCGGTGCAGCTGTTCGGTCGGCCCACCTCGGAACACGTCGAGTTCCAGGTGATCAACAAGGCGGGCAAGGAGGTCGCTTACCGCCTGCTGCAGGACGGCGAGTCGAAGAAGTTTACACTCCCGGCCCGCGCCGGCATGAGCCATACCCGCTGCTTCGCGCCCCAGATCTCCCTCGAATCGGGCAAGCCGCTGCGCGTTGAGCGCGGCGCCGAGTACTCGATACGGGCTGGCGACTCCGGCGTCGAGCTCGAAAAGAAGGCCGGCCAAGACCGGGACCCAAGCCGCTAGTACTGCGGCGATCGGTACGGGTTCGATTCGTCTTCCGCGATCGTGCGTTGGCCGTCGCTCTCGTCGGCTGGGGCGGGGTCGGGGAGCTCTTCGCCAAGCTCCTCCGCTCGGGCCTCGAGGTAGGCGACCGTCATCAGCACCGGCCAGAGCAGCGCCACCCCGCTGATGATCGTGTCGGCCGCCACGTTGTACGCGAACCAGTAGTCGTACGGCAGGAACTCAATCAGGGTGTAGAGCACGGTCGAGGTCGCTATCATCCCAACGAAGATCAACGCGTTGCAGCCAAGCATCGGCCACCGACGCCCCGACATGAGCTGCGCGCTGCGTGAGAACGCCGCGGTGGGGCCGCTGTTCTCGATGATGATCACCGGGTACAGCACCGACCAGCCCAACGCGAGAAAGACCCCGGGGATGACCAGGGCGACAAAGCCCGCCATCACTCCCAGATTGTAGAGGATGCTGCCGCCGACCAGCGACGGCCAGTGACGCAGGGCGCCGCCGAGCGCCTCGGTAAAGCGGACCGGCTCGCCCATCCGGGACCGCCAGGCGACGATCGTCGCGAAGCCCGAGGCGACCACGCCGAAGAGGGTCTCGGCGAAGCCGTTGGCCTGGTAGTAGGCCCAGCCGCCCGCCTCGTCGGCGGAGTCCCAGAACATCGCGGTGAGCATAAAGTTGATCGGCAGGTAGATCAGCACCGTGATGACCGCCAGCACGGGCAGGTAGGCCGCGAGCGTGGCGAGAGACTGGCTGAGGAGCCGCAGCATGAGAGGCCGTCTGGTTTGCTATCAGTGGGTTGAGGTCGACGCACCCCGGCCGCGTGACAGGGCCGCACGACGGGTCGATTATACCCAAACAGTCTGCCGCGGGTACGGTTTCCCACGTCGTGAGGTTCGCCAAACCACACCGCCAATTCGTTGCGGGAATAGCGACCAACCCGATAGTCTACGGGGCCAGGGGCTAACGACAGCCGCCGCCGGTGGTCGACTCTATCTGCATGAAGCATCTTGATCTCATTGCCTGCCTTGCGGCGGGCGGCTTGCTGATGTTCGCCGCGGCCGGCGGCGCGACGGCTGCGCAGGTCGCTGTCTACGACCCGGCCGCGTTCCCGGCGTACAACCCCGAATTCGACGGCTGGCTGCCGTTTAGGATCACCGGGGCGGGCGACTCGCGCAGCGTGGCGGACCCGTTGATCGGCGCCACCGCGTGGCAGCTGGCCGATACGGCGGTCGGCGGGGCGGCGCCCCAGTACTACCAGCCGATGACCGCCCCGCATCTGGTCGAGGCCCTGCAGACCGGCTGGCGGATGACGGCCACCGCGCGAGTGGTCACCCCGAGCCTGGCGGCGCCCAGCATGGGCATCGGGGCCTACCTCGACGACGACCTGTACCTGCTGCAGCTCGACCTCCAGGGCGGCGACCTGTGGGGCTACGTGTGGGACCGCACGCAGACCTTACTGGTCCGCTCCGAGCGGCTCGCCTCCGGCGCTGACGCCCTGGCGTACCACGACTACGAGCTGCGGGGCTCGCCCAACGGTACGGCCGAGCTGCTGGTCGACGGCGCCAGCCTCTTCTCCTGGCCCGGCGGGGCCTCGACCCACACGGCCGGCGTCGGGCTGGTGCAGTTCGGCGCGAGCACCCCCAACGGGTCGGGCGTGATGAACTTCCGCCGCGTCGCGTTTGAGACAATCGGCTCGCCCGCCTCGCAGGGCGACTACAACGGCGACGGCCAGGTCGACGCGGCCGACTACACCACCTGGCGGGCGAATAACGGCGGCCGGCTCCCCGCGGCCGACGGCAACGGCGACGGGCTGGTCAACCGCTTCGACTACGCGTGGTGGCGATCCCGCTACGGGGACGAAACGGTAGTTGGAGCTGCCGCGTCAGAATCCGCTCCGGCTCCGGAACCCGCGGCCGTGGCGTTGGTCGGTGGGCTGCTCGCTGCGTTCAGCGGGCGGCGACGCGCTACTTCGACTTGATCTTGAACTCGACCGCGGCATCGCCGCCGGCCGGCACCTCATACTCGAACTCCTGCTGGCTGGGCGGGACGAGCTCCTTGGGGATCGGGTCGGTCTCCAGCAGCTCGGGCCCGGCGAACCCAGTCCGCAGCGTCACTTGGTACTTGCCCGGCTTGGCGCCCGGCGTGTCGGAGCGGAGCGGCGAGAGCGTAAACCGGCCCTGATCGTCGGTCACGTCGGTGAAGTTGGTCTCGGGGCCGCCGCCCGGCTGGTAGAACACGACCTGCGCCTGGGGCAGCGGCGCGCCGTCCAGCGTCACGACGCCCTCGACCGGCACCAGGCCCTCGGATGATCCGCAGCCAACCGTCAGCACGGCGCAGGCAACCGCCACAAGCAAGTCTCTCTTAGCCGACATTCACTAGAACCTTGGTAGGGGAGTTGGTCCGGCACGCTCCACGCGGGCGCGACCGTCCGGGGCCTCGACACCGGCAGCGGGTCTTAACGGCCGCCGCGGGTAGCCACGAAGACGGTGTTTTCGTCGTCGGCGGCGGCGATGCTGCCGAGCGAGGCAAACGCCTGCAGGTCAATCTCGAACGAGATGAAGTCGACCGAGCCGTCGCACATGGCGCCGTTCATGCCGCCGGTGTGGTTAGCCCACCAGGCGGACATGCAGGTCCGCCGCGACTGGCCGGGGTAGGCGCCGCTTGTCCCGGTGTCATTCGGGCAGTCGGGGTAGTTGTGGTCGAAGGTGCGGTCCTGCGGCGTGGGCTGCGACATCAGGTAGTTGCCCCAGGTCCAGGCCCAGAACGTGCGGCGGCGGTTGTAGTCGTTGGTCGACTCGGCAATCAGCAGCGTGTGGGTGGTGCCGTCGGTGATCTTGGCGAACGACTCCTGCTTCAGCCGGCCGCGGCCGGTCGGCGGGGCGGCGTTGTCTGAGAGCGTGGTGTGGACCGGCCCGCGCCAGCCCCACGAACGTCCGGTGGCGGCGTTCGTCTGAGTGGGGCTGCCGACGTCCTCGTACAGGTACCATGTGACGTAGCCGTCGCCGCGGCCGGCGTTGGCGCGGTAGCTGGCGGTGGCGAACTGGAGGTTGCCGTGCGGACCGCTTTCGGGAATCGCCAGCTCAGGCGGGTTGTCCGACGGGCAGTTGAAGGCGGGCACATTGGTCTCACGGAACTGCTTAATTTGCAGATCACGCGGGTTGTTGACCGGCGTGTCGGGGACGTACAGGTTCTGCAGCTGCTGGTCCTCGATGTACGGCATAACCTCCCGCGTCCAGCCGACGTAGTAGCTGGCGCGGCCGATGTCGGTTGAGCTCTGCTGCGCGCCGGGGGGGAACGCCTTGTTGGCGTCGTGGTAGTTGTGCATCGACAACGCGAGCTGCTTGAGGTTGTTGACGCACTGCATCCGGCGGGCGGCCTCGCGAGCGGACTGCACCGCCGGCAGCAAAAGCGCGATCAGTACTCCGATGATGGCGATGACGACGAGCAACTCTACGAGGGTAAAGCCGCGGCGATGGGATCGTTTGAGCATGGGGAGATGACTCTGGTTTAGGATAAGCACCGACCACAGCGGCGGACCGCGTGACGTGGGGCGTAGACAAGAGAGCAACGGAAAAGTCGTAGCGACCCGCGGTCCGGCTTCCCGGATTGCAGGCATTCCGACCGGGTAATCAGCGGGCTAATCAACGGGCCATTCGACGGGCCCGGCCGCCCACCGGCGCCGTCCGCCCGTCGCACTCCATTAATCCTAGATGGGGCCCGCGCTTGCGGGCAATACTTACGAGCGGCCCTGAGAGCGCAAACTAAGGGCAGATAACAGCAACCGGTATCACCGGCAACGCGATTTGCAGAGAAGGCCCCCTGGCGTGCGTGAATACGCCGCTTGGCGACGCAATTGCTAGCCGTCGACTACTGCTTACGTTTCCGCTTGCGGCCGCTTGGCTTGAAGCGGTCGCCGATCTTCTGCAGCGACCCAACTAGCGCGTCGATTTCTTCCGGGCGGTTGTAGAGGTAGAAGCTGGCCCGGGTGCTGGCGGTGATGCCGAGCAGGTCGTGCAGCGGCTGCGTGCAGTGGTGCCCGGCGCGAACCGCGACGCCGTCGAAGTCCAGCAGCTGGGCGATGTCGTGTGGGTGCGGGCGTTCCATCACAAAGCTGACGAGCCCCGCGCGGAACTTCGGCGCGGGCCCCAGCAGGCGGATGCCGGGGACCTCCTGGAGCCGCTCCCACGCGTAGTCGATGAGGGCCTCTTCGTGGCGGTGGATGGCGTCGACGCCGATCGACTGCAGGTAGTCGACCGCGGCGCCGAGCGCGATTGCGCCGGCGATCGGCGGCGTGCCGGCCTCGAATCGGGCGGGCGGGTCGGCCGGCGTAAAGCGGTCGAGGTACACCCGATTTATCATGCTGCCGCCCCCCATGAAGGGCGGCATCGCGGCGAGCAGCTCACGCCGCCCGTACAGCACGCCGACGCCCGAGGGGCCGCACATCTTGTGGCCACTCAGCGCCAGGAAATCAACGCCCAGGTCCTGCACGTCGGTATGCATGTGCGGGGCGCTCTGCGCGGCGTCGACCAGCACGACGGCGCCCGCCTCGTGGGCCAGCCGGGCGATAGTCTTGACCGGGTTGATCGTGCCGAGCGTGTTGCTGACCGAGGCCAGCGCGCACAGCCTGGTGCGGTCGGTGAGCACCTCGCCCATGCGGTCGACGTCGAGCCGCCCGTCGTCGGTGAGCGGGACGTGCTTGATCGTCGCGCCGGTCCGCTCGGCGAGCTGGAACCACGGCACGAGGTTCGAGTGGTGCTCCATCGGCGTGAGCAGGATCTCGTCGCCGCGGCTAACGTTGGCGTCGCCCCACGCGCGGGCGACCGTGTTGATGGCGGCGGTTGTGCCGCCGGTGAAGACGATCTCGTCGGCGTGCTCGGCATTGAGAAACGCGCGGAGCTTCTCGCGGGCCTGCTCGTAGGCGTCGGTCGCGCGCTCGCTGAGCGTGTGGATGCCGCGGTGGACGTTCGCGTAGTTGTGCGAGTAGCACTCGACGATCGCGTCGATCACCTGGCGGGGCCGGTGGGCGCTGGCGGCGCTGTCGAGGAACACCAGCGGCCGGCCCTCGTGCACGTTCTGGTGCAGGATGGGGAAGTCGTCGCGCAGGGACTCGGGAAGCAGGCGGGGGTCGTCGCTCATGGGGGGGGTGTTCAGCTTCCTTCGTCGGCGGCGTCGACCGGCGAGTGCACGGCCTGCTGGATCACCCGCCACGACAGCAGGCAGCACTTCTGGCGGTTGGGCGTGAGCCGCGGGCCGTACAGCTTGAGCATGTCCTCGGCGGTAAACTGCTTGAGCTCTTCGATGGTCTTGCCCTGGATCTCCTCGAGCAGCATCGAGGCCGACGCCTGGCTGATGACGCAGCCGTCGCCGCTGAAGTAGCAGTCTTCGATCTTGCCGTCGGGGTCGAGCTTCAGGTCGATCCGCACGACGTCTCCGCACAGCGGGTTCTTGTCCTCATGACTGTGCGTGCAGCCAGAAAGTTCGCCCCGGTGGAAGGGGTCCTCGTAGTGATCGAGGATGTGCTCTTCGTAGAGTTCTTCTTCGCTAGGCATGGAACTGTGAAACGGTAGCGGGGAGGTCAGCCGCTGAGGGGGCTGGCGCGGTGAACTCTTCATTCTAGTCGGACCCGGGTTCGCCGGCCACGTGGGGGGAGAGCGGGGAACCCGCGGATTCCGGCGGAATGCAAGGGCCAGAGCCGATTGCGGGAGATTCAACCTGGCGGTCGACGCTACGAAGTTTGAGCGGTAAGCTGTTGCGATTCCGACCCACTCGTTCTGACCGCCGACCGCACAAATGTCCGACCCCTACTTCCAGCAGCTGTTTGCCGATCGCATTGGTGGAGCCAACTACGGCAAGGATGGCGCCCTCTACAAGTTTGAGAAGATCAAGCGGGCCAAGCGGAAGGCCCTGGCCGAGCACCCGGAGCGGACGCTGCTGGACTTCGGCATCGGCGAGAACGACGAGATGGCGCCCGAGGTCGTGCGGAAGGTGATGGCCGAGGAGATCAACAAGCCGGAGAACCGCGGCTACGCGGACAACGGCATCCTCGAGTTCAAGGAGGCCGCCGCGCGGTTCATGCAGCGTGAGTTCGGCGTCACGCTCAACCCGGCCACCGAGATCAACCACGACATCGGCAGCAAGCCGGTCTACGCCAAGCTGCCGGGCTGCTTCATCAACCCGGGCGACGTCACGCTGATGACCGTGCCGGGCTACCCGGTGGCCGGCAACTTTACGAAGTTCTACGGCGGCACGGTGCACAACCTGCCGCTGCTCAAGGAGAACGACTTCCTGCCGGACCTCGACTCGATCCCCGGCGACGTGCTCGAGCGGGCGAAGCTGATCGTGCTGAACTTCCCCAACAGCCCGACCGGCAAGACCGCCACCACCGAGTTCTACGAGAAGGCGATCGAGTTCGCGAAGAAGAACGAGATCGTCGTGGTGCAGGACGCCGCGCACGCGATGCTGTCGTTCGACCAGGAGCCGACCAGCTTTCTGGCCGTGCCGGGCGCGAAGGACGTGGGGGTCGAGGTGCACTCGATGTCCAAGGGCTTCGACATGATCGGCTGGCGGATCGGCTGGGTGTGCGGCAACGAGCGGATCGTCAGCGCGTTCGCCGACTTCAAGGACAACGGCGACAGCGGCCAGTTCATGGCGATCCAGAAGGCGGCAGCCGCCGGCCTGGACGACGCGTCGATCCCCAAGGAGATCCGCACCAAGTACCGCCGGCGGATGGAGAAGCTGGTCGCCACGCTCACCGAGTGCGGCTTCGACTGCCAGATGCCGGGCGGCACCTACTTCCTCTACACGCCGGCGCCCAAGGCGTTTGAGGGGGGCCCGGAGTTCAAGAGCGCCGAGGAAGTGAGCCAGTTCCTGATCACCGACCACTCGATCTGCACCGTGCCGTGGGACGACGCCGGTTCGTTCCTCCGCTTCAGCGTGACTTATGTCGCCGCCGACGAGGCCGCCGAGGACGACCTGATGGCCGAGACCGCTGCCCGGCTGACCGAGCTCTCGCCGGTATTCTAAACCGGGGTGCGGGTCGAATCGGACTGGAGTGCGTGCTGGTCGAGGGTGGCGTGGCCGCCACACTCACGTTGGCAGGCTCGCTAGGAAGCGTCGCGGCTACGCCGCGCCGGCAACACCCCCAACACTAACGCCATGAGCGCAACGCCCGCCGGCTCCGGCGCGGTCGCGGCGTAGATGAAGTCCAGGTGGCTCGACACCCGCGCGTCGATGCCGAACTCGCCCCAGCTGCCGTTGGTGCCGGGCGACACGTCGGGCCCGCCCTGGAAGCCAAAGCCGTACGACATCACGCCGGCCAGCTCGTAGCGGTTGTCGATCGGGTCGAACACAAACGAGCCGCCGCCCGAGTCGCCGGGAACCAGGTTCACCTCGTCGGCGCCGAAGCCGAGGTCGTTGGCGTCGGAGGTGATCAGGTTGTTGGCCGCCAGACCGCTGTCGAAGTCGTAGACGAGCGCGTCGCCCAACGCCGGAAGCATGCCGCCGAACGGGCTGGAACCGTTGCTGCCGCCGTAGAAGTACAGCAGCTCGCTGGCGTCGCCCTCGTACTCGTTGAGCCCGGCGCGCTTGGTCCCCTCGGGAGAGGTCGGCCCGCCTGACCCGTGGCCGCCGCGGCCGTAGCCCGACATCACGTGCTGGACGTAGAACTCGCCGTCGGACTGACCGTCCCAGACGTGGTAGCGGGGGATCGCCGCCGGCAGGGCCGCGGGGAGCGTGACCACGGCCAGGTCGTTCCCTTCGGTGAAGTCGCCGGTGTAGCCGGGGTGCACCATCACATCGGCGGCGGTGAACGAGAACGACTGCGGGCCGCCAGGGAGGTCGAAGGTGACGCGGTTGGCCCCGGCGCCGTCAAAGAGGTTGACCACGCCGTTCTGGTCGGTCACAAGGTGGGCGGCGGTGAGCAGGTGGCGGCCGGTCCACAGCAGCGAACCGCTCCCCAACAGGTCGAGGCCTACCGACGCGTTGCTGTCGATCGCCACAAAGCCGACACCGTCCGTGTTGAGTCCGAAGGCGGTCAGGCCGGGCGTGGTAGTGTGTGAGTTCGCGACGTCCGACGTGATCAGCCGGGCCTCCGGCGCGGCGAGCGGCGTGTTCTGCCAATCATGATTGGCGAGCTGCAACGCGGACGATACGCCGGGGACCAGCATTGCGAGGAGGCAGAGCGCGCGGCGCAGGGCGACGCGGTAACTAGACTTCATTAGACGACACCGGGGCAGAGCAGAGCAGGAGAATCAAGGGGGACGCCGCAACCTCCGTTGTACTCTGCGGGTCCGGGGGCGTCCATGAAATGCCTCGCAAACCGCTGCTTCTGGGCCCCTGAAGCCCCCGGCGGGCCGGTCGCAGGGCCCCATTGAGGGGCTCGCTAGTCACCCACGTTACAGGGGCTCAGCCCGCTCCTCCTCCGACCGGGCGCCCAGGTTCCCGTAGCGGTGGTACAAGAAGCAGACGCTCTGCTCCTGCAGGCACCACAGCAGGTCGACCCGGCCGCGGCGGGTGATCGGCTCGTCTGCCAGGTAGAGCATGGCGGCCGCCTTCGCCTCGCGGACCGCCGGGTGGACCCGTTCGGGCGACGAGAACCGCACCCGACCGCTCCGCCCCGCGGCGACCGACGCGGCGAGCTGGTCGACCGACTCCTCGAGCATCTCGAGCCCGCCGGCCCAAGACTCGCTTGCGGCGTCGATCGCCTCGAGCAGCGGGCGGCGCTCTTCGAACACCTCCGCCGACGCCGAGACAATCACGCGGCACCCGACCGCGCGGCCCGCGGCGATCATCGCCAGCAGGTCGTGCACGGCATCGCCGCCGTGGACGCGCACCCGCAGCACCTCCATCGGCAGGTACCGGCGGTGGTTGTCCTCGCCGATCAGGCGGAAGTGATCGTGGGCGCGGAGGAACTCTTGCTCGGCGGCCTCGGCGTAGTCGGCGAGGGTGGTTTGGATCTCCTGGAGCTCTGCGGAGGGGAGGTCCACCGCAGCGGCGACGCTGTCGGCGAACTGAGTTAGCTCGGACGCCAACGCGGTATGGGACGACTTGACGGTCGACGCTGGGTCAGCTGCGCGATTCAAATTCATGAACTGGGCGACGTAGTTGGGGCCGCCGGCCTTCATGCCGGGGCCGACGTTGCTCTTGCCCATGCCGCCGAAGGGCTGGCGGAGCACGATGGCGCCGGTAGTCGAGCGGTTGATGTAGAGGTTGCCCGCGCGGATCGTCTCGCGCCACTGCTGCTGCTCGCGGTCGTCGAGCGACTCGAGCCCCGAGGTGAGCCCGAAGCCGGTGGCGTTGACCAGCTCGATCGCGTGCCGAAGGTTCTTGGCGTGCATCACGCCCAGCAGCGGTCCGAAAAACTCGGTGTTGTGGGTGTAGCCGCCGGCCGGCACGCCCCACTTCACGCCGGGCGACGCCAGGCTGGCGTTGCCGTCGACTTTCAGCCGCGGCATCACGCACCACGACTCGCCCGACTCCAGTTCCTTCAGGCCACGCTCCAGGTCGCCCGACGGAGGGCGGATCACCGGGCCCATCTTGGTCGGCAGCTCCCACGCCGAGCCGATCTTGAGGCTCGTCACGGCGTCGACCAGCGCGTCGCGGAACGCGCGGTCGTGGTAGACCTCGTCCTCGAGGATCAACAGCGAAGTGGCCGAGCACTTCTGACCGCTGTGGCCGAACGCCGAGTGCAGCACGTTCTTGATCGCCAGGTCGCGGTCGGCCAGGGCGGTGACAATCGTGGCGTTCTTGCCGCCGGTCTCGGCGTAGAGGTTCATCGCCGGCTTGGCGGCCAGCATCCGCTGGGCGGTCTCGGTGCCGCCGGTCAGGATCACCGCGTCGACCGCCGGGTGGGTCACCAGGTGCTGGCCGACGCTCGAGCCGGGGCACGGGGCGAACTGCAGCGCTTCGCGCGGCACGCCGGCCCGCCAGAAGCACTCGCACAACTTGTAGGCGATGAGCACGGTGTCGCTGGCGGGCTTGAGGATCACCCGGTTGCCCGCCGCCAAAGCGGCCGCGACGCCGCCGCACGGGATCGCCAGCGGGAAGTTCCACGGCGACACCACCGTCACCACGCCCTTGCCGCTGGCGGACACGCCAGGCAGCGCGTAAAAGGCGCTGGCCGCGTCGGCGTAGAAGCGGCAGAAGTCGATTGCCTCGCTCACCTCGGGGTCGGACTCGGTCAGCAGCTTGCCCCCCTCGGCGAGCATCGCGCCGAGCAGGTCGCCGCGGCTAGCGGCCAGCTCGTCGGCCGCCCGGTAGAGCAGTTCGCGGCGCTCGCTCGGCGGGAGCTTGCTCCAGCCGCTGGGGTCGGTGGCGGCGCACTCGAGCGCTCGGTCGGCCTCTTCGATGGTCGCCTGGCGGAACCTGGCGACCACCAGGCCGGGGCGCGACGGGTCTGCCGACTCCGAACTGCCGGCTTCCGCCGCCAGCTGATCGCCGGCGATCACCAGCGGGACCTCGGCGGCGTGCTCGCTGTGCCGATCCCGCCAGCCGGCCAGGATGCCCTCGGCCCACTTGCTGTGGTGCGTCAGCGCCCAGTCGGTATCGGGCTCGTTGGTGAAGTTGGGGAAACGCAGGTCCGCGGCCGGCAGGCTTCCCCGCTCCGCCTTGTCACCTGCACTCTCAGTGCGCCGGTCCTGCGTGCGGCGGGGCTCGGAGGGCACGTTGTCGATCGCCTGGAACGAGTCGAGGAACTGCCGCTCGAGCTTCTGCCACGCCTCGCCGTCGACGGTGATGTTGAACGCGTGCCGCAGGAAGTTGTCCGGGCCGGTGTTCTCGTCGAGCCGCCGCACTAGGTAGCCGATAGCGTGGATGAAGTCCCGCTGGTAGCAGGTCGGCGCGTACAGCAGCAGGTTCTGCGACAGCTCGAACAGCGCCCGCCGCTGGTGGCTGGCCATCCCCTCGAGCATCTCGAACTGCACGTCGGCCAGCGCGCCGGCGTGGGCCGAGGCGACCAGCCCGTAGGCGAGCGTGAACAGGTTGTGCGAGGCGATCCCCAGCAGCACCGCGCCCCGGTTCTCTGCGCTGAGCCCCTCGTGCAGCATCCGCTTGTAGTTGGCGTCGGTCTCGAGCTTGTGCTTGTACGGCGCCTGGGGCCAGCCGCGGACCGAGGCCTCGACGCGCTCCATCTCCATGTTGGCGCCCTTGACGATCCGCATCGTGATCGGCGCGCCGCCCGCCTTGACCCGCTCGCGGGCCCAGGCGTTGATCCGCTGCTGCACGCCGTACGAGTCGGGGATGTAGGCCTGCAGCACGATGCCGGCGCGGACGTTCTCGAGCCCCTTGCGGTCGAGCGTCTCGATGAACGCGTCGGCGGTGAGGTGCAGGTCGCGGTACTCTTCCATGTCGAGGTAGACGAACTTCGGCACGACCTGACCGTCGGCGCGGGTGAAGCTCCCTCGCCCGGCGGCGCGGAACAGCAGCTCGAGCCGTTCGGCCAGCGCGTCGACCGTGTGCCGGCGGGCGAGCGGCGAGATCTGCGAGTAGATGGTCGAGATCTTGACGCTGATCACCTCGATGTCGGGCTGCTGCAGGGCGGCCAGGTAGCCGTCCAGCCGGTGCTGGGCCTCGCGCTCGCCGAGCAACGCCTCGCCGAGCTGGTTGACGTTCATCCGCACGCCCTCGGTGCGGCGCCTCTCGAGGTGCTTGGTCAGCAGCTCGGGCTCGGCCGGCAGCACCACGTTGGCGGTCTCGTGCTGCATCTTGTCCTTGACCAGCGGCATCGCCACGCCGGGCAGGTACGCGCCGAACGACTGGAAGCCGCGGAGCATGGTCCGCTCGATAGGGCTGAAGAACCGCGGGACGCCCTGGGCGTCGAGCACGTGGATAAACTGGTCGGCCGCCCGCCCCCACACGCCGGAGCGGAATGCCTGGTCGGTGAGCGACACCATGGTCGCCTTGTCGCCCGGGTTCTGCATCATGCGGTCGAGCTCGGCCTGCTGGCGGCGCTCGGGCGGGGTCTGCAGCTCGGCGGCGCGCTGCTGCAGCCGCCGGGCGACGTAGAGGGTCTCTTGCACGGCAAGCGGCACGGCAGAAGCCCCATCTGGTTCGAAACCGGCCAGCAACCGCGCCAGTTCGTCCTCGACCTGCGAGACCGTTGATGCGGGAAGAATTGACGACATCCGTTGCGACCTTGGGTTGTGAGAGTTGTGCGTGCTATGGAAATTCTAACCAGCGGAGGCGATTGAGAAGGGGGCGGTCGCGCGATTCGGCAGAGTCAGCATGGAACACACGATCAGCCCCGTTCACGGGGCTTCGTTTCTTGTATTAGCCCCGGCGTTTACGCCGGGGTAAACCGCGCACATGAGCTGCGGAGCCCCGTTTACGGGGCTTCTCGCTTGCTTCCCGAAGCTGACTACCCCATAGCCAGCCTGCCACTGGAGCTGCTTGTCGCGATTCATGGACTGCTGATTGACATCGTGCGACGAACCGCCCTTCAGCTTTCCTATCCAGTCGCTGATGAGCAGCGTCGGCGGGATAGTCACGGCCACGTGGACGTGGTTCTCGATCCCGCCAACCTGGTGCAAGTAGACACCGTCGGTTGCCCTAATGCGGCTCTCAAGAGCCGCGTAGGCCGCCTTCTTCACGTCAGGATTCAATAGCGGCAGGCTCTGTTTCGTGTGCCAAACGAGGTGCAGGTTGATCTCGCTGTAGTAGTTGCGTGACATCGAGGCGGCCCTGAGAGAACGTGCCCGAAAAGCCCCGTGAACGGGGCTAGCATGTTGGTTGTCGCCAGTTTACCCCGGCGTAAACGCCGGGGCTAATTTCCGCAGGCCGGGGATCATCTAGCCGGCGCCAATCGGCGAGATCCTCCTGCAGAACCTGCCCCTCGCCAGCTATCGCTTGCGGAGCACCCCAATCTGGGTCGATAATCGGGGCTCGCCGACGAATAGCCGATTCCGCCGCCCGCCGACTCCCCCGCTACCGCTCGCCTGTGCCGCTGACCGCCAGCCAAATCGACTCGCACGTCCAGGTCGTGACGCCTGAGAATATTGCGTTCGAGTACCGCGTGGCGGGTCCGTTCGGGCGGGTCATGGCGTACCTGATCGACACCGTCATCTTCGCGCTGGCGATCCTGGCCATCTCGATCGTGTTCGGCCTAGTCTTCAGCGCGCTCGACCTGGGCGGCGTGGCCGAGCTGGTGATCGCGGTGCTGGCGTTCATCCTCTACTGGTTCTACGGCGGGCTGTTCGAGGCCCTCTGGAACGGCCAGACGCCCGGCAAGCGGATGACCGGGCTCCGCGTCGTGCGGACCGACGGGCGACCGATCAACGCCGTGCAGGCGGTGCTGAGGAACGTGCTGCGGATCGCCGACTCGCTGCCGATCGTGTTCATCCCCGACTTCTTCTTCGGCGAGGCGCCGCTCGTCTATCAAACCTACCTGCTGGCGTTGGTCTCGATGACGCTGACCCGCCGCAACCAGCGGGTCGGCGACCTGGTGTGCAGCACCATGGTGGTCGCCGAGGACCGCTCGCGGTTCGGCAAGGTGCCGGCGCCGGATGAGCCCGAGCTGGACAAGCTGCTCGAGGCCATCCCGGCCAATTTTGTGCCGAGCCGCTCGCTCGCCAAGGCGCTCTCGCACTACGTCGGCCGCCGCCGCTACTTCGGCCCGGCCCGCCGGCAGGAAATCGCCAAGCACGTCGGCGACCTGCTGGTCGCCCGACTGCGGCTGCCGCCCGACACCGACCACGACCTCCTGCTGTGCGCGCTGTACGTCAGGGCGTTCCACAAGGACGACGCCGGCGGAGACGACGATGCCTTGATCGCCCCTCGGGTCCCGATCCCGGCCGCGGCGCCGGTTCCCGTTCAGCCGGTCGGCCCCACCCCATCGTCCACCCCTTCCCCGCCGAAGCCGACCTCCGGGGCCCCGTTCGCATGAAAGCCGCCGAACTTGTCGACTCGCGGACACCGCTCTGGCGGCAGCTGGAGGCGTTCTGCATCCAGCTGGAGAACCGCGGCGAGCGCGCCAAGCTCGGCGCCCACCGCCGCACCGAGTTCGCCGCGCTGTACCGCTCGGCCTGCGCCGACCTGGCGCTGGCCGACGCGCACCAGTTGCCGTCGGAGACCGTACGCTACCTGCACCAGCTGGTTGGCCGGGCCCACAATCAGCTCTACCGCACGCAGGGCCTGGAGAGCCAGTCGTGGTGGACCGAGATGTTCGAGCGGGTCCCCCGCCGACTGTTCCACGACCGCGCGCTGCGGCTCTCGGCGCTGCTGTTCTGGGGAGGGTTCCTGCTGTCGGCCTTCCTGGCGTCGGGCTACACGCCGTACCCGCAGTTCGCCGAGCAGGTCATCACCAAGGACGGCATGCTCGCCGTTGAGGAGATGTACGCCGACCCACCGAGCCTCGGCCGCGGCTTCAACCAGAACGCCCAGATGGCGGGCTTCTACATCTTCCACAACGCCGGCATCGGCCTGCGGTGCTTCGTGATGGGCATCTTCCTCGGGGTCGGGGGCCTGTTCGCCATCACCTTCAACGCCGTTTACCTTGGCGCTATCTTTGGGCACATGTCGACCACCGCCCAGAGCGAGAACTTCTTCAACTTTGTCACCGCCCACGGGCCGTTCGAGCTGACCGCGATCGTGATGTCGGGCGCGGCCGGCATGCGGCTCGGCTTCGCGATCGTCAAGACGAACGGCCTCAGCCGGCGGGAGTCGGTGCTGGCGGCCGCGCGGCAGGCGTTGCCAACGATGATGGCCGCGGTGCTGCTGTTTATCGGCGCCGCGTTTATCGAGGGCTTCATCTCCCCGTCCGCGATCCCGTACCCGATCAAGGCGCTGGTCGCCATGATCTCTTCGCTGCTGCTGCTCGGCTACCTGGTCGTGCTCGGCTACTCGACCCAACCCGACGACGACGCCGACGAGCAACTGGCGCTCCGCTAGCTCGCACTAAATGAACTTCGACAGCACCCACATCGTGATCCGAGAACGCGGCTTTGCCGAGGTGATGGACCTCGCGCTGAAGGTGGTCCGCGCGCACCTCGGACCGCTAGTGCTGTGCGGGCTGGCCGGCGTCGCGCCGTGGGCGGCGGCCAACGGGCTGCTGCTGAACGGCATGGTCTCGGACCTCGACATCTGGGACGAGACCCCCGGCTTCCTGACGCTGATGACACTGGTGATCGCGGTCCAGACGCCGCTGGCGACCGCCCCAATCACGCTCTACATGGGCCAGGTGACGTTCCAGCAACAGACCGACCCGCGGCGGATTGTGTCGGACTACTGGCGGAGCCTGCCGCAGCTGCTGATGCACACCGTGTTCCGGGCGGCCATGGCCGTAACGATCATCGGGCTGGTGCTGCCGTACGGGTTCTGGCCGTTCACGCAGGAGCTGATCCTGCTGGAGCGCAACCCGATGTTCGCCGGCCGCGCGAAGCGGATGACCACCCGCCGCCGCAGCCGCAACCTGCACCGCAGCGCCAGCGGCGACCTGTTCGGCCACTGGCTCGCCGCGCTCAGCGCCGGCTCGCTGCTGGTGATGGCGTTGGTCGGGGGCGTTCACACGGCCGCCTCGCAACTGGGGGGGTATCAGGTCACACACACCCAGCTAATTACCGTGCTGACGCCGGCCTGCACCTGGGCGGTTGTCTGCTTCTTCACGGTGGTGCGGTTCCTGGCCTACCTCGACCTGCGGATCCGCCGCGAGGGGTGGGAGGTCGAGCTCACGATGCGGAGCGAGGCCGCCAAGCTCGCCAGGGGGATGGCATGACCGGTTCGCCCACACTCCGGCTGTGCGGTTGTGCTCGGCTGCGTTTCTGCGCGCTGCTGCTGGTCGCGCTCTCTGCAGGGGTCGCGGGCGCCGATGACCTCACCGAACCCGACGTCGCAATCGAGGCCGGCAAGGAAGCGCTCTCCGAGCAGTGGGACCTCCCCTGGTACGACGACCAGTCCGACGACTTTGCGCCGGTCAACCTTCCAAAGCCCAAGAAACGCAGCAAGCCGTGGCCCATCTGGGATTGGTTCGATGGGTTGTTCAGCGGGTTCGGCTGGAACTTCGGCGACGTGCTGATCTTCCTGCTGTGGATCGTGGTGGCCGGGCTGCTGCTGTGGCTGATCGTGGCGATGATCCGCGCCTACCAAGAAACCGAGCAGGTTGCCGCGGCGACCGCCGCCGAGGAGTTCGACGCCAAGGCGCACCTGCAGCGGGTCGAGGCCCTGCCGGTCACCCTCGCCGAGAAGGTCGACAACTACCTGCAGGCCGCCCGCGACGCGTACGACTCCGGCGACCTGAGCAAGGCGATCGTCTACCTGTTCAGCCACGAGCTGCTCGAGCTCGACCGCGCCGCACGGCTGCGGCTGGTCAAGGGCAAAACCAATCGGCAGTACCTCAGCGAGCTGCGGCGGGGCGTGGGGCCTTCGCCACGCTTGGCGGACATTCTCGCGCGGACGGTGCGGCTGTTCGAGGCCGCGTTCTTCGGCGCGCACCCGCCCACCCGCGAGGCGTTCGAGGATTGCTGGCAGGAAGCCACTGAGTTCGAGCGGCTGCTGGCCGTCGAGGAGGCAACCGCATGAGCAACGTAATCAGAAACGCGGATCCCACGAACAGAGTAGCTGGACAAAAGGGGACTGGCTCGACGCAGTGGACCGGCTCGGAACCAAGTTCGAGTTTCCAGCGTCGTGCCTGTCCCCTTTTTCCGGCGGGCCGCGCGAGGACGCCGCACAAGAGAGGGACAGGCACTCGAACGCAACCACGCGCAACGCACGAAGACCATCCACACTGCGTTCGAGAGCCAGTCCCTGTTTTCTGCTCACCCCGCACTTGGGCCTTCTTGATGCCAATGCTTCTGCTTGCTGCCGTGCTGCTGTCGGTCGGGTGCCGTGAGAAGGGCATCCGCACCGAGTACGGGACCCGTACCGGGTACGGCGCGAGAAGCGTCAATGGCACGACCGTGCTTGGCCAGATGTTCGAGGACGCCGGGCACCGCGTGCGGTCGTGGCGGCTGATGTCCCCCTCGTTGGCCAAGGCCGACGTCATTGTTTACTTCCCGAGCGAGAGCCAGCCGCTGTCGACCGACGCGGTCGCCTGGCTCGACGACTGGCTCCGCTACAGCTACGACGACGACACCTACGAGCTCCAGGAAAAGACGCTGATCGTGGTCGGCCGGGCCTACTCGGCCGAGGAGTTCTACTGGCGCGAGACCCAGCCCCGCGCGCCCGCCGGCCTGAAGACCGAGTACGCCGCCAAGCTACGCAAGGCCCAGCTCGACGGCCCGCTCGGCAGCGGCACAGGCGGCAAGGGCACGGTTGGCGATTGGTACGACCTCACCGCGCCCGGCACGACCAGCAAGGTGACCACGCTCACCGGCCCGTGGTCGATCGGCGTCGACGCGAGCAAGGCGGCGATCGAGCAGAGCGGGACGGTCTTCCCCAACAAGAGCCTCGACGTGCTGCTGGCCGACGGCGCCGGCCACCCGCTGGTGAGCGAGCTGATCTACTCCGAAGACGACGAGTGGTCGTCCGACGGGTCGAGCGTGCTGGTCATCGAAAACGGCTCGTTCCTGCTAAACGCGTCGGTGGTGAACCACGAGCACCGCAAGCTGGCGGGCCGCGTGGTGGACTACGCCGGCGCACCGGAGAAGGACGTCGTGTTCCTGGAGTCCGACGCCAGCCCCACCATCAGCGACACCGACCCGAACCAGAACCCGCCGACCGGCTTCGAGCTGTTCCGCATCTGGCCGATCGGCGCCGTGCTCGCCCAGGCGGCGGCGCTCGGCATCGTGTTCGCGCTGGCCCAGTTCCCGATTTTTGGCGTCCCTCGCCGGCTCGAGCGCCCGGCCCTGACCGACTTCAGCAAGCACGTCACCGCGCTGTCACGCCTGTTGTCGGCGACCCGCGACCGGGCGTTCGCGAGCGGCTTGGTAAGAAAGTACTTCACGGAGCGTAGGCAATGATCAACCGAGCCATTAGCTTCAGTCCTAACAGCACTCCCTCCCTTTTTGAGGGGGGGCCGGGGTGGGGGTGACCTGCTAGCGGGGCGCCCTCACCCTAACCCTCCCCCAAGGGGGGAGGGGACTTAGACACATTCGACTTCCCAACGACAAACCAGTAACGAACACCCGGTTCGCAATGTCCGACGATCCCAGCAACGAACCCGATATCATCCTTGACCCCTCGGTCAGCGAGGCGCTCAATCCGCAGCCGCCCGCTGCGGCGCCCGCGCCGTCGCCCGGCAGGGAGAAGTCCTCGATTGAGAAGCTCTACGAGGCCATCACCCGCGAGGTCGCGAAGGTGTACGTCGGCCAGGAGGAGCTGGTGCTGTCGACCCTGGTGGCGCTCTTCTCGGGCGGTCACGTGCTGATCGAGAGCGTGCCCGGCCTCGGCAAGACGTTGTTCGTCCGCACGCTCGGCAAGGTGCTGGGGTGCGACTTCGGCCGCATCCAGTTCACCGCCGACCTGATGCCGTCGGACGTGACCGGCGCGCCGATCTTCAACATGAAGACCCAGGAGTTCGACTTCCGCCCGGGCCCGGTCTTCACGCAGCTGCTCTTGGCCGACGAGATCAACCGCTCGCCCGCCAAGACCCACGCCGCGCTGCTGGAGATCATGCAGGAGCGCCGCGTCACGGTCGAGAACACCACGCACAAGCTGCCGCCGCCGTTCCTCGTCATGGCGACCCAGAACCCGGTTGAGAGCGAAGGCACCTACAACCTGCCCGAGGCTCAGCTCGACCGCTTCATGTTCAAGGTGATGGTCGACTACCCGACCGTCGACGAAGAGGCCCGCGTGCTCCGCGAGCACAGCCAGCAAATCGAGATCGACAAGCGGCTGGAGGAGGAGGTCCGCACGATCACGTCGCCCGACCAGCTGGTCAAGGCGACCCGGCTGTGCGGGCAGGTGCGGGTCGAGGAGAAGCTGATCAACTACATCAACCAGATCGTCCGCCAGACCCGCGAGTGGCCGACCATCCACCTCGGCGCGTCGCCGCGGGCGGGCATCGCTTTGGTGCAGGGCGCGCGGACGCTCGCCGCGTTCAGCGGCCGCGACTACGCCATCCCCGACGACGTCCAGGAGATCGTCCTCCCGGCGCTGCGGCACCGCGTGTTCCTCACCGCCGAGGCCGAGGTCGAGGGCCGCGAGGTCGACCAGGTGCTCTCGGAGCTGATCCGCACAGTCGAGGTTCCGCGGATGTAGTTGTTGCGTTGTCCCACCCCTGGCGGGGTGGGCTGAGACTGCTTGCGGCGGACGCTGCTGCTCTCCCCTTTCCCCTTTCCCCTTTTGCTATGTTCTTGCCCTACCTGCTATCCGCCGCGCTCTTGCTGACGCTCCTGGCGTGGCTCGGTCGGGAGGTGCTCGGCTGGAGCCGCCGCACGGTGCGCTGGGCGACCGCGCTGGTGTGGACGCCATTCTTCATCGAGTGGGGCCGCCAGTCGTTCATCGAGGGCCCGCCGATCGTCTTCCTGCTGGTGGTGCTCGGCGTCACGCTCGGGCTGCTGGCGTGGTGGGGATCGACCTACCCCAACCGCCCGCTGGTGCTGCTGCTGGTCGTGCCGGCGGTGCTGTCGGTCTCGGTGGTGTTCTTGCCGGGCGTGTGGGTCGGGCTGGCGGTGCTGAACGGGCTGATCGCCGCGGCCGCCGCGGTCGACCTGTTTTCGCTGGCGCGTCAGCAGTCGTTCGAGGCCGAGCGTCAGGTCGGCCTCACGGCGTCGCTGGCGAAGCCGCACCCGGTGTCGCTGACGATCAGCAACCGTGCCGGCCGCGGCCAGCCGGTCCGTATCCGCGACGGCGTCCCGCCGGAGCTGTCGGCCGATCCCGAGGAGTTCCTCATCAGCCTGACGCCCGCCAGCCGCAGCACGCTGCGGTACGACCTGCGGGCGTCGAGCCGCGGCGAGTTTCTGCTCAAGGAGGTGCACCTGAGCGTCAGCAGCCGCTGGGGCCTGTGGCAGCGGCTGCTGCGGCTGCCGTGCGAGTCGCGGCTGAACGTCTACCCCGACATGAAGCAGCTCGGCGAGTACGCCATCCTCGCCCGCACCAACCGGCTGAGCCTGATGGGGCTGCGGCGGACGCGGAAGATCGGCCAGGACAACGAGTTCGAGCGGCTCCGCGACTACACGGTCGACGACAACTACAAGCACATCGAGTGGCGCAGCACGGCCCGCCGCGGCAAGCTGACCGTCAAGGACTTCCAGGCCAACCAGAGCCAGCGGGTGGTGTTCATGGTCGACTGCGGCCGGATGATGACCGGCGAGGCGGCCGGCGTCAGCATGCTGGACCACGCGCTCAACTCGGCGCTGCTGCTCTCGTTTGTCGCGCTGCGGCAGAACGACCAGGTCGGCCTGATGTGCTTCTCGGACGAGGTGCACTCGCTGCTGCCGCCCAAGGGGGGACGCGAGCAGATGAACCGCATCCTGCACGCCAGCTACAACCAGTTCCCGCGGATGGTCGAGTCCCGCTACGACGAGGCGTTCCACCGCCTGACCGAGACCGTCCGCAAGCGGGCGCTCGTGATCCTGATCACCAACGTCATCGACGAGGTCAACGCCCACCAGATCAGCCGCCACCTCACGACGCTCTCCGGCAAGCACCTGCCGATGGGCGTGATGCTGCGCGACCACGCGTTATTCGACCCGATCAACGCCGTGGAGGACGACTACGAGGCCCACGCCGCCGCCGGCGACAACACGCCGGGCGGCGTGCTGTCGATCCCAGAGCACCGCCTGTACCCGGCCGCCGCCGCGGCCGATATCTTGCTGTGGCGGCGCCGCGTGCTGGCCAACCTCGAGACCCGCGGCGTCCTGCTGGTCGACACCTTCCCCGAGAACCTCACCGCCCCGCTGGTCAACCAGTACATGGAAATCAAAGCCCGGCATCTTCTCTAGCGCCGCCAGCAGCACGGGCGCCGGGAGCGCCCCCGGCGCCCAAACAGTCATCCCCCCAACACCGCAGTAGCCCAATCCCCCAGGACCGCGTACACTCCTCGCATGGAGGCGATCAACCCCAAGGCGGCGCGGTACGAGTTCCGGGCGGAGCGTGACGCCGCGGGCGTGCCGCACGTGCACGCCGACAGCTGGCGCCACGCCGTCTACGCCCTCGGTTACCTGCACGCCCTCGACCGGCCGACGCAGGTGCACTTCGCCCGCGCGGTCGCCAGCGGCGTCGCGTCGGAGCGGATCGCCAACAAGCCCGAGCTGCTGGAGATGGACCTGTTCCTCCGCCGCGCGGGGATCCACCTGCGGCTTGAGCAAGAGGCGTCGGTGCTGCAGCCGCAGGTCGTGCAGCAGATCGAGTGGTACTGCCAGGGCCTGAACGACGGCATGCTCGAGTCGGCCGACGCGTGGATCGGCCCCACGCTGCCGATGTGGGTTACCGGCTACCGGCCCGCGCCGTGGGACATCGAGTCGGTGATGCTGATCGGCAACCTGCTGTCGTTCGCCGGACTGGCCGTGGGCCAGCAGGAGGCCGAGCGGCAGCTGCTCGAGCTGATCCAGCTCGGCATGGACTCCGAGCACCTCCGCGAGCTGTTCAGTCCGTACCTCGACGGTATCGACCTCGAGCCGCTCCGCGACATCCACCTCTCCCGCCGCCTGAGCGACGAGGCGCTCGAGCTGCTCTCCGACCTGCCGCGGCTGGCCGGCAGCAACGCCTGGGCGGTGAGCCCCGCGCGGAGCGACTCGGGCGGCGCGCTCTTGGCTTCCGACCCGCACCTGGAGGTCAACCGCCTGCCGGCGATCTGGTACGAGGTCGCCCTCAACTGGGGCGGCCCCGACGACATCGAGAAGGAGTACGCCATCGGCGCGACGCTGCCCGGCTGCCCGCTGATGGCCGTCGGCCGGACACGCAACCTGTCGTGGGGCGTGACCTACATGCACGCCGACACCAGCGACTACTTCATCGAGGACTGCCGCCCCGGCGGCCAGACCGGCTGGCAGTACCGCCGCGGCGAGGACGACTGGCGCGACTTCCGCGTCCGCACCGAAACGCTCAAGCCCAAGGGCGCCGACCCGATCGAGCTGCCCGTCTACGAGAACGACGTCGGCGCCCTGGCGCTCACTCCGGAGCAGCCCGGCAAACACCTGTCGGCGAGCTGGATCGGCTCGCAGAGGGGCGGCGGCCGCGCGATCGGCACGTGGCTCGACGTCATCGCCGCCGGCAGCGTCCGCGAGGCGATGGACGCCGTCCGCGAGTCGCCCCACCCGTCGCTCGTGTGGGTGTTCGCCGACCGCGCGGGGCACATCGGCTCGCAGGCGAGCGGCTGGCTGCCCCGCCGCCGGCCCGGCATCGGCGGCTTCACCCCGCTGCCCGCCTGGGACGAGTCGAACCACTGGCTCGGCGTGGTGCCGGGCGAGCTCTTGCCCTGCGAGTACGACCCCCCGATCGGCTTTGTCGCCAGCGCCAACGAGGAGCTCTACCGCAAGGACGGCCCGCCGCTGCACGCGTTCGGCCTGGCCGACTACCGCAAACGCCGCATCGTGCAGCGGCTCACCGAGCTGCCCCAGGCCACCCTCGCCGAGATGCAGGCCCTGCAGTACGACGTCACCAGCCTGCAGGCGGCCGACCTCTTGCCGGTGCTGCTGGCCCACGTCGGCGACTGCCCGCTGAAGCGGCGGCTGGAAAAGTGGGACCGCCGCTACAACCTCGAGAGCACCGACGCCACGCTGTTTATGCACTTCTACCGCCACGTGCTGCTGGAGATTTTCGGCCACGACCAGGGCATCGGCTGGCGGCGGATGTTCTACCTCACCACCCGCATGGGCTTCTCGCGGATGGTGCTGACCGCCGCCGACCGGATGCTGCGGAAGGTCACCAGCAGCTGGTGGCGCGAGCGCGACAAAGGCGAGATGATCCGCCGCGCCGCCGAACGCGCCGCCGCCGAGCCGGAACAGACCTGGGGTCAGATCAACCGCTTCCACTTTGTGAACCGCTTCTTCGGCGCCAGCATGACCGGACGCCTGCTGGGCATCCGCAAGACCGAAACCCCCATGCCCGGCAACCACGCCACCCCGTTCCAGGGGCACCTGCTGCAGACCGCCACCCGCGAGGCGACCTTCGCCCCCAGCTACCACTTCGTGACCGACATGACCGAAGACGTCGCCCACTCGAACCTGCCGGGCGGCCCCAGCGAGAACGCCTTCAGCAAGTGGTACCAGACCGACGTCGCGCTGTGGACTAGCGGCCGCTACAAGGTGCTGTCGCCGGACGCGAAGTAGGTCGTTTGGTGGCTGGGGGTTAGTTATTGGTCATGCAGCGTCGCGGCTCCGCCGCGCCCACAAATCCCCCCTCCCCGGTAGGGGGAGGGGATTCTCACGCCAACAGACTTCCCCGCAGCCTTCCCCGCAGCGATCACACGCGTTCCCCCGTTCGTTTAGTCCGAAAAAACGATCCAAGGGGACAAAACCCCGCCGCGCACCAACTGACACAACCCCTAAACCAATACGAACAAATCACTTGCGACAACCCCCGTCGCACCCGCCGGAGGGTTTTGTCCTGTCGCGCGACGCACGGGACACGATCCCCATCGCGGCCGACACGCCGCTGTCAGCGGCAGCCGGCAGTTGACCAACCACACCGCGCAGCCGCACACGTCACCGCCGGCTCCCGCAGGCGGCTATCGGACTTCTACCGTCAACACGATTGGACCGCGCTGGGTGGCCATTTTCCACCAAGAATCGGTGAGATGTCGGAGTCTCGCCTGGCTGACCAGCGGTGTTCGTTTCGGACCGTGGGTGTGCTAAGTTGCGACCCAGCTAGGGTGCGGATCCTCGATCGAAACCTCCCGTCTTGCCACAACTAGAAGCATGCAGCGACTCCTACTGATTACGGTCCTGGTCGTCGGCTGCTGGCACGCAACCCGGGCGAGGGCGGCCGGGCCGAACCCTGACCTCCGCTTGGCGGTCGAGATCTACGACGCCCAGCTGCCGCAGGTCGACCGGCTCGTCACAGCAGGCGCCGCCAAGGATCGGGTGCTGGCGGTGCGGAGCTGTTTCGAGACGCTACGCGTTGGCGACCGCGAGACCGCCCACACCCAGTTGGCGGCCGCCGAGGAGCAGGCCGCCCTGCAAGCCGCCGACGCACCATCGCTGCTAGCGGAACTCGAATCGGTCGCGGCGGCGGCGCTCGCCCTGGCCGACTGCGACACCAACCGCGCCGCTTCTATTAGACCCCCCCAAGCCCGCTGCCACGACGTTCTGGCAAAACGCCCAAATCCAACGCCGGCGCAGGCAATGGTCCCGGCCAAGCCGCCACGGTCGCCCACACTCCCCCAGCAACCGCCAGCGGAAGCCGTCGGTATTCAAGCCTCCAAGCAGGGCATGTAGAACGCCCTCACAAAGGTTGGCGAGGAAAGGACCTCCGGGCCGGTTTCCGACACCTCTCCGAGTGCACCCTACACCGGAATGTTTGCCTGCGGGTCGCCTAGCTGTTAGTCTACGGGAGACCGCTTAATCCTTTCTCATTCGCTGGCTCTTCTGCTGCGTCCTCTTTTGCATGCGGACGAAGCGACTCCTTTCCCGGGCAGATCAAATGTTCCTCCGAAGACTCGGCAGCACTCGCCTCACCCCTCAGAACTTCGCCGTGAAGTTTGGAACTGCCGCGGCAGTCGCCCTCGTGCTTTCCGGACTCGTGGCCAAGGAGAGCAACGCCGCGGCCATTTTTGTGTCGGGCTACCGTGACCCTGCGCGACTCCTATCGGAATCTGGAGCCATCCTCCGCGACTATTCGTGGGAGCCGGGTTCCCAAATCGACGCGGAAGAAGCCGTCGAGAAGGCGGTCCTTAGCCCCGACAAGTCCTACTTTACCTATTGGGCTAAATCGGTCGGATTCATGACCGGCTACCGCTACGATGTCCGCACCGGAGAGCACTTAGGCTCTAGCCCCTCCCCCTCGCAACCGTACTACCTCTACCCGGCAATCGAAGGCGAACTCCTCAAAGCCTCTTTGCATGGGTCAGAGTGGGGGCAACTACCGGCGCCACCGCACCCGTCGATGACCCGAAGAAGTGTAACCTTTGGTTCCCCGACGGGGCGAGCCGATTACCTCGTACGCGATGTGTACCTGGACGGCAGTCATTGGGGCTCCACCGGCGACACCTTCGACGTGCTGTTCGACCTTCGAACGGGCGTCGTGCGTCAGGTCTTTGACGAGGTTCTTGCACTGGGTCCCGGCCCAATGGGCCGGGAGTCACGGCTCTACGCGCGTCAGGGAAACTCGATCATCGTCTACGATGAGGTGCTTACGTTCCAGGCACCGCAATTCAATCCGGCAACACAATTCAATCCGATAGCATCCTACCCGTTCCCCGCGAACACGCGAGAACTCGAACTCGCAAACGATGGCTTCTTCTACTTCGTGGGTCCCGAGTACGACGAGAATACCCAGCAAAGCATTCCGGATTCCGCGGCCATTCGTCGCATGGATCCGCTGACTGGAGAAGACCTTGGGGTGTTCGCTGTGAAGTCGCAGTTCGATCAAATTGAGATCAAGTACCCCTCCTTTAGCATCCCTACTTTGAGTAGCGTTCGCACTTCTACAGACGGGTTCCTATACGTGCAGCATGGGAGCATTGAGGGGGCCATCGAAGTCGGAACCGCATTCACGAAGTTCGATCTCACGACCGGTGAAAAGGTAGGCGGTTTCGTCGCTCCAAAGTTCAACTCGTACATCAGAAGCTGGGAGATCGTTGAGGGCATTCCCGAGCCGAGCAGCGTTCTGCTGTTAGCCTGCGGCGGCGTTACTGTGTTGGGCCAGTTGACTAATCGGCGGCGCAGTGTGACAACAGCCTAACTGGCATATCCCGCAACTCTCGAATGCCATGTTGCGCAAACCAAGGCCAATCCACTCTCGCAACCCCCGCGAGGAGAGATCCCCCTCATGACCCGACGGTCCTCGATGATCGCCGAAACAGCCGGCATCTTCGGCTTGGCGTTGATCCTGCTACAGGCGTCGCCCAGCACCGGGTTTGAACTCTTCCTGCCCGGTTTCTACGGAGAACGCATCTACCTGCTGGACGACAACGGCGAGGTTGTCCGCTACTACCCGCCAGGGCAGACCCAGCCCAACGACGCGATCAAGAGCTTGACAGACCTGAGCGACGACCAGACCTACTTCACAACCTGGGCCGCCTACGGGTCTTTTTCCTGGGGCTATGAGTACGACCTCGCTACGAGTGATTTCTTGGGGAAAACCCCGGACCGCTACCACCACCACTACGGAGTCGCGGCCGACCAGCCTCTCTACAACGCGTCGAGTGTGAGTGAGTTCGCGCCGCTAGACGCCCAGTCGGTGATGCTCCCGCATATTGACATCTCTCAACGGAGCTCGGCCCCCGCCGGCGGTGCCGACTACCTGGTGCGCGGGGTGTACGAGGACCCGGGCAATCTTGGTTCTTTCCGCGCGCCCCGGCACGATGTGCTCTTTGACAGCCAGACCGGCCTCGTGAGTCAGGCGTTCGACCAGATCTTCACCTTCGGGCCTGGGCTGCTGGGACCGCAGTCGCGCGTTTACGAGAAGAGCAATAGAACCGTGAATGTCTACGAAGAAGAGTACGACGGAGCAACCACCTTCTTCGACCCGATTGGATCTTACCCACTTCCGGAGAACTCGTTCGAGCACCGCCTCGGGCCCGACAACATCCTGTACTACGTGCAGACCGAATACGACAGCAACTCTGTTTTCAACCCGAGCAAGCAGACAATCCGAAAGATGGACGCGCTGACCGGCGAGGACCTGGGGGTCTTCGCCGAGCAGCCAGAGTTCAACTACCTCCACTTCCCGAGCGCGAGTACGAGCCTGCGGATCACCAGTACCGGAAAGCTATTCGTGCAGCACGGTATCGAAGAGGAAAACGGATTTACCTGGTTCGACCTCCACACCGGCGAGAAACTTGGTGCGATCTTTAACTCGTTTGAAGATCCGGCCCCCGGCACGATCCATTCCTACTACCAACTCTGGGACGTTGTAGAGACCGTTCCCGAACCGGGCGCCTTGCTGCTGCTCACTTGCGGCATCGTTGCGGCTGGCGGTATGCGTCGGCGGACAGGGGGCGTGTGAGCCTTCAACTCGCCGTTACGCGACCGCCGATTCAGAACGAACCGAGCCCCTAGCCGCACCGCGGCCTGAGCCACGGTGCGGCGTGCTGACTACACCCGCAGAACTAATCCTTGGTGCGGCGCCGCGTGGCGCCGACCATCGCCCCGCCGAATACACACAGCACGGCGCCCGCCGGTTCGGGGACCGGGGTCGTGAAGCTGAAGTCGTCGAAGAAGTTCTTGCCCCCTACGCCCGCGGACAGGCCGTCCTCTAGCTGCCAGCGGATGTGCGTGAAGTCGCCCATGGGCTGGCCCATCGCCGTGCCGGCTGGGACCAGGTTGGTCCACGTGTTGGCCGAGACGTCGTAGTAGTCCATCGAGAACGTGTCGGCGGTCAGGTCGAGGTCGAACTGCACGCCGTCCCAGTTGGTCTGGTCGGCGATAAACGAGGTGATGTTCCAGGCGCTCGTGGGACCATCACGCCAGGTGACCGAGTTGTCGCGGCCGTAGCCCCACTCCAGGCCGATGTTGCCGCCGCCGTCGACCAGCGACATCGTGAACTTCTCCCGCGGCGCCGTGCCGGGCTGCGGCGTGTCGCCCGGGTTCGGGCAGAAGTACAGGCCCATCTGCACCACGCCGCCGTTGATGGTCGAAGGCGTGACGCCGTTGAAGTCGAACGCGTCGAGGTCGTAGTTGTAGACGAGCGGGCCGGTGACGCCGAGCGGCGTGTCGTTGCGGATGGCGAGGCTGCTGGAGTCGGTCCGGCCGGGCGAGTGGTTGCCGACCACGTAGGCCGCCAGGGCGTTCGCGCCGGTGACCGGGTAGGGGGGCGTCGCCGCGGTGTAGTTCGCGCGGTCGGCGAGGGTGCTGAAGTAGCCGCCCACGGGGCTCGCTACCGACCACAGCCCCGAATCGGCCGCGATCTGATTCGGCCCCGCGCCGCCGCCGGCGTTGGCGCCGTACTGGCCGGCGTCGTAGTAGCTGACGTCGCCGTAGACGAGTCCGGACTGCACGTCGTAGCCGTCGGACGGCGAGAAGCTCCCAAGGTAGGCGCGGGCCGGGGAGACGAAAGACAAGACCGCGCACGCGCACACAAAACCCACCGATGTCGTTTTCACGAGACAGACCCCTTGTAGAAAAGGAACCCTTTGCCGCCCCCCATCTCCGGCGCCAAGAATCGCCTGATTGGTAGGAGGGGTGCATCGACCTGAATGGAAGAGCTCTTGGCGCAGCGCAGTAGATCAGTTCGCGACGCGTTTACAATAGCCCTTGAATCCGCGGCGAGCAGAATCCGCCAAATCGATTGTGCCTAGCGGTTTCTGGCAACAGGGCGGCGCCGGCGTTGGCAGAGGGTGTAGCCGCCCGATTTGCGTCCCGCGCCCCGCTCTGCGACCATAGCGGGCATGAACCTCTTCCAAGTCTTGCCGGCATCCGCCGCGTTGCTGTTGCTTGCCTCTCCTGCTACCGCGGCTAGCAGTGACCGACCGCCCAACATTTTGTTCCTGCTGGTCGACGACCTCGGCTGGGGGGCGCTCAGTTCGTACGGCGCCGAGCTGCACGACACGCCCAACTTCGACGCGCTCGCCGCCCGCGGGATGCGGTTCGACAACGCCTACGCGGCGTGCACGGTCTGCTCGCCGAGTCGGGCGGCGATCCTCACCGGCCGCTACCCGGCGCGGCTCCACCTGACCGACTGGATCCCGGGCCACGGGCGCCCCGAGGCGCCGCTGGCCGTGCCGGACTGGTCGCGGGAGATCGACCCGGGCCTGGTGACCCTGCCCGAGGCGCTGGGCGACCACGGCTACCGCACGTGGTTTCTCGGCAAGTGGCACCTGATGCCGATCTACGACGAGTGGTCCGACCAGCGGACGCGTCTCGAGCAGGCGAAGCACACGCCCCAGGCGCACGGGTTCGACGTCAACATCGCCGGCCGCGAGTGGGGCCAGCCGAAGGGCCGCGGGCGGTACTTCTACCCGTTCGACATGCCGGGCATCCGCTCGGGCGAAGAGGGCGAGTACCTGACCGACCGGCTGACCGACGAGGCGCTCAAGCTGCTCGACACAGCAGAGCAAGGGGAGAACGCGAAACCGTTCCTGCTGTACCTGTCCTACTACACGGTGCACACGCCGCTGATGGGCAAGCCGGCCGATGTCGAGCACTACCGCAGGGTGCTCGCCGACCGCGACAACCCGCCGACCGAGAACGAGCTGAGGACGCTGGCCAACTACGCGGCGATGCACCGCAGCCTCGACCAGAGCATCGGCCGGATCGTCGCCAAGCTCGACGAGGTCGGCTTGGCGGACGACACGATCATCGTGTTCACCGGCGACAACGGCGGCGACCGCCACGACGCGTGCGGCGGCCTCCGCGGCCGCAAGGGGACCGAGTTCGAGGGGGGCGTCCGCGAGCCGGCCTGCGTCGTATGGCCCGGCCGCATCGGCGCCGGCTCCAAGTCGTCGACGCCGATCATCGGCATGGACTTCTACCCGACGCTGCTGTCGCTGGCCGGGTTGCCGCTGCGGCCCGATCAGCACGCCGACGGCGTCGACTTGTCGCCGGTGCTAACCGGCAACGGCGGCATCGACCGCGAGGCGCTGTACTGGCACTACCCGCACTACCACCGCACGACGCCCTACAGCGCCGTGCGACGCGGCGACTGGAAGCTGATCCACATGCACGAGGACGACCGGCGGCTGCTGTTCGACCTGGCAGCCGACCCGCACGAGCAGCACGACCTGGCCGCCGCGCGTCCCGAGCGTGCGGCGGAACTGTTCGACGATCTCGAGGCGTGGAAGCGGCAGGTCAACGCGCAGATGCCGACGCCGCGGCCTGTGCTTGATCCAGGTGCCTCCAACACGTCGGACCAAGCCGCCGGCGTCGGGCGTTAGACACGGCGCCGCTGTGGATGGCGAGCAAGCGGTTCAGCCGCTAGCCAAACAGCTTCACGACTGCCGGCTTCTTGACTTTGCCCATCGCGTTGCGGGGGAGGCTGTCGACGCCACGCAGCAGCCGCGGGACCTTGTACGAAGAAATCCGCTGTTCGCTCCACTCGCGGAGCGAATCGAGCGAGAGCTCCGCGCCGTCGACCAGCACCACCGCGGCGGCGACGCGCTCGCCCCACTTGTCGTCCGGCACGCCGACGACGGCGCACTCGGCGATGGCGGGGTGGTTCAGCAGGCAGGCCTCGATCTCGAGTGCCGAAAGCTTGTAGCCGCCGCTCTTGATGATGTCGACGCTGCTGCGTCCCATAATCCGGTAGTAGCCGTCCTCGACCACCGCGATGTCCCCGGTGCGGAACCAGCCGTCCACAAACGCGGCGGCGGTCGCCTCGGGGCGGTTCCAGTACTCGCGGAACACGTTCGGCCCCCGCACGTGGATCTCGCCCGGGCTGCCTTCCTGGGCCACCACCACGTTGGACTCGTCCTGCAGCCGGACCTCGACGCCGGGCAGCGGCCGACCGACCGCGCCGGGACGGCGTTCGCCATCGTACGGGTTGGACAGCGCCATGCCGATCTCGGTCATGCCGTAGCGTTCCAGCAGCGGCTGGCCGGTGAGCTCGGCCCACTGGGCGTGCACGCTGCTGGGCAGCGCGGCCGAGCCAGAGACCATTAGCCGCATGCCCGCGAAGCCGCCCAGCACGGCGTCGCGCTGGTCGGCGGGCGCGTTCTCGAGCCAGTCGATCAGCTTGACATAGATGGTCGGCACCGCCATGAACAGCGTGTAGGCTCCGCCCGCAACCCGCTGCAGCACGGCTTCGCGGATGAACCACGCGAAGGCCTCGACCTGGGCGCCCGCCCACAGGGCGCACGACAGGATATTGATGATGCCGTGGATGTGGTGCAGCGGGAGGAACAGCGGGATGCGGTCGTCGGCGCTCCACCTCCAGGCCTGGATGAGCGACTCGACCTGGGCCTGGATGCACGCGTGCGTGGTGATCACCCCCTTTGGCCTGCTGGTGGTGCCGCTGGTGTAGAGGATCATCGCCCGGCGGTCGGTCGCCACCGTTGGGAGCGTCGCGGCCGGCCCGACGATTGCGGACTCGGCGGCGGCGGGCGACAGGCGCCGCAACCCCAACCGCTCGCACAGCGGCGCCACGCGTTCGGCGAGGTCGTCCGCAACCACGACCGCCTCGACGCCCGCGTCGGTCAGTGTGTACTCGAGCTCGTGCTTGGTGGCGGACAGACTCAACGGCGCCGCGACGCCGCCGGCCCGCCAGATCGCCCACAGTGAGGCAACATAGCCGGCGCCGGGAGGAACCAGGAACGCAACCCGCGCCTCCCCGAGGTCGTCACGGCCGTCGAGCAGCCGCAACGCCAGCCCCTCGGATTGGTCGAGCAGTTGCTGGTAGGTCGTGTTCTGGGCGGCACAAGAAACGGCGGTTCGCCCCGCGTGTGTCGACGCACGAGCGATAATAGGCAGCAGCGGACTCAGGGGAACCTCCAACGTTGACTCACGATCCAACAACAGCGCGGACTGCAATATACGCTACCGAGGGCCCCAGCAAGCAGCCCAAACCGGTGTAGAAGGTTGCGGTCATCGCACCGTAGGGGACGAGCCGCTCGTCGGTGGCGGCGAGCCCCCCCGCCACGCCGCTCGTGGTGCCGAGCAGGCCGCCGTAGATCATCGCAGCCCGCGGGTTGTCGAGACCGATCCAGCGCGCTGCCAAGGGGGTCAGCGTCATCACCAGCACCGACTTCACCAGGCCGGCGCCGACGCTCAGAGCGATGATGTCGCTCGAGGCCCCTAGCGCCGTGCCGGTGACTGGTCCGACGATGTAGGTGGCGGCTCCCCCGCCGATCGTGACCAGCGCGACGGGGTCGCGGAAACCGAACGCGTAGGCCACCGTGGCGCCAAATAAGAACGCCGAGAACACCCCCAGCAGCAGGCTTACCACACCGCTGAGGCCGGTCTTGATGAACTCTTCGAGCCGCACGCCGTACGCCGTGGCGACGATCGCCAGGTCGCGGAGCATGGCGCCCCCCATCAGCCCCACGCCCGCCAGCCAGCCGATGTCGGCGACCCCTTTGGCTCCCCCGGTGAACGAGCCCGCCACGTACGCCGCCGCGAGCCCCATCAGGATCGCGATCGCCGAGCCGTGCAGGCGACCGCCGGCGAGCCGACCCGCGATCGCGTAGGCCACCCACACCACCGCCCCGACGAGCGTGAAGGCAGTGACGAGCGAGTACTTGGTGAGCACCGCTTCGATGGATGGCCAGATGGCGTTCACCGCGGGTCCCCCGGCGGGGTCGGACCGGCCGGCCAGGACTCGTCGCTGTCCGATCGACCGAGCAGGGCGACCAGCGGGAGCATCGCCAGGCCGATGACCACGGCGCCCGCGCCGGCTACAATCGCGACCGCTCCGCTGCTAATCGCCGCGTAGACGTTCTGGGTGGCGGCCATCGCCACGACGATGGGAATGTAGATCGCGCTCCAGTACAACACCCCACGCTGCGTCGGCTCGGCCAGCACCCCGGCGGCCCGCAGCCGGTCCGACAACACGATCAGCAGCAGCATGGCAAAACCGACGCCCCCGACGTTGGCGTCGACGCCGATCGCCAAACCAATCAGCTTGCCAACGACCAGCCCGCAGATCAGGCAGAACGACAGCAGCGCGGTACCGTAGATGGCCATGGTCTTCGGCGGGCCCTAGGGGCGGCTTGCGGGGCGGCCCGCGGTGCGGTTGGCGTGGGCTTCGGCGCCGATCATGGCCACAAAGTCGGCGAAGCGTTCGCCCTGGATCAGCACATGGTTCTTGGCGTGCCGCTCGGCCCGACCGCCGTCGCCGGCCAGGATGGCGTCGACGATTTCCTGATGCTCGCCCACCGAGTCGTTGATGCGGCGCGGGAAACGCAGCTGCATCCGCCGGTACGCCTGCAGCCGACGGCGGAGGAGCCGCGCCTGCTCCACCAGGAATGTGTTCTGGCAGCCGCGGTAGATCACGTCGTGGAAGGCCTCGTTGCAGTAGTAGTAGTCGTCGGCCTCCTCCTGCTGCTGGCTGGCGTCGCCGCAGGCTTGGTGGGCGGCCTGCAGTTCCTTGGCAAGCTGCGGGGTGAGCCGCCGAGCACACAGCCGGGCGGACATCCCCTCGAGTTCGGCCATCACCTCGAACATTTCGACGAGCTCGGGCACGGTCATCTCCGCGACGAACGCGCCCCGGTTGCGGATCAGCCGGACCATGCCCCGCTCGGAGAGGAAGCGGAGGGCCTCACGGACTGGGGTGCGAGAAATCTCGAATCGCTGGCTCAGGCCCGCCTCGTCCAGCTTGGCTCCCGGCGCCAGCTTTCCGGTGACGATGTCGTCCTCGATAGCATCGCTGATTTGTCGAGAGCTGCGTGCTGGGGCGTCATTCATTGATTGGCAATTCCGTGAAAAGTCCGTCAGAAAGAGGTCCCTGACGACATTGTATACATAATGCTTGCAATTGCACGCGATCATTGCATACAATTGCTAATACCTGGCATGCAATTTCGACCCCATTCTTTTCTTACTGCTGCTTTCAACTGCTGTGAATCACGGCGATTTGCGTTGCTTCTCTAGCCGGTTCTCACGGATTTCCAACAACTGATAACGCTTCCGCATTCTCTTTTTCTGTCCCCGCGTCCGCGCGGGGGGTCTCCTTCGCCTCGTAGCATCTAGGATCCTGAACTAATGAAAACTACCACAACTGCGCTGCTCATGCTGGCACTCGCCGCGCCGGTCCTGCCCGCGAACGCCGCCCGCTACCTCGTCGACTTCGGTCGCAATGACGTCGCTACCGGCGGAGGCCAGGGCGCCATCACGCCGAGCCCCGATGTGAATGGCTACTACTGGAACAACTTCGACAAAGAGGCCTACAACTCGAACACCGGCAGCCTCGACGTGCCCGACGACGCGCTGCTCAGCGGCCTGGTCGACGACGCCAACAACGCGAGCACCATCGGCATCCAGCTGCTCGACTCTACCGGCAACAACGAGTGGGAAGCCAACGGCGCCCAGAACGGCGGCCTGCTCGGCCCCGACTCTGGGCTTCTTGGCGACTTCGCCATCGAGACCGCCACCCGCGACTACTTCTTCACCACCCAGTCTTCGGCCAGCTTCAGCCTTACCGGCCTGAACCCCACGTCGACCTACGACCTCGAGTTCTTCGCCACCCGCGACACTGGCGGCGCCCGTCGCACCCAGTACCGAGCGACGGACGCCAACGGCAGCGTGCTCTCGGCGATCCTGCAGACCTCGGGCGGCGGCGCCGGTTCTGCGGCCCACCCCAATGGCAACGACGACGACACCGTGTCGCTGCTGGGCCTCGTTCCCGGCGGCGGCAATTCGATCATGATCGACATGCTCACCAACGAGGGCGGCTTCTCGTACGTCGGCATCCTCGGCATCACCGAGCACTCGGTCCCCGAGCCGACCTCGGCGATGCTGCTCTCGCTCGGCGGCGTGCTCGCCGCCCGGATCCGTCGTCGCCGCTAGTCGGCGCCGCGTCCGGATTGCAGCTGGTTTTTCTCACGCCACTGGCGGCGCGTCCCGATCGGACCGCCGCCGGCGGCCCTCTTTCTTGCTCGAGGGTCTCATGTCCGTCACCTCCGCGGCGCGCGGCTGCGCCGCCTGTTTTTCGCTCCTCGTGCTCGGCGCCTGCCTCTCCCCGGCGGCCGCGCAGTACAACGCCGAGATCGCCCGCTGGAACGCCCAGGACGCGCTCGATCCCGTTTCAGACAACGGGTTGGTTTTTGTCGGCAGCTCCAGCATCCGCCGCTGGGAGCAGCTCACCCACGACTTCGCCGACTACAACGTTGTCCAGCGCGGCATCGGCGGCGCCCTGTTCGACGATGTGGTGGCCCAGGTCAACGACCTCGTGCTCGACTACTCCCCGCGCGGCGTCGTGGTGTGGGCCGGCACCAACGACCTCGCCTCCGGCAGTAATGGCGCCGAGGTGGCGGCCGACTACCAGAACTTCGTGTCGGCGGTGCACAACTCGCTGCCCAACACGCACATCTTCTACCTCGGCGTGATGCCCACGCCGGGCCGCCAGGGCAACCGCCCGCAGGAAGACATCGCCAACAGCACGATTGCGGCGGCCGCGGCCGGCGATTCGCGGCTGCACTACATCGACCTGCCCGCCGCGTTCGAAACGCTCAACCCCTACGGCGGCGCCGGCTTCACGTCGAAGTTCGTCGACAGCATCCACCTCAACCGCGACGGCTACGACTTTTGGACCACGATCATCCGCCCCCAAATCGAGGCCGCCTTCGCGCCCGACAAGCCGCTGGCGGTCAACCCGAACTCGCTGGCGATCGGCGAGAGCCTGCTGATGGACTTCGGCCCGACCGACAGCAGCAACGGCCTCCCCACCGCCAGCCCCGACTCCCGCGGCAACCACTGGAACAACTGGACCAGCCGCGCCTCCGGCGGCCTGACGGTGAACGCGGGCGAGCACATCGGCGGCCTGGTGACCACGTCCGGCGACGCCACGGAGATCGGCCTCGTGCTGACCGCGGGCTTCCAGCTGAACGGTTTTAACCACGGCGGCCTGCTCAACCCCGACGAGAACCTGCTCGGCGACTTTGCTGATCACAACGCCACCGGTGACTTCTTCTTCAGCACCGCCGACGGCCTGCAGGGGGGCGGCGACGACGACACCGGCGGCGGGTTCATGCTGACCGGACTGAATCCCGATTACCTGTACGAGTTCGAGTTCTTCGGCTCCCGCAACACCTCCGAGCAACGGATCACCGAGTACCGAGTGCATGGCGCCAACGAGTCGGTGATCCAGCTGGCGACCTCCGGCAACAACATCGGCGCCGACGGCATGTATGACGGCAACGACGACCAGACCGCAGTGCTGGTCGATGTGCAGCCGGACGAGTTCGGCCAGGTGTTTGTCGACCTGACCCTGATCCAGGGGCAGTTCGCCTACATCAACGCGATGCAGGTCACCGCCACTGGCTCTGTGGTCCCCGAGCCCTCGGCCGCCGCGGCGTTGCTGGGCTTGCTCGGCGGCGCATCCCGACGCTCTAGGCGCTAGCGCCTTCCGCCCGGCGGCCCACAACCCGATGGCAGGGGCACAGCAGGCGCCGAGCCGCAAGAAGCGGCCGGCGCCGCTCCTCCCGGCCGACCGCCCGCCGGCCAGCCTGGGGGAATTTCGACCAGCCTCGACCGTGCCACTGGGTCACCACATCGGCGATCTGCCTCACCGACGCATTGGCACGCTCTTTGCCATTCCCTTTCTCGAACGGGATGTTCCGAACAGCTGGAGGAGCCAGCGCATCGCTGCCGCTCGGAGGCCGGTGCGATTAGTTTATTTGCAAAGGGATTGATAAGACCGCGGCGACTACCCTCGCCGCGACTATCTAAGACAAAGTGTTTGGAGGACGAAAATGCGTTACTTGATCGTTAAGAAGATGTCGGCTGGCATGCTCACCGCCGCTTGCTGTATTGGCCTCGCGGGTTGCGACGTCGACGTGGAAGACTCTGGAGAACTGCCAGAAGTCGAAGTGCAAGAAGGTGAGATGCCCGAAGTCGACGTCACCGGTCCGGACGTGGACGTCAGCACCGAAAAGCAGAAGGTGACAGTTCCGGATGTGGACCTGGAAGAGACGGAGGTCTCCGTCCCCGATGTCGACGTTGACTTCCCCGCGGAAGACGAAAACTAAACCGGCTGGCGTACCACGCCCGCAGGATTCGATACAGCGTCAGCGCCAGCCACCGGCGCTGACGCTTTTCTTGTCGACCGCGCCGGTGCGTCCAGCCGCGGTTGGCGCCCGTGGTTCGGGATCGGATAGAATTGGGTCGCGCCCTTGAACCCCCGCGAGCCTCTCTATGCGACTGCCGACACTGCTACTCTTGCTCATTTGCTGCCCTCCCATCACCGCGGCGCCCACCACACCGGCGCCGTCCCACACGTACGACATCGTTGTTTACGGCGGGACCTCCGGCGGGATCGCTGCCGCTGTCGCGGCCCGTCGGCACGGCAAGTCGGTCGTGCTGATTGCTCCCGACCGGCGGATCGGCGGGCTGACCACCAACGGCCTGGGGCTCACCGACATCGGCAACAAGCACGTGGTGGGCGGGATCGCGCTGGAGTTCTACCAGGCCATCCACCAGTACTACCAGTCGCCCGACGCGTGGCGGCAGCAGCGGGCCGACGACTACAACTACACCGGCCAGGGCGTGAAACAGTCGGACGGCCGGGCGATGTGGACCTTCGAGCCGAGCGCCGCGCTCGCCGTGTACGAGCAGTGGCTCGCGCGGGACGGCGTCCCCGTGCTGCGTGACGAACGGCTCGTCCGGCCCGACGGGGTCGAGAAGTCCGGGGGGCGGATCCGCTCGATCCGGCTCGAGTCGGGCGCGGTCGTCTCTGGCCGCGCGTTCATCGACGCCACCTACGAGGGCGACCTGCTCGCCGCCGCCGGCGTCACCTACATCGTCGGCCGCGAGGCCAACGCCACCTACGACGAGACCCTCAACGGAGTCCAGACCAGCCACGCGGTTAAGCATCAACTCCTCCCCGACGTCAGCGCCTACGTCAAACCTGGCGACCCTGCCAGCGGATTGCTGCCCGGCGTCGACCCCACCGGCCCAGGCGACGAAGGCGCCCGCGACCACCGCGTGCAGGCGTACTGCTACCGCATGTGCCTGACCAACCACCCGGACAACCGCGTGCCGGTCGCAAAGCCCGCCGGTTTCGAACCGGCCACCTACGAACTGCTGCTGCGGAACTTTGAGGCCGGCCTCGCCAAGGCGCCGCTCACGCTCTCTCCGATGCCCAACCACAAGACCGACAGCAACAACAACACAGGCGTATCGACCGACTTCATCGGCCACAGCTACGACTACCCCGAAGCGAGCTACGACCGCCGCGACGAGATCCGCCGCGAGCACCTCGCCTACCAGCAGGGTCTGATGTGGGTGCTCGCCAACGACCCTCGCGTTCCCGACAAGGTACGCAGCCAGATGTCGCAGTGGGGCGTCTGCCGCGACGAGTTCACCGACACCGAGGGCTGGCCCCCCGAGCTCTACGTCCGCGAGGCCCGCCGGATGGTCGGAGCCACGGTCATGACGCAGCACCACTGCCAAGGCCGCGAAGTCGCCCGCGACTCGGTCGGCATGGCGGCCTACACGATGGACTCCCACAACGTGCAGCGCTACGCCGACGCCAACGGCCACGCCCGCAACGAGGGGGACGTGCAGGTCGGCGGCTTCCCCCCGTACCCGATCTCGTACCGTGCGCTCGTGCCCAAGCAGCAGGAGTGCACCAACCTGTGGGCGCCGTTCTGCTTGTCGGCGTCACACATCGCGTTCGGTTCGATCCGCATGGAGCCGGTGTTTATGGTGCTCTCGCAGTCGTCGGTCGCGGCCGCGTCGATCGCTATCGACCGCGACGTCGACGCCCTCGCGGTGCCGTACGCCGAGCTCGAGCAGGTGCTGCTCGACGAACAGCAGGTATTGACTCGTTAGCGGGCCCGCTCGCTCCTCTCCTCGGGCTGCGAATCGATCAGATTCTCGCCGTCGCTCAGCGGCCGGGCGCCGGCGGCCTGCTGCTGGATCTCGTGCTTCTCGGAAACCAGGTTGCCCTCGGCCTCGGTGGCCTCGAGCTCCGGCTCGCCCTCGTCGGCCGGCTCGGCCGCTTGGTCAGCGGCCGCCGCGTTGCTCTCGGTCGTCGCCGAGGCAGGACGGCCCGGGCCGCCCTCCTCCTGGATCAACCGCACCGGCACGCCCTGCGGGAAGATCATCTCACGCGACTCGTCCGGCAGCGTGAAGCCGCCCTGCTGCAGCCGGCGTTTCACCAGCCGCATCACCGCCGAACGGACCTTGATGTGGCTGTAGTGCGACGCGTCGACCCAGAAGTAGATCGCCAGGTTGACCGTCGACGCGGCGAGGGCGTCGACCAGCACCAGCGGCTCCGGGTCGGCGAGCACCGCGTCGTGGTCGCGGAGGGTCTGCAGCACCGCCTGCTGCGCCGCCGCGGCCGAGTCGCTGTAGTCGATGCCGACCGTGAAGCTGAGCCGCACGTTCGGGTTGGCGGTCTGGTTCTCGATCACGCTCTTGTACACCAGCGAGTTGGGGATCTGCACGTGGTTGCCCTCGAGCGTCATGATCTGCGTTCCGCGCGAGGTGACCGTCTGCACAAAGCCCTTGTGGTCGCCGATGGTCACCAGGTCGCCGATCTCGAACGGGCGCCGCATGCTGATCAGGATGCTCGCCAGGTAGTTCTCCGCGATGTCGCGGAACGCAAACCCCACCACGATGCCCAGCAGGCCCGTGCCGCCCAGCACGGTCGCCGCCAGCCGCGTCAGCCCCGCCACGTGGAGCGCCATGTACGCCCCCAGCAGCAGCACCGGCACGGCCGCGAACCGCCCGACCATGCCGCGGAGCAGCACGTTCTCGACACGACTCTGGGCCACGTGCTTGCCGATCCGCGCCGCGATTCCCGCGGCCCACCAGGTCAAGAGCAGCAGCAACGCCGCCACCAGGAAGGTCGGGGTCGCCTGGATGAACGACCGCACCATCCCGTCGAGCTGACTGGTGGCGGGCGAGAAGTCGAGCATGCTCGGCGTCACCACGCCCATCTGGTTCACCACCGCCACGACGTCCTCGGTCCGGCCGGCGAGCCGCTCGGCCCACGCCCGGTGCTCCTCGCTGTCGGCCACGCCGGACAGGAACGCCACGCCCTCCTCGACTCGTATCTCCGGAGACTCGAACCAGTCGGTCGCCCGCAGGATGCCGGTCAGCCGCTCGGCGATGTCGTCGTCCTCGGCGGTCGGCGCGACGCTCACCTCCTTGGTTTCGGCGGGGTCGGACTTGGGCTTGGCCTCCGCGGCGTCAGCGGGAGGCGAGCTCGCGTCCTCCTGCGCTACCGCCAGTGGAGCCGCACCAACAACCACCGAAACCAGAAGCAATCGACGCAACGTATCAAGCAGGGGCATAGCAGTCCGCGGGGTATTGGTTCGAAGCGAGTCGGCTCGACGCTGACTGCCGCACGACCAATCTGACCATCAACCAGTCAGGTCGATGAATCCAAATCAATAGTTGGCGGCTCGCTGGCGAGCAGCGTGCCTCAAACGCAAACACCGGGCCTAATCAAACCGCTACCGCGCTACTCGACAATATCCACAATCACCCGCTGGTAACGCGTCAGCGGCGGCACGCCCTGGTCGGTCACCTGCAGGATCACGTGCAGCGTCCCCACGCCGGGCGGCATCACCCGGCCCGCGGGCACGAGCAGCGTCGCCCGTGGCTGGTCGGCCGTCTCAATGGCGACCGGCTGGCCGCTGCTGCCGCTGGACGTGCAGAACGTGCCGGTCTCGTTGTAGGCGAACCACTGGTAGGTGAGCTCATCGCCGTCCGGGTCCGAAGAAGCGGTCGCGGCAAGCTCGACGCGATCCCCTTTTTTGGCGGTGAGCTTGGCGTCGTGGTCAAGCTTCACGACCGGCGGGTGGTTGGCCTCGGCCGGCGGCCTGATGGTCCAGTCCATCCGCGCCGAGAAATCGTTCTGGTACGCCGAGCGCCACCGCCAGATCGTGGCGTGGTTGCCGGTGTGCCACGCGCCGTCGACCCCCAGGACCTCGTCCTGCGCGGTCGCCCAGAACGGACGCGTCTCCTCCTGGGCGAACCACTTCTGCATCGGCGGCGTGTAGAACTCGTACCGCCCGCCCCAGCCGCCCCAGTTCGGGTGCTCGGGGTCGGCCAGCCCGTTGTCGATCAAATTGAGGAACGACGGCGTGTCCCCCTCCATCAGGAACTCCCACTCCGGGTACTCGCCGCCAAGCGGCCCCTTGCTGCGGACGTGCTCCTCCAGCCACTCGTTGGTCACCAGGCCAAAGTCGGCGCCGGTAAAGCGGCCGTGGAAGCGGTCGCCGCTGATGCCGCTCCAGGTGGCGTGGTGGTACGCGCCGCCCGCGTGGTAGCCGGGGCTGCAGACATAGAACAGATTCGGAAACTGCTCACGCAGCCACGGCCCGGCGTCGTCCTGGTCGGAGATCGTGTACACCCGCAGCTTGCTGACGAACTTCTCGAGCTCCTCTGCTGAGCGCGTCGCGCGGACCTTCCACAACGCCTGACCGAGCACGCTCGCGCCGCCCCACGCCGTGACCCACAGCGGCCGCGGGTCGTCACGGTCGACGGCCTTGATCAATTCCTCGGACCCCTCGGAGTCTTTTCCTTCGCCGACACCCTGCATGCCAAACACCGGCAGGCCGGTGTAGATCAGCTTGCGGAGCTCGTCGGCCGCCGGGTACCGATCGTCATGCTTCAGGAGGTTCGGCTGGACCTGGCCGTACGCGTCAACAATCCGCCGGATCCGCTCCGGCGCAACGCGGTTCTGCTGGTGCACCGAGGTAGTCGCCGTCAGGCCCTCGATGTCGATCTCGTTGGCGTAGACCAGCAGCCGCACCATCGACATCGCGTCGTCCGGCTCGTTCTCGATATCGGTCAGCACAAACAGCCGGTGCCGCTCGCCCGCCGAGGCCAGCGAGGCCGCCGCCACGATCACCAACAAACCTAAGCAACCGAAAAAGCGATGCATCACAGTTCCTACTAAAGCAAGACAAGAAGAGCCAACACGCCCGAACGGGCAGCCCCGATTCTATTCCAACGAGCCCACGGCGAGGCCGCATTCGGACCCCGCCCGCTTGCACCGCCCCCCCCTCGCTGGGGCCGCCGCGTTAAGTCCGAAATATCGATCGGAGGGGACAAAACCCCCGGCACGCCTAGCTCCAAGCCACCGCAAACCGCCATCAGCAAACAACTTACGACCACCGCAAGCAGCCACCCCGCCGGGTTTTGTCCGCCACGCCCCGCCCGGCAGAAACCGCCCCACGCTGCCTGCCCCACCGCAGCAACCTCCGGCGGAAGTCGGAGGGTCTCCGGCCAACTACGCGAATCGAGCCGACACTACGCCAACCCAAGACCGTGCGCAGACCCCTCATTGGACCATGAGGGGTGGGTGGTTTCTACAAGGAAATGGGAAGAAGGGCAGGGTGGCAGGCGAAGATGTCTCCGCGGAGTCAGCAAGGATCGCAGCGTCGGCGGATGATGCCGCCGCCCAGTTGCCGTACCGAGTGCTAACCGAGTTTGAGACAACCTCAGCGCGCTAGCTGCCTGCCCGATTGCCGCAGGAGATTGCCATCGCTGTCGAGAAGCAGGAAGCTTGAGAAGGCGCGCGGTAGCCCGCTAGAATGGCAGTCTGCTTACTGAAGGTCTCCTTCAATATGCCGGGCATACTGAAGAAGTTTCTGTCTAATAACAAGTTATGTGTCTAATCCAATGTCCGAAGACGATTCGAAATACGATGGGCTCTACCAACTGACGACACACGCAGATCATCTCAATTCAATCGACACACCCAATCCTTCTGCCACTGCAACGTACGAACTGATGTCGGGCGCGCTGATCTGGTCGGATGAAACCAATGCTGAAACTCCGGTTTATGTAATCTGGGCGCTCCGGCAACTATTCGCGTACCGCACGCGATTGATGCTCGATGACACCGATCCGGACAATGAATTCTGGGATCAATGTGTTAAACTATTTCCCAACTGGGTCGGATTCCTGCCTCAACGTCGTAAACCAACTCCGGAATTGCTTGCCGAATACCGACGGGGCGACATTTCCACAAAAGCATGTATTCGCAAACTTGAACGTGAGATGGACGCAAACGACACATAACAACCGGGTAAGGGCCACCGTTGCCGGTGACCCTCCCCACACCACCTAGCATGCGGGTCCGCACTAGGCGGTTCGACGAAGGGGAGCAAGCTCTGCCCAGAGTGTCTTGATGCTGAGGAGTCCCTGTTCTGCAAGCCACGCATTGTTGAGCCCCACGCCGCTGGCGATGGTTTTGGACATGTGCCAGTAGCCTTGGCGACTGCGTGCGTGGCGAATCGCTTGACGTCGCGGAACGCCGAGCCGAATGAGCATTTCGCGTCGGCGTTTCGGCCGACGCCACTGTTTCCAGTGACACATTCGAATGCGACGACGTATCCACTGGTCGAGTCTGTCGAACAGCTTCAACTGAGACGCCAAGCCGAAGTAGCCCATCCAGCCGCGAACGTATCGTCGCAGTCTGCCCAAGCGATCCTCCATCGAGATGCCCCGGCTGCGGCCGGTAATCTCGCGGATACGCTGCTTGAACTTCCGGACGGACTTCGCCGCTACGTTGATCGTCGCGCGCGATTTGACGAATGCGAATCCAAGGAACTCGAATTCTGTGCTGGCGACAACCTGGCTCTTCTCTTGGTTCACCACCAAGCGAAGGGCGCCAGTCAAGTAGCGCGAGACCGATGTCATGATTCGCTCGGCACTACGTTTCGATTTCGCAAAGACGGCGAAATCATCCGCGTACCGCACGAACGGCAGCCCTCGGCGTTCCAACTCCTTGTCCAGATCGTCAAGCAGGATGTTGCTTAAGATCGGGCTGAGTGGACCGCCTTGGGGCGTGCCAATATCGGTTGGTTGCAGAGCTCCATCGACCATCACGCCCGCTCGCAGGTAGCGGCCGATCAATCGCAGCAGCAGCTTGTCGTCGACTCGACGAGCGACACGCGTCAGCAGGACGTCGTGCTGAACTCGGTCGAAGAACTTCGACAGATCGATGTCGGCGGCATAGCGATGACCACGACGGATCGTACGCCCGACCTGCTTGGCTGCTCCATGAGCAGAGCGTTGGGGCCGAAAACCGAAGCTCGACTCGCTGAAATGCGGGTCGAAGATCGGCGTCAGGACCTGGACGATGGCTTGCTGAATCAGTCGGTCGAGCACGTTTGGGATACCGAGCAACCGCTGGCCGCCATCGGGTTTGTCGATGGTTTTGCGCCGCACCGGTCCTGGCCGGTACGTCCCACCGAGGAGCTGCTGTCGGACCTGCGGCCACCGTGTTCGGAACCAGTCGGGGAACTTCGTGATCGTGATCCCATCGGGGCCGGGGGCTCCGCGGTTCGCTTTCACGTTTCTCCAGGCGGTTTCGAGGTTGGCCTGGTCGACAACGGCCTCCATCAAAGACATCGGGAATAAGCTCAAGGCTGGCTGCTCGGCCCGCGCCGCTACGGTTCGTCCCGGTCGGGATAGTGAACGTGTGGTCTCGTCGCCTCGGCCAGCAGGGTGGTCCTGCTGGGTTGGCGCCGAGGGGTTCCCTCGTAGCGAGTTGGTCGATGGCTCCTCCTTGTTCTTCATCGTTCGGTCCTTCCCGTCTCGATTGGTTTTCGAGGGTCGGTACTACGACCTCGGCTGACTCCTGCCTCGCCCGCCGTGGATGGCTCCGCGGCGTTCCAGCCTTTCAGGCAAGCCTTACTCGCTGGAGCGACCGACGGCTCGCAGGCCGTCGGGCAGGTCTCCCCGGATAAGAGCGTGATGCTTCGCTGCGCAAGCTCGCCATTTACCTGAGCGACCGACTGGGAACGGCTTCGTGATGTTGTGCTCACTCGCCTGGTCGAACCGGCCTTGTATGGCGTTTCTGTTCGTAGCCTCGCAGCTTTGACGAGAATGCGACCGGCGGCGAAATCAGGCCGGTGCTTACGCACGCATTCGCAGGCTTCCTCCCCACGGTCGGTCGCCCTTCCGCAGTTGCCCTCGTCTAGTACTTTGTCGATCGGAGCCGGCATTTGGTAGACTGATCTCCGTGAGACTCCCAGTCTCGTACAGGGGACTTGCACCCCACAACAATCACGCCCGTGCCGGGCGTACACAATGCGATGCACAACGAGCGGCGAAGTCGCGTTGTTTAAAGTGGAAGATCGTTTGTCGCCGCCGTGTGATCGCCGGCGTTATCCCTCCTCAGCTTCATCATTCGACGCATTCTAGCCGATGTCCGTACGTGCACAGGTGTGGAACTCCTGAGCACCGAAGGCCGCCTGCCCAACCTGCATCGTCCTTCGCAGATTCCGCTGCTCGGAATGGGTGTCAGAATGCCCCGATGACTCCCCGTCCTCTACCGATTGAATGAACGGAGATGTTCGTCACAAAGCAGGCGCGAAAGGGCGCAAGAAGAGCACGGCCGCACGCTCCATCCCCTTGGGTGCTTTTTTGCTTGCCCCCTCCCGGCCGCCTAGTCCAGCACCGAGCCGCCGACCTCGTCGGCCCACTCGCTCTCGCCGGCGTCGATCACATCGACGAAGGTGGTGAGCTCGGCTTCGCTGAGCGTTCCCTTGGCGACCAGCAGCCGCAGCAGGGCCGCGAGGTAGAGCTTGAGCTGGGCGTTCTCTTCTTCCAGCCGGTCGAGGCGGTCGTCCTGTGCGTCGTCGACGCGTGACTGCGACCGCAGGCGGCGGCGGAGGTGGTTGATGTCGCGCTCGGTGTCGGCGATGTCGAGTCGGTTGCCGATGTCGCCTAGCAAGAGGGTGCGTCCCCAGCCCATGTTTAGTGCTCCAAATGAACTTGTGGTTGCGCGGGTATTCGCCGGGGCGGTAAGGATCTTGCTCTGGATCCCAGCGGTTGAAGAGGAGGGCGGGGCTTGCTGGGCCCAGGTGGGCGCGCAGGCTGGTTGGCCTGCTGGCGATTTCGTGGTAGAGAAGCGCCGCCGAGCGTGGTCCAATGAAGGGGCTGGCTGGGGTTCTTGCAGGCGTCGGAATCGGCTCTGGTGGCAGCGATTGGCGCCAACGGCTTCCGCCCATGGTTGCTGGATACTTGGGCGGGGGCGACCGTGAGTTTTGTCCATGCCAACGAGCAGAAAGGGACACAAGTCGGGGTTCCAACTGGGAGACAAAACCCGCGGAGACTGAAATAGCAGCGTGAAACGGCCCTCGCGGCCGCCAGTGGGGCCCGACTTTTGTCCCTATGAATCGATGTGCGAATTGGGGACAAAAGTCGGCTCGCAAGAACGGTCGTAGGAGTGGAGGAGCAGCGCTCCGCAGTTTCTTTGCCCCCTCACCTAACCTAATCTCTCTCCCCTTCGGGGAGAGGCATTGAATGAGGAAGCAACGCTGAGTCCTTCCCTAGATCCACCTGCGCACGCGGCGTTGGTAGTCGTGGTAGTCGTCGCCGAAGGCGGCGGTGAGCATCTGCTCTTCGACGCGGATCACGTTGTGGGTGATCCAGAGCATGAACAGCGGGACCACCACCAGCGGGCCGAGGCTGCCGAGCACCGCAGCGACGCCCAAGAGCACCACCACCATCGAGACGTAGATCGGGTTGCGGGTGCGGCGGAACAGGCCGCCGGTCACCAGCACCGACGACTCGCGGAACGGGAAGACCGTGGTGCCGCGGCGTTTGAACGAGAGCGCGATCGCGCTGTTGACTGTCAGCGCGGCGACGATGGCAGCCCAGCCAAGCCAGCGGAGCCACGCATCCCACGGCGAGGCGGCCGGCAGCTCCACGATCGGCAGCCAAGCGTCGAGGGCGATCATTGCGGCGATCGAGAGCAGCAGCGCCACCGGCGGCAGCAGCCGCTTCGGGCGAGCATGCGGTTCGGTATTCGGCTGAGGTTCCATACCGTCGGGTTCGCCCTGCGTCAGCCGATCTTGGGGACGACCAGCGTGCGGCCGAAGTGCTTGGAGGCGAGCATCGACTCGATCTGCTGCGGGAGCTGGTCGAGGGTGACCTCGCAGATGAACTGGTCGGGCAGGTCGACCTGCCAGTCGCCCGATAAGTGGCGCCACATCTCCATGCGGGGGCCGCGGGGGCACTTGGCGGAGTCGATGCCGGCCAGGTTCACGCCGCGGAGGATGAACGGGTGGACGGTGAGCGGCAGCTGTTCGCCGGCGGTCAGACCGCAGGCGGCGACGCAGCCGCGGTGCGTAGTGGAGCGGATCAGCGTGGCGAGCGGCACGCCGCCGACCGTGTCGACCACGCCGGCCCAGCGGGACTTGAGCAGCGGCCGATCGGCGTCGGCGGACAGCAGCTCGCGGCCGGCGACCTCGGCCGCGCCGAGCTCGCGCAGCGCGTCGTGTCGGTCGGCCTTGCCAGAGACAGCGGTCACTTCGTAGCCGAGCTTGGCGAGGATCGCGACCGACAGCGTGCCGACCCCGCCGGTGGCGCCGGAGACCACCACCGGGCCGGAGGAGGGCTCGACGCCGTGGTGGATGAGGGCGGCGACGCACTGGGCGGCGGTGAAGCCGGCCGTGCCGTAGATCATCGCCTGGCGGGGCGTCAGGCCCGCGGGCATCGCGACGACCCACTCGGCAGGCACGCGGACGTACTGGCTGTAGCCGCCCCAGCCGGGGCTGCCCAGCTCGTAGCCGGTGACGAGCACGGCGTCGCCGGGTTGGTAGTCGTCCGAGGTGCTGTCGACCACCCGGCCGGCGCAGTCGATGCCGGGGACGTGCGGCAGCTGGCGGACCACACCCGGGTGGCCCTGCGAGGCGAGGGCGTCCTTGTAGTTGAGCGAGGAGTACTCGACTTCGATCACCACCTCGCCGGGGGGGAGGTCGGCGAGCGTAAGATTCTCGACAGACGCGGCGGCCGAGTCGCCGGCCGAGCGGACCACGAGGGCGGGGAAGGGTTGTTGAAGGTTCATAAGCGCGCTTGTTGTTCAATCGTCTCGCAGTCGCCGCCCAAGCAATGGGCGCCACCACTGCTGGCGGCGGCGGAAGCCGGGCGGGCCGGAATCGAAAAACCACGGCGGTCGAGGGCCCGTCGAGGGCGCCCTGCCCACGGCCGCCACAACGGAGTCGTTCGGCACACGTTATGCACCGAGCCTGCCGGGGAAAGTGATCTTCCCAATGCCGCCTACTTTCTAACACAATCTCCCCTGGGGTGGGGAGTCAACCCTGCATTGCCGAGGACCGCGATGTCATTCGAAGAACGAGTCGAACTCACCGCCACCGAGAAGCTGGAACACAGCTCGCACCTGTTCCGCCGGTCGGTTTCGTGCCGCTTCCGCGAAGGGGTGCTGCGGCTCGACGGGCGGGTTCCGACGTTCCACCTGAAGCAGATTGCGCAGTCGCTGCTCGACAACATCGACGGCGTCAGCCGGATCGAGAACGCCCTGGTCGTGGTCAACCCGACCGGCATCAGCAGCGAGCCGGCGTACAGCTAGCCGACTGCTTGCGAACGCGATTTCGATTCTCGCTTCGCTGCGAAGCCAGCTTGGCTACTTTAGATCGATCGGAAGCTGGTCGATCTTCGCGGCGAGGATGAAGTCGTTCTCTGAGAGCCCGCCAATCGCGTGGGTCCAGAGCTCTACCGCCACGTTGCGGTAGCCTTCGAGGTGCAGGTCGGGGTGGTGCCCGTCTGCTTCAGCGACCTGCGCGCAGGCCTCGAAGAACTTCATGCCGGCCGTGAAGTTCTTGACTACCCACTCTTTGCGGATCCGCTTGCCCTCGTGCGTAATCCGCCAGCCGGGGAACTCCTCGAGCTGCTCAGCCGCCTGCTCAGGGGAGATCGGATCGACGCCGCCCTCGCACGGCAGGCACTTCTTCTTGGCGAGCGTGTCGCAGGATTGAACCGGCATCGCGGAGCTCCTGAGCTGTAGTACTGAGTTGAATTTCCAAGGGCCGGTCTGTCAGCAGGCCGCCCTGCACTGCGATTTTAGCACTGGAAGCCCGACAGACAACGCCGCGGCGGCTGGTGCGAATTCTGTAAACACAAGCGTTGGTGAGTGACACCGGCGTGTCACCTACCGCGGGGTGAGTCCGACAGTTCACGCACGCAAGTGCTGGCGCTGCCTTGCTTACCGGCCGGAAGGACGCTGCCCACGACACCGGTGGAGCCGAGTGCGGAGCGTTTGGCGTTGGAGGACGGCTTCGGTATAGCAATGCCGTGGACCACCTCACCGACGCGCTCCGATGATCTGCGAAACCGAGCCAGAACAACCGCGAAGTGAACCGCAACGCGCCGCGTCGGCTCGGGTCGTGGTGGAGCTCTCGCTCCCGCTAGTACAGGAGGCGGTCTGCGTGCTGATAGACCAAGACCTCCGCTTCGAACGCGTCGAGCCGCCGCTTCACACAGGGGCGACGATCGCGCTGCTCGACGGCGTCCAAGTTGACGGCGAGCGGCGGCCGCTGTTGTCGAGCGCCCACTTGGCGGGGTACGTGCTGCTCACTCGACTCCCCAGCAACGAAACGATCGGCCACGACGGCCACGGGAACCTGGCGCGGCTCGAAGCGCCACGGCACGCGTCGTGGCGACAGGTAGCCGAGGCGCTGCTGCGTCTGTGGGCCACCACGCCGCACACGCCCGCCACGACACCCCACCGGCTGGGGGCAGACTGGCAGGGCCTCCGCGTGGCGATCGGCTCGCTTACCCCACGCGAGCACGAGGTCCTCCGGCTGATCGCTAGCGGGCTGTCGGTTCCCGAGATGGCCCGCCGGCTGCACCTGGCTGATAGCACCGTCGAGAACCACCGCACCCGACTGATGAGCAAGCTCGGCGTCAACAAGTCGGTCGACGCGGCCCGAATCGCCTACCGGACCGGACTGGTTGCGCCGTAGGTTCGCCGGCCGCAGCAGGAATCAGCCCCGCGGCCAAAACGCTTGCCTATGGCGCAGGCCAGCCGCGCGGTATACTCGGGTCAGCACGCACTCTCCTCGGTCCCCGCTCTGCCAGGCTGATATGCCTCGATATGTCCTCCGCTACGGCGCCATGCGTCGGCTGGGCGTCTTTTCGACGCGCGGCGGTGATCGGTTTGCGCGGGGACACCAGGTAATCGCGCGGACGAGCCGGGGGCAAGAATCGGGTGAGGTCCTGTGCGAGGCGACCGACCACGTCATCTCGCAGATGAAAGAAACCCGCGGCGGGCACATTTTGCGGCTCTCCACACATGACGACGAGGTCGAGCTGCGGAAGCTGCAAGAGCAGCAGGCCAGGGAGCTTGCGACCTGCCGCCAGCGGGTTTCCGAGCTCGGGCTCGAAATGGAGCTGGTGGACGTTGAACACCTTTACGGCGGCGAGCGGGTAATATTCTATTATTTAGCAGAGGACCGCGTTGATTTCCGTGAGCTTGTGAAGGTGCTGGCGAAAGATCTGCAGACCCGCATCGAGATGCGACAGATCGGCGTCCGCGACGAGGCCAAGCTGCTCGCCGACTACGGCGACTGCGGCAAGCCCGTCTGCTGCAACACCCACCTCTCAGAGATGCCGCCGGTGTCGATGAAGATGGCCAAGCTGCAGAAGGCGACCCTCGACCCAACCAAGATCTCCGGAAGGTGTGGTCGGCTGAAGTGCTGCCTGCGATACGAGTACGACGTCTACCGAGAGATTCAGCGAGAGCTGCCCCGCGTCGGCTCCGAGGTCGTGACCCTCGAGGGCAAGGGCCGGGTGCTCTCGCAGGAGATCCTGGCCGGACAGCTGTTGATCGAGACCGAGGACTCGCGGCGGATCGTGATCGACCAGAGTCAGGTGCTGTCGGTGATCAGCCGCTCGGCGCCAACCGAAAAGAATCAAGACGACGGCAAGCAGCAAGACTCCGGCCCGCGCGAAGAACGCAGGCCGAGAAAGCGATCGGGCGATTCGGGCCCGCCGCGGCCCCGCGAGCCTGCCAATGCTGAACCGGCCGATGCTGAACCGGCCAACGCTGAGCGAGTCGACGCTGAGCCGGCCGACGCCAAACCGGCCACTACCGAGCAGACCGACACCGAGCCGGCCGACATCGAGCAGACCCAGAAGCCCGAACCAGAGCAGCCCCCCGCGGCCTCGGACACCCCTCCCAAGTCCAACCCGACCGACTGACAGCGCTCCCCATGCTGGACTCAACCCACCCCCTCGCCGAACTGCTGCGCCGCGACAAGCGCTACCACTTCGACTCGTACGTCTTCGTGTTCGACGCGCTGAAGTACGGGCAGGACCAGATGAACCTGGGCCGCCCGCAGCCATCGGACCCGACCGATGAGTTCGACGAAGACGAGGACGAAGACGACCGCCACGTCACGGGGCAGGAGCTCTGCGAGGCAATCCGCCGCTACGCCCTGGAGCAGTACGGCCTGTTGGCACGCAGCGTGCTGGAGCACTGGGGCATCACCTCGACGGGTGACTTTGGTGAGATCGTCTTCAACCTGATCGATATTGGTCAGATGCGGAAGACGGAGTCGGACCGCCGCGAAGACTTTGTGGACGTGTTCGATTTCGAAACCGGCTTCGCCACGCAGACCGTGTTCAAGACGCTTCAATCAAGCAACGAAAAGTCGCAGTGACCGACGCGCCCTCCCCTGTCCGCCCGGCGCCGCCGCGTCGGCGACCGGTGATGCTGGCGGTCGCGGCCCTGGCTTGGCTGGGGTGGATCCTCTTGCTCGCCTGGATTGCCTACGGTGGCTGACGTGTCGCATCGCGCGGCGCAGGCGTGTCGCGAAACGCGACACCCCGAACACGCGCCGCCGCGGTAGTCGACGCCCGTCGCGGTGTTGAGTCTTCTGCCGGCGCGACTGGCCGCACCGACTCCCCGAAACTGATCAAACCTCCCCAGAATGAGGCCCCCTATGCGTCTTCGAGCCCTTTCCGCCTGCGTTGCCCTGCTGTGCCTCGTGACCGCGGCGCCGGCGGCCGACCTGCCCAACGACGCCGCCAGCAAGTACGAATCGATTGTCGGCCAGGGAACGGAGTACCTCATCGGCGCGCAGGCCGAGGACGGCTCTTGGAGCGGCTATGCAGGCCCGGCGGTTACCGCCCTGGCCGCCGAGGCGTTGATGGCCAACGGCCGCACGCCGAGTGACCCGGTCGTGAAGAAGGCCTTGGCGTATGTCGTCGGCTTCGCCAAGCCCGACGGCGGCGTCTACGGCGAAGGCTCCAACCACCGCAACTACGAGACCTGCCTGGCCGTGATGTGCCTGAGCCGGGCGAACAAAGATGGCCGCTACGACGCGCTGCTGAAGAAGGCCGACGGGTTCCTCAAGGGGCTGCAGTGGGACGACGGCGAGGGGCACGACGCGTCGAGCCTGAGCTACGGCGGCGCCGGCTACGGCAGCCACGAGCGTCCCGACCTGTCGAACACAGGCTTCTTTATCGAGGCCCTGAAGGAACTCGGCGCCGGCCCCGACGACCCGGCCATGCAGCGGGCGCTGCAGTTTGTCAGCCGCTGCCAGAACCTCGAGACCGAGCACAACCCGACTGAATTCGCCGCTAAAGTCAACGACGGCGGCTTCTACTACACGGTCGCCGCCGGCGGCTCGAGCCAGGCGGGCGAGACCCCCGAGGGCGGACTGCGGAGCTACGGCTCGATGACCTACGCCGGCCTCAAGAGCATGCTGTTCGCCGGCGTCGACAAGGACGACCCGCGGGTCAAGGCGGCCTACACGTGGATCACCAAGCACTACACGCTTGACGAAAACCCCGGCATGGGCTCGTCGGGCCAGTACTACTACTACCACATCTTTGCCAAGGCGCTCGCCGCCATGGGCGTCGAGAAGCTCGACGCTAGCTCGGGCGAGCACGACTGGCGGGTCGACCTGATCGAGCAGCTCGCCTCGACCCAGCGGGCCGACGGGTCCTGGGTGAACGCCGACGAGCGGTGGATGGAGAGCGACCCCAACCTGGTTACCGCGTACAGCCTGATGGCGCTCTCGTACGCACGCTAGCGGCGACAGCACCGGCCCGGTATCCCGAATGGCGGCGTGCGATCTAGGCCGCCGGGTTCGTGGCCGGTGAATCGCCCTTTGCGGGCGGACCCGGTTTTGGTATTCACCCGCTGGCCATCGGCGTGCGCGGTCCCTGACCTGCGCCCCGGCCAGACCCCACGGCGGCAAGAAGCCGCCCGAATACCGAACCCGTGACAGGTCGAAAGACTCACCATGTCGCAACGCATGAAGCGTTTCCGTCCGCTCGCGAAAGTCCTGCTCGCCACTGGCGTGCTCGGTGGAGGCGGCTATGGCGCCTACACGGTGATGGACCCGGCAGCCGACCAAGCAGAGCCCCAGGTCGAGGCCGCCACCCTCGACGCCGCCGCCGAGGCCTGGGCCCAGGACGCCCCGCAGGCGCCGAGATCCGAACCGATGGCCTTGGCGAATGGCACGCCGCTCGGGCTGCCGCCGGCGCCGCTGCCGCCGCAAGAAGATATGCCAGCGCCGTACGCGCCGGTCGCCAGCGACCGCTACGCGGTGGCCACGCCGCCGCTGCCGCTGCTGAACGGCAGCGTGGACGAAGAACCCATCGCCCGCGGTCAGAACCCCTCGCTCGACGACCTGGACGACGAGCCGTTCGCTTCCGCGCCCAACGCGCTGCCCGAGGGCAACCCGCTCCGCCCGGCACGGGGGAGCGACGAGAACGGCTCGGCGCCGGCCCGCGACGCGTTCGCCGACAGCGGGGATGACGCGATCGGCCCGCCGCCGGCCGCCGTGGCCGCGTTCGGAGCCGGCCCTGTCGACTCGCAGGTGACGCAGGTCGCCGCCGCTGAGCCGCTCGAAGAACTGCCGCTGGACGAAATCCCGCCCGCCCCGCTTGGCCTGCCGATGGCCGACCAGGCTCCGCTGCCCGAGCCGTCGTTTGACGCGCTGCCAGTGGCCGACGAGCCGATGGCGCCGCTGCCGATGGCGGACCACCAGCCGCCGGCCTCGTTCCCCCCAAGCCCGGCGCCCCACAACAACTTTGACTCCCTGCCGGCCGAGCCGAACCCGCTGCGTCAGTCGGCGGAGCCCGCGGCCCCGGTCGCGTCCGAACCCGAGCAGCGCTCGGTCCTTGCCGAGCCGGCCCGCGTCGCGGCCGCCCAGCCGTTCTCGGTCCCGATGGCCGACGCGCCCCCGGCGAGGATGATGGTCGAAGAGCCGCGTGCGATGCTCCCCTCGGCCGATGCCTCCGGCGGCGGCGTGGCCGCTGTTGGCTCGGGCCGCCCCGGCGAGCACGCCCTCGAGGGCCAGCAGCAGCCGAGCCTCGCGATCCAGAAGTTCGCCCCCGCCGAGATCCAGGTCGGCAAGCCGTGCAAGTTCCTGATCAAGGTCCGCAACGTCGGCCAGCGTCCCGCACTCAATGTGGTGGTGCACGACCAGGCGCCCGCCGGCGTGCAGCTCACCGCGACCAACCCGCCCGCCCAGGCCAACGGCGACGAGCTCCGCTGGGAGCTCGGCCAGATGTCGCCCGGCGAGGAGAAGACCCTCTCAATGGAACTAACTCCCGTCGAGGAGGGCCCGATCGGCAGCGTCGCGACCGTCAGCTTCGCCGCCGAGGCGTCGGTCCAGACCAACTGCACGCGCCCCCAGTTGGCGATCCGCATGACCGCCCCCAGCAGCGTGCTGGTCGGGCAGGAGCAGCAGATCCAGATCGAGATCAAGAACCCCGGCACCGGCGACGCCACCGGCGTGATGATCTTGGAGAACGTCCCCGAGAACCTCCGCCACTCGGCCGGGCCCACGCTCGAGTTCGAGGTCGGCACGCTCCGCGCCGGCGAGACCCGCCGCCTGCAGCTCAACATGGTCGCCGAGACGCCCGGCAAGGTCGTCAACGTGCTGACCGCCCAGGCGGACGGCAACCTGCAGGTTGACCAGCAGGTCGAGTTCGAGGTCGTGGCCCCCGGTTTGGAGGTCGCGGTCGACGGCCCGTCCAAGCGGTACCTCGAACGCCCGGCGACCTACACCGTCAAGATCGGCAACCCCGGCACGGCGCCGGCCCACAACCTGCGTCTGGTGACTCAGCTCCCCCGCGGCATGAAGTTCGTGAAGGCCAACAACATGGGCGAGTACGACCCCGCTTCGCACGCGGTGGTCTGGTCGCTGGCGGAGCTCCCCTCGGGCGAGAGCGGCGCCGTTGAGCTGACCGCGGTGCCCGTTGTCGCCGGCGAGCAGAAGCTGCAGGTCCGGGGCGAGGCCCAGGAGGGCCTGCGGGACGAGACCTCCCACGCCACCCAGGTCGAGGGCATCGCCGCGCTCAAGTTCACCGTGCTCGACCTCGAAGACCCGATCGAGGTCGGCGGCGAGACCGAGTACGAGATCCGCGTCGCCAACCAGGGCACCAAGGCCGCTACGAACGTCCAAGTTCGTGCCGCCGCGCCGGCCGGCATGCGGATCCTCTCCGCCGCCGGCGACGCCCGGCACCGCATCCAGGCGGGCTCGGTACAGTTCGAACCAATCCGCCAGCTCCCGCCGCAGACCGAGATGACCTTCAAGGTCCGCGTGCAGGGCGCCCAGCCCGGCGACCACCGCCTGGTGGTCGAGGTCGGCTCCGACGACCTGGCCCAGCCGGTCCGCAAGGAAGAGAGCACCCGCGTCTTCGGCGACGAGTAGCCCTCTCCGGAAAGGTTTTGTCCGAAGGTCTTTGGGAACACTGATACGCGCTAATTTCTGGGGCGAGCCCCGCCAGCGTGCATCAGCGAAGATTAGTGTTCCTCCTACTGCCCAGTTGCCCGGAACGGGTTTTGTCCGAATATCCAGCGGAGGGGACAAAACCCTGCCTCGCGGACAGCCCCAATCGCCGCAAGGTGTATTTTCATAACGACTTACAACCCGCGTCGCCCCTCGGGCGGCGTGGGTTTTGTCCATTGAGCTCCACCCAAACGGCCCTCAGCCGGACAAAACGCTCGGCGGCCACCGCCTCAGACCCTCGCTGCATGGCGTTGCCTCCCCCATTAGAGCCGACGCGGTGGCATGTCTCTACAACAAACCGCCAATACGGATGGATCGCCAAGTACCCGCAGGCAACGCCTTCCATCAATCCCTCTCCCCAAGGGGGGAGAGGCCAGGTGAGGGCGTAAGAGCAACACAGCGGAAGCCCCGCTTACGTCCTTCCCTGACAACCACCTCGGATGCCAGGACAGACCAGGCGAGCTTGAAACGGGGACTGGCTCGCGACCGCACAGCGACTCCCAGCCGTGGGATCAGCGCAACTGCGGTCGTGTGCCTGTCCCCCTTTCAAGCGGGAGCAGCTCGCAGAACTCTGCCCTGCAGTCCGTCGAAAAGGGGGACTGGCACGACGCCGCGCCCAAGGCAACTCATTCCACCAATCCCTCTCCCCCAAGGGGGAGAGGTTAGGTGAGGGGGTAACAAGAAACACAGCGGAAGCTCCGCTTCCGTCCTTCCTCTCCTCCCGGGCGCCGAGGCGGAACCAGCTCAAAAGAATCTATCCTGGGGTCCGTCGAAAAACGGGGACAGGCACGGCGCCGCTACGTCTGCCGTGGGGTCCAACCATATTGCCGCGTCGAGCCAGTCCCCGATTTTCGACTCCCCCTTCAGTCCCTCTCCCCGGCAGGGGGAGAGGTTAGGTGAGGGGGTCCCAGAAGTCCTGCGGAAGCTCCGCTTCCGTCCTTCCTCTCTTTCTCGGCGCCGGCGCGCCCGATGGTGTACGCTGACCCCAGTCTCCTCGCACCTCTAGCCGATGCCTGCCATGCCCCGACTGCTCGCCCTGCTGCTCTTCGTTGCCGCTCTCCCCCACTCGGCTCAGGCCCAGCCGCCCGCGCGTGAGCCGAACGCCGACGGGCCGCTTGAGATGACCGAGCTCCCCGCGGGCCACCTCCCGCCGGTCGACGCAATCGGCAACTACACGATCGGCCCCGAGTACCAGGTCGACCCGTCGACCGAGCCGCAGCCGGGCGTCCCCCGCGGCGAGGTCACCAAGCTGACGATGCGGTCGGAGGACAGCAAGCTCTACCCCGGCATCGCCCGCGAGCAGGGGACGTTCGGCACGCCCGACCCCGACAACCCGGCCAAGCTGATCGTCACGACCAGCGGCCCGGCGCCCTACACGCGGCGGGTCGAGGTCTACGTGCCGCAGCAGCTCGACCGCAGCCAGCCCGCGCCGCTGATCGTCGGCGCCGACGGGCCCGACCCACTGCTGTTCGCCACGCTCGACAACCTGATCGCCGAGGGGCGCGTGCCGCCGATGGTCGCGGTGTCGATCGCCAACGGCTCGGGCGACGCCCAGGGGAGCCAGCGCGGCCTCGAGTACGACACCCTCTCGCCCAAGTACGCCGAGTTCGTCGAGACCGAGGTGCTGCCGCTGGTCGAGCGCGAGTGCGGCGTCACGATCACCAAGGACCCGGACGCCCGCGCGACCATGGGCTGCAGCTCCGGCGCGGCGTGCGCGCTGACGATGGCGTGGTACCGCCCCGACCTGTACCACCGCGTGCTGAGCTACTCCGGCACGTACGTCAACCAGCAGTGGCCCTGGAACCCCGACACGCCGGGCGGCGCGTGGGACTACCACGAACGGATCATCCCCAACTCCCCGCGGAAGCCGCTGCGGATCTGGCTGCACGTCAGCGACCGCGACCTGCTGAACCCCAACGTGATGCGCGACGGCATGCACGACTGGGTCATCGCCAACCAACGCATGGCCCGCGTGCTGGCCGCCAAGGAGTACGACTACCAGTTCGTTTTTTCACGGGGCTCGAAGCACTGCGACGGGGCGGTTAAGCGGCAGACGCTGGCGGGGGCGTTGGAGTGGTTGTGGGGGGATTTTTGAGGGTGCGAATCTAGGCGTGGGAAGAGGCTCTAAGCAATCAGCAGAGAGATTTCACCTTGTACTGAATTCTTTTGGTGCCACTGCCAGCTCGCTGGCAGTGCGAACACCGCAAGAGCATGCCTGTAGAAGCTGTGTCTCTCCGATCGCTGCGGATTCAATTGCAGCGGTGCGTAATCAGAAACGACAGAACGATTGAGTTGATTGCCCCACGCCCAAGTCGGGCCCAAGGGACCATCCGGCGTCGGCGCACAGCACTGCCAGCAAGCTGGACAGTGGCACCGAATAGCTATGTCACCGGCCGGATCAGTAGGTCAGGCTGTGCCTGACGGCCCTCCCTGCCCGACACGGGCTCACAAGCAATTCAGTCTTGCGTCTCTCTCCCCGGCGTGAAATAACCGCATCGACGCGTGCGTGGACAAACCAGCGGCAGCAGCGCAAACCGAACGCGAAGACTCTGACACAGGCTCATGATCCGAACAACGCTCTCGCTTGCGATCTTGTTGGTAGCATGCCCGGTGGCCAGCGGCGCCATCATGTTTAGCCCGGGGCACTACTACACGGTGGAACGCAGCTCAAGGGTCATCACACAGCACTCTCCGGCGGGAGAGGTCGTGGGTTCGATTGACATGGGGCGGGAGGTGCGCGGCATGGCCTTCGGTCCCGACGGGCTGCTCTACATGACTACGGTTCCCAGGACAGGGGCAGGATTTGATGTCCGTGCGGTGACGGAAGACGGTGTCGTGCAGGTGTCCTACGAGCTGCGACTCCCCTACGGTCAGGACCTGCCCTACATGCATGGCGACGATGGCTACGGCACGATTGCCGTCGACGACAAGCACATCTATGTCGCGGGAGATGGAGAACTGACGCGATTTGAGATAGGCGAGCCGGATTCGGGCAAGATCATCTACAGCGGTTCGTACGGCACTTACGTATACGACGTCAAGATCCTCCCAGACGACGGACTCCTAGTCGCGGTGCGAGACGATATTCTGGAACTCTCACCTTCTGGGTGGGTTAGGCGCAGCGTCCGGTCGAGCAGTCTCAGGTACAGTGGGGTGGTCGGCGTCGAGTACAACCCAGACAACAGCACGGTCTACGTAACTCAACTGAATGGCAAGAACCTGCTGAGCGTCGATTGGGAGTGGGGCTACGTCAAAGAGAGCGAGTACTTTTCCTACGCCGCAGACATGTTCGTCACTTCGTCTGGCGATCTACTGGTAGGCAGTCGGAGTGAGAACCCTCGCCATTACAGCGCCGACCTTGAGTTGCTTGGGGAACTCTCTACCGCAGATCACATGTTTGTGACTCAGTATCCGGTGCCGGAACCCTCGTGCTTGGGCCCGCTAATCACTGCGGCGTTGGCGTTCGGTTTTGGTTCCAGGCAATGCAGCCGGTGAACTTCGGAGCGGCGAACGACGGAAGGCGGGCCTGCCAGAGGGCCGTTCTCTTACCGGGTGGGAAATTCGTCAGGCACAGCCTGACCTACGGGATCGAGGGGCTGAGCTAATACCGCTTGCCCCCACCCCGGCCCGCCCCCGGAGGGGGAGGGAGTGTGCTTGGCTTACCCGTCCAATAGCTCTTCAAGGTGCAGCGCGACGCACTCGGCTAGGACGGGGGCGTTGTAGCCCCCTTCGAGCAGGCTCACCAGCCGGCCTTCGCAATGCGTGGCGGCCACGTCCTTGACCGTTTGCGTCAGGCTGACGAAGTCTTCGCTCTCGAGGCCGAGCGAGCCGACCGGGTCCTCTCGATGCGCATCGAAGCCGGCGCTGAGCAGCACCAACTGCGGCTGGATCTTGTCGGCGAACGCTTCGAGCTCCCGCGCGAAGTACGACAGGTAGCGGTCGCGCGACGTGCCCATCTCGATTGGCAGGTTGAGGTTGGCGCCGAGGCCGTCGCCGGCGCCGGTCTCGTCGGTCGCGCCGCTGCCGGGCCAGAACGGGTAGCGGTGGATGCTGAAGAAGCCGACGTTCGACTCGCCGTAGAACACCTCCTGCGTGCCGTTGCCGTGGTGCACGTCCCAGTCGACGATCAGCACGCGGTCGAGGTCGAGCTCTTGGATCGCCGCCCGGGCGGCGACCGCCACGTTGTTGATCAGGCAGAAGCCCATGGCGCGGTCGCCCGAGGCGTGGTGGCCGGGCGGACGGATCAGGCAGAGGGCCCGCCGGTCCTCGCCGGCGACCACCCGCCGGACGGCGTCGGTCGCGGCGCCGGCGGCCAGCCGCGCGACGTCCATGCTGGCCGGGCTCACGATCGTGTCGGCGTCGACCTGACCGCCGCCGCGGTGGGCCAGCGCGTCGAGCGTGTCGAGGTGCCCCGGCGTGTGCACCCGCAGCAGGTCCGCCAGGCTGGCGGGACCCCAGTCCGGCGACTGGCATCGGGCGGGCAGGTCCGTTGCGTCGAGCCGCTGGTCGATCGCCCGCAGCCGGCCGGGGTTCTCGGGGTGGCTGCCCGTGTCGCGCTGGAGGCCCGTGTCGTGCTGGAGGCCCGTGTCGTGCTGGAGGAATTGGGGGTGTCGGTAGAGCAGGGTCACGGTGGTTCTGTCCGGGTTGTAGGGAAGAATCGTGCAGGTCTGCTATTGGAAGCTTGACATTTTTCGCAACCCCTTGCTAGTGTGGAGGTTACTTGCGCCCACAAAGCACGCCCGCCGGAACCGGAGCGGGGCCGCAATACTCCTCCGCGGGGGTGACGAACCCTTGCGTGGCCTCCCCGTTGCCGACGCCAAACGCCCGACGCCTGGCCGCCCCGAATCGCGGCCGCGTCCCCTGGAACAACCCCCAACTCCTCGCGGAGCTCGACCGTGCATTTCCTCAGCTGCCTGCGTTCTCTGTTTTGCCTGACTGTGGCGTGGGTGCTCGCCGCCCCCGGCCTGGCCGCCGCGCAGGAAGACGAGATCAATCTGCGGCAGCTCGCCCTCAAGCGCACCGCCGTGCAGCGGATGATCAAGTCGCCGGTCAGCGGCGCCGACCGCGAGCTGTTCGAGCAGTACTTCGACCGCTACTACTTCCCGACCATGCAGCAGACCGACCCCGAGTCGCTCGGCGAGCTGGCGGGCATGCGGGACGACTTGCTCAACCGCTACATCTACGACGCGCACCCGACGGTGCAGAAGGAGCTGACCGAGAAGGCGTACAATTGGGCGTCGAAGGTATTCGCCGCTAGCCGGGCCCCCGCGCCGATGCGTTACAACGCGGCGTTGATCCTCGGCTCGCTCGACGAGAAGTACGCCACCAAGAACGACCCCAGCGTCGTGCCGCTGGGCAAGGCCAACGTGATGCTGTGCAAGGTGGTCAAGTTCCGCGCGAAGCTGCCGACCTACATCGAGGTCGCCGCGTTGGTCGGGCTCGAACGCCACACCAAGTACTTCGCCGCGCTGGGCGCCAACGAGCAGAAGGCGACCGCCATCGTGCTGCTCGAGGCGGCCGGCCAAGAGGACTTCCGCCCCGGCACCGGCCGAGAAGTGCAGGACTGGATCAAGCTGCAGGCCGCCAACGCCATCGCCAACATGGGCGTGGCCGGCAAGGACGGCGTGTTTGCCCAGGCGGTCGCCAAGCTGGTGACCGACCCGGACGTCGACCTGGCGACCCGCAGCACCGCGGCGATGCTGCTGGAGCGGATGACGCTGGACGACATGCCGCCGGCCGTGGCCAACGAGGTGGTCGGCGGCGTCAAGAACCTGGCGTGCGCGGTCGCCGCGTCGGAGCGTGAAGCGGCCGAGAAGTTTGTTGAGGTCCAGCGCCGCCGCGGCGGGCTCGGCTCGGCGCTCGAGAAGTCCAACCGGTTCCACGCCGACGAGAAGGGCTGGGTGTACGAGCGGGCCGGGCTGGCGTCGCAGCTGGAGCAGCTCAAGAAGGGCCTCGCGGCGGTCAAGCCGCTGGCGGGCCAGGACGCCGAGTCGCTCAAGACGATCGAGTCCGCGGTGCAGAACGCCATCGACACCGCCAACAAAACCTCGAACATCGATCTGGACGTGACCGACAGCGTGCGGTCGATGGCCGATCAGATCGACCGCGTCGCCGGCTGCCAGGCGAGCGGAGAGGGCGAAGAAGACGCCGCGGACCTGCTCGGCGCCAACTGAGCGCCGCCCGCGCTAGCAACTCGCTTCTGACCGCGGTCGGCGGGTGGCGCCGCGGCGAACCATCCCGCACGCGCCGAGCAGCAGGAGCGTGGCCGCGGCGGGCTCGGGCGCCGATGTCGGGCCGGCCAGCGGCTGGTGGTAGGAACCGCCATAGCTGGCACGCCAGAGATCATAGTCGCCCTGATTGACGACCCCGTCGCCGTTGCCGTCGGCGAACAGGTTGGCCGTGCCGACGCTCGACCGCCACTCGGTGTAGTCGGCCGCGTCGACGCGGCCGTCGAGGTTGTAGTCGCCGGGCGAGCCCTCCCAAACCGCCAGGTTGTCGAAGAAGGCGGCAGCGGTCTGGCGCTGCGAGGCCTGGTCGGCGGCGGCGGCGTACGCGGCCAGGTCGGCGTCGCCAAAGGTGTCGGAGGGGCCGTCGACGAACGCGATCGGATCGTCCGCCAGCAGCACGCCGTCGGCCAGCACGGCGAACTGGTCGTGCAGGTAGTCGAGCCGGATCTGGTAGTGGCGCCACTGCTCGTCGGCCGTGACGCCAGTCTCGACGAATGCCCCGGTGGCGGGCTCGTGGTAGAGCAGGTCGCGTGTCGCGGCGTCGACGCCCAGCGAGCCGAGCAGCTGCGGGTAGAACGAGTCGTCGTACACCTCGACGCCGATAAACGGACCCTCGACGCCGGCCGCCGCGCCCGGGTCCTCGACCCGCATGTCCCACTCGACCACCACGAACCGGCTGGTGGGGAAGTTGAACCCGCTGTACGGCGCCGCCCACCAGTCGTCGGAGCGGTCGCCCCGCTCGACACGCAGACCGCGTGTGCCGCCGATGCCGACGGCGTCCTCGACCAGGGCCGAGCCGCCGCCCCCCCCGACAGTGGTCCAGGTGCTGAGCCCGCCGAACTGCCCCACGACCGGGCCCGGGCTGTAGCCCTCGAACCCGGCCGTGTCGAGGATCTCAAACGCGGCGGCGCTGCCACCGCAGACGCTCAGCACGGCGCCAACGGTCATGAGGAAACAGACCACGCGGCGACCGGCGGTGGCGGCAGGCGAGTTGGCGGCAGTCATGGTGGAGTCATCCCGCGGAGTTGTTCGGAGATTCCGACGAAACAGCAGCGGCTGGGCAACCTCGACCCAGCCAAGCAGCCGGGATCGGCGCCGCTAGTCGTCAAAGTGGTGCTCAAACTTCGATCCCGGCCGCGTGGTGTGGCAGACGGTGCACTCGTTCAGGGGGCCCGCGTGGCCCTGCAGTGCAATCGCCTGGACGTTGTCCTGCGGGGTGACCGCCGGACCCACCGCGTGGGGGCTGCCGTGGCACGACGCGCACAGCACTCCGCCGTGGCCGCGCGACTCCTTGAACAGCTTGCCGGGCTCCTCGTAGTGGAACTCGGGCTGCATCGCCTTGTGGCAGCCGCCGCAGGTCGGCTCGTCGACCCACGGGATCCGCGTCGGATCGCCGACGGCGGCCATGTCCCCGTGGCAGCTGTCGCAGAAGATGCCCTTGGCGAAGTGCACGTCGCGTTGGCAGTTGGTCTCGAAGCCGGGGTGGCAGGCGTAGCACTCGTTGGTCAGTCCCATGTCGAACACCGGCTGCATGCGGCCAGCGTGCGAGGCGTGCATCGCCTCGCTGAGCGACGACACGCCGGGCACACCGGGCGTGCCGAGCGCCGGGTCGAAGTGGCACGACGCGCACAGCACCGACGGGCCGCCCAGCAGCTGCGTGTTGTGCTTGGCGTCGTGCTTGGCGAGGATGTCGGCGTCAACCATCGGGCCGGGCATGCCGGGCTCGTGGCAGAGGTTGCAGCTGATCTCCCACGAGACCGGCGCCACGGCGTGCGTGATCGCCAGCACCTGGCCCTGCGACTCGACCGAGATCTCGGCCAGCTTGTAGGCGTTCAGGGCCCCGCTGTCGGTGATCGGCGTGAGCGGCACGCCGACGACCGACCAGTCGTTGTCGCCGGTGGGGGTCATCGAGCCCTCGAGCGTCGACCCGGTCAGCCCAACGTCGGCCGGCATGTCGACGCCAAACAGGTCGACATCGTGCTCCCAGAAGTTGGTCTTGGTGACCGAGGTGGTGTTGCCCGGGATGCGGTACTTCACCTCGACGCCCGCGTCGATGATGCGGGGCTCGCGGCGGCGCTGGATCACCTGCGCGTGCAGCGTGTTGAACGGCGGCAGGATGCAGAGCTGCGAGAAGTCCTCGTTCATGCAGTGCATGCCGAGGTCGTTGAACCCGAGGATGACGTAGGCGTCCCGCTGCGGGAAGCGGGGCCGCCGGGCGGGCCGGAAGGACCGGGTGCGGCTGGCCTCGGCGGGCTGCAGCGACTGGACGGCCTGTTGTTGCTGCTGCGTCTGCTGTTGCTGGGCCTGCTGCTGGGTTTGCTGCCCTTGCGATTGCAGCTGGGCTTGCAGATTCGCTTGCAGCTGGGTTGGCAGCTGCTGGGCCTGTTGGCGTTGCTGCAGCGGCGCCGTCGCGGCGAGCTGGGGCCGCCGGCCGCTGGCCTGACGCGGCTGGTTCGGTTCTGCGGCGGCGGAATCGAACCCCGCGATTAACTCTAACCCCGCGACCGCGGCTAGCAACAGCAGAAACAGGGGAGCACGGCGGCGCCGCCGGGCGGCCGGCTGCTTGTCCGAGGGCATGGCGGATTGCTCGGGAAGAGGTCCTCGATCGGGGCGCCAGCTGGTCGCGTCCCGATGGCCGCGGCGTTCGTCACCCGACGAGAGTTGCGCAGCGGCCGAATAGAGGGGCCGGAAACGCCGTCCACACCCGCCACAAAAACAGGAATTTTCCGTCGCGGCTGTGTCCATCCGCGGCAGCGGCCGGCGGTGGAGCCCGAGTCCGCAAAGACGGCTGGCAGAAGGCGCCCTTCTTTGCAGACTGGCCGTGCGTCTGAAAATAGGGGGACTCCAAGCCCACTCCGTTGGCGAACGGCGCGATAATGAACGGCTCCCTCGCAGTGGGTTGTTCCCACCGCCCCGCAGCCGCTCCTTGCCAGACTGCCGATGACCGCCTTCACTCCTGCCTGCTCACCCCTCGTGCTCCTCCGCAGCGCCGCCCGGCCGCTCCTGCTGGCTGCCGCCGCGATACCCCTGCTGGCGGCCGCTGCGGCGGCCCAACCGCTGCCTGCCTTCCCCGGCGCCGACGGGGCCGGGGCGTACGCGGTCGGCGGCCGTGGCGGCATTGTGTACCACGTCACGAAGCTCAACTCCGCGATCGACGACTCCCAGCGGTTCGACTTCGGCACGCTCCGCTACGGGCTCAACAACAGCAACTTCCCGGCGGGCGTGCCGCGGACCATCGTGTTCGACGTCGGCGGCGTGTTCAACCTCGGCCGGCTGCCGCAGACCGGCTGGGATCCGAACGGCAACGGCTGGGACGCGCAGTCGCGGCTGTCGATCGGCGGCACGAACATCACGCTGGCCGGGCAGACCGCGCCGGGCGCCGGCGTGATCTTCATGGGGGGCGGGCTCAAGCCGCAGGGCGACAACAACGTCATCCGCAACATCACGGTCGCCTCGGGCTACGGCACACGCGGCTGGTGGAAGCCGGGCGAGGCGTTCCCCGACAACCCGACGCCGACGCCCTCTTCGCTCGGCCCCGGCCTCTACCCGGACGCCACCGTCTACGACGCGATGGACATCGCTGGCACGAACCTGATGATCGACCACGTCACGACGCTGTACGCCACCGACGAAACGATCTCCATGAACGAGGTCGCGAGCAACGTCACGATCCAGTACAGCAACATCTCACAGAGCCAGAACTACCCGCAGTGGGACGCCGAGGGGGGCGGCTTCACCGGGCACGCGCTCGGCTCGCTGCTGGAGGCCGGCAACAACGCCGCGATCAGCTTCCACCACAACCTCTACGCGCACCACAAGAGCCGCGTGCCACAGATGCAGGGGGGCGCCGGCTACTACGACTTCCGCAACAACGTGTTCTACAACTGGATGGGCACGGCCGGCGCGATCCGCGGCTCGGCCAGGGCCAACTTGGTTGGCAACTTCTACTTGGCGGGCAACGGCGGCGACAACCCGGTGGGCGGCAACAACACCGCGATCACCACCCAAGGGGGCGGGACCAGCGTGTTCAGCAGCTCTAGCCTGTACCGCTCCGGCAACCGCATCGACACCAACAAGGACGGCGACGCCGACGACAGCGTCGCGATCTCCCTCAGCGGCCTGGCCCCGTTCTGGTCCGGCGGCGTCGTGACCTACAACGGCGCTACCGAATCGGCCGAGGACGCCTACAGCCGCGTGCTCGACTACGTCGGCGCCAACTGGTGGAACCGCGACGACGTCATCGACACGCCCGACGAGCGGATCGTCCACGAGACCCGCACCGGAACCGGTCAGATTGTCGCCTGGGCTGACGACCCCTGGGACAACGACCCCAGCGAGGGCCAGGAGTGGCGGGCCCTGAAGAACACGCCGCAGACCAGCCGCGCCGCCGGCTGGGACACGGAGGCCGACATCGGCTACGGCGTTGGCGACGGCATGCCGACCGCGTGGGAGCTGAAGCACGGACTCGACCCCAACGCCCGGGACGACGCCGACGACTTCGACTCCGACGGCTACACGAACCTCGAGGAGTACCTCAACGAGATCGCCGCCTGGCCGGCGCCGGGCGCGATCGTGTTCAACAACGCCCACGGCGACGGCCGCTTCGCCCACATCCTCAACTGGGATGCCAACCCCGACGCCGCGGCCGTGCACCCGTGGCAGCCCTCACGGTTCGACACCGCCGTGATCGACGCCGGCACGGTGGCGGTCGACGCGGTCGGCCAGCACGCCGGCAACCTGCTGCTGGGCACGCTGCCGGGCGGCGACGCGACGCTCAACATCACCGCGGGCTGGCTGGAGGTCGAGGACGCGCCGCACGGCCTCAGCGACGGCGCAACGGTCATCGGCGACGACCCGGCCGCCACTGCCACGCTGAACCTTTCCGGCGGGGCGCTCCGCACCGGGACCCTGCTCAAGGGCGCCGGCGGCGTGTTCAACTTCACCGGCGGGGTGCTCAGCGCCGACACGGTCGGCTTCTCGTTGACCAACGACGGCGGCACGCTGTCGCCCGGCGAGTCGATCGGCGTGACCGAGGTGCTGGGCGACCTGACCTTGAACGACGGCGTCCTCGCGATCGACCTGGCGTCGCCGACGCTAGGGGACGCGGTCTTTGTGGGCGGGACGCTGACGCTAGGAGGCGAGCTGGCGGTCGCGCTGCTCGACGGCTTCGACCCGGCGAGTGGTTCGTGGGTGATCGCTACTGCGAGCGGCTTTGCGGGCGCATTCGACTCGATCACGCCCGGCTTCACCCTGGCGCAGCAGGGGGGCGAGCTGGTGCTCTCGGCAGGCGGCCTGGCGGGCGACTTCAACGCCGATGGCGTGGTCGACGCGGCCGACTACACCGTGTGGCGGGCCGGCCTTGGCTCGCAGTACCAGCAGAGCGACTACGACCTGTGGCGCAACAACTACGGCGCCTCGCAGCTTGTGGCGAGCGGCAACTCGAGCGAGAGGAGTGTGCCCGAGCCGCTAGCCGCAACGCTTGGGATGGTGCTGGCAGCAGCGGCCGCGGGTTGGCGGCGCCGCTAATCCTTAGCAGGTCTGGTCCGGCAGCGGCCGGGCCACGGGTGGTTGGGCCACGGGTGGTTGGGCCACGGGCGGTTGAGCCTTGGGCGGTTGGGCGTTAGGCCGCCGCGCGTTGCTTCGCGGTGTCGCCAGCGGCGACCAGCATCGCGCCAAACAGCAGAGCGGTGAACGCCATGTCGCCGGCGAGCATCCGGCCGTAGAACGGCGCCGCCATCGCGTAGCACTGCACCAAGCCGGCGAGCGTCTTCTCGTAGTAGGGCTGCGCCGACCAGGCCCAGACGGCCAGGTTGCTGACGAGGAAGAACAGCGTCGCGGGGAGCAGCGAGCTGGCGGCCAGCTTGGCGGCCCAGCGGGCGCCCTCGCCGCGGCGGAGCCAGCGGCCCAGCAGCACCGGGGCGGCCATCGCGGCGTACACGGCGAGCATCACGCCGAAGTTCTGGTAGCCGTCGAGCGCGGCGTCGCTGATCAGCATCGTGCTCAGCGGGACCAGGGCGGCAATCGACGACCGGCCGAACCAGTAGCCGGCCAGCAGCGAGGTCGCGGCGATCGGGGTGATGCACCAGTCGGGTTGACCCCAGCGGCCCGCCACGCCAATCGCCACGAGCAGCATGAAGATGACCGAATCCCTAATCGTCTGTTCCCGCACGGTCCCAAGCTCCTGTAGATAGTTGCGCAGTGGATGAGTCCCTGACTCAGGGCCACCCACTGCGAGTGTCGGCGCGAGGCTCAATAGAGCGTTTCGCAAGGCCCGGCCCACTCAAGCGGCCGCGGCGTCTCCCCAGATCCTACTCGGGCGGGGCGAACTTCCACAAGACGCGGTCGCCGTCTTTGACTGGAGTGATTGCCGCGCTGCGGTCGGCCGGCCGGCCGTTGACCTCGAACGTCCAATTGCGTCCCCCGAAGCCCTCATTTCCGACCCCCCCGACAGCCTCCACAAACGCCGAAGACCCGCTCCCGCTGACGTCTGGCCGGAACGCGTCGGACGCCTCTCCGGCGGCCTGGAGCGCCGACAGGGCGTTGCCGCCAACCGGGGGAACTGCCCGTTCGAGCGGCGGCTGACCCTCGACGTTCAACTCGACCACAACCTCGCCCTCAACTGGGCCATTTGTGGGGGCAGGCTTGACGTTGGGGCTGCTCCGGATTGTGTTCCACAGCACCACGGCCCCCAGCACCGCCATCAGCAGCAGCGGGAACGCCCAGCCACGGGCAGGACTGGCCATCGGGCCGGTGGGACCGTCTTGTTCAGGAGAATCGCTCATGTCGCCGTAGGATGACCCGTCGCGGCGGTGGGTGTCAACGCTCGCCCTGCGCCGGCCGGCCAGACGCCGGCCAATCGGACTGCGCCGGTCAGCCGGGCACGGGGGACCGCTCGCTGCTGTATTGGACGCGGCACGCGGTAGCCCGGCGGGCGTCAGCGGTGTATTCTTCCGGTATGGCAGGCTCTTTTCACACGTCGCTCGCTGTCCAGGAAGATGGGTTGGCGGTGCTCACGCTCGATCGGCAGGGGAGCAGCGCCAACCTGCTCTCTAGCGGCGTGCTCGACGAGATCGAGGCCCACCTCGACGCGCTCGACAAGCAATCCGACGCCCCGGGGCAGTCGGGCGTCACCGGGCTGGTGTTCCTGTCGGCCAAGCCGGGCATCTTCATCGCCGGCGCCGACCTGACCGAATTCGCCGCCGGCATCGACCAATCCGACGAACAGGTCCAGCAGGTTGCGCGGCGGGGCCAGCTGCTGCTCGGCCGGCTGGCCAAGAGCGACTACATCACGGTCGCCGCGATCGACGGCGTCTGCGTCGGCGGCGGGGCCGAGCTGGCCGTGTGGTGCGACCGCCGCATCCTGACGACCAGCGACAAGACCCAACTCGGCTTCCCCGAGGTCAAGCTCGGCCTGTTCCCCGGCTGGGGCGGCACCGCCCGCACGCCGCGGATGATCGGCCTGTCGAACGGGGTCGAGCTGGTCACCAGCGGCGAATCGGTCTCGGCCCACGAGGCCGCGAAGCTCGGCCTAGCGGACGACCTGGTCGGCGACGCTACGCAGCTGCTCGACGCGGCCCGGCGGATGATTGCCGCCGAACGCGCCAGCGGAGCCTACCTGGCAGACCGGGCCAAGTGGTCGGAGCCGATCGCGATCAACCCGACCGAGCTTGGGTTCCTCGGCGCCACCGCCAGTGCGTACATCCAGGGCCAGACCGGCGGCCACTACCCTGCCCCGCTGGCGGCGCTCGAGCTGATGCTCGAGGCCTCGCAGGTCGACCTCGACGCCGCGTGCCAAATGGAGGCCGCGCGGTTCGCCCCGCTGTTCGGCTCGCCCGTCAACCGCGCGTTGCTCAACGTGTTCTTCCTGCAGGACCGCGCGAAGAAGACCGATGTCGGCTCGCGGCAGTCGCCCGACGAGAGCTCCGAGCACTGGCAGCACGCCAACCGCGTGTCGGTGATCGGCGCGGGCATTATGGGCCAGGGGATCGCCGCGGCCAACGTCAAACGGGGCATCGCGGTGTCGATGTCGGACATGCGTGAGGAGGCCCTGCAGGCGGGGATCTCTGGCGTGGTCCGCGAGGCCTCGTACAACAAGCAGATCAAGGGGGTCGACCCGGAGCTGGCGGTCGAGCGGTCGGCGTTGATCGACGCCGCGCTATCGGACGCCGAGCTCGGCTGGGCCGACATCGTCATCGAGGCGGTCATCGAGAACCTCGAGGCCAAGCGTCAGCTGTTCGAGCGGCTCGAGCGGCACCTGGGCGAGCGGACCATCCTCTGCTCCAACACGTCGACGATCCCAATCAGCCAACTGGCCGAGGGGCTGGCCCACCCCGACCGGTTCTGCGGCCTGCACTTCTTCAATCCGGTGCGGAAGATGCCGCTGGTCGAGGTAATCCGCGGCAAGCGGACCAGCGACGCGACCATCTCCGCGATGGCGCACTACGCCCGCCGACTCGGCAAGACGCCGGTCATCGTCAACGACGGCCCCGGGTTCTTGGTGAACCGGCTGCTGCTGCCGTACATGAACGAGGCCGCCCTGCTGGTCAGTGAGGGGCATCCAATCAAGGAGATCGAGCGGGCCGCCAAAGATTTTGGCATGCCGATGGGCCCGATCACGCTGTACGACGTCGTGGGCCTGGACACCTGCCTGCACGCCGGCGGCGTGATGCTCGAGGCGTTCCCAGACCGCGTCGTGCCGGCGGGGATCGTCGAGCAGCTGGTCGAGCACCAACGCCTGGGCCAGAAGAACGGCCGCGGGTTCTTCGACTACCCGCCCACCAAGCCGGGCAAGCCGCCCCGCGGCGTGCCGAGCGACGAGGTCGCGAAGCTGATCGCGCAGTCGCCGGCCGAACGCACGGTCGATGCGCCGCCAACCCCAGAGACGCTCGTCGACCGGCTGATGCTGCCGATGCTGCTCGAGGCGACCCGCACCCTCGAGGACGGCGTGGCGGCCGACGTCCGTGACGTCGACCTGGCGTTGATCCTCGGGATTGGCTTCCCGCCGCACAAGGGCGGGCTGTTCCACTGGGCCGACACGATCGGCGCCGCGGCGATCCTGGAGCGCCTCAAACCACTGGAGCCGCTCGGCAAGCGGTTCGAGCCGACCGACATGCTCAAGCAGGTCGCCGCCGAGGGGGGCAAGTTCTACGACGTGACCCAGAACGCCGGCCCGAGTTCGAAAGAGACCATCCTGTAGCCGCCACCCTATCGACACCAGCCACCAGAACTAACCACTAGCCACCGACCGCCTCCTTCATGTCCGCTGTCATCATCGACGCCTGCCGCACCGCGATTGGCCGCGCTCACCCCGAGCGTGGGGCCTTCCGCGACGTGCGCAGCGACGACCTCGCGGTCCAGGTCATCAAGACGCTGGTCGCGCGGACCGGGGTCGACCCGGCGGCGATCGAGGACGTCATCCTCGGCTGCACGCAGCAGCAGGGCGAGCAGGGCCTGAACGTCGGCCGGCTGGTGGCGATCATGGCCGGCCTGCCGTTCACTACGGCCGGCGCGTCGGTCAATCGGTTGTGCGGCAGCAGCCTGCAGGCGCTCAACCAGGCGGCGCACGCCATCGCCGCCGGCGCCGAGGACGTGCAGATCGTCGGCGGGCTGGAGCACATGCAACACTTCCCGATGGACGCCGGCATCGACATCAACCCGGCGCTGTTCCACCGGACCAGCAAGGCCGCGTTGATGATGGGCGTCACGGCCGAGTTCCTCGCCCAGACGAACGGCATCAGCCGCGCGGACCAGGACGCCTTTGCCCTGGCGAGCCACCAGAACGCGGTCGCCGCGTACGACGCCGGCCGCTTCACGGCCGAGATCGTCCCCGTGTGGGGCCGCGACGAGGCCGGCGCCCGCACCCTGATCGAACGCGATCAGTGCGTGCGGGCCGACACCAGCCTCGAGGCGCTCGGCGCGCTCAAGCCGGCCTTCATGCCCAAGATCGGCACAGTCACCGCCGGCAACAGCAGCCCGCTGAACGACGGAGCCGCCGCCCTGCTGATCATGTCCGAGCAGCGGGCCCGCGACCTCGGCCTGCGGCCGATGGCGCGGGTGCTCTCGACCGCGGTCGCCGGGGTCGAGCCGTGCGTGATGGGGACCGGCCCTGTCCCCGCGACGCGTAAGGCGCTCAAGCGGGCCGGGCTCAAGCTGTCCGACATCGAGCTCGTGGAGCTCAACGAGGCGTTCGCCGCCCAGGCGCTCGCCTGCGTGCGGGCGCTCGACCTGAAACCCGAGCGGGTGAACGTCAACGGCGGGTCGATCGCGATTGGCCACCCGCTGGGCGCCAGTGGGGCCCGGATCGCCACGACCCTGCTGCACGCGATGGTCGACCGCGACGCGTCGCTCGGCCTGGCCACGATGTGCATCGGCGCCGGCCAGGGCGTCGCGACCGTTTTCGAGCGGGTATAATCGCCTCGCACGCGTTATCCGACCGGTTAATGCTGGCGTCCGCCAACCGCGGGCGCTATACTCGCAGAAATTCACCATGACGCCTGGTCTCAAAGCTGTTCGGGTGCTGCCCATGCAAAACTTCTCGAGATACCTCTTTGTCGTCGCGTTGGTCACCGCCCCGGCGGTGGCCTCGGCGCAGTACTACTACGGCGGCGGCCAGCCCTACTACAACGGCTACGGGGGCGGCTACCACGCCTCGACTGCGGGCGAGAGCTACGCACGAGGCATGGCCGATGCGGTCCGCGCCCAGGGCGAGAAGAACCTGGCCGACTCCCAGGCCGCCATGAACATCGAGGATGCCCGCAGCGCCAATATCGACAACCGCACCAAGGCGACCAACGCCTACTGGGAGCGGAAGAAGATCTACGAGGAGAACACAGCCGAGCAGCGGTACAAGGATGCTCAGGAGCGGGCCAAGGTCCGCGACCGCAACATGCTCAAGAGTATCTCCGCCAACGAGCTCGACCCCACAACCGGGCAGGTGAGCTGGCCGGCGCTGCTCAAGCAGGAGACGTTCGACGAGTTCCGCAAGCCGTTGGACGACACGTTCGCCAAGAAGGGAGCCGACGGCGTGCTCTCGAGCGATGACTACCTTGAGGCCAAGAGCCTTATCAAGCAATTCCGCACAGCGGTGACAGCGCAACGTGGTGAGTTCGCCGACGACATCATCAGCCCTTCACTCCGGTTCCTGCTGAAGCTCGACCGTGAGCTAGACGCCGACTTCTCATAACCGCGCCCGGTCCGACGGCCGCCCCGACTCGATCAATCCACCCGGAAGGGTCTCCCATGATGCGTCCCCTGTTGATTGCTATCGCCGCCTGTGCCTGCCTGGTTTGCGTTCCGTTGCGGGCAGCGAATTCAACCTACGAAACCATTGACGACCTCGGCTTCAGCCAGCAGGACGCGGCCGGCGAGAAGCTGGTCGGGTACCTCGATAGCGAGGACTCCCAGCAGCGTTGGCGGGCCGCCCGGGCGCTCGGCAACCTCGGCTACAAGCCGGCCGTCGACCAGCTTGCGGGGCTGCTCGGCGATGACGATCCTGTGGTGCAGGTGCACGCCATGATCGCGCTGACGCGGATCGGCGACGTCTCGCCCGGCGTGGTCGAAGCGATTATGGAGAAGGTCGCCTCGTCCGACGAGCGGGTCGCCCGCACGGCGTTGCAGACCCTCAAGCGGCTGAAGCCCGGTCCGGAAAAGCTCGCCGCGGCGCTCGAGAAGGTGCTGGAGTCCGACGACCAGGCGGTGATGTCGCACGCCCTGGACGCGTTGATCGAGGCCGGCGGCGCCGCGACGCCGCTGCTCGAGCGGGCCCTCGAGAACGAAAAATCGGCCTACTGGGCCGCGCTGGCGATTGAGCAGATCGGCCCGGACTGCGCCGGCGCGTGCAACGGCCTGACCAAGGTGCTGCTCCGCTCGCAGGACGACGCGACCCTGCAGCAGGCGCTGTTGGCCCTGGCCGCGCTCGGCGAGTCGGCCCACCAAGCCGCGCCGGCCGTCCAGAAGGTGGCCGCCGAAACCAAGTCGGACGCGGTCCGCATCGCCGCCTGCTACGCCCTGGGCAACCTGGGCGACTCGTCGGCGACCGACCTGCTCCGCAGGCTCGCTAGCCAGGGGGGCGAGTTCCAGCAGCTCGTCGCGACCTGGTCGATCGCGAAGCTGCACCCGGATGATCCGGCCGCCGAGAAGCAGGCCGTCGGCCTGCTGACCAAGGCCCTCGCCAGCGACCGCCCCGAGGTCCGCGAGGCGGCCGCCACCGGCCTGAGCAAGCTCGACGCCCCGGTGGAGGTGGTCGCGCCGGCCCTGCTGAGCGCCCTGGAGAGCGCCGACGCCGCGCAGCAGTCGAACATCGCCGCCGCCCTGGCGAGCCTTGGCCCGAAAGCGCTCGACCGGGCGATCGCCGCGCTCGACAAACCCCAGTTCACCGACATCGCCATCGAGGTCCTCGGCCGCATGGGCCCCGACGCCGAGCCGGCCGCCGAAGCCCTGGCCGCCAAGCTGGAGGGCGCCTCGAACGAGCAGCGGACCCGCGTCCAGTTCGCCCTCGGCGCTATAGGCCCCGGGGCCGAGTCGGCCGCGGCCCAGATCGCAGCCGGCCTTGCCAGTGATGACCCTGCGGTCCGGCAGAGCGCGCTCTTCGCCCTCCGCCAGACCGGCGGCGGAGCCGACGCCCGTGACCAGGTCGCCGCGTTCATGAAGTCCTCTTCGGACGACTTCGAGAAGCTCGCTGCCGCGTGGACCCTGGCCCGCCTGGAGCCGTCCGGCGAGCAGCTCGCAACGCTGGCGAGCGTGCTGAAGGAAGGGCTCGGCAATTCCGAGCCGCAGGCCCGAATCGAGACGATCGACGCCATCGCCAGCCTCGGCCCGGCGGCCTTGCCGCTGAAGGCCGCGGTCGAGAAGGCCGCCGAGTCGGACTCGAACAGCGATGTTCGCGAAGCGGCCGAGGGTGTAGCGGCGGGGCTGTAACACGCAAGGCAAGCCCAGCGATTCCGCCATCAGCCGCGGGGCGTTAGCCCCCGGTTTGAATCACCAATTGACCGGGGGCTAACGCCCCCCAGCTGATGCTGACGAACGCCCGGCTCGAGACCTAGCCCTTCGCCAGCCACTGGCCGGTGAAGCTCTCCACGCAGGCCGCAATGTCTTCCGGCGTGCCGGTGGCGACCACTTGGCCCCCTTCCTCGCCCCCCTCGGGGCCGAGGTCGATGATCCAATCGGCGGCCCGCATGACGTCTAGGTCGTGCTCGATGACGAGCACCGAGTTGCCGGCGTCGACCAGCTTCTGCAGCACGCCCAGCAGGCGGCCGACGTCGTACGCGTGCAGGCCGGTGGTCGGTTCGTCAAGCAGGTAGAGGGTGTGGGTGTGGGGCGCGCCCTCGGCGCTGGCGGTGGCCAGGGCGTCGGCCAGCTTGATGCGTTGGGCCTCGCCGCCGGAGAGCGTGGTGGAGGGCTGCCCCAGCGGCAGGTAGCCGAGCCCGACGTCGTGCAGCGCGCCGACGATGCGTGAGATGGCCGGGTGCTCGCTGAAGAACTCCCGCGCCTCGTCGACCGGCATCGCGAGGACCTCGGCGATCGACCGGTCCTTGTACTTCACGGCGAGCGTCTGGCGGTTGAAGCGGGCCCCGTTGCACTCGTCGCAGGTGACGTACATGTCGGGCAGGAAGTTCATCTCAATCTTCTTCTGCCCCTGACCCTGGCAGGCCTCGCAGCGGCCCCCCTTCACATTGAAGCTGAAGCGGCCGACCTTGTAGCCGCGTTGCCGGGCGAGCTTGGTCTTGGTGAAGACACGCCGCACCTCGTCGAACAGCCCGGTGTAGGTGGCGGCGTTGCTGCGCGGGGTGCGGCCGATGGGCGACTGGTCGACCTCCACCACGCGGTCCAGCAGGGCCGCGCCACGCAGCGAGGCGTACGGCCCCGGCTTGCGGACCGCGCCGTGCAGCTTCTTGGCGAGCGCCGGCGCGAGGGTGTCGACAATCAGCGAGCTCTTGCCGCTGCCGCTGACGCCGGTCACACATACCAGCGACCCCAGCGGGATGTCGACGCTGACGTCGCGGAGGTTGTTGAGCGTCGCGCCCTCGAGGTGCAGCGAGCGGGTCTTGGCGGTCTTGCGGCGACTGGTCGGCTGCTCGGCCATCGACTCGCCGGCCAGGTAGCGGCCGGTGATCGAGCCGCCGGCGGCGGCGAGCTGGTCGGGCGTCCCCTCGGCGACGATCGTGCCGCCGCGGTCGCCGGCCCCGGGGCCAACGTCGATGATCCAGTCGGCGGCGCGCATCAGCGCGCGGTCGTGCTCGACAACGATCACGGTGTTGCCCAGCCGCTGCAGCTCGCGGAGCGTGGCGAGCAGGCGGTCGTTGTCGCGGGGGTGCAGGCCGACCGACGGCTCGTCGAGCAGGTACATCACCCCGACCAGACCGCTGCCGAGCCCCGACGCCAGTCGGACGCGCTGCAGCTCGCCGCCCGACAGCGTGCCGGCCGATCGGGCGAGCGTCAGGTACCCCGCGCCGGCCTTGTCGAGGAACGCCAGGCGGCGGGAGATCTCGCGGACCAGCGGGGCGGCGACCTGGGCCGTTTCGTCGTCAAAGGTGAGCTGCTCGAAGAACGCGAGCGAGTCGCGGATCGGCATCGCGACCACCTCGTGGATGCCCCTGCCGCCGACCCGGGCGGCCAGGGCCTCGGGCCGCAGCCGGGCGCCGCCGCAGTCGGCGCAGGTCACCGCGCCGCGGAAGGTCGCCAGCTTGTCGCGGGTGGCGGCCCGCTTGGTGGTGGCGAACTCCTCCTCCAGCATCATCAGCAGCCCAGGGAACTGGTCGCCGTCGCCGGTCCAGAGGGTCTGCATGGCGCCGTCGGGCCACTTCTCGAGCGGCTTGTCGGCGCCGACGCCGCGGGCGGCGAGCAGCGGCTCGAGCGCCGCGGCGTGCTTCTTGGCCGCGGCGGCGGTCGCCCCCCGCCACGGCGCGACCGCGCCCGCGTCGAGCGACAGCGTCAGGTCGGGCAGCACCAGCTCTGGGTCGAACCCCTCGTCGACGCCCATGCCGTGGCAGGCGGGGCACGCGCCGTACGGGCTGTTGAAGCTGAACGTGCGGGGCTCGACCTCCAGCACGCCGCTCTTGCAGTCGGGACAGGCGAAGCGGGTGTTGAAGACCCGCTCCAGCCACTTGTCGGGGTCCTGCTGCTTGCTCTCGGGCGTCTGGTACACCAGCAGCACGACGCCGTCGCCGTTCTTGATCGCCAGCCGGACCGACTCTTCGAGCCGGGCGGTGATGCCCTCGCGGATCACGACCCTGTCGATCACCGCCTGGATGTCGTGGGACTTGCCGGCGGCCAGCTCGGGGGCGTCCTCGATCGGGTAGGTGACGCCGTCGACCCGGACCCGCACAAAGCCCGCCTTGCGGACGCGGTCGAGCACGTCGGCGTGCTTCCCCTTGCGGCCGCGGACCAGCGGCGAGAGGATCATCACCCGCGACTGCTCCGGCATGGCCTCGATGACCTGCTGGATCTCTTCGGGCTCCTGCTGCGAAATCGCGGCGCCGCAGTCGGCGCAAACCAAGTCGGCGGCTCTCGCGTACAGCAGCCGGAGGTAGTCGTAGACCTCGGTCACGGTGCCGACCGTGCTGCGTGGGCCGTGGTTGGCGCCCCCCTGGTCGATGGCGACCGCCGGCTGCAGCCCCTCGATCAGGTCGACCTCGGGGCGCTGCATCTGGTCGAAGAACTGCCGGCTGTAGACGCTCAGCGAGTCGATGTACTGCCGCTGCCCCTCGGCCAGCAGCGTGTCGAACGCCAGCGACGACTTGCCGCTGCCGCTGACGCCGGTGATCACCACCAGCTGGTTGCGGGGGATGTCGACGCTGACGTCGCGCAGGTTGTGGGTGCGGGCGCCGAGGATCCGGATCACGGGCTCGGCGAGCGCGGCGCGACGGGTTTCGGGATTGGCGAGCGACGTCATGCGGTGCGGGGCGCCATCAGGACTGGCATTACCGGGCGATCGGGGGGCAGCGCGCAATCGCTTAGCGTAACCCAGACCGACCGGAAAACCAATGGCGGCGGGCCCGGGAGAGGATCGCCCCGGCCGCCGGGGATGGCTAGAATAGTGGGCTGCCGGACCGGGTGGTCGCGGCCTGAGATGCAGGATTTAGAGGCGAATGGCCAAAGATTACTACGAAACCCTCGGCGTTAAGCGTTCTGCTAGCGCCGACGAACTCAGCAAGGCCTACCGGGACCTCGCGCGCAAGTACCACCCGGACCTCAACCCCAAGGACGCCTCGGCCAAGGAGAAATTCCAGGAAGTCCAGCAGGCGTTCGACGTGCTGAGCGACCCAAAGAAACGCGAGCAGTACGACCGGTTCGGGCCGAATTTCGCCTCGATGGGCGGCGGGCCCCAAGGCTGGTCGGGCGGAGGCCCACGAACCTGGTCGGGGGGCGGGCCGGGGGGGCCCGGCAACGTCGAGGTCGACCTCAACGACATCTTCGGCGGCGCCGGCGGGGGCGGTTTCTCCGACCTGTTCAAGCACTTCGGCGGCGCCGGAGCGGCGGGCGGCCCCCGCGGCGGACGGACCGGGCCCCGCAAGGGAGCCGACCTCGAGCACGAGCTCACCGTGCCGTTCTCCTCGGCCGTGAAGGGGGGCGAGGCCTCGCTGAGCGTCCGCCGCGCTAACGGCAAGACCGAGTCGATCAGCGTCAAGATCCCGGCCGGCATCGAGGACGGCAAGAAGATCCGCCTCCGCGGCCAGGGCGAGCCGGGCCCCGGCGGCGGCACGGACGGCGACATCCTGCTGACTATCCACGTGGCGCCGCACCCCGAGTTCACCCGTCACGGGAGCCGACTCGACGTGGTCGCGCCGATCACCCTCGCCGAGGCGGTCGAGGGAGCCAAAATCGACGTCCCCACCCCCCACGGAGCGGTCACCGTGAGTGTGCCTGCCGGCGCTTCGAGCGGCAAGAAGCTGCGGCTCAAGGGGCAGGGGGTCCGCCCCGCCGATAAGCCGGCCGGCGACCTGTACGTCGAGCTGCAGGTCGTGCTGCCCGAGGGCCTGACCGACGACGAGAAGCGACAGATTGCCGAGATCGCCGAGCGTCACCCACAGAACGTCCGCAGCAGCCTGCGCTGGTAAGCCCCCGGGGAGGCGATGGTGAACAACCTGGCCTGGACGCTTGCGCAGGCGAAGGAAAAGGCGACTCCGCTCGAGCAGCTCGACCCGCAGTCGCGGCTGGTCGTGGTGATAAGCCTGCTGGCCCTGGTGCTGACCGGCCTGGGACTGATCGCGCTGACGATGATCGGCGGCCGCTGGGTCCGCCGCGTCGTCCGGGAACGGCGTCCCCCGCGTGCCTGGCCCGACCACCGATTCGCCGCCGGCGACGCGCCCGACGATCCGGACGCGCCGGTCGCCGACCCGTACAACGCTTCCGAGACCCTGCACGACCGCCGCAGCTCGTCCGACACCGAGAGCTAGCCACCATGCCCGAACCACCGCCACACCGGTTGACCTTCCCCAAGGAGTCCCGGCTGCTGAAGAGCTCGGACTTCGACGCCGTGTTCGCCGCGCGGCAGAGCGTCGCGGACCAGACGCTGGTGCTCTACGGGCTCGCCAACGCCGACGGGCGGCCCCGCTTGGGGCTGGTGGTGTCACGCAAGGTGGGGAACGCCGTCGCCCGCAACCGCTGGAAGCGGACCCTCCGCGAGGCGTTCCGGCAGTCGCAGCACGAGCTGCCGCCGCTCAACTACGTCTGCCTGCCGCGGGCCGGCCAGACGCCGACCACGCAAGCACTGCAGGCATCGCTCCGGCGGCTAGCGGCCAAGGTCGCTCGCAAGGCGCGGCCCAACCCGTCATGAGGCCGCTGTGGCTCTTCCTGACGGCCGCTTTCGGCCCCCTGCCCTCGATGGCGTTAGTCGCGTTGGCGCGCGTCTACCAGCTGCTGGTGAGCCCCTGGATCGGCGCCAACTGCCGCTTCACCCCGACCTGCAGCAGCTACTTCATTCAGGCGGTCGAGAAGTACGGCGCACTCCGCGGCAGCTACCGGGGGCTGCGACGCGTCGCCCGCTGTCACCCCTGGAACCCGGGCGGGCACGACCCGCCGTGACAGCAGTGCCTTCACCCGCCTGGCCCGCGTCCTAGCAGACGCGTCTTGCTCCGGTTGGGGTAACTCGCTACCTTCCGCCCGCTTGCCGAGGCGTGCGCGGAGTCCGTGCGCCCCCTGGCCCGCCCGCGAAGCAGGAAGCAGCGCGGACCCAACCGTCATAAAAACGAGCCGGAGCGCCGAGCATGATGCGCCGCGCAGCGGAGACCCGATCGATCCTACTCTTCACCCTGCTAGGTGTCGGCCTCACGGGCTGCGCCGGCAGCTGGATGCGTCCGAAGGAGCAGCACACCTCGCTCGAGGAGCTGGTCGACGAAGAGGAGGCCAACTACGTCTCGGCCTTCACGTTCCCGTCGGGGGTCAGCTTCGTAAAGATCGAGGCGATCTCGCTCTGCACCGGCCTGGCCGGCACCGGCGGCGACCCACCGGTCACCGCCCAACGCGCCGCGCTGATGGACGAGATGAAGCGGCGGCAGATCCCCAGCCCGAACGAGGTGATGTCGTCTTCCGACACGGCGCTCGTGCTGCTGCGGGGCCTGATCCCGCCCGGCATCCAAGAGGGCGACCGCTTTGACATCGAGGTCCGCACCCCCACCCGCACCGAGGCGACCAGCCTGTCCGGCGGCTGGGTGCTGCCCGCCCGCATGTCCGAGATGGCCGTCTTGGGCGACTCGATCCGCACCGGGCACGAGCTGGCCACCTGCGAGGGCCCAATCCTGGTGGACGGCGTCGCGACCGACAACGCGGACGAGAACGTGATGACCCGCGGCCGCATCCTCGGCGGCGGCGTCGCGCTCAAGTCCCGCCCGATGGGTCTGATGATCGACCGCAGCCACCAGTCGGTGCGGCTCAGCACGGCGATCGCCAAGACCATCAACGACCGCTTCTACGCCTACCGCGACGGCCAGCGCAAGGGGGTCGCCACCGCCAAGACCGACGAGTACGTCGAGCTGGTGCTGCACCCCCGCTACAAAGAAAACGTCGGCCGCTTCATCAAGGTGGTCCGCAACTGCACGATCAGCGAGTCGCCCACCGAGCTGCAGGAGCGGACGACGCGGCTCGGCGCCCAGCTGCTCGACCCGATGACCGCCGGCAAGGCCGCCCTGCGGCTCGAGGCCATCGGCGGCGACAAGGCGGTGGAGCTGCTCGAACAAGGACTCAAGTCCGACGACGTCGAAGTGCGTTTCTACTCCGCCGAGGCCCTCGCCTACCTCGACAAGACCACCGCGGTCGAGCCGCTGGCCGACGCCGCCCGCAACGAGCCGGCGCTCCGCGTCAATTCGCTCGCCGCGCTCAGCGCCATGGAAGACATCGTCGCGTACGACGCCCTCCGCTCGCTGCTGGGCGTCAACAGCGCCGAGACCCGCTACGGCGCCTTCCGGGCGTTGTGGTCGATGAACTCCAACGACCCGCTCGTGCGTGGCGAGCGGCTGAGCGAAAAGTTCAGCTACCACGTGCTGGACGTCGGCGGCCCGCCGATGGTGCACGTCACCCGCAGCTACCGCCCCGAGGTGGTGCTGTTCGGCGCCAACCAGCGGCTGCAGACGCCGCTCGTGCTCGACGCCGGCAAGAACATCCTGATCAACGGCATGTACGGCGACGAGATCATCGTGTCGCGGATCGCTGCCGGCGAGCCGGAACAGAAGCGGGTGATCGAGCCGACCGTCGACGCCCTGGTGCGGACAATCGTCGAGCTCGGCGGGGCCTACCCCGACGTGGTGCAGGCGCTGCGGCAGGCCAAGCGCGACGGCGCGCTCGCCAGCCGGTTCCGCGTCGACGCGTTGCCGGAGACCGGCCGCGAGCTCCACCCCGGCGACGAGCAGCTGTCGCCCGAAGAAGCAGGCGCCGCGCCGTACAAAGTCGCCACCCCGATGCCGGACCTGTTCGGGAAGAAGTAGCTGCCGCGGCCGGCCCCGGGCGCCCCGCCTGCCACGACCGGCACGGCGCCGCCGGCCCGCACCACGCCCAGCGCCCAACGATCAACCACTCGCATGCTCAAAGCCCTCGAACTCTACGGCTTCAAGAGCTTTGCGGACAAGACGCGGCTCGACTTCCACGCCGGCGTGACCTGCGTGGTAGGGCCGAACGGCTCGGGCAAGTCGAACGTGGTGGACGCCATCAAGTGGGTCACCGGCACGCAGAGCGCCAAGTCGCTCCGCGGCAAGGAGATGACCGACGTCATCTTCAACGGCGCCGCGCACCGCAAGCCGATGAACGCGGCCGAGGTGACGCTCGAGTTCGACAACTCCGAAAACCTGTTCGACCTGCAGTCGCCCACCGTCCGGGTGACCCGCCGGGTCTACCGCAGCGGCGAGGGCGAGTACCTGATCAACGGCTCACCGAGCCGACTGAAGGACATCCGCGGCCTGCTGGCCGGCACCGGCGTTGGGGCCGAGGCCTACAGCATCATCGAGCAGGGCCGCGTCGACGCGATGCTGAGGGCGTCGCCCAGGGAACGCCGCGGGATCTTCGAGGAGGCCGCCGGCGTCAGCCGCTTCCGACTCAAGAAGCAGGAGGCCGCCAAGCGGCTCGCCCGGGTCGAGCAGAACCTGCTCCGCCTGTCCGACATCGTGGACGAGGTCGAGGGCCGGCTCCGCCGCGTCAAGAAGCAGGCCGGCCGGGCCCAGAAGTACCGCGACTCGGCCGAGCGGCTCAAGCACCTGCGGACCATGCTCGGCATGACCGACTGGCGCTCGCTGGCCAGCCGCGAGGAACGACTGCAGCGTGAGATCACGAGCCTCCGCGAGGAGTCCGAGCAGGGCGCCGAGACCCTCGAGGAGGCAGGCGCCGAGCTGCAGCGGCTCGAGGCCCAAGGCCAACAAGCCACCCAGGCCGCGTCCGACGCCGACCGCCAGCTCGCCGACGCGCGCGAGCGGATGGGCGCCGCCCGCGCGACGATCTCGGCCGAGTCGAGCCGCGTCGCCGAGCTGCTCGGGGAGCTGACGCACAAACGCAACCGCCTGACCGGCATCCTCGCCGAGTCGGCCCAGAGCAGCGAACCCGCCTCAGTCGACCTCACCCAGCAGCTCGCCGCGGCGCGTCAGTCGCTCGCCAAGCTCTCCGCGGACCTGACGCAGCTCGAATCGAACGCGGCCGAGGCTGGCGCCCATTGGGACGAACGGCGGGCCTCGCTGACGGCGGTGCAGCAGGAGCTTCAGGCCAAGCAGTCGGAGGCAGGCGAAGTCGCCGCCGACCTCCAGAAGAGCCAGGACGAGCTCGACGCCACGGAGCGCGAACTCGAGCAGGCCACGACCGAGCTGCAGCGACTCTCCGAGCAGCTCACTACGACCACTTCCGAAAAGCAGCAGGCCGACCAGCAGGCCGCCGACACCCAGACCGACCAGGCGGCCCACGACGCCGCCCACGCCGAGCAGCAGGCGGCCACCGACGACCTGCGGCGCCGCCTCGTCGAACAGCAGCGCGCCGCGGCCGCCGGCGAGGCCCACGCCGTGAGCCTGCGGCACCAGATCCAAACCATCGAGCAGCTCGAGACCGACCTCCAGACGCTCCGCTCGAGCGTCGCCCCCCAGGCGGGCGACGCCGCGCCGCGGTGGAGCGTCGCCGGGATTGTCGCCGACCTGCTGCACGTCGACTACGACTCCGCTCCGATGGTCGAGGCCGCCCTCGGCGAGCGGGCCCACCACCTGGTGGTCGACTCCGGCGCCGAACTCCTCGCCGAGCTCGCCAGCGGCGCCGGCGCGCTGAACCGCCGGACCTCGCTCGAGCGGCTCGACTCGCTGCCGACCGCCAGCGTCGTCGACCGCATCGACCTCTCCGGCGAGCCCGGCGTGATGGGTCGCGCCGACCAGTTTGTCGAGTGCGAACCGGCCCACGCGCCGCTGGTCCGTCGGCTGCTCGGCCGGGTGTGGTTTGTCGACAACCTGGCCACCGCCGAGCGGCTCGCGGCCGGGCCGGGCCGCGGCCTGAGCTTCGTCACCTACTCGGGCGAGTCGATCACCGCCGACGGCGCGATGTGCGTCGGCCCCCGCGACGAACTCGGCAGCGGCGGCCGGGGCCTGCTGACCCGCAAGACACGGGGCGAGGAGCTCCGCGCGGAGCTCTCCGAGGTTGAGGCCGCGGTGGCCGCGGCCCACCTCGCGTCGGAGGAACTCGAGCAGGCGATCGTCGAGAGCCAGGCCGCCGAGCGGACCGCCCTCGAGCTCCGCAACCAGGCGGCCGACGCCAACGCCGAGGCCCGCCACGCGGCCCGCCGCTTCTCCGAACGCGTCGAGTCGCTGGCCGAGAAGCAGCACAAACGGCAGGCGGCCGCCGCGGCCCTCGGCCAAACCCAGGAAGCAACCAAGAGCCGACTCGCCGACCTGCGGCAAAAAGCCGACCAGATCTCCGCGGCGACAACGGAACTCACCGGGCGTGAGGCGTCGCTCAAGGCGAGTGAGGCCGAGGCGGGCAAGGCTCGCGCGACGCTCGAGCAGCAGCTGGTCGAACGCCGCGTGGAACTTGCGCGGGCCGAACAGCGGGTCGAGATCCTGCAGTCGCAGCACCAGCAGACCTCCGGCAGCCAGATCGACCGCGGCCGCGCCCGCACCGAGGCGACCGACGACGTCCGCGAGTGCCGGGCGCGGCTGGCCGAGCGCGAGCTGCGTGTGCTCGACGCAATGTCGTCGCTCAACCTGCTGACGCTGCGGGCCGAGACGCTAACCGTCACCCGCAACCGCGTGCACGCCGAGTCGGCGGACGTGAACCACCGGCGGCGGCTGATCGACAACGCCGTGCGGCAGCGGCGCGAGCAGCTCGACCAGTTCCAGGCCGAGCGTCAACGGCACGAGATCGAGCTGGCCGAGGTCCGCCACGAGCAGAACACGCTGGCCGGCCGCATGCGTGACGACTACGGCATCGACCTCTCGGCGGTCGAGCTGGACGAGGCCGACCTCGAAGAGCTCGCGGACCGCGACGCGGTGGAGCGCGAGATCGCCGCGCTCCGCGACGACGTACGCGAGGTCGGCGCGATCAACCTCGAGTCGATCGAGGAGCTCGACGACCTCGAGGCCCGCTTCAACGAGCTGTCGGCCCAGTACACGGACCTCTCCGAGGCGAAGAACTCGCTCGAGCGGCTCACGCAGCGGATCAACGTCGAGACCCGCAAAATGTTCCTGGCTACGGTCGAGGCCGTGCGGGGTGAGTTCCGCGAGCTGTTCCGCCAATTGTTCGGCGGCGGCGAGGCCGACATCGTGCTGGTCGACGGCGAGGGCGCCGACCCGCTGGACGCCGGCGTCGAGATCGCGGCCCAACCGCCCGGCAAGGAGCTGAGCAGCATCTCGCTGCTGTCGGGCGGCGAGAAGACGATGACCTGTGTGGCGCTGCTGCTCTCGCTGTTCCGCACCAAGCCGAGCCCGTTCTGCGTGCTCGACGAGGTCGACGCCGCGCTCGACGAGGCCAACATCGGCCGCTTCACCGGGGTGCTCTCGGAATTCCTCTCGTCGACGCAGTTCATTGTCATCACGCACTCCAAGAAGACGATGACCGACGCCAGCACGATGTACGGCATCACGATGCAGGAGTCGGGCGTGTCGAAGCAGGTCGCCGTCCGCTTCGAGGAGGTCGACGAAGAGGGCAACATCCGCCCGCAGCAGGCGATGGGCGGGGAGCGCAAGGCGGCTTAGGTGGCGTAGATCTGCGGAGGTCGAGTCTCTCGCAGGACGATGAAGCCTGTGCAGGGCCGGGGGTCACAAATCTGATCGCGGTTATGACAACCTCAGCGAGTCAGTTGGGTGTGAAAACGCGGCAGGAAAGCCCCTTCGACGGTAGCTGGAGGAAGCTGCTCAGCGCATATCGAAGGCTCCTTTTGCTGCCAACGCGTTCAATTCTGTATACCCCGCCGATTCTCTCCCAGTCGAGTTCGCAAACCTTGCAGGCGGCTGGTGTTACGCCGACAATGGAGCCGACTGCTTAATGGGTTAGGCAGAATCGCTTCTGTCCATTTATTGTTAGGCCAACAAGTGAAGCCCGAAGACCTAATCGATCAAGTGAACGACCGCGATTCCTTCATTGCGTTCGTCAACGCACTGGCCGAAGAACGTGAAGACGCCGCGCGTATCGAAAAGGAGAACCCGGATACATACGTCTTGGACGGCGCTCACAACTGGAAGAACGCAGACATCGCGTCCTATCTTTGGGCGTGTTTAGACTACTTCACTGACAAGCCGCTTCACAAACCCGATGCAGAGCCGAATTGGCGTATGTTCGCAGAGTTCCTCTGGTGCGGCAAAATCATCGAATAGGCAGGCCTAACCACCGGCTGCAGTTGACCGGCGACGCCCGCGAGTAGAATGGTGGGGTCGGTTTGGAGCCTGCTCTCCGCGGGCGGCCGGCAACTGAGCCTTTTACGTTAGCCCGACATGGCAACTCCATCGCTCCGAAAGCTATGGGCTCAAATCGAGGGTGATTTGAGACGAGCGGAACAACTACTCCCCTCGTCCGCGGCGAACCACAATTCAGTTGTTGAGTACCGGACTTACCTCGATCATAATGAGCTCGAACTGGCTTGCGACATGCTGGAACACTACGCCGAAGAGCATCAGGTCAACGATGCTTTTTGGCTAGCTCTAGCCGATGCCGCTGATAAGATGGAGCTCACTGATCGCGCCGCTTACTATCGCTCAGAGGCGGGTGCGGGCTAACCAACCGCTGCAATTGACGAGCGACGCCCGCGACTGAATGATCCCATCGAGCCGTCGGTCTCCCCCGCGGGCGGCTCGCAACTGAGCGGGGAGACGGTTACCCGACAGGATTGGCTCGCGATCGTGAAACCCGGTGACATCATCACGGCCATTGCAACAGAGGTCACGGTTTACGGCATCCACTGCGTCACCGAGGAAGCGAAGCCTGGACTGCTCCTGATTCCATACATTTCGTGGATTCCCTGCTTTAATTCGTGCGAACAGTTCGCCGACCCCGGTGACAAAATTGAAGCTGCCGTTCGATTCGTCGATAATCAATCCGGCAAGATTGCGTTGACGCATTGCGAAATGTTCGACGACCCCTGGGCATCCAATCAAATCACCATTGGCTCACGCTTTGATGCAACCGCTATTCGCCACGTCGAATCGTCCGACCGTTGCGGCGACAAACCGGCATTGCTGGTGCGGCTCATCCCCGGTTCGTATGCTATGCTGTGTGGTGAGCATTCGGAAATAAACCTCGGTGCCGTGGTTCCGGTTACTGTGTCCGAAGTGAACGAACAGACACGCTCAATATCCCTGTCACAAACAAAGAGCGGGTAACAATGCCGTGCAGCGGAGTACGGCATCAGGCGTTTTGAAATGGAAAATCAATCGGCCGTACCCGCTGACGGCAGGCGTTAGGCGGATCGTCGACAGCCCGTCAACTAACTGCGGTGTGCCCAACCTCGGCGACTTTGAGCCAGTTCTTTGACGCACCGGCCTGATACTCCTGCACACCGTTGCGACGCCGAGGTCCGCTGCGACTCGCTCGCCTCTTGTCGCAAGCGACCCCGACTATCGCCCGATTGATTTCGCCCAGCAGGCCGAATCTATCGCGGGCGAAAGTCGCTGCCACACGCGGCTCCGCTTCCCACGCCGCCGGCTGTTCGGCTCGTAGCCCCCCGCTCTGCGGGGGGATCGGTTTGCCTCGGCAGCGCGGTCCGCGTCGCTGTCGAGCTAGACTCGGAAGATCATCCGGCGGAGCCGGGGGCTACGAGGTGAATCTAGATTCGAGGCCCTCCCAGCGTTCTACGGGGTTCGTCGACGTAAAACTCATACGCCCACACGGGTAGCGGCGACAGTCGTTCGCAGGGCGGCTTGGCAGCGTGCGTGCTCGTTCGAACGATTGTCGGCGGGCGTAGCCCAAGAGGCGTTGCCGGACCGGAGTTCGCTTGGGCGTCGATCGCCTGTAATCGCAAGCGACACCGACTATCGCACGATGGATGCTCGTTAGCGGGCGAGCGGTTCGCGTGCGACTGTCGGGGCTACGCGCTCAACGCCGAGCGAGCATGCAGAAGGTTCGTGCCTTGTAGGGCATGCCGATCCGCTGACTTGCGTAGTCATTTAGCACGGCTGGCTACACAGGGGGGGGTGCCGGGGGCGCTCCGCGGTAGCGGAAGCCCCCGACGGTCCGCCAGCCGCGGGCGGTACGTCGTCGGGGGCTTCCCTGCGGGAGCGCCCCCGGCGCCCGCGTTGCGTCTCAGTAGCCGATGGATTGCATCCATCGGAGGCCACTGTCTAAGGGTCTGCCGTTTGGGCTTGCTCAACACCGGGTTCTTCCGACGGATGTAATCCGTCGGCTATGGAGGGCAGGCCCTGGCCCGCTGATTTCTTGCTTTTGCTCCAAGATTGTGGTGGCAAACGGCCCGTCGGCACGATCTAATCGGGTAGTGTTCATTCGTTCACACCCACCCCCGGCCTGCGCTACCGGTGCGCGCGGGCCGCGGTGGCGCTGGCGGGCGGGTGGAGGCCCCGCCGGAAAACGCCCGGGACAAAACCCCGCCCCGTATTCGCAGGACGTTGCGGCAATGAGTTGGCAGCAAAGCACTTAGCGGAAACAGGGCGGAGATGCGCCTGGGGTTTTGTCCCCTCCAATCGTTTTTTCGGACTTAACGAACCGGACGTCATCTAAAGGAGCCTGGATGGCAACCACGCGCTGGCTCTACCTCGACATGAACGCGTTCTTCGCTTCGGCGGAGCAGCACCTGCAGCCGGAGCTGCGCGGCAGGCCGGTGGCCGTGGTCCCGACGATGACCGACCGCACCTGCTGCATTGCCGTCAGCTACGAGGCGCGGCAGTACGGCATCCGCACCGGCACCAACGTCGGGCTGGCCAAGCAGCTCTGCCCTGCCCTGCGGCTGGTCGAGGGCCGGCACGAGCAGTACGTGCAGCTGCACCACCAGATTGTCGCGGCCATTGAAACCGTGCTGCCGATCGAACGCGCGTGGTCGATCGACGAGTTTGCCTGCCGGCTCTCGCTGCATCACCGTGAGCGGGAGGCGGCGCTCGAGGTGGCCCACCGGGTGAAGGAGGCCGTGGCCACGCGGGTGGGCCCCTGCCTGCGGTGCTCGGTCGGCTTGGCGCCGAACCGTTTTCTGGCCAAGGTGGCGGCCGGGATGCGCAAGCCGGACGGCCTGACGCACCTCGGCCTGGACGACCTGCCGCACATCCTGCACCCGCTGGACCTGGGCGACCTGCCGGGCATCGGCCGCCAGATGCGGCGGCGGCTCGAGCGGTACGGGGTGCAGACGGTGCGGCAGCTCTGCGCGACGCCGCCGGAAACCATGCGGCTCATCTGGCGCAGCAAGGTAGGCGATCAGTGGGCCCAGTGGCTGCGGGGCGAGGATGTCGCCGACCGGCCCACGAGCCGGGGCAGTGTCGGGCACTCGCACGTGCTGCCGCCGGAGCTGCGGACCGACGACGGCGCGCGGGCGGTGATGATCCGGCTGCTGCACAAGGCGGCGGCGCGGCTGCGTCGGCTTGGGTACACGGCCGGGCGGATCGACGTTGGGGTCAGCCAGACCGGCGACGGCCCTGACTGGCGCGGCGGGGTCAAGCTGGGCCGCGTGCAGGACACGCCGACACTGCTCAGGGCGTTCGAGACCGTGTGGGCCTCCCGCCCGCGGGACATGCAGCCGCTGAAGGCCTCGATCACGCTGCACGGCCTGACCGCTGAGCAGGGGGTTTCGATGCCGCTGTTCGCCGACCACCAGCAGGCGGTGCGGGCCTCGCGGGTGATGGACGCCGTGAACGCCGAGCTCGGGCCGACCGCGCTGTACTTCGCGGGCATGCACGAGATCCGCAACGCGGCGCCGCTGCGGATTGCCTTCACGAATATCCCGGACGTCGCGGCCGAGGGCTCGCGCGACCCCGGGCCGGTCGCGGCCCCGCGCGGCGACCTTCCGTAGCCGCCCCTGGCAGGCGGGCCCGCGTCGCGGCGTGGGCGCCGGCTGGGCCCGCTCAATCCGTAGAATTACTGCTGAAAGACTCACGCTCGCGTCACGCGCAACCGTGGCGATCGGAACAACCGGTCGACTCCCCCCCACTCGAGAAACTTTCTCAAGTGGGCCCCCCCGGAATAACGAAACTAGGTATCGGACGGGTGGCTCCGGACAGACACCTTGCGTCGAAGACGCGGGGCGTCCCGAAAGAGCCGCTCGCAGGGGGGAGCCTGCCAAACCGTCCCACCGGTAACGCTACCGCTGCTAGTGCGCACCCCGCGCCACAGTGGAGTGTCTGTAAGGTTCCTTCATTTGTTTCCCGACTCGGCTGGAGCTGCGCCGCCACGGCGCGACCCACAGCAGGGTGGGGTTGGGCGTCTTGGAGGGATTGCCCGGCGCTGACTGCGTCGAGTCTTCCTTCCGCGACGGTTTTTCCCAATCCTCCGTGCTGGCGCCTGCCGAATCGTGATAGAGAGAGGTTGTGGATCAGAAGGACCTGTCCCCACCTGAAGCGGCTTCAACATTGTGTAACAGCCCCGACCCAGACACGTGCGACCGGCTGGCGCTAGCCGCCGGAGCAGGGATTGCTCGCGAATAAGCGGGTGCGCACGTGAGGGGCGATAGACGGCTCTGGACTTTGACGCCCACAAAGCGTTCAGAGCCGAGCGAACAAACAGCAAGACGAGAATTGGAGAGCCCGATGAAGGTCTTCACTACTGGTCAGGTCGCAAAGATCTGTAAAGTGGCCCCCCGCACGGTCAGTAAATGGTTTGATTCGGGTCGCCTTAAGGGCTACCGGATCCCCGGTTCACAGGACCGCCGCATCCCCCGCGAGTATTTGATTAAGTTCCTCAAGGAGCACGGCATGCCGCTGGGCGACCTTGAGGACGAGGCGATGGCCAAGGTGCTCATCGTCGCTCAGGACCAGGTCCTGATCGAGAACCTCAAGCGTGAGCTGCCCGCCGAAAGGTCGTTCCGCACCTCCACCGCCGCCAGCGGTTTCGAGGCCGGGATCCAGTCCGAGAGCTTCCACCCGGACTGCATCATCGTCGACTTCTCGATCGGTCATGTCGAGGCGCTGCAGATCTGCCAGAACCTGCGTCGCAACACCGACTTCAGCGAGACGATCTTGATCGCCCTGCTGCCGGACGACGGTTCGTCGATGAGCTTCGACCGCTCGACCATCAACGAGACCTTCAAGAAGCCGTTCGACGCGGCCCTCTTGGCGGAGCGTCTGCGGACCCTGATCGGGGCCCGCAAAGAGTTGGTCTAAGCCTCACGAGCTTGACGTTCAGCCCGCTTCCTGAACTCAACTCGGGGCGGATTACATAGAACAGGGACGGCCGAAGGACTCGGCCGGCTGACCTCCCGACGGGGTCCCGTCTGTCGGGTTGTGCAGTTCCCAAACGAAAAGGCCCGGTCGTATGACCGGGCCTTTTTGTGTTGGGGGGGCTCTTTGCGCTGCTCGGCGGTTGCTCTGGGCGGGCGTCCTGGCGGGCGCCGTCCACAGGGCGGTCCTGCAGCTGCTCCAGGCGTTAACGCTTGGAGAACTGGGTGCCGCGGCGGGCGCCGTGCAGACCGGGCTTCTTGCGTTCCTTCATGCGGCTGTCGCGGGTCAGGTACGCGCCCTCACGCAGCTTCTCGTTGAGGTCGGAGTCGTACTTGAGCAGCGCCCGGGCGATGCCCTGCATGCAGGCCCCGGCCTGGCCGGTGTTGCCGCCGCCGTGGCAGAGGATGATCACGTCGACCGAGTCCTTCAGCTCGCACTGGGTCAGCGGAGCAAGCACCGCGTTGCGGTCCTGCTGGACCGGGAAGTACTCTTCCATCTCGCGCTTGTTGATGGTGATCTTCCCAGAGCCGGGGCGGATGCGGACGCGGGCCACGCTGGTCTTGCGGCGGCCGGTTCCCAGGGCGTCCTTCTCGGTGGCGGTGCTCATGTGCTGGTAGCTAGTTGGTGGTGTGTGGTGGAGTGGTCAGCCGTCAGGCTGTCGCGGTGTGTTAGCTGTCGGACTTGCCGCAGCGGCTCGCGCCCTTGCCGCCAAGGACCACCTTCTCGGGGGCCTGGGCTTGGTGCGGGTGATCGGGGCCGGCGTAGACCTTCAGCTTCGCCAGCATCTTCGAGGCGAGCTTGTTCTTCGGCAGCATGCGACGCACCGCCTCGGTGAGGATCATCTCCGGCTTGCGGTCCAACCTGTCGCCCGCGGTGATCGACCGCTGGCGGGTGTAGCCCGTGTACCAGGTGTACTTCTTCTGGTCCCACTTGTTGCCGGTGAACTTGATCTTCTCGGCGTTCACCACGACGACAAAGTCGCCGGTGTCGCAGTGCGGGGTGTACGTGGGGCGGTGCTTGCCCATCAGGATCACGGCGATATCGCTCGCCAGACGGCCCACAATCTGGTCCTCGGCGTCGACGAGCAGCCACTTCCGCTCGATCTCGCCCGATTCCAGGAGTCCGGCGTTGGCCATGAACGTCTTTTGCATCGGTATGTCCGTCTTCGTCAGCACGGGTTCGTCGGTCTCAAGCCCGCCAGGGGTGAATCCCCTCCTGCGGACCTCGTGTACACGAGAATTCGGCAGTTTACTGGTCACGAGCGGCCCGCACAAGGCCTAAGCCCCCGCTGGCCGCCGGTATTTGCGACCGCCGGATAGCCGCGTGATTCGGTTCTCCGGGATGGCCCGGCCTGCGCTATTGAGTAAATGATGCGCAGACCGCGCCGGGCCGCCTTACCCGCCTGTCGGGGTGGTCTTAGAATCGCAGGATCCCCCGCCAAACCCGCCCCCTGCCTGGAGTTAGCCGCCATGATCATTGGCGTCCCCCGCGAGATCAAGAAAGACGAGTACCGCATCGCCATGCTGCCGGTCGGAGCCGAGGAGCTGACCCGACGCGGCCATCAGGTGCTGATCGAGTCGGGCGGCGGCCTCGGGTCCGGCCTGCCGGACGAGGCCTACCTCGCCGCCGGGGCCGAGATGGTGGAGAACCGCGAGGAGATCTTCGCCCGCGCGGACATGATCGTGAAGGTCAAGGAGCCCCAGCCGGACGAGTGGCCGCTGATCCGCCCGGGGCAGATCGTCTTCACCTACTTCCACTTCGCCGCCAGCCGCGAGCTGACCGAGGCGATGGTCCATTCCAAGTCGACCTGCGTCGCCTACGAGACGCTCCGCGACCGCGAGGGCCGGCTGCCGCTGCTGACCCCGATGAGCGAGGTCGCCGGCCGGATGAGCGTCCAAGAAGGCGCCAAGTACCTCGAGAAGCCGCAGATGGGCCGCGGCATCCTGCTCGGCGGCGTGCCGGGCGTTGCGCCGGCGTGGATCACGATCCTCGGCGGCGGCGTGGTCGGGGCGAACGCCGCCAAGATCGCCGCCGGTTTTGGGGCGAACGTCTCGCTGCTGGACATCAACATGGACCGGCTACGGTACCTCGACGACATCATGCCGCCGAACGTCGACGTCTTGTTCAGTGATCGCCACACCATCCGCAAGCAGCTCGAGCGGGCCGACCTGGTGGTTGGCGCGGTGCTGATCCCCGGCGCCAAGGCGCCGATGCTGGTCGAGGAGGAGGACCTCAAGATTATGCAGCCCGGCGCGGTGATCTGCGACGTCGCGATCGACCAGGGCGGCTGCATCGCCACCAGCAAACCGACCACCCACAGCGAGCCGACCTACATGGTCAATGACGTGCTGCACTACTGCGTCGCGAACATGCCGGGCGCGGTCGGCCGTACCAGCACGTTCGCCCTCTGCAACGTCACGCTGCCGTGGGCGATCAAGATCGCCGAGCACGGCGTCGAGACCGCCGCGGTGAAGAGCCCCGAGCTGGCCAGCGCCGTCAACATCTTTAACGGCGAGGTCACCAACCGCCCGGTCGCCGATACCTTCGACCTCGAGTACTCGACCCGGTTTGACCAGTAGGGCCCAGCGATCCGCCCGCCGACCCGTTATATTGCCCCGATGGCCAACACTATCGAATGGATCGGCGACGCCGGCGGCTTCCTGCGGCTGCTCGACCAGACCAAACTCCCTACGGAAACCACGTACCTCGACTGCCGCACCGTCGAGGACGTGTGGCAGGCGATCAAGCGGCTGAGCGTCCGCGGCGCGCCGGCGATTGGTGTGTCGGCGGCATACGGGGTTTGCCTGGATGCTGGTTCCAAAGAGTCGGCGCTGGCGGCGTGCGACTACTTGGCGACCAGCCGCCCGACCGCGGTCAACCTGTTCTGGGCCCTCGACCGAATCCGGCACGCGATTGAGAAGCATGAAGCGTCGCGACTTGTCGCGTCCCTGCTCGAAGAAGCCAAGGCGATCCACGCCGAGGATCACGACCTCTGCGCCGCGATCGGCCGCCACGGCGCCGACGCGTTGGCGGACCTGCCCACCGGCGCCGGCGTCCTGACGCACTGCAACACCGGCGCGCTCGCCACTGGCGGCGACGGCACCGCGCTGGCCGTGATCCTCGAGCTGCACCGCCGCGGCCACGAGCCCAAGGTCTACGCCGACGAGACCCGCCCCCTGCTGCAGGGCGCCCGGCTCACGATGTGGGAGCTGATGGAGCGCGGCGTCGACGCCACGCTGATCACCGACTCGATGAACGCCCAGGTGATGCGGGAGGGCAGGGTAGGGGCCGTGATCGTCGGCGCCGACCGGATCGCCGCCAACGGCGACGCCGCCAACAAGATCGGCACCTACGCGGCCGCTATCGCCGCCCGCTACCACAAGGTGCCGTTCTATGTCGCCGCGCCGTCGACGACGTTCGACCTGACGCTCACCTCGGGCGACCAGATCCCGATCGAGCAGCGCGCCGACGAGGAGATCACCTGCGGCTTCGGCAAACAAACCGCCCCCGTCGGCGCCAAGACCTACAACCCCGCCTTCGACGTCACGCCGGCCGAGCTGATCACCGGCATCGTCACCGAACGGGGCGTGTTCAAGCCGGGCGAGGTCGCGGCGGCCTTGTCGTCAGCGCAAGCCAAATAGCCGACGGATTACATCCGTCGGAGAATCACTAGTCGGTACTCCCAGTACCTCGTTTACCTCCGCGCCGAATGGCTGACACCCCCGAACCGCCGAATGGTCTCGAGCAGTTGCGACGCGTGCTCCTACGCTTCGCAACCGACGAGCCATTTGCGGCGACAATCGATGGGATATCCGGCATGGCGTCGCCGTTCGGCGGTGCTTCGGTCGCGGACGACGCCGAGCGGGCCATGGCCGTGATCGACGCAATGACGACGGAGGAGCGTCGGTCACCGGAAATAGCGACTCAGCGACGGCGTGGAGAGATTGCCGTAACCGCGGGAGTGGCGGTCGATCTTGTCGACTCGGTGCTGGAGTTCGCTGCTCGGCTTTCGGATCAGGCCGACAGCCTTCGGACGACTCGATGGGGGTCGTGCGAGCCGAGAGATCTGTTCTCGCCTCCTCCCGAGCCGCCTGCCCCCTGGAATCCGCGGGGCTAAGTGCTCCAGCAGTTTCTCCGGCGGCCGTAGGCCGCCGACTATTGTCCTCCCTGTGCTTGCAGCGGCTTCGCTGAGGGCCTTCTCCTGTCGACTCCCGCGGGAATCGGCTACATTGGAGGTTTCGCGGCACGCCCCTCGTCTCACCTAAGCTCCCTGCGTTTAACGACTTATGTTCGAAAACCTGCAAGACGGCCTCTCATCTGCCCTGAAATCTCTCAGCGGCAAAGGGAAGCTTTCCGAATCGAACATGCGGGACGGCCTGAAGCTGGTCGAGCGCTCGCTGCTGGAAGCCGACGTCAGCTACGAGGTGGTCCGCACGTTCATGAAGAACGTGACCGAGGTCGCGGTCGGCGAGAAGGTGCTCAAGTCGCTCAACCCGAGCCAGCAGATCGTCGGCACCGTGCACCAGGAGCTCATCAACCTGATGGGCCCGGTCGACCACTCGCTGCACCTCAAGGGGCCGGGCGAGGTGACCGTGCTGATGATGTGCGGCCTGCAGGGCTCCGGCAAGACGACCAGCTGCGGCAAGCTCGGTCGGATGCTCAAGCAGCGGGGGCGCAAGCCGCTGCTGGTGGCGGCCGACCTGCAGCGTCCCGCGGCGATCGACCAGCTGCACGTGCTGGGCGAGCAGCTCGACATCCCGGTGTACTCCGAGCGCGGCGAGCAGGACCCGGTCAAGGTCTGCAACAACGCGGTGAAGCAGGCCAAGAAGCTCGGCGCCGACACCGTCATCCTCGACACGGCGGGCCGGCTGCACATCGACGACGAGCTGATGGGCCAGCTCGAGCGGATCGATAAGCAGTGCAACCCTGAGCAGATCTACCTGGTCTGCGACGGCATGACCGGCCAGGACGCGGTGAACAGCGCCCAGGCGTTCAACCAGGCGCTCGAGATCGACGGCGTCATCATGACCAAGCTCGACGGCGACGCCCGCGGCGGCGCGGCGCTCTCGGTCAAGCAGGTGACCGGCGTGCCGATCAAGTTCATCGGCACCGGCGAGCACCTCGACGCGCTCGAAGAGTTCCACCCCGACCGGATGGCGGGTCGGATCCTCGGCCAGGGCGACATCCTCTCGCTGGTCGAGAAGGCGCAGGCCGAGTTCGACGAAGACGAGATGAAGGCCCAGGAGGAGCGGCTCGCCAAGGGCGAGTTCACCCTCGACGACTTCAAGAAGCAGCTCAAGCAGATCACACGGCTCGGCCCGCTGCGCAAGGTGATGGGCATGATCCCCGGCATGGGGGGCATGCTCGACAGCCTCGGCGACGTCGACCCCGAGAACGACATGAAGCAGCTGTTCGGCATCATCGACTCGATGACGCCGGCCGAGAAACGCGACCCGAAGCTCATCGACCAGAGCCGCCGCCGCCGCATCGCGGCCGGCTCGGGCGTCGAGCCCCATCAGGTGAACGAGCTGGTCAAGATGTTCGAGCCCATGAGCCAGATGATGAAGGCCATGGCGGGCAAGGGCATGAAGGACCGCATGAAGATGTTCAACCAGATCAAGGGCGACATGATGCAGAACCCGGCCGGCGCCCTGACGCGGAAGAAGCAGGGCACCGGCAAGCGGCTGTCGGCCAAGGACAAGGCGACCGCCAAGAAGGAGCGTGAGAAGATGCTCAAGAAGCTCCGCAAGCAGAAGAAGAAGCGTTAGCCAGCCATGCCCGCCCGCCCCTACGTCCTGGCCGAGTGCACGCTGCCGATGGTCCGCGAGGCGGGCTTCCGGGTGGCCGTGCTGCCGTGGGGCGCGACCGAGCCCCATAACTACCATCTCCCCTACGCGACCGACAACTACGAGGCCGGCGCCCTCGCCACCGAGTCGGCCCGCCGCGCGTGGGAGCGGGGCGCCAGGGTCGCCGTGCTGCCCGGCGTGCCGTTCGGCGTTAACACGCAGCAGCTCGACCTGCCGCTGACCATCAACATGAACCCGTCGACCCAGGCGCTGGTTCTCCGCGATGTGGTCGACAGCCTGGCGGGGCAGGGCATAGCGAACCTGGTGGTGCTGAACTTCCACGGCGGCAACCACTTCAACCAGATGATCCGGGAGCTGCAGGCCAGGACCGAGGTCTTCCTGTGCGTGGTGAACGGCTTCGCGGTTGTGCCCCGCGACGGGTACTTCGACCAGCCGGGCGACCACGCCGACGAGCTCGAGACCAGCCTCATGCTGCACCTCGAATCGGAGTTGGTGCGGCCGCTTGCCGAGGCCGGGGACGGCGCCGCCCGCCAGTGGCGCCTCACCGCCTTCCGCGAGAAATGGGCCTGGGCACCGCGGCAGTGGACCGAGGTCACCGCCGACACCGGCGTCGGCGACCCCGCGGCCGCAACCGCCGACAAGGGCGCCCGCTACTTCGACGCCGTCGCGGCCAAGGTTGCCGACTTCTTGGTTGACTTGGCCGCCGCCGACCCGAAGGATAGATACGAGTAGCTCGTTTCGACTCCTCTTCGTCCCGCTCAATCCACGCTGGAGTCCGCCGTGCCTGTGACTAGGTTGCTCGCCGCCACCCAGCTCCTCGCGCTGACCGCCGTCATCCCCATCGGCGCCGCCGAGCCCAGCGCCACAGAAGGGCCCAGCACCACAACCGTCTACCGCGCCGGGCAAGACGGCTATCACACCTACCGGATCCCGACGCTGATCCGGGCCACGAACGGCGATCTGCTCGCCTTCGCCGAAGGCCGCAAGAACGGCCAGGCCGACGACGGCGACATCGACATCGTCCTCAAACGCAGCTCCGATGGCGGCACTTCCTGGAGCGACCAGCAGGTGCTCCAGGACGAGTGGGACGCCCCCACCTCGGACGTGTTCTTTGGCAACCCTACGCCGGTTGTTGATTCTTCCGACCCAGACCACCCCGGCCGGGTCTGGTTGGTTTTCACCCGCAACGCCCAACGCTTCTTCACCAGTCATTCCGACGACCACGGCAGGACGTGGTCCGACCGCTTCGAGATCACGCCGCAGGTCGCCGACCCCGACTGGAAATGGTGTGTCCCCGGTCCGGTGCACGCCATCCAGCTGACCAGCGGCCCGCGTGCCGGCCGGCTGGTCATCCCCTGCGACCACCGCAGCCGCTCCACCGACGGCTGGGGGTCCCACCTGATTTACAGCGACGACCACGGCCAGTCGTGGCAGATCGGCGCCCGCGAGACGACCGAACTCTCCTCGCCTCTGCACCCCAACGAGTGCTTCGCCCTCGAACTCCCCGACGGCCGCCTGTACATCAATACGCGCGACCAGCACGGCTCCGACCCGGCCACCCGGGCTGTGACCTACAGCGAAGACGCCGGCGATTCCTTTGTCGGCCCCTTCCAACCCGATCGCTTACTCCGCTCGCCGGTCGTGCAGAACTCGGCGATCACGCTCCAGGATGACGACGGGCCGCTGATCCTGTACTCCGGCCCATCCCACGCCAATAAACGCGTCGGGCTGATGCTGCGCATCAGCCGCGACAACGGGGCGAGTTGGAGCCGGCACTGCGTTATCTCCCCCGGCACGGCCGCTTACTCGGACCTCACGCCGCTCGACAACAACCGCGTCGGCCTCATCTACGAGACCGGCGAGTCGCTCTACGACGAGATCGTCTTCTGCTCGTTCGAACTCTCCGAATTGGAGTGGGCGGACGGGGCGTACTAGCCACCTACACCGGCCGAAAAACCGCATGGACGAATCCTCCGAGCCGCAGCTCCCCGCCCGCCAGCTCCCGACGCACCAGCTCCCGGACTACGTGCTCAAGGAGCTCGCCGAGGCCCGCGAGATCCTCGAGCACCGCGGCATCGCCGACCGGCTGACCGAGATGCTTGGCGCGCCGATCACCGCGTCGATCAAGATGCTGCCCGACTCGGCCGAGAAGGCGATCTACGGGGCGGTCGACAAGTCGCTCTCGCTGGCGCTCGACTTCGCGGTCAACACGCTCGGCGACAAGGACCCCGTGGCACCGAAGCCACGACTGTTCTCCCACAAACTGATGGCCGGCCTCAGCGGAGCCGCGGGCGGTGCGTTCGGCGGCGCGACCATCGCCGCCGAGCTGCCGTTCTCGACCGTGCTGATCCTCCGCAGCGTCGCGGACATCGCCAGGAGCCTCGGCGAGGACCTCACCGACATGGAGTCCCGCCTGGCCTGCCTCGAGGTGTTCGCCCTCGACCCGGGCCACTCGCCCGGCAAGTCCAGCAACGTCGAGGACGACACCGAGATCGGCTACCTGGCGGTCCGCCTGGCGATGGGCCGGCAGATCCACGAGGCGTCGCAGCACGTCGTGAAGCACGGCCTGACGAACAAGGCGGCGCCGCCGTTGGTGCAGTTCATCTCTACTATCGGCAAGCGGTTCGGCGTGGTGGTGAGCGAGAAGCTCGCCGCCCAGGCGATCCCGGTCATCGGCGCGGTAGGCGGCGCGCTGATCAACACCTACTTCATCGACCACTACCAGAACCTGGCCCGTGCGCATTTCACGATCCGCCGACTCGAGCGCGAGCACGGCGCCGCGTTGATCCAGGCCGCCTACCGCTCGCTGCCGCGGAAGTAGCAGCGGCCGTCGCTACGGCCCTCTGCCGCGTGGACTCCGGAGCGCCCCGCCCCGCAAAGATTGGCGCGTGCGTGCGTCCAGCTTAACATAGAAGTCTGCGACCCTCACCTGCCACCGGCCCCATCGAAGACGTGTCTCATGAACCGCACCCTATCGCTCTCCGTGCTCTCGTCGCTCCTGTCTGCCACGGCGGTGGTCGCCTCCGCTGCCGCGGCGCCCGTCTACCTCAACCAAGACAATATGACCGTAGTGGTCGGGCCCGGGACATCGAGCGGGACTTTTCACAACACGTTCAACAGCGGCGCGACCATCACCAAGGTGATCGACGCCCCGTCGGCCGATGCAGAAGAATTCCACGATCAATCGACCCACATCTGGTTCACTGCCGATGACGTCGGCGGCGGGCTGGAGCTGGTCTTCGAATTCGACGCCTCCTACGACATCGACACGCTGCACTTCTGGAACTACACCAGCGAGGGCTACGACGTCGACAACGTCGATTTCTTCTTCTTCAACGCCGGCGGCGCACAGGTCGGCGCCTTGTCGGTGCAGCCCGACCTCGGTTCAAGCGGTGGCATCGAGGCCCAAGACATCGCGCTCGCAGCGCCGCTGAACGTCAAGTCGGTCACGGCATTCTTAACCGGCAGCAACCGTGAGGTCGATTTCCAGAACATCGGCTTCTCGGCGGAGCTGTCGCAGGTCCCGAGCCCCGCCGCTAGCGGTCTGCTGCTTGCCGGGTTGATCACCGCCACGGGCCGCCGTCGGTCGCGTGGCTGACGTGAACGGCCAACGAGCGACAACGCACGCCACCGCGACCTCGCTGGCGTTGCTCGCCGCCTGGCTTGTCTGCCAGACGACCGTGCGGATCGTGCTTGGCTACGGCGACTACTTCCCGCCGAACTTCCGCAGCGACTTCCTGCTGGGGCGTGAGGGCACGTTCTTCGGCGGCTATCAGTGGGCGTTCTACGCGCACATCGTGTCGGGCCCATTCTGCCTGTCGAGCGGGCTGGCGTTGCTCTTCGAACGAGCATGGGCTCCGCGGCGTCGGCTGCACCGGCTAGTCGGCAAGGCCCATATGATTGGGTTGCTCTTCGTCATGGCGCCGAGCGGCCTGTGGATGTCGGCCTACGCCGCGACCGGCCGCGTCGCGGGCTTCGCGTTTGCGGTGCAAGCGGTGCTGACGGCGGCGTTCGCTCTGCTCGGCTGGCGGTCGGCGGTGCGGCGTGAGTTCAGTACGCACCGGATTTGGATGCAGCGGACCTTCGCGATGCTCACCGCGGCGGTCGTGCTGCGGCTGATCGGCGGGGCGAGCGAGGTGCTCGGCCTCGAGGGGGTGTACCCCTACTCGGCCTGGGCGAGCTGGCTGCTGCCGCTGGGCAGCCTCGAGATCGCCCGCTGGGTATCGAGTCCAATGGCGCCCGGGACGCTCCGCGCCAGCGGGAGCCCACGAAAAACAGCTATTTCGGGCAGTACGTCTCGGGGGATTCATTGACGGGCACGCCTTCGGCGCCCTGCCACTACTCTTCGACCTGTTCACCGCCGGCGATGGTTAGCATCGATCGCAACGCCTCGCGGGTGGACGACGCGTCGAGCATCGAAGCGTGACCATCGGCAAAGCCGACTTGCATGCCGCTAGGGTGGTTGAACTCTTGCTCGACAAACTGCTGGTAGACCGCTTCAAGGGTCGAGTCCTGCGGCGCCATCCACTCGACCGCGTAATCCGCAGCGACATCGACGACCAGTAGGGTTCGCTCTGGACCATCGGTGATGTCGTAGAACTCCATGGGTTTTGCACCGTCGAACACGTAGCCAGCGCCGGCAACCACCTGGTAGGTTGTCCGGCTTGCCTCGTGATCGGCGCTCGGGCAGAGGTAGGCGTCTACTACCGCCTCGCGGGCATGGGCGTTGACCGGGTCGTCCCACGGCTTGGTGAGGTCGATCGAGTCGTACAAATCCCCTTGCTCGACGTAGGGCAAGATTAGTGTCCGCCAGCTGTGCAGCGGGCGGCCTTCATCGTCGACCGTGTAGGCGGGCGGGAGCTTGCCGTGCGCGGCGTCGTAATTGAGCAGGGCCAGCGTGATCTGCTTCATCTGGTTCTGACATCGCATGCGTCGCGCAGCCCTATTCGCCCCCCCACGGTTGAGCGGCATCAGCATCGCCGCCACGATCAGCAGCACTACGCAAGCCAGAAAAAGCTTACCGAGGATCACCAGCGCCGGGTTGCCCGACGCAACTGTTGGCGTCGACTTGGTGCTCTCGTAGGGGTTCTCGTCTGCCATGGTCATCCTGGTCGTTGAGTAGACGTTTGCCGCGAATAGACTCGCCGACGGCGGTCGCCTCTATTTCGCCCGCCGCCCGATTGCCCTCGCAGGCGACTCTGCTAGACTGCCCTAAACTGCGGCGAACTGCAACCCCCGATCTCACCTGGAGACGTGCGATGTTCCCCATTGCTGGCGGCTCGAAACGGCTGATCCTGGCGTTTGCCCTGCTCTGCCAGCTAGCGAGTAGCGGCCTCGCCTACGAAGGACACACTGCTGTCGGCGAAACCGGCCTGGCAATCGTCGACTTCGTTCGTCAGGCGCACGACGACCTCGGCTTCCAGGGGGCGGTGCTCGTCGGGCGGCGTGGCGAGGTGATCGCCGCGGTCGGGGTCGGCCAGACCGGCGAGAAGAAGTCGCAACCGATCGCCGTCGACACGGTGTTCGAGATCGCCTCGTGCACCAAGCCGTTCACCGCCATCGCCGTGATGAAACTGGCCGAGGAAGGGAAGTTGAGCCTCGACGACCCCATTTCCAAGCACCTGCCGGGCGTGCCCGAACACTCCCAGGCCATCACTGTGCGGCACCTGCTGCAGCAAACCTCGGGCATTCCCCGCAACAACTCCCGCGGCGCGGGGACCGACCTGGCTGCCGTGCTGCCGACGTTTCTCGAGGGCGGTCCTAAGTCGCCACCGGGCACGCGGCACGAGTACTGGAACCAGGGCTACTCGCTGCTGAGCGAGGTGATCGCCCAGGCGAGCGGCAAGCCCTACACCCGCTACCTGCGCGACGCAATCCTCAAGCCGGCCGGCATGGGCAGCAGCCGCTTCACCGGACAAAGGGCGCCGCGCGGGGCCACGGTCGCGGTTGGCGCCGCGACGCGTGGTGCCGACCGCTCGGCACTCGACCACCCGTACGGCGCGTACGGATTCCAGTACCGCGGCATGGGCGGGCTAGTGACGAACCTGATCGACCTCTGGAAGTGGGACCGCGCGCTGGCCGCCGGAAAGTTGCTGAGCGAGGAGTCGTACCGCCAGATGACCACGCCGGGCGACGCCGGCTACGCGCTCGGCTGGCGGGTCCGCACGCTCGAGTCTGGCGCCACCGTGCACGAGCACACCGGCAGCGTCCGCGGGTTCCTCGCTTCGATCCGCCGCGACCCGGCCGACGACGGCTGCCTGTTCGTGCTCGCGAGCAGCGACTCGTCGGCGCCTTTCAACGTGGTGAAGACGAGCTGCGAGAACCTGCTGGCAGGCAAGCCGCCGGCCCGGTACGAGAAGCCGAAGGCCGACGCCGAGCTCGACCCCGACGCCGACCTGCTCGAGTCGCTCATCGGCGAGTACACCGACTCGCAGGGCCGCGTCCTGACGGTCAAACGCGATGGCCCGCACGCCAGGGCGTTGATCAACTGGCACGGGCCGATCACCTACGGCTACCTCGGCCTCAGCGAGGGCGATAACCTCCGCTTCGCGACAACGCCCGCATGGAACGCCTCCGCCTTCGCCGAGACCGACGCCATACAGGTCGAGCGTGATGGGGAACGCATCACCGGGCTAACGCTGGTGATTAGCCAGAACAACAAGTCGGTGCGGTTCGAACGCCAGTAGCATGAGTCCCGTGGGTGCCCGGGGCGCTCCGCGGCAGCGGAAGCCCCGGACGAGCAGCGATCCCGGTGAGTACCTCTCGGGGGCTTCCCTGGCGGGAGCGCCCCCGGCACCCGGAGTAAATTGACTAGCACGACGGGTGGCACGCCCTCAAAGGGCGTGGTGAACTCGGCGCCGGGGCCGCCCCCCTCCCTAGCCCTCCCCACGAGGGGGAGGGGACTCACAAGAAAAACTTGACACGGGCGGCCGCCTGCCGCTACTGTACAACCGTGCTAGAACACTAGCTCACCTCGTCCGCTGCTCCACTCCAGGGAGACAAGCCGTGTTTATCCAGGTCAACGCCTCGAACGGCGTGCCCGTCTACGACCAGATCGCCCGGCAGGTGACGTTCGCCGTCGCCGACGGGGCGCTGGCTGCCGGCGACCTGATCCCCAGCGTCCGCGAGCTCGCCAAGGAGCTCGCCGTGAACCCCAACACGGTCGCCCGCGCGTACCGCGAGCTGCAGTCGCAGGAGGTCGTCGAACCGACGCCCGGCGTCGGGCTGGCGGTCCGGTCGGGCGCCAGGGCCGCCTGCCGCAAGTCCCGCCGCGACCTGATGCGGCGGCGCGTCAGCGAGTCGCTCAGCGAGGCGCTGGCCGCCGGCCTCTCGCCCGACGAGGTCGAGACCCTCTTCACATCCGAGCTCAAGAAGCTCCGCAAGAACCACCCCGCCGCCGGAGAACAGGCATGACCAACGTGATCGAGATCGACCGAGTCACCAAACGCTACGGCCGGTTCACCGCCGTCGACGACGCGACGCTGCGGGTGCCGGCGGGCTGCGTGTTCGCCCTGTTGGGTGAGAACGGCGCCGGCAAGACAACGCTCGTCCGCATGCTGCTCGGGCTGCTGTCGCCCGACGCCGGGTCGATCTCGGTCTTCGGACGCAACAGCACGACGCACGGCGAGGAAGTGCGGCGGCTGCTCGGCTACGTGCCGGAACGGCCGACGCTGTACGAGTGGATGACCGCCGCCGAGATCGGCTGGTTTACCGCCGGCTTCTACGGCGACGGCTTCGAGCAGCACTACCGCAACCTGCTCGACCGCTTCCGCGTGCCGACCTCGCGCAAGATCGGCAAGATGTCCAAGGGCATGCGGGCGAAGGTGTCATTGTCGCTCGCCATGGCGCACCAGCCGCGGCTATTGGTGCTCGACGAGCCGACCTCGGGCCTCGACACTCTGGTGCGGCGGGAGTTCCTCGAGAGCATGGTCGACCTGGCGGCCGAGGGGCACACGGTCCTGCTCTCGAGCCACCTAATCGGCGAGGTCGAACGCGTGGCGGACCAGGTGGCGGTGGTGCGCGAGGGCAAGATCCTGGCGGTCGACCCGCTCGACCGGCTGAAGCTCGGCGCGTACGAGATCACCGCCACGATGCACGGCTCGGCCGCCGCCCCGCCGCCGGTCCCCGGCACGCTGCTCACCAGCAGCCGCCGCGGCAAGCAGTGGCGGCTCTTGGTGCGCGACGTCGAGGACGAGGGCGCCATCGACCGCCTGGCCGACCTCGACTCGGTGGCCGTGGTCGACCGCCGCACGCCGAGCCTCGAGGAGATTTTCGTGGCGTACATGACCGAGAACCATCCGCCCTCGGCCAACGGTCAACCCGGCGTGCTGCAAGAGGTTTAAGCAATACTCCCTCCCCCTCTGGGGGAGGGCCGGGGTGGGGGTGAAGTGAGTACCCGGCGCACCCCACCCCTCCCCCAAGGGGGGAGGGGAATTATTGCCCTCCTGTTCAAATCCACCCCACCGGACAAGAGCCCACCACTATGAACGCCGCCCTCGCCAACCCAATCGCCCCCGCCGCCCCCGACACGCTGCGACTGGCCAAGCGGTTCTTCTGGAAAGAGCTGCGGATGCAGAGCGGGCTGGCGGTTGGGACCGCGGTGTCAACGCTGTTGGTAATGCTGATCTACCGCGCGAGCAGCCCAATAAGCGGGCGGCCCGACGCGATGGCAGTGCTTGCACTGGGCGCTGCGGCGCTGTTCTGTGTCGCCGCGGCGGTCACGCTGTTCTCGGTCGAACGCGAAGAGGGCACCATGCTGTACCTGCAGTCACTGCCCGAGAACCGCTGGGCGACGCTGCTCGGCAAGCTAACGTCGGCCATCGTGCTGACGCCGCTGCTCTTCGGCGTATTGCTCGCTGTGGGAGCGGTGGTTGCTGGCGGCGTCGGGCCGTCAGAGCGGACATGGCTTGTGCTTGGCACAACCGGCGTCGTGGTACTGCTCGAGCTGCTTGTGTGGAGCTTACTCGCATCACTGCTCGTGCCGAAACCGCTGCTGGCGGCCTGCCTTGGAATCGCTGGGGCGTCGTTTTGCTCGTTCGCAACGATCGCCGCCACCGGGGGCAACGTCGACCTGTTCGAGTTGGGCGACTCGCAGGCGTTGCCTGCCCGGTTGGTCGTCGCGCTGTTAATCGGCGCGCTCGACGTGTGGCTCGGCCTGAACTGGCTGCCGCGGGGTGAACAGCATGTGACGATCAAAACCACCAACAGAGCTAAAGAAAAGCCCGCCGCACGGGCCAACGTCGGCTGGCTCGGCTCGTTCGGCCGGCTGGCGTGGCAGACGCACCGGCAGTCGTGGAAGTCGGCGTTTGCGGCGACGGTGATCGGCGGGTGCCTGACTCTCGCGTGGCCGCTGGTCCTCGGGATGGCAATGGGAATGGATAACTTGGTCCGCGAGACTCCCCGGCCTGCAATCCTCCTAGGCGCCTTATTCGTGCCCGCGCTGATGGGCGCCCTGGTGTTCCGCGAGGACCAGCGGCGGCGGCAGCACCGCTTCTTGGCGGAGCACGCGGCGCCGCCGCGGCGGGTCTGGCTAGCCAGGCAGGTAGTGGGGCTGGGCTACTTGACGCTGATGTACTGCGGCATTGCGATCACCCTTTTCGCAGCAGCAGCCATCTATTGGCGTCGCAACGTGTTCGGCACTTGGATCGACCTCGACCAGCAGGACCATGCTGGCTGGACCTCCGGGTTCCTCGAGCAAGTCGCCTTAACTCAGCAGTACGACACCACGGTCGCGGTGCTGGTGGGCGTGGCCGCCGCCGCATTTGCCGCCTACGCCGTTGGGCAGTTCTTCTCGCTGACGTTGCGGAGCGAGATCTTCGCCGGGCTACTCGCGTTCGGGGCGGCGTGGCTGTTGGCGGGCTGGGCGATGCTCGTGTTCTACTGGATGCTGTCGCCGCTGTGGGCGGTCGCGCCGTTCGGACTCGCCGCCCTACTGGCGACCTGGCTGCGGGCGCCGGCCTGGCTGTTCGAACGCGGCGGCGTAAAACCGTGGCTCCTGCCGGCGGTCGTGCTGACGGCGCCACTGGCGTTTGTCATGCTGGCCGTGCCCGCGGCCCGCGACGCGCAGCTCGCCCCGCGGTACCAGACCCACAACCTGCCCAACGGCGAGGCGGCGATTGCCGCCATGGCAGCCAACGCCCGAGCAGAGCGTTCGCGGGGCCGCGAGGTCGCCGACGGCTACACGCTACTCAAGAGCGGCGGCACCATGGACAGCGACGCGCTCCAAGAGTTCATCCGCCTGAGCAAGATCGACTGCCGCCTGCCGCCCTCGCCGCTCAAGAAGACCGGCAGGACCGAACCGCTCGATGAATTGATCCAGCAGGCCCTTCGGCTCAGCGAACCTGGCCGGCGCCTGGAAGTCTTGCTCGCCTGCCGGCGGGCGAACGTTCAGCGTCTGAGGGGCAGGCCCGGCTACGCGATCAGCTGGGATCCGCCGCGCGTCGGATATCGACCAGGCAATCGCTGCCTGGGCAGCGACCGAAGGGCGAACCAGTCAAGAGATCCTCGCGGTGCGAGACCAGCTCCGTATGATCGATTGGCCGGCAAACGACCCGACAGATGTGACGATGAACGCCTACCTTGAGTCAGCAGACGAGATCAGCGGCGCCTCGCGTGGAACGGCTAAGATAGGCAGCCTCGTAAAGTGGACAGCCTACCTGCTGCCGAGCCGCACTAGCCAGCAGCGGGCGGAACGCGCGCTCAATACCCTTGCTCTGAGTGAGATCGACTACTTGACCGCCTGTGTGATCGATGCGAACCGCACCAAACCGGCACAGGGCAGGGACATCCTTTATCACGCGGTGAGGGGAAACGATATCAGCACGGCCGAGATGGTCGCCACCGCCAGCGCCGTCGGGGGGCTCAACGTAGACCAGGCCTTGGCAAACTTGGCGTTGGTGAGAAACGCCGAAACGTCTTCCGTGGGCGCCTGGAGGTTTGAAAACCGTTGGATGCTCAACACCCGGGTACGGATGTGGTTGACGCAGTACGCTTGGAGGAAGGCAGAGTTGGTGCGGTTGGCGCTGCTCGCCTACCGGGCTGATCATGGCGAGTACCCCGCGACGCTGGAGGAACTGTCGCCCGACTACATCACCTACGACGACACACAACTCGACCTGCTCGACCCGTGGAATGGGCTACCGTTTGGGTACGAACCGGAAGGCTTCGAACACACAGCGACAGTCGACCTCTATGCGCCGTTCGTTGCAGCGGGGACGCCCGTCCTGTGGGGTGGCGGCACACATCCCGAGAATCTTGTCGAGTCCGAGGAGCAATTCGAACTCGACGAGGAGGGTAAGATCGTCGAGGTTTCGCACCTCCACGAGGAAGAGCAGGATGAGCTATCACCGGGCCACACGCTAGAAACGCGGACCGTAGTTGGGCTCGGGGGAACAGGCATCCGCTTCTTCATGCCGCTACCGACCGACTCCGCGGAGCAACTAGAGCAGAGTGAACGGCCCACCTTCGGAGATCCCGAGCCCCGTGAAGAGGACGACGGGGAAGAAGAGTAGCTTTGCGAACGCCCCGCAGCCAGCGGCCCGCCGCAGCTCACCCCCGCACCACCCGCACAGGCGCTACCGTCCCCCTCCTCTGGGCCCCCGCGGCGGCCTATACTTTGGGTATGTGATCGGCCCCGCCCAACCGGGGCTGCCTACCTAACCGTGCGGGCCTCTTCCCTCCTGGGCCCTGCAAATGCCCCCAAAGAGCTTGCTCCCATGCGTCTGGCGCCGATTCTCTGCTGTGTTGTGTCGTTCTCGATTGGCATGCTGTCCTCGCTGGCGTTCGCCACCCGCGACGGCGATCGGCCAACGCCGGTTCGCACCCTGGCGACCGAGGGCGTCCAGGAAGACGCGAGCCGGTACACAGCCGCCAAGCCGGTTGTGAAAGAGGCCAACGCCGAAGAGCCGGGCGCCGCCGAGTAGCGGCCGCTGGGTGGCACGCCCTATAAGGGCGTGGTGAATCACCACTGGCGCGACCACGCCCTTTCAGGGCGTGCCACCTATTTCTCTAAGCTACGCAATCAGCGCGTCGATGACGTGCCCTTTGACGTCGGTCAGGCGCATGTCGCGGCCGCCGAAGCGGTAGGTGCTGCGGGTGTGGTCGACGCCCAACAGGTGCAGCATCGTGGCGTGCAGGTCGTGCACCTCGACGCGGTTCTCGACCGCGTGGTAACCAAACTCGTCGGTCGCGCCGTAGACCATCCCGCCGCGGACGCCGCCGCCGGCCATCCAGATCGTGAAGCCGTGCGGGTTGTGGTCGCGGCCGTCCGAGCCCTGGGCGAACGGCGTGCGGCCGAACTCCCCGGCCCAGACGACCAGGGTCTCGTCCAGCAGGCCGCGTTGCTTGAGGTCTGCGATCAGCGCGGCGATTGGCTGGTCGACCGCCAGGGCGTTCTGCTCGTGGCCGTACTTCAGGTTCGAGTGCTGGTCCCAGCGGTCGGTGTCGAGCCGCGGGCAGGTGAGCTCGACGAACCTCACGCCGCGTTCGACCAGCCGCCGCGCGACCAGGCACTCGGCGGCGTAGATCTGTGTGCCGCGGTGCTTGGAGTCGAGGCCGTACGAGCGGCGTGTGTGCTCCGGCTCGTCGGCTAGGTCCATCAGCCCCGGCACGGCGGTCTGCATGCGGTAGGCGAGCTCGTAGTTCTCGACCGCCGACTCGATGGCGTCGTGCTGGCGGAACCCGGCCGAGGCGAGCGAGTCGAGTTGCTCCATCAGCCGCAGCTTGCGGCGCTGGTCGGCGGCGGTCGCCTCGCGGCGCGAGATGTTGGCGACCGCCGAGCCCGAGGGCTTGAACATCGAGCCCTGGTAGCTGGCGGGCAGGAAGCCGTTGCCGAAGCAGTCGATCCCCCCAGGCGGGATCAGTCCGCCGTCCATCACGACAAAGCCGGGCAGGTCCTGGCTCTCGCTCCCCAGGCCGTACGACAGCCACGCCCCCATGCTGGGCCGGCCCTGCAGGCCGCTGCCGGAATGCAGGAAGTAGTTGGCCGAGGTGTGCTCCGGGAACTCCGACACCATCGACCGCACCACCGCCAGCTCGTCGACCACTCCGGCGACGTGCGGGAACAGCTCGCTGACTTCGATGCCGGACTGCCCGTGGCGGCGGAACTTCCACTGGCTGCCGAGCAGCGCGCCGTTGTTGTTGAACTGCGTCGGCGCGACCTTGAAGAACTGGCCCGGGGAGGCGCCGCTGTGCTTGGCGAGCAGCGGCTTTGGGTCGAACGTGTCGACCTGCGAGGGGCCGCCGTCCATGTACAGGAAGATGACGTTCTTCGCGCGGGGGGTGTGGTGCAGGCCGTGGGCGCCGCTGGCGAACGACCCGTTGCAGAAGGCCTTGTCGGCCAGCAACGCCGTTAGCGACACCGCGCCGAAACCGTTGGCGCAGCGGCAGAGGAAGTCACGTCGGGAGGTTGTGTAGCGCTGGTGCGTCATGGCAGGTACAGGAACTCCTTGGCGTTCACCAGCGCGTGCGCGGCGTCGGCCCACACGGCCGGGTCGTCGGTCGAGGCGCCGCGGTCGGCGGCCTCCTGAGTGACGAATTCCGCCAGGCGGGCGCGCTCGTTCTCGGTCGGGGCTCGGCAGAGGCCGCTCTGGTACAGGTACTCGATGCGGCCGTCGACGCCCTCGGACTGCGCGACCGCGGTCTGGGCCCAGGCGGCGGACTGCTGCTGCACGAACGGGCTGTTGAGCAGCATCAGCGCCTGGGCGGGCACGTTGGACCGCGTGCGGAGGCCCATCGAGCTGAACGGCGCCGGGAAGTCGAACGCCAACGCCATCGGCGACAGGAAGTTGCGCCGCACTTCGAGGTAGATCGAGCGGCGGCGGTCGCCGTCGAGTGGGCCGCTCTGCTTGGGCCGTCCGCGACCCTGCATGAAACTCGTGAGGTGCAGCGGAACCGACGGCCCGCCCATCTGCGGGCTGAGGTTGCCCGCGAGCGCCAGCAGCGCGTCGCGGATTGCCTCGGCCTCAAGCCGTTTCAGCGGAACGTACGACCACAGCCGGTTCTGCGGGTCGCGTTCGGCCGCTCCCAGCGATTGGTCGCAGCTCATTGCGTAGGTGCTCGAGAGCACGATGCGGCGGATCATCCGCTTGAGCGACTGACCGTCGGCGCTGAACTCCGAGGCCAGGTAGTCGAGCAGCTCGGGGTGCGTGGGCACTTGCCCCAGCACGCCGAAGTTGTCCGGCGTGGGGACGATGCCGTCGCCGAGCAGGTGCTGCCACAGGCGGTTGACGATCACCCGCGTGGTGAGCGGGTTATCGGGCGCAGTGACCCGGCGGGCGAGCTCTAGCCGGCCGCTGCCACTGGGGACTTTTAGCGGGCGGCCGCCATCAATCGCCGCCAGGAACCGCCGCGGCACGACCTCCGCCGGCGAACCCGAGCCGCCGCGGATCAGCCGGTGGTCGTCCTCGCCGCTGAGGTCCATCGAGGTCATCGCGAGGTGCGAGCGGCGCTGCACGTCGGACTCGAGGCCGCGCCTCGACAGTGACCACTCTGCAACAAGCGAAGTCATCTGCTCAACGACCCCGCTCGGCAAGTGGGCGGCGGGGTCGGCCAGCACAGCATTGAGCCGCGCAGACAACTGCTGAGCAACGGCGGCAGGGAGCGGCTCGTTGTCGCGCCATCGTCGCAGGGCCTCGGCCTCCTGACCGGCGAGCTGCGTCTCATCGCCGGCGGCGTCCGACGCTCCCCGCTCTACGACCCGCAGCACCTCGAGGGCGCCATCGTCGACCGGGCAGAACTCGAAGTGCACGCTCGAGCCGGCGTACCTCCCAAGCCGCATCGCCACCCAGTGGGGCGTGTCCGAGCCTTCTGGTTGGCCGAACGCGACGAGGGTCTCTTGGTGCAGTGGGCCAGCGAGCGTGCGGTGGGTGTCGACGCAAGCGAACACGTTCCCGCCGCCACGGACCAGCACGTAGACCTCGCCGCTCTGCAGTTTGACCGTGGGGGTGCGGAGCGTGCGTCCGCCCCACACGCTTGGGTCGAGTTTGCCGGGCGAGTTGACGTACGGCTGGCTGACGTTTTCAAGGTCGAGCCAGAACGGGTCGAACGCGGCGCTGGCGTGCCCCGCAGCGCAGAGGGTCGACTCGCCGGCGCCCGCCAGGTAGAGCTCCGCGGCGTCGCGGACGGAGGGCCCGAAGCCGTAGCCGTCCTGCCGGAACTCGCCTGCTGGCAACGCGGCAAAATCGACCAGCGTCCGAGCAGTGACAGGGCAGGGCGGTGTGGGGGATCGCTCTGCGCTAGCAGCGGCGGGCAGGGCCTGGTCGGCCGCAAGCAGCGCGTCGCCGATGAGGGTCCGCAAACGTCGGCGGTGAAGCTCGTCAAGTCTCGCCAGCCGCGCGGCGACGCCGCGGTTGTGCTCCATCGATTCGAACCGTGTCTGGCGGAAGTCGGAGCTCTGGAGGAACCCGCACAACGCGTAGTAGTCGGCGCTCGAGATCGCGTCGAACTTGTGGTCGTGGCACCGCGCGCACGAGACTGTCATCGCCAGCATCGACTTGCTCATCACGTCGACCATGTTGTCGAAGCGGTCGGTCTCGTCCTTGCGGGTGTCGACCGGCGAGTGCACCCACTCGCCAAGGTGCCAGAAGCCGGTCCCGAGCACCGACTCGTTTTGGCCGTGGGTGGGGTGCAGCCGCGGCGGATCGATCAGGTCGCCGGCCAGGTGCTCGGTGAGGAACTGGTCGTAGGGCACGTCGGCGTTTAGCGCGCGGATGACGTAGTCGCGGTACTGGTAGGCGTTGGGCGCGTCGTACTCGTATTCGTGGCCGCGGGACTCGGCGTAGCGCACCAAGTCGAGCCAGTGCCGCGCCCAGCGCTCGCCGAAATGCCGCGAGGCGAGCAGCGCCTCGACCACCCGCTCGGTCGCCTGGGGCGATTCGTCTGCCAGGTACGCCTGTATTTCCGTGGGGCTCGGCGGCAGCCCGATGAGGTCGAAGTAGAGCCGGCGGAGCAACGCCGACCGCGACTTGGGCGCAGCCGGCCGGAGGCCGCTCTCTTCGAGCCCGGCGAGCACAAACCGGTCGAGTGGGTCCGAGGGCCACGCCTGATCCCGGACCTCCGGCGGCGCGGGGTGTTGGACAGGCCGCCACGCCCAATGGTTGTCGCGTCGCTGTTCCAGGTCGAACACCTCGGCAGCCCCTTCGGCCGTCGGCACGGGCTCGTCGGGCCACGGCGCGCCGAGTGAAACCCAGCGTTCGAGCGTGGCGATGTCGGCGGCCGGCAGCTTGCCACTGGGGGGCATCTGCAGCGTCTCGAAGCGGACCGCCTCGAGCAGCAGGCTGGCCTGGGGATCGTCGATCGCGACCGCCGGGCCCGTGTCGCCGCCGGCGAGGATCGTTTGCCGGTGGTCGAGTCGCAGTCCGGCGCTGGCGTCGCCGGCCGCGGCGCTGTGGCACTCGTAGCAGTGCTCCGCCAGCAGCGGTCGCACCTTCGATTCGAAGAACTCGAGGTCGGCTGGCGAGGCTGCGAGCAGCACTGGACCGCCGGATAGCATCCACGCGAGCAACGCAGCGACAAGTAGCCGAATCGTCATGCTAGGCCTGCTGATGGATGGGCGACCGCGGAACGATCAGCACAGGAAACAACCGACGCCGAGTCGACGTGGGGAGAACCAACTGCGACGCAAGTATACCTGAGCAGCGAACGGCGAACAAACAAGTGCGCTACAATCTGGGCACACGCCGTTCACTTCAAAACGCCAGATTTTCTCCAGGAAACTGTGCTTGGCTTCCTTGTCCCCTGCGTTGCCAATACACTTTCCTGGCAGGCGTTCCGTTCGAGCGGCGGGGCCGCGAACAACGCCGCCGCAACGGACGCTACCACTGTTAGCGCGACGAACAGCCAGATCGACGGCCCGTAGCCGCCGGTCAGGTCGAACGTGACGCCCATAATGAACGGGCCGGCGCTGCACGCAGCGACCGTCGAGGTCCAGACCGAGCTGCGGATCGAGCCGAGGTGCCGGCGGCCGAAGTAGCGGGGCCACAGGGTGTTGCTGGTCACGGCCAGCAGGCCTTGACCTCCCCCCAATAGGGCGGCGCCGAATTGGGTCATCCACAGCGTCGAGGTAGTGCCCAGCACCAGCACGCCGCCGCCGAGGCCGGCCATCGCCGCCGCCATCAGCACGCGGAGCGGCAGGTAGTCGGCCAGCAGGCCCCCCTTGATCTGCAGCAGCGCCATCGAGATGGCGACCGTCGGGAAGATGGCGGCCGCCTGCGCGGCGGTGAAGCCCTGCAGCTCAAACAAGCGCACAAGGTTGAAGAATACGCCCGTGGCGATCAGCCCCGACATCGCGGAGCAGCTCGCCGCGATCCAGTAGGCCGGCGTCCGCATCGCGGCGCGGAGGTCGAGCGACGGCCCTGCCGCCGCCAGGCTGTGGTTCGACTGGTCCCCGTCGGGCGTGGGGATGTTGCGGTAGAGCAGGGCCAGCAGCGGCAGCAGCGTGCCCCAGGTCACCAGGCCGATCGCGAGGTAGGCATTGCGCCAGCCGAAGCGGTCGATCAGCTCAAAGTACGCCAGCGGCAGCACCGCGATGGCGGCCGACATGCCGACCCCGGCTAGGCCGGACGCCAGGCCCAACCGCCGCACGAACCACATGCCAAGCGTGTTGCTGGCCGCCAGTGACAAGCCGCCCTGGCCGAACGCCCGCAGCATAAAAAAAGCCACAGTCAATCCGACAACACCCTGCACGCGGGAGATCACGAGGCAGGCGACCCCGACCAGCGCGACCAGCACCAGCGACACCCGCCGCAGCCCGTGCAGGTCCATCCGGCGGCCGATGGTCATCAGCGGCACGGCGGCCAGCAGGCTGGCGATCATGTACGAGCCGGTCAGCAGCGTGTCGCTCAACCCGAGGTCCCGGCGGATCGACTCGTTGAACAGCGACACGCCGAACGTCTGGCCCGGGCTGGTGCCGATCTGCATGAGCATCGCTAGCGGCAGCATCACCCAGGCGTAGCGGGGGTCGTCGAGTTGCGCAGCGTTGTCGCCGCGCTCGGTAGGACGGGCCATGGCAGGGGAGGGCAGGGTTTGGGGGAGGGCCGCCGGTGGGGGGCGGGCGGCGAAGCCGCGTGGGGCGTGGCCGCTCGTGCATTCTGGCGGAGCAGCAGGCGGCTGTCACCGGCAAATCGCCCCGCTACATGCATCCGCAGCAGCGCAACGCATCCGCAGCGGCTCAACGTGTCCGCAGCGGCGCACGCTACCCCAACGACCGCCGTGACCGGCTAGGGGTTCGCCACACCGATGCCGAGCCGCGCTACAGGAAACCGAGCCGCGGGCTAGATGTGGTCGTGCTCGCCCAGCTCGCCGGCGCGCTGCGCCAGCAGCTTCTTGCGGTAGCGTCCCTGCACGATGTCGATCACCACGAGCACCGCGAGTGTGAAGTAGAAGGTCGACTTGGCCATCGGCTCGACGTGGTAGGAGAACAGCGTCAGGTGGGCCAGGTGGCCCCCTTCGCCGAGCAGCATGACGCCGACGATGAACAGGATGAACAGGCCGAGGACCTCGTACATTCGGTTCTTCTTCAGGAAGTCCGAGACCGTGTCGGCCAGGTAGATCATCAGCACGCCCGACAGCACCACGGCGACCGCCATCAGCCAGAACGCCGGCGCGCGGCTGAAGTGGCTCGTAAGCGCCATCGCCGAGAGGATCGAGTCGAACGAGAAGACCAGGTTCATGATCACGATCATGGTGACCACCATCGCGACCGACTTGCTGTCCTTGCCTCCGGCGCCGTGCTCGATGTGCTCGACCGCCAGCAGGTGAAGCACTTCCTTGACCGCCGTGTAGAGGATGAACGCCCCGCCGAACAGCGTGATTATGCTGTGCAGGGTGAACTCGCCAAAGAACAGGTACGACGCGCCGCCCGGCCGGTCGCCGTCATGGGCGTCGTGCGCCGCCTGGGCCATTGAGGTGGCGGGCGTGCGGCTGGTGTGCGGGGCCTCTTCCGCTTGCCCCGCGACGGCCGCCGCTTCGGTTGGGTCTTCGGCTGGCCCGCCCGACTCTGCGGATGCCGACGCGAACGGGTTGGGTAGTTGCAGCTTGAACAACGGCTCCTTGACCTTGTCGATCAACAGCATGATCACCAGCAACAGCGCAATCCGCAAGAAGATCGCCATCACAATGCCGACCCGCCGGACCCAGGACTGCTGGTCCTCGGGCGCGCGTTTCGACTCGATCGAGATGTACAGCAGGTTGTCGAAGCCGAGCACCGCCTGCAGCAGCACGAGCATCGCCAGTGTGGTGAGGCCTTGGATCGAGAAGAATTCTTGCATCGAAACTCTTGCGGGGTCGCGAAACTCGGGAATACTACGGACCTCAAGAGGTTAACCCATGCCGGCCCCGGTGGCGAGACTAGACCGGGACCCTCCCCACACACGGATCCCCGATGGACCTTTCGCTCACCGACCTCTGGCTGCCGATCTTGCTGTCGGGCGTGGCGACGCACATCGCCAGCACGGTCGCCTGGACCGTGCTGCCGCACCACAAGCCGGAGTTCAAGGGCCTCGGCGCGACCGAGGAGAAGCTGGTCGACCTGCTGCAGGCCGACCAGGTCGGGCCGGGACAGTACATGCTGCCCTACTGCAACGACATGAAGGAGGCCGGCGAGCCGGCGTTCCAGGAGAAGCAGCGGCGCTGCACCGGCATGCTCTCGGTCTACGACCGTCCGGTCAACATGGGCGCGGCGATCTTCAAAACGCTCGCGTTCTTCCTTGTCGCCGCGTTCGTGATCGGCTACCTGGCGTCGATCGGACTGCCACGCGGGGCCGCGTCGATTGACGTGCTGCGTTTCGTGACCACCGCGGGGCTGCTCGCCCACTGCTTCGCCAGGTTCCCCGCCGTATACTGGTTCCCCCAGAAGACCGCGATGTCGCTGCTCGACGGCGCCGCCTACGCGGCAGTGACCGGGCTCCTGTTCACCGTGCTGTGGCCGGCCGCGGTCGGCGCATAAAAAAAGCCAGCCGCCTGAGATCGCATCCGTGCGCAGGCGGCCGGCTTGGGCGTGCTTCCCTGCACGCCGTTTCTCTCGTCGAGCTACCCCTAGTAGGGGCAGTTCGGGCTGTAGGCGCCCGGACCGATGCTCGGCGGGTTGGCCATCAGGAAGTCCCGCGGGCCACGCGTCGTGTAGTACGGGTAGGCGGTCTGGGCGACGGCCGGGCCCTGGTTGAAGTTGTAGGAGGCGTCGGTCTGGGCGCAGTCGAGCATGCCGCTGACCGCCTTGTTGATCAGGCCGTTGCCGCCACAGCAACCGTTGTTGCAACCGCCGCCGCCACAGCAGCCGCCGTTGCACCCACGTCCACCCCGGCAGCCGCCGAAGTCGCACGCCCCGCCACCGCAACTGGCGGCCCCGCACGATTCGCCGCATCCGACGTCACAGCCGCAGCCTGCGCCGGCGCCGCACTCGTAGCCACAACGCTGGAACAGCCCGGTCTCGGGCACGTGCACGGCGCTCGCCAACCCCTGTGACTGCACCGGGCCGGAGCGGAACAGCGTCGGGCGCGGCGCCCGCTGCGACTGGGTGACGTGCGACGGGCTGGCCAGCATGTTCCGCTGCCCAAGGCCGTTCATAGATTGGCAGCCGACGCTCGGGATCAAGAGCGCAGCCGCAACGACGGCGTACAAAGACTTCATGGTTTTCCCCCCTTTGGAACCACCGCTGAGTTGATTTCGCTGCCCGGAACGCGCAATGAGCGCGCCGGACCGCGGCGGGTATCTGTGGTTGGAGTATCGGCGGTACAATCGGTGGAATTGAACCTTTCGGCACATCCCGTGCGACCCGCTCGCGGCGGGCGTGCTAGCACCGCCGCGTCCCGTCCCCGCCGATGGCCGATCGCCCCCGACTCAAGACCCCCTTCGACACGCCCGCCAAGCCTCCCCGGCCGGTTGCCGAGGCCGCCGATCCGGCGACGCCCGCGTTGCCCGGCCCCCGACGAAGCCGGTTCCGGTTCACCACCCGCACGTTCTTCGCTCTGACATTTGTGCTGGGCTTCGCCGCGGCGGGTTTCAACGCCGTGTCGGCGGCGGGCGAGAGGAAGGCCTACTACGTGTTCTTCTCGCTGATGGCGCCCGTGGTGGCCGTGATCATCGCCGGGGCGGCGCACCGGCTGATGCGGCGGTTCCGCCAACCGCCAACCGACGGCCGCGGCCCATTCGACTGCTAGCACCGCGGGCGGGCACGGCTGGCAGCCGGTCGATCTTCCGCGCTCCCGAGGGTTCTGCTAGAACGCGAACCCGATACAACTCTCCCTAGCCGCCCCGCGACTCCGCTGCACCCGCTACCCCTTAGGCACCCATGAGTAATTTCTCCCGAGCGCTCAGCATCGCGCTGCGAATGCGGGTGAACGTCGCGGCCTGCGTAGCAACAAGCCTGCTGGTGGCGTCGTTCTGGGCGCTGAACCTGGCGGCGGTGTGGCCGATTGTCGACGCGGTGATGCAGAACATGTCGGTGCCGCAGTGGGTCGATTCCCAGGCGGCAGAGATCCAGCTCGAGATCGCCGGCCACGAGTCCGACCGCCGCGATTTGTGGCGGCGGGCGGCGCTGACCTCGCCGGAAAACTACGAGTCGCTCCGCTGGTCGATCTACGCGACGAACGAGAAACTCGCGGGCGCCCGGCGGCGGCTGGCCCGCATCGACTGGGTGCGGCCGTACGCCGAGAAATTCCCGGACACGCCGTTCAAGACCCTCGGCGTCGTGTGCGCGGCGGTGCTGATCGGCACGCTGGTCAAGAACGTGTTCCGCGTGCTCAACGTCGTGCTGGTGGCCCGCCTGGCGGGCCGCACGGCGCTCGAGCTCCGCAACGAGTTCTACCGCCGTGTGCTGCGGCTCGACATGGCCGACTTTGGCGATTCCAGCCGAGGCGACCTGATGACCCGCTGCACCTCGGACCTCGACGGCCTGCAGCTCGGCATCCAGGTGATGCTGGGCGACGCGCTGCGCGAGCCGCTCAAGATGATCGCCTGCTTCATCGGCGCCGCGTTCATCAGCTGGCGGCTGCTGCTGCTGACAATCGTTGTGGCCCCGGTCGCCGGCCTGGCGATCAGCTACCTCTCCAAGGCGCTCAAGCGGGCCAACCGCCGCGCCATGGAAGAACTCTCCAGCATCTACGAGACCCTCACCGAGACCCTCGGCGCCATCCGCGTCATCAAGGCGTTCACCAACGAGCCGGCCGAGCGGGCGCGGTTCAACGCCTCGGCCCAGACCTTCTACCGCCGCCAGATGAAGATCGCCTGGTACAGCTCGCTCGTCAGCCCGACCACCGAGAACCTGGGCGTGATGATGGTAGTGCTGGCCGCGGTCTCCGGCGGCTACCTGGTGCTGAACGAGCAGACCGACCTGCTCGGCGTGCCGATCAGCAACGCCCCGCTGACCCACGGTCAGATGAGCACGTTCTTTGCCATGCTGGTCGGCATGTCCGACCCCGCGCGACGGCTGTCGGGCCTGTTCAACGCCGTCCAGCGGGCCAGCGCGTCCGCCGACCGCGTGTACGAGATCATGGACCGCGAGCCGCGGATCATCGACCCGCCCAAGCCGCAGCCTATCAAGTCGCCGATCGGCGTGATTGAATTCCAAAATATCTCCTTCCGGTACGACCCCGAGAAGCCCGTGCTGACCGACGTCAGCCTCACCGTGCGGCGCGGCGAGACCATCGCCATCGTCGGCCCCAACGGCTGCGGCAAAAGCACGCTGCTGAACCTGCTGCCGCGGTTCTACGACGTCGATTCCGGAGCCATCCTGCTGGACGGCGTCGACCTGCGGGACGTCCGGCTGCGGGATCTCCGCAAGCGGATCGGCATCGTGTCGCAGCAGGCGATGGTGTTCAACGAGAGCGTGTCGGCCAACATCAGCTACGGGGCCCCGGCGGCCACCCAAGAACAGATCGAAGAAGCCGCCCGCCAGGCGTACGCCGACGGGTTCATCATCAACAAGCTGGCCCACGGTTACGACACCGTCATCGGCCCCGGCGGCAACCGCCTGTCGGGCGGGCAGCGCCAGCGGATCACCCTCGCCCGGGCGATCCTCCGCGACCCCGAGATCCTGATCCTCGACGAAGCGACCAGCCAGATCGACGTCGAGAGCGAGCGGCTGATTCACCAGGTGCTGGAGAAGTTCACCCGCACGCGGACTACGTTCCTCATCACCCACCGGCCCAGCACGCTGACGCTGGCCGACCGCGTCGTGGTGATGGACCGCGGCGTCATCGACGACATTGGGACACCGGACGAGCTGCTCGCCCGCAACGAACTGTTCCGCAGCTTCTGCCACATCAGCTACCGTGAGAGCGCTTGAGTCGCGGCCGCTGGCCGGCCGGTTGGTCTCGCACGCCGCCCGCGGCCTGGCCCGGGTCGTCGCGTTGGCGGGTTTGTTCGCGGTGCTGCTGACGGTCTGCGGGCAGCTGCTGGCCCGGCTCTGGTGGCCGCTAGAACTCGCCAGCCACTTTGCCGCGTACTACGCCCTGGCGGCCGCGTTGGCGGCGCCGGTGCTGCTCCGCGGCCCGCAGCGTCGCCCATGGCTTGCCGCCGCTGTCATCGTGGTGCTGCTAGTGAACCTCGGGCTGATCGCGCCGTACGCCGCGCCCAGCTCGGCGCCGGCGGCGGACGGCGAGCCGCTGCGGGCGATGACGCTCAACGTGCTGACCAGCAACCGGCGGCACGACGATGTGCTGCGGCTCATCGAGCAGGTAGACCCAGACGTGCTCGCCCTGATCGAGGTCGACCGCAGCTGGATCGACGGCCTCAAACCATTGTTCGAGCGATACCCAACCGCGCACACCTTGCCACGATCGGACAACTTCGGCGTGGCGCTATTCAGCCGGCTGCCGGCACAGTCGATCGATACGATCGTGCTGGCGGACTCCGAGGTCCCCTCGATCGTGGCGGAGCTTGATTCCCCCGTGGGTCGGGTGACCGTGCTCGCCACCCACCCGATGCCGCCGATCGGCGCCGCCAACGCCCGGTTGCGCAACAACCACCTGGCCGCGGTCGCCGCCTGGTCCCAGCAGCAACGGGGCGAACGCCTCGTCATGGGCGACCTAAACATCACGCCGTGGTCGCCCTACTTCCGGTCGCTCCTGGCCGACGTCCGCCTGCTCGACTCTGGCGTCGGGCAAGGGCTGCACGCCACTTGGTTCATCGGCGAGAAGAGGCTCGGCGCGCACCTCATCGGCATCCCCATCGACCACGTGCTGCACACCCGCGGGCTGCGGGTGATCCGCCGCGAAGTCGGTTCGGACGTTGGCTCGGACCACCGGGCGGTGGTGGTCGATTTCGTGGCGCCGGCCACGGGCGACTAGCCCGGCGGCTTACTCGCCAATCGCCGCCTTGAGCATCGGGAACTTCTCCAGGACCTGCTCGATGACGTCGTCGCCCAGGTACTGCTTGAGGTAGCCGATTAGGGTAGTGACAAACGGGCCGAGCTTCTCGATTGGCAGCCCGGTGCTCGCGAGCGCCGCGGACAGTTCCAGACCGCTGCCGGCGTCGCCGCCCAGCGCGCTCGACGCCATGCTGGCGAGCGATCCCATCAGCCCGCCGGCGGGCTTCGCGCTCGCCTGGTCGGCCATCTGCGAGGCGTCAGGAACCGCGGCGTTGATCTTCCCAAACAGGTCGTCGCCGACGTGCTCACGCAGCATCGACATCGCCTTGCCTGTCGCCGCGGCGGCCGTCGACTCGTCAATGCCCAGCTGCTTGGAGATCTGCTGGATTAGTTCGTTCATCACGAGGTTCCTGGGGTAGCCGCGGCCGAGTGAAAAGATACGCCAGCGCCCGTCAGGCTACCGGCGCGGCCCCCCGCTGACAATGTTCCCGGCCGCGCAGGCCGGTCATCCGCCTACAGGAACGGCTGGTCCTCGATGATGATATTGGGAACCGGCGAGCTCGACCGGCGGTCGTTGGGTGTCATCAGTGCGCGGAAGACGTTGTAGTCGACGTTTTCCCGCATGAAGATGGCCCTGCCGCCTGCGAACGACACGTTTACCCCCCCGGTGTGGTTGCTGGTCGGCCGGGCGTTGATTGCCTGGGTTTTCGCGTAATCGATGCCAGTGCCGCTGCCAACTTCCAGCTCGGTGGTCTGGCTCAGTCCGCAGTCCCCACCTTCGCAGTAGAAGTCCTCGCCGTTGATGAAGGAGGACTTTGGTGGGACCGTGTGCCAGAGGAAAACCGGCGACCACTGCAGGTCCTTCCCCTCCTCGTCGACGTGCTTGCCGTCGATGCGGTCGCCGGCGGTATCGCCGCTCTGGAACCCCGACCACCCGACCAAGTCGTAGCGTTTCGCCGACAGGTTCTCGCTGAAGACCAGCGTGTACTCGCGCCCGTCCCGCCAGTGGCCCTCGAGCATCGTGCGCTTCGGGCTATGAGCCCGGTTGAGGAACGGCCCGTCGGCCGTGGTCTGCGAGCGGACCGAGCCGTACTTGCCGGCGTTCGCGACGTAGCTGTTGGCCGCGTCGGCGCGTGTTTTGACGTCGTCGCTGGGGCACATCAGCACGTCGAGGTAGGTGCCCGACACGAGCCCCTTGGCGTAGATGTCGTAGACCTGCTGGCGTTCTAGGTCGGGCATCAGCATCACGGCCCAGGTGGCGAACATCTCGCCGTTGCCAGAATCGAGCTGGTTGGTCACGAGCCGGTCGAACGCCCCCGGCCAGCGCTTCATGCGGATCTCGTACTGCTGGGCGGCCAGCGCGAGTTGGCGCAGGCTGTTGAGGCAGGTGCTGCGTCGGCTCGCCTCGCGTGCGCTCTGCACCGCGGGCAGCAACAGCGCGATTAGCGTACCGATAATCGCGATGACTACTAACAATTCAACCAGCGTAAATGCTTGCTTCTGACGTGTGTTCATACCCATCCTGCTCCTCTGCTCCGGTTTGCGGTGTTCCGACCGTGCAGAAGAATCGGGCCAGCGGCGCGATGTATTGCATCGGCCTGTAAGAATCCTCTCGCTTCGCGTGCTCGCCGATAACGCTATCGCTATCGCTTTCGCGTGCAATAACGTTGGCCTCGCGCAAAAGGCCCCAGCGCGCAGGCTGCACAGTTGTGAATCCGGTCCGTGCGTGGCCCGGCGGCGGCGCGGCATAACCGCTAGACGCCTCGCCGCTGGGCGCGGGCGGGGCAGGCGCGGGCCCAATTTGCCGTGAGAAGGGCCTCCATCGCCCGCGCAGTTGCGACAAAAAAAGTACGCTTTTGCGAGTCTTGTTCGTTCCGTGAGTCGCAAGTATACACGAATAAAGGGGGCCAACTTGCGGCTCCCGAGGGGACCGATGCCGGCCGTGATCAAGGCGGGCCAACCGATCCTGTTTTTACCGCTGCAGCGAGAGGGCTCCGATGGGCATTGATGAATTCTTCGCCAACCTGTGGTCCGACTACGTCGCCTCGACCCCACAGGCAGAGAAAATCAAACAGGCGTTCGAGGCCAAGGGCGAGCGGGTCGTGAACGACCACGTCGCGTTCCGCACGCTGGCGCTCGAGCCGATCCGACTCAAGGCGCTCGAGCCGCACCTGCTGGCGGTCGGCTACACGCCGTACGAGCCGTACGACTTCGCCGCAAAGAAGCTCAGCGCCTACGGCTACCTGCCGCCCGAGCCCGACATGCCGCGGGTGTTTCTCTCTGAGCTGCGCGTCGACGAGCTGTCGGACGCGTCGGCCAAGATCCTCCGCGGCCTGGCCGAGCAGGTCGACGCCGAGCGGGTAAAGGACCCGAGCATCCTCTGGTCCGGCCGCTTGTGGGACCCGGTGAGCTGGGAAGACTACCAAACCCTGCTAGCCGAGAGCGAGTACGCGGCCTGGGTGGCGACCATCGGCATCCGCCCGAACCACTTCACGATCGCCGTTAATTACCTCGAGCAGCACGCCGGCGTCGAAGAGGTGCTGCAGACGGTCGAGGGGTTGGGCTACAAGGTCAACGACTCCGGTGGTCGGGTAAAGGGCTCGCCCGACGTGCTGCTCGAGCAGGGCTCGACGCTGGCCGACCGGATGATGGCGCCGTTCGCCGATGGGCAAGAGCGCGAGGTGCCCACCTGCTACTACGAGTTTGCCAAGCGGTACCCAACGCCGTCCGGCGAGCTGTACCCGGGCTTCGTCGCCCAGAGCGCGGACAAGATCTTCGAGTCGACCAACGTCGCGAAGAGCGGTTCGTAGGGCAACCCCCTCGCCAACCAGCCCTCCCGTAGCCCCCCGGCGGAAGCCCGGGGGGCTCCACTGAAAACGCGCATTGCGACCCAGGACCCACGGCTTCCGCCGTCGTCCGTGGGCTCGATCCACGGCCGCACTGTCAAAAATTCGATCGCAGCATCAAGCACGAGAACGAGAGTAACTGCATGAGTGAGTCCAAGCACCCGGTCACGATCCTCGGAGCCGGCAAAATCGGCCGCGGCATCGCCCGCATCCTGCACCTTTCCGGCCGGTACGAGGTGTACGTGGCGGACATCTCCGCCGACGCGCTGGCGTCGCTCAAGGAGGAGACCCCGGTCGCGACCGGCGAGCTGGACGTCAACAACCACGCCGAGATGGTGTCGACCCTCAAGGCGCACGGCTCGGTGATCTCCGCCCTGCCCTTCGACCAGAATGTCACGGTCGCCCGAGCGGCGCTTGAGGCGGGCGTCAGCTACTTTGACCTGACGGAGGATGTCGCCACGACGCAGGCGATCCGCTCCATCGCCGAAGAGGCGGCCGAGGGCCAGATCTTCATGCCGCAGTGCGGGCTCGCGCCGGGCTACATCGGCATCCTCGCGCACGACCTTTGCCAGCAGTTCGACCGGCTCGACCGGGTGATGCTGCGTGTCGGCGCGTTGCCGCTCTACCCGACCAACATGCTGAAGTACAACCTCACCTGGTCGATCGACGGACTGATCAACGAGTACTGCAACCCGTGCGAGGCGATCTACAGCGGCGAGCCGTGCGACCTGCAGCCGCTCGAGGGCCTGGAGTCGTTCGCGCTGGACGGCGTCGACTACGAGGCGTTCAACACCTCCGGCGGACTCGGCACCCTGTGCGAGACCCTGTCCGGCAAGGTCAACACGCTCGACTACAAAACCGTCCGCTACGCCGGCCACCGCGACCTGATGATGTTCCTGCTGCACGGCCTGCGGATGATCGACCGCCGCGAGCTGCTCAAGGAGCTGATGGAGGACGCGATCCCCTGCACCAACCAGGACGTGGTGCTGATCTTCAGCACCGTGACCGGCTGGCGCAAGCACCGCTTCGAGCAGATCGCCTGCGCCCGCAAGGTGTACCACGATCAGGTGCACGGGCTGGACGCCAGCTCGATTCAGATCACCACCGCTTCGAGCGTTTGCGTGGTGGTCGACCTGCACTTCGCCGGCAAGCTCCCCGGCAAGGGATTTGTCCGGCAGGAGGACGTCCGGCTGTCGGACTTCGAGTCGAACGAGTTCGGCCTGCCCTACGCCAAGGCGACTACCGTCAAGACGCCGACCACGCCGCACGCCGCCTCGCACCCGATGGGCACGTAGGCTAGCATCAACGTTCAGTGGCCCGGAGGGCCGAACCACACTACTCAGACGGAAACGCTTTAAGTCGATTCATGGATATCCCTGCCCAACTGCTCCCCCAACAGATCCACGCCTGCTACCCGGGCGTCGCGATCGGCAACAAGTACGAACTCGGCAGCGGAGCGAAGTTCTCGCCCAGCTCGCCGATCAATGGTGAGTCCCTCTGCCAGAGCGGCGCCGCGACCGCCGACGAGGTCGCCGCCGCCGTGGCCGCCGCGCACGAGGCCTTCAAGGCGTGGCGGGTCGTGCCGGCGCCGGTCCGCGGCGAGTTGGTCCGCCGCATCGGCGACGAGGTCCGCGCGAACAAGTCGGAACTCGCCAAGCTGATCACCCTCGAGGCCGGCAAGATCCCCGCCGAGGCCGAGGGCGAGATCCAGGAGTGGATCGACGTTTGCGACTTCGCGGTCGGACTGTCGCGGCAGCTCTACGGCCTGACGATCGCCAGCGAGCGGCCCGAGCACCAGCTCATCGAGCAGTGGCACCCGCTCGGACCAGTCGGCGTGATCTCGGCGTTCAACTTCCCGTGCGCGGTCTGGGCGTGGAACTCGATGATCGGCCTGGTCTGCGGCGACCCCATCATCTGGAAACCTTCGGAGCAGACGCCGCTGATCTCGCTGGCGTGCCACGAGATGGTAGTCCGCGCCGCCAAGACCATGGACGAGGCGCCCGCCGCGCTGTCGTGCGTGGTGCAGGGCAAGGCCGATGCCGGCGAGGCGCTCGCCAAGAGCGAGCTAGTGCCGCTAGTCTCCGCGACCGGCTCGGTTCCGATGGGCCGCGAGGTCGCCAAGACAGTCGCCGGCCGGCTCGGCAAGTGCCTGCTGGAGCTGTCGGGCAACAACGCGATGATCGTCACCGAGACCGCCGACCTCGAGCTGGCGGTCCGGGCGATTGTGTTCGCGGCGGTCGGCACCGCCGGCCAGCGGTGCACTAGCCTGCGGCGGCTGATCGTGCACCCCGACATCGTCGACGGGCTGTGCGAGCGGCTGGTCAAGGCGTACGCCACGCTGCCGATCGGCGACCCGTCGAGGCCCGGCACGCTGGTCGGCCCGCTGGTGGGCAAGCCGTCGCTCGAGCGGTTCCTGGCCAGCATCAAGACCGCTCAGGCCCAAGGCGGCACGCTGCTGTGCGGCGGCGACCAGGTGACCGAGGGGGTCCCCGGCGGCTGCTACGTGCACCCCGCCCTCGTCCGCATGCCGGAGCAGACTGAGGTGATGCGAGAGGAGACCTTCGCTCCGCTAACCTACATCACCACGTACGACTCGATCGAGCACGCCATCGAGCTGCAGAACGGCGTGGCCCAGGGCCTGTCGTCGGCGATCTTCACGTCGGACGTGCGTGAGGCAGGGCGGTTCCTGAGCCCGGCCGGCAGCGACTGCGGCATCGCCAACGTCAACATCGGCACCAGCGGCGCCGAGATCGGCGGCGCGTTCGGCGGCGAGAAGGAGACCGGCGGCGGACGCGAGTCGGGCTCCGACTCGTGGAAGCAGTACATGCGCCGCAGCACCAACACGATCAACTACGGGTCGGCCCTGCCGCTGGCGCAGGGGATCAAGTTTGACGTGTAGCCGGCGAGGCGTCACGATGCCTGCATGTCTGCACGCCCCGCTGCCGCGACCTTCGCAACCGAACCCGACCTGGCTCCCGGCGAGTTCGTCGACCTGCTGCGGCGGTCGACCCTCGCCGAGCGCCGCCCGGCCGACGACGCCGAGCGGATCGCCGGCATGCTGGCGGGCGCCGACGTCATTATCACGGCCCGCGACGAGTCGGGCCTGCTGGTCGGCGTGAGCCGCGCGATCACCGACTTCCATTACTGCACGTACCTCTCCGACCTGGCGGTCGACCAATCAGTGCAGCGGCAGGGGATCGGCAAACGCCTGATCGCCGAGACCCACCGGGCCGCCGGCCTGCAAACGATGCTGATCCTGCTCTCGGCGCCCGCCGCGCGGGAGTACTACCCGCACATCGGCATGGAGCCGCACGACTCGTGCTGGATTATCCGGCCAGAGTAGCACGGCTCTCCGAGCCGTGAAGACTTGTGGCGTTGCTCAAACGCCATCCGCCCAAACCAACAGCGCTGCTATTTCACGGTTCGGAGAACCGTCGATACATCGTCTTGCTCTTCGAGCCACTCGTGGACGTGCTCCTCCAGCACGTCCAGCGGGACGGCGCCGGTCTCGAGCACGGCGTTGTGGAACGCACGGACGTCGAAGCGGTCGCCCAGCCGCTGCTCGGCCTCGGCGCGGAGGTCGCGGATCTTGAGCTCGCCGATCTTGTAGCCGAGCGCCTGGCCGGGCCAGCCGATGTAGCGGTCGACCTCGGCGCGGATGTTGTGCTCCGACAACGCCGAGTTGTCGACCATGTAGTCGATCGCCTGCTGACGGGTCCAGCCCTTGTAGTGCATGCCTGTGTCGACCACCAAGCGGCAGGCCCGCCACATCTCCATCGACAGGCGGCCGAAGTCGCTGTAGGGGTCCTCGTAGCACCCGATCTCCTTGCCGAGCCGCTCGGCGTACAGCGCCCAGCCCTCAACATACGCGGTGAACCCGCTGTACTTGCGGAACTCAGGCAGCCCCTCCAGCTCCTGCTGCAGGGCGATCTGCAGGTGGTGACCCGGCACCGATTCGTGCAGTGCGAGCGACTCGAGCGCGTACAGCGGGCGGCTCGGCAGGTTGTAGGTGTTCAGGCAGAAGAACCCCGCCTGCGACCCGTCGCCGGCCGGCGGCTGGTAGTACGCCGAGGTCGTCTTGGGGGCGATGTAGTCGGGGATCTCGCGCAGGCCGTACGGCGTCCGCGGGAGCTTGCCGAACAGCTTGGGGAGCTGCCCGTCGATCCGCTTGAGCAAGAACGAGCACTCGGCCAGCAGCTCCTTGGGGGTCTTGGCGTAGTACTTGGGGTCGGTCCGCAGGTGCGTGAAGAACGCCGGCAGATCGCCATCAAACTCGACCCGCTCGACGATCGCCTGCATCTCGCCGCGGATGCGGGCGACCTCGGCCAGTCCGCGCTGATGGACCTCGTCGGGCGTCAGGTCGAGCGTGGTGAAGTGCCGCACGCGGTGGCGGTAAAAGTCACGCCCGCCGGGCAGGGCCGACGCGCCGATGTCGGTGCGGCAGTTGGGCACATACTCGTCGGCCATGAACTGCTTGAACCGGGCGTAGGCGGGCGACACGACCTGAGCGATCGCGTCGCGGCCGGCGGCGCGGAGCCGCTCCTGGTCGGCCGTTGAGAACGACTCGGGGAACTCCTCAAACGGCTTGTAGAGCAGGCTGTCCACCGGGTCGTCGACAACGTGCGGGTCGACCGACTCCTGCCACCCCTCTAGTATCACCGCCGGCATCGTGACGCCTTGGCGGACGCCCTCGCGCATCAGGGCGATGTTGCCGGCAGTATGCCGCCCGAACGCGCGGAGCCTGGCGCTATAGTTCTCGTAGTCTTTCACCGTCTTCAGCGGCGCCTTCTCGGGCAGCTCGGGGAATTCGATGTGGAACCCGCTGCGGTTGCTGACCGGCGTGAGGTGGGTGTGGAAGCGGTGCTCCTGGGCCTCGTCGGACAGCTCCCGCTTGAACAGCGCCAGGTTGATCCGCTCGACCGGTTCAAGCTGATCGGCGGCGATCGCCTCGGCCCGCTTCAGGAACTCGGCCTGGGCGGCGGCGCGGCGGTTCGCGTCGGCCAGCGAGACCTCGGTCAGGCGGTCGTTGTAGCGGTGGTCGCCGGCGTGCGTGGCGAACTCGGGGTACTCCTGCATCGAGAACTGCCACGCGTCGTCGAGCAGCGTCTGGAGCCGCGCGGACGCGTCGCTCGCAGCAGAGGCCGCCGGAACCACGGCTACCAACAGCGTAAACCAAACCAGCAGCAGTAGCACGTGACGCCCCATTGCGTGTAACCTCATTGTTGCGTGATCCGTTTTCATCTCTTTGCCGCCGCAGTGCGGTGACTCTCGAGGATGCAGACTAACTTCCCACCGGACGAACCGCCAGCACTGACGCCGGGCGACTGGCTGCGGCGGGGGCTCGTCGTTGCGCTGCCCGTGACGTGCCTGGTCGGCGCGATCGCGATGCTCGTACAGATCGAGGTGCTTGTGGGCTTCTTTCCCGTCTGCGGACTCTTGGGGTTGGCTCTCGCAGTAGCTGCCGCCCCGCTAGGCGTCCGGCCGGTGGCCCGCTTTGGACAGTCGGCTCCGATCGCCGCTTCGGCATGCGCCGCGGCAATCGCTGGCTTTCGCCTCTCGCCCGGCGAGGCCTATCTCCCAATCAATGTTGCATGGTCGCTCTACACAGCTGGCATGTTGATTTGTTGCTGGTGGCCGATCCGGATTATCTGGTCGCGGCCGAACGGCTCGCCTGAGGCTGCCCGCTCCGCCTGGCGATTCAGCCTGCGAGGGATGCTAATACTGACCAGTGTGGTCGCGGTGGCGTTAACTCTCGCCAAACTCTTCGGCATACCGGTTCTGGAGGCGATCGCCCACAGCGGTGGCTACTCAGCATTCGCATTCTTCGCCGTTGTGGGAATTGTCCTAGCGGGCTTGGCAATCTCCAACAGCGCATCGTACCGCCGGCGAGGCGTAGGACTGTTCCGCCGAGCCTCCCCCGCACCAGATACCGACCGCGGCGAATCGCAACGCTACCTCTACGGCGAGAAAATCCCCACCGAAACGCCACCGCCCGACCAAATCCGGGGTTAGATACGTGAATCCGGCTTTCGTCGCGTAAGCTATTCTTGACTGTCTGGAGCCTGGCCGATGCCGTTCTGCCCCCCAGCCCCGACCCTGGTGCTTGCTGCGCTGCTGGTGGGCGTCCTGCCCGCCGCGGCCCGGACCCCGGCTGAGAAACTCGCCCAACAGGCCGACCGACTGCTCGCCGAGGAGTTGGGCGCGTCGCCCGGCGAGCTGGCGCCCCGCTGCGACGACGCCACGTTCCTCCGCCGCGCGTACCTCGACATCGTCGGCGACATCCCCTCGCCCGAGCACGTCACAGCGTTCCTGCTCGACCCGGCCGAGGACAAGCGGGCCGAGCTGGTTCGCGCGCTGCTCGACCAACCGCAGTACGGGCAGAACTGGTCCCGCTACTGGCGCGATGTGATCCTGTACCGGCGGATCGAGGACCGCTCGGTGATTGTCGCCGCCGCGCTGGTGCCGCAGCTCGCCGAGATGCTCAACGTCGGCGTCGGCTGGGACCGCATCGCGGACAAATTCATTACCGCCACCGGCGACATCCAGGAGAACGGCGCCACCGCGATCATCGCCGCCCAGGAGGGCCGCACCGAGGAGGTCGCCGCGGAGGTGTCGCGGGTGTTCCTGGGCATCCAGATCCAGTGTGCCCAGTGCCACGACCACCCGTGGGACAGCTGGCAGCGTGAGCAGTTCCACGAGCTGGCGGCCTACTTCCCAAGGGTGTCGCTGCAGCAGGTCCGCTCGCCGGTGCGGCGGAGCTTCGAGGTCGCCGTGACCGACCGCGAAGCGCCCCGCCGCCGCCAGAACGACAACCGCGGCTCGACGGAGCACTTCATGCCCGACATGGACGACCCGCAGGCCGAGGGGACGCGGATGCAGCCCAAGTTCTTCCTGACCAGCGCGACCACGCCGCTGGGAACACGCGACGCCGAGCGGCGGGCGACCATCTCCGAGTACATCACCGAGTCGCCGTGGTTCGCCAAGGCGATGGTCAACCGGATGTGGGCCGAGCTGGTCGGCGAGCCGTTCTTCGAGACCATCGACGACATCGGGCCCGAACGCGCGGCCAAGGCGCCGCAGACACTCGAAGTCCTCTCGCAGGGGTTCGCCGATAGCGGCTACGACGTCAAGTGGCTGATGCGGGCCGTGATGGCAACCGACGCCTACCAGCGTGAGTGCCGCCCCCGCCGCACACCCGACGCCACGCCGATGACCGCCAACGTGGCCCAGCGACTGCGGGGCGACCAGCTCTACAACGCCCTGCTGACCGCGCTCGGCATCGAGGAGGAGCTCGAGACCAACCGCGGCCGCGGCGGCCGACGCCAGCTCAACCAGCGGGCGCAGTTCAACGTGGCGTTCGGCTTCGACCCGAGCGTCGACCGCGAGGGCGTTTCGGCGTCGATCCCGCAGGCGCTGGCGATGATGAACACCCCCCGGTTCAACAACGCGGTCCGCGCCCGCCGCGGCACGATGCTCGGCGAGCTGACCACCGAGATCCAGGATGACGGCGCCCTGGTCGACGAGCTGTACCTCCGCTGCCTGTCGCGCGAGCCGACCGCCGAAGAACGCGACGCGGCACTCGCCTACCGCGTGTCGGTCGACAAACGCGAAACGGCGTTCGAGGACCTGCTGTGGGCGCTGGTCAATTCGGCCGAGTTCGCCCACCGGCGATAGATTGGAAGGATTTGGGGGAACACTAATTGACACTAATGAATCTTCCTTGTGGGTAGACTTCCTCCCGCTTCCGAGATGGGTTTGTAGATCCGCCCCGCCTTTATTGAGTTCAAGCAGCATAGTGAAACGGGCGCCAGTGCGATGGCCAGAGAGTGCACGCCGACGCACCGTCAGTCGGCGTTGATTCGACGAATGTGTATTAGCGGCCATCAGTGTTCCAATAATTTTCTCGCTGTTACCCTGAGGACCGTGTGATGCCCCTGCAGCACCAGATTGACGTTGGTCTCCGCGGCGGCCGGGTCGCCTCGCGGCGTGACTTCCTGCGGAACGTCGGCGCGGCGGCCACGGCGGCCACGGCGGCCGGCGTGCTGAGCTGGACCGACCGCGTGGCGCTGGCCGCCAGCGACCTCCGCCGGCGCGGCAAGCGGTGCATCCTGCTCTGGATGGCCGGCGGCCCCTCCCAGTTCGAGACCTTCAACCCCAAGCCGGGCCACGAGAACGGCGGCCCTACCAAGGCGATCTCGACCTCCGTTTCTGGAATACAAATCTCCGAGAACCTGCCGCGGCTCGCCAAGGTGATGAACGAACTGGCCGTCATCCGCTCGATGGCCAGCAAGGAGGGGAGCCACCCCCGCGCCAGCTTCCTGATGCACCACGGCTACCTCCCGATGGGCGGCGTCAAGTTCCCCACGCTCGGCGCCAACGTGGCCCACCAGATCGGCGACGCCAGCAGCGAGCTGCCGAGCTTTGTCCGCATCGGCCGCGGCGGACAGAACCCCGGCAACGGCGGCTTCCTTGGCGTCGACTACGACCCGCTGATCCTGGCCAGCGCCGACCGCCCGCCGGAGAACTCCCGCCCCACCACCGACCGCGCCCGGTACGAGCGGCGGCTCGGCCTGCTCAAAAACCTCGAGACCAGCTTCGGGGCCGTCGAGGGCGCCGACGTCGTGGCCGACCACAAGAAACTGATTGAAGCCTCCAGCGAGATGATCCTCAGCCCCCGCATGGAGGCCTTCGACCTCGACCGCGAGGACCAACGCACCCGCGACGCCTACGGCGAGGGGCAGTTCGCTTCCGGGTGTTTGTTGGCCCGGCGGCTGCTCGACTTCGGCGTCACGTTTGTCGAGGTCACCCTCAACGGCTGGGACACGCACAACGACAACGCCGCCCGCACCGCCGAGCTCTGCGGCCAGTTCGACCAGCCGATGGCCGCCCTCATCAGCGACCTCAAGCAGCGTGGCCAGCTCGACGACACGCTCGTCATCTGGATGGGCGAGTTCGGCCGCACGCCCCGCATCAACGGCCGCGCCGGCCGCGACCACTACCCGCGCGCGTTCAACGTCGCGATGGCGGGCTGCGGCGTCCGCGGCGGCCAGGTGATCGGCCAGACCAGCCCCGGCGGAGAGCAGGTCACCGACCGCCCGGTCTCACCGAAAGACCTCTACCAATCGATCTACACCGCCCTGGGCATCAACCCCGACCACGAAAACATGAGCCTCAGCGGCCGCCCGATCCGCCTGGTGGATGAGGGGGCGCCGGTGGATGAGCTGTTTGGTTAGTTGCGTCGAGCAGCCCCCTCCCGTAGCCGACGGATTACATCCGTCGGAGGCCCCTAAGTAGCGTTCTCCATGGCAGGAGAACGTCCCCTAGGCCTCCGATGGCCGTAGGCCCTCGGCTATTGCTACACGTTCCTGTAACCCCCTGTGTGGTGGCGTCATCAACTACCGCGGCCACCGCGCGTAGACCCCGCTCTCTAGCGGCCGGCCGTCCCGCGCGACCAGGAAGTGCTCGCCCGTGCTGGCGGGCTGGGCGCACGTGCCGAACACGCCGTCGGCCAGGTAGCCGCCGATCTCTGCCGGACCGATGCCGGGCGTGTGGCAGGTGGCCAGCAGGAACTTGGGCCGCCCCTCGACCAACTCGGCGATCACCCCCAACAGGCCCGGCAGGTCGCGGGTCAGCTTCCACTGCTCCCCCTTCGGCCCGTGGCCAAACGACGGCGGGTCGAGCACCACGGCGTCGTACCTGTTGCCGCGTTTGACTTCCCGCTGGCAGTACCGCACCGCGTCCTCGACGATCCACCGGATCGGCGCGTCGGCCAGCCCGCTCGCCTCGGCGTTTTTCCGCGCCAACGCGACCGACGGCTTTGATGCGTCGACGTGCGTCACCGCCGCCCCCGCGGCCGCCGCCGCCAGCGTGCTGCCGCCGGCGTAGCCAAACAGGTTGAGGACCCTCAACTGCTCACCCCGCCCGACCCAGTCCGCAATCCACCGCCAGTTCTCAAACTGCTCTGGGAACAGCCCCACCTGCCCCGCCGGCGTGTACTCGAGCTGCATCTGGAACGCGCACCCGTCGGCGAGCGGCGCGTGCACCGTCGCGTCGGACGGCGGGCCGCCGGCGGCGAACTTCCACTTGCCATCGCCAACCCGCGCGCCGGTGTAGACGCCGACCGCCTGCGTCCACGCGGCCGGATCCGATTTGCGGCCGCCCTCGGCCGCCGGCGCAGGCCGGTCGACCACGACCTGGCCAAAACGTTCCAGCTTGCGGCCGTCGCCAAAGTCAATCAGTTCGTAGTCGGGCCAGGGGTGCTTCACGGGTGAGGGTCGATTCCGGTGGTTGTGGGCGTCAGGTGTTTTGTCCGATTATTCGATCGGAGGGGACAAAACCCCTCTCAAGGCGGCGCCAAGCAACCCACCAGGCCTTTAGCAGCAACCCCTTACGGCAAACCCAACAAGTCTGGCCGCAGGGGTTTTGTCCGCCAAATGGGTCCAAAGGGGCGTGCATCGGACGATTAAGCCAGGGCCGGCCGCCCCAGCCGGCAAGGCTCCAGTTAGCAAAGAATGACGCCGGCCAACCCTCTATTAGAACCGTCGCACAGCCACTTTTCCACAACGAACTTGCCGAGCCCCCGATCGCCGTCGAGGCGTAGCTCGCCGGCTCATCTCTCCACGGAGGGCGCGAATCCGCTAGGATAGCTGCTCGTGCCTCTCCTCCCGTGCCGGAGCTCTGCGGATGCGATTCGACCTGCTCACGCTGCTCTGGGCGACCGCCGTATTGGCGGTCGGGGTCGGGGCGTTTGGCGGCTGGGGGATCGCCGCGTTCGGCTGCACGATCTACTTCTGGATCTTCTTGTTCGCCACCCGGCAGCAGGCGTCGTACAACCCGTCGGGCGACACGCTCTTGTACGTGTTGCTGATGGGGTTTGTGTTCATGTCGACCGCCGCGGTCGTCGAAACCTTCCGCGTCCTGAGTGACGGGCCCGCCCAGTGGTCGGCGTGGCTGCTCATGCCGCTGGCGTTCGTCGCGTTGTCGCTCGCCCCCCTCCCCCGCTACCGCCGAGCGGTCGCCGATCTGACAAGCAGACAAGCCCGTTAGCCGGCGAGCTACGCCTCGCCGGAGCACGGCAATGATTGGGGGCTGATTTGGCGATACAACAGGGAGGGAACACTAGTGAGCACTAGTCCCAGCCGCACGCCGCCCCCACCGCGGTGGCATTGGCGGCCATCAGCGTTCCCCACCGCCCCCCGGCGAGGCGTAGCTCGCCGGCTACCTGAAAGAGAGTTTATCGTTTGCCACGCTTCTCGATTACTGCCCTGCTCTGGTTGTTTGCGCTGGTCGCCGCCGGTATGACGACCTTTGGCCCAGTTCTCGGCGCAATCTGCTCAGCCGTGGTGTTGATTCAGGCCGTCAACTTGAAGAACAAAAAGGTTCATCTGGGTTGGAAGGTGCTAGCCATGCTCTCCCCCCTGTGGGTCGGACCCTTCTTCACCGGCGTGTTCGATCGCAATCTCCAAGTCGACCATCGTACCTGCGAACAGCGCGTCGGCACGATAGTTAACGCGATGCTGAGCTACGCGGACGACCACGGTGCCCTGCCCCCGCCAGTCGTGCGCAACGCCGACGGCGACGCCCTGCACAGTTGGCGGGTGCTGTTGCTGCCCTACCTGGGTGAGCAAGAGCTCTACGACGCATACGACTTTAGCCAACCATGGGACAGCCCCCACAACCTCGCCCTCGCCGAACGCATCCCAGACGTCTACCGGTGCCCCGGCAACGAGGCGCTCGATCACCTTCCCACTACCTACCTCGGCGCTCCGGGAATGTTGGCGTCGAACTACTTTGTGGTAGTCGGTCCCCACACCGCCTTCCCCGAGGGCGACGGCCGCCCGCTTTCCGAATTGACCGACGGTCTCGCCGCAACGGCACTCGTTGTCGAGACCGCTGACCGCAATCGGTGCTGGCTCGATCCCGACTACCTAACCGTTTCTGAAGCCGTTCGTTTGCTCACCACTCCCACAGAATTCCGGCACCTCCACGTGCGCGAGCACTCGTGGAGCACAACGTTCGAAACATGGGGCGGCGAAGTCGGGTTTGCTGATGGTCACACCGCAGACGTACGTGCCGAACCCAATGGCGTCTATGCTCGAGCGATTCTAACCGCAGACCAAGACGACGACAGACGCGTCCGCTATCGCCGAGGTTGGGACATGAACCACAGGGAACGACTCATCCGTTGGGACCGTGTGCTGGGCTTCTGCTTGTTCGCCACAGTTTCTCTCTTGCCGGAATTGAAGTCTACCGAGAAGCAATCGGCCGACGGCACAGAATAGCCGGCGAGCCACACCTTGCCGGAGAACGGCAATGAATCTGCTTGGGATCCGCGATAGAATTCTCCGGGGGAACACTAATCGACACTAACCATCGCTAATACCGGTCAGCGACACCTCCTCTGATTAGCGTCAATCAGCGGCCATTAGTGTTCCCTCACCGCACACCGGCGAGGCGTAGCTCGCCGGCTACCTTTGCAGAGAGAACCCGTTGCCACGCTTCACCATCGCCACGCTGCTCTGGCTCACGGCGTTGTTCGCCACCGGGATGGGGACGTTTGAGCCGGCCCTGGGGATTGTGCTCGCCTCGTTCGTTTGCGTGCTGCACATTGTGCGCTGGAGCTGGCCGACGCTTCTGCAGTGGCTGTTCATCGTCGGCGCGATCGCGACATTGATCGCCCTGCTGCTGCCGTCAGTCGGGTCTTTGCCTGCATCCCGACGCAACCAGAGCATCAGCCAGATGAAGCAACTGGTCCTCGCGCTGCACAACTACTACGACACGCACGGCTCCTTCCCGCCGGCCTACTCTACTGACGTCGAGGGCGCCCCGCTACACAGTTGGCGCACCCTGATCCTGCCCTACGTCGAAGAGTTGCCGCTCTACAAGGCGATTCATCTCGACGAGCCGTGGGACAGCCCTGCGAACGCGACCCTCGTCGATGGCCTTCAACTCTTTCTCTACAAGAACCCGCGGAGGCCTGCCCGGCAGAGCCTGCCGGACGAGACGCACTACCTGGCAGTCGTCGACGACGAGGCGGTCTTCCGCCCCGGCAAACCGGTCCGGTTCCAAGACATTGCCGACGGCACGTCCAACACGATTGTCGTCATTGAGGTCGCGAGCCGCGGCGTCCGTTGGTACGAACCGCGAGACCTGAACATGGACGAGGCGATCGACCTGCTCACCCGCGCCTCCGACGTACACCACGAGTGGGTGGAACCTGGATTGTTTGCCTCTACCCGCTACCGCGGCGACGGGCTGTACCCCCGCTGCGTCGGCTTCGCCGACGGCCGCGTGCGGTCAATCGGCTTCGTGCCGACACGAGAGCTCGCCCGGGCACTGTTGACCCGTGGAGGCGGCGAAGAGATCCCCGAAGACTTTGACGGAGGGGTTTACGATCTGGAGGATGCCGTCATCGGCCACATCATCCATTGGCGGCGGGTGCTGTCGACGGCCCTGTTCATCGGGCTGGCGATCGCGCCGCTGTATCGGCGGCGGACGGCGAGCGACAAGGCGACCTCGGAAGAAATAAACCACGACGGCACAACGACACAAAGCGAAGACTAGGCCGTGCCATTCAGCTTCTTTGTGACCTTCGTGTCTTTGTGGTTCTAACCGCTCACACCGCAGGGACATTAGCGGTGATTAGTATTCCCCTACCGCACACCGGCGAGGCGTAGCTCGCCGGCTACTATGAGCGCGTCACTTCGCGAGTCAGTTGGGCGCGCTACTTCACTTCGAGCATCCGTTCGAGGGCCACGAGGCTCCACTTGGAGGTTTCTTCGTCGACCTCCACGGTGTTCACGGGGCTGCCGTCGCGGAGGTTTTCGAGGGTCCAGCAGAGGTGCGCCAGGTCGATGCGGTACATCGTCGCGCACATGCAGACCACCGGGCTGAGGAAGTGGACCTCCTGCTCCGGGTGCTCCTGCTTCAGGCGGTTCACCAGGTGCAGCTCGGTGCCGATCGCCCACTTGGTCCCGGCGGGGGCATTCTTCACGGTGTTGATGATCTTGCCCGTGCTGCCGTACTCGTCGGCCAGCTCGAACACGTCCTGCGGGCACTCGGGGTGGACCAGGATCTTGATGCCGGGGTGCTGCTCGCGGAACATCGCGACGTGCTCGGGCTTGAACATCTGGTGCACGCTGCAGTGGCCCTTCCAGAGGATCACCTTCGAGTTTTCCAGCTGCTCTTCGGTGTTGCCGCCGAGGTCGGTCTCGTAGGGGTCCCAGACCGGCATCTGGTCGTTCTTGATGTCCATGCCGAGGGCCGTGTTGCGGCCGAGGTGCTGGTCGGGGAAGAACATCACGCGGTCGCCCCCCTTCCCATCGTTGGACTTGTGGAAGGCCCACTCGATGGCGGCCTTGGCGTTGGAGCTGGTGCAGACGATGCCGCCGTGGCGGCCGACGAACGCCTTGAGGCTGGCGGCCGAGTTGATGTACGTGACCGGGATCAGCCGCTCGGTGTCGACCACCTCGCCGAGCTGGCTCCAGGCGTCCTCGATCTGACCGATGGCGGCCATGTCGGCCATGCTGCAGCCGGCGGCCATGTCGGGCAGGATCACGCGGACCAGCTCGCCGTTGCGCTCGGCCAGCTTTTCGGGCCGGTTGGCGAGGATGTCGGCGGTCTCGGCCATGAAGTGCACGCCGCAGAACGCGATCGCCCGGCAGTCGCTGCTGTCGGCCGCCATCTGGCTGAGCTGGTAGCTGTCGCCGCTGAGGTCCGCGTGGGCGATTACCTCGTCTTGCTGGTAGTGGTGACCGAGGATCAGGAGCCGCGGGCCGAGCTCGGCGCGGACCGCCTCGATCCGGGCGGACAGCTCGTCGTTCGAGAGCGACTTGTACGGTTTGACGTCGGGAAACGCGGGTTCGGCGGCAGTAGGCATAAAGCAATCGCAAGCAGAAGGTTTGTAAGCGTGGACGGCTCCCCCCCACGAACCAGCGTCACCCAACGGCAGCCCACCCCGCCAGGGGTGGGACCAAACCCAGGATCGGCTACGCACGCTAGCACCGCGATGAGGCCGGGCCATTATACGCATCGCCGCCGCCAGCAAACAGCGCGGCGGCCTGGGCAAAGATTAACGGCTGGGCGGCCGATACTGAGGGAGAAGGCCTCGCGCCCTCGCTGCAACCTGCTCCCACGACTGCTAGCACCCCGGCCGCCCCTTGTCCGAGCTCACGCCAGAAATCGCCGCCGATGTCGTCGCCGCCTCGCAGGCCGGGGCGGAGGAGGCAGCCGGTGCGCTGTCCCGGGCGCTCGATCGTGAATTCACGCTCGAGGTCGGCGAGTCGATCACCTTCGACCCGGCTGCCCCGCCCGAGGGATTCGGCGGACCGAGCCTGGCGGTGCTGATGGCTTTCGAGGGCGAGGGGGCGGTGGCGATGCTCGCCGAGTCGAGTGGCCTGACGCCCGACTGGGCTCCGGCGCCCGACCCGACCGGCGAGAGCAAGCTAGCGACGCTGGCGCAGGAACTGAGCATGCTGCTCGTTCCCGAAACCCTGATGGCCGACGTCTTCGAGGCGTCGTGGGTGACCGACGCCGGCGAGGCGCTCGGACGTGGCGGCCTGGCCGACGGCGCGGCCGCCGTGCCGATCACGCTCAAGTCGGGCGATGACCAAGGCGTGCTGTGGCTGGTGTGGCCGCTGAGCTCGCCGGGCGAGGTGCTCAAGGGCGGAGCGGCCGGGGAGGAAGCGGCGCCCGAGCAGGCCGACGACCAAGCAAGCGACGAGGCGGGCAAAGAGGGGTCGGCCGCACCCTCCGAACCGACCCCAGCGAGCGGGGCGGCCGGCGAGCCTGTCCGCCCGCGGATCTTCGACTTCTCTCAGCTGCCCCCGTACAGCAAGAGCCTGCTGAAGGTGCGGGTGCCGCTGATGGTGACCCTCGCCGAGAAGCGGCAGACCGTGCACGAGATCATGGCGCTCGGGCCGGGCTCGATCCTGTCCTTTGAGAAGCCGTGCGACGCGCCGATCGAGATCTCGATCGGCGGCCAGCCGATCGCCACCGGCGAGACCGTCAAGGTGGGCGAGAAGTTTGGCGTGAAGATCAGCCAGATGATCCTGCCGGCCGAGGACTTCAAGCCGATCCTCCCGCGGCAGGCCGGCTAGCGGCACTCAGCTGCGCTCACTCACGGGTTCACCCTCACGCAAGCATGCGGTGGATGCCGCTGGTTCTAGCAATCTTCTCCCGACGCCCCAGCAACCTGCGGCGGCAGCCGTAGGGTAGCCGGTTCGCGAGCTGGCAACGCGGAGCCCCTTTGGCGCTCGCCATTGGTGAATGGACCTACCAGTCGGCGCAAAAAAAAACCTGCCCCAGGCCGAAGCCTGGGGCAGGTCACAAAAGGGGGACTCAATTGTCCGCTGTCGTGTCGACCGGTTCGCGATTAGCGAGCGAAGGCGGCACGGACGACGTCACGCTGACGACCAACCGAAGCGTTCGGGTCGGACATCGGGGCGGGCGGAACCGGGGTCGGCTCGTTGACCTGAACCGGCGCCGGGGCCGAGACAGGGCTGCTGCCACAACCGCAGCTCGGGGCGCCACAGCTCGGAGCGGCACAGCACGACGGGTCGGCACAGCACGAGGGCTCGCAGCAGCTCGAGCAGCACTTCTTCTTGCCGAACAGCTTGTCCAGCAGGCAAGGCTTCTTCGAGCAGCAGCTGCCGCACGAGTCGCAGCCGCAGGACGGCTCGCAGCAGCTGTCAGAGGCACAGCACGACGGCTCGCCACAGCAGCTGTCCGAAGCACAGCACGACGGGTCGGCACAGCACGAGGGCTCGCAGCAGCTCGAGCAGCTCTTCTTCTTG